>CALVLD010000015.1 GCA_944336475.1 uncultured Clostridia bacterium
GGGGGAGGCGAGCCCACACCCGAGCCCACCGCTGAGCCCACACCCGAGCCCACTGCTGAGCCCACTGCTGAGCCCACGCCCGAGCCCTCCGACATGAACGCTACGTTCACCATGGAGTCCGCTGAGGATGTTGCCGGTGGTTCAACTGTGACCCTTGACTTCACCGTTTCCGGCAGCTACGAGGCTCACACTCTGAATGCTTGGCTGAACTATGACAGCAGCGTTCTGACCGTGACCGGCGTTGAGTTTGGCGATGTTCTTGCCGATGCACAGCTCAACCTTGGCGCTATGATCCTCGTCGATTATGAGACGGTTCCCGGCTCCATCCGCATCGGTGCTACAATGCCCACCACTGGTATCACCATGGAGGGCACCATCCTCAGCGTTACCTTCCAGGTACCTGCAGAGTTCACTGAGGCTGAGGTCATCGAGGTTCTCGTCAACGAGTTCGGCTATTGCCCGGTTGGTGAGGTGTACGCAGAGCAGATCCCCGTAACTACTGTCAACGGTACGATCACTCCGAAGTCTGCCCTGCCTCCTATAACTGGTGCCGCAAGTCTCGTTGGTCTCGGCGTCTTGGCTATTGCAGCCGGCGCAGGCGTTGTTCTCTTCCGCAAGAAGGAGGACTAATCAAAGGTTAATTTAACCGATTAAGGTTCGGGCCGTCCCATTAGGGGCGGCCCGTTTATCTAGCAAGCGCAAAAAAGCATTTAGAATCTTAAGGAATTAGTTGACATCACAGATAAATGTGATACAATATAGATATGCTGGTGTACGCCGAAAGATGGGTTTCTGACCGCCGCTCCCATTTGCAGGTTTTGCTGTGTTAAGCGACGCAATTGAGCCCGCATCGGTGCATGGCGATCCACAGGAAAGGAGAGGGATGATTTAATGAGGAAAACCACAGCTCTTATCTGCGCTCTGCTGCTTACTGTTATGATGTTGCCACTTATGACGTTTGCAATGTCGGCAGAGCAAAAGGCTACCTACACACTGACGCTTAACTACATCTACCCTGACGGCACCGTTGCTGCCGAGCCCTATGTCGGCACGTATGAAGAGGGTGCGGAATACTCCGTAACTCCCCCGGCCATCGATGGGTACCTTCCGCCGTATTCGGTCTACACAGGCACAATGTCGGCAGAGGACACGACAATCGATGTGGTTTACAGCGCAACAAGCATCACCTATTATGGCGAGGAGGTCGATTTGACCAACGCAGCCGTTGGCGATGCTTTCTACTACACGGTCTCGGTAACCGAATTTGGCGGTATCTATTCCGGACACTGGCTGTCAGGGTATGATGAGGACTTTATCGAGGTTTATGATCCGGATAATAACCAGGCCAACTTCAGCGTTACATGGAGCGGCGGTATCCAAAGTATCGTTCAGGCTCAGATTGATGCCGATGCGCAGTGGAGTGATGTTCCCTACGTCCACTGTAATCCGCTCTATGTCGGTGGAAGCGGTCAGTTCCCATTTGGCAATGTTGGCGAAAGCTATGCTAACTTCGGTCTGGCCATCATGAGCCTTAGCTATGACGGCTTTCAGGCTGGTGGAGGGCTTGTTCGTCTCCGCTACAAGATCAAAGCGATCCCTGCGATGGAAGACTGCATGCAGGATGAAAAGGGCTACTATCTGCCGATGGATCTTTGGTGCATGGAATCCTCATACTACGCGCCTGAACAGCAGTATGATACCAGTGATCACGATGTAACTCTCGTGGATGGAAAGCTCTACTTCTATGAGCTGCCGACTGCGCCTACTATCGAATCTCAAGGCGTTGAGCTGCGAAACAGGCCCACCGACGACAGCAGGGCGGATATCCGCTTCACATTCAAGGTGACATTCAATGATTCCTATGTTACCTACGGGGGTATTGATTATGGCCCCACGACGGAGTATTATCACATAGACAGCTTCTACACTGTACTAACCACAAGCAGTGCATCGGTAACTGTTCCCGGTAGGAATATCTACTCGATGGCGAATGACAGCTTCACATTCACCGCTGTCATCCGCAATATTACGGGTAACAATTTTGACTCCGAGATCACCGCCGTTGCGTACCTCAAGTATGGTGACAACTGCATCAATACCGAACCAGTTACTGCAAGCGTAAATAGTCTGCAGGGTTAAACACAGAAACCGATTTTCACTGTACGAAAGGAGATGCGATATGAAAAAATATGTTGACCCGACGATCGAAGTCACAAATTTTGAGGTTACGGATATAACCAACTTTGGCGGCGATAATGAGGTTTCCGCTGGCGTACTCTTCCCCGATTCTATCACCAACTGGTGATCAACGCACAAACGAGGGACGGCGGTAACGCCGTCCCTCGAGCTATGCGCTGCTCTGTATCAGCTACCTATCAATCGCTCAGCAGCAATCCTGTACCCATCGGTGCCTTGCCCCACAACTGAAGATATGCACACATCCGCAAGCACGTCAACAGCCCTAAAGCTCTCGCGGGAATAGACGTCGCTTATGTGGACAGATACAACGGGGATACCGCAGCAGGCAACGGCATCACGAAGTGCGTATGAGTAATGAGCAAGTGCGCCTGCATTGAGGATTATACCGTCAAATTTTCCCATGGCGTCCTGTATTGCATCAATCAAAACACCCTCATGGTTGGATTGTATGTCGATAAGCTCACAACCGTAAGCATCACAAAACTCACGCAACTCAGACACCACCTCCGGCAATGTCTTGTAGCCATATATATCCGGCTGACGCATGCCGGTTAGGTTGAGATTCGGCCCGTTCAGCAGCAGCAGCTTCATAAAATCACCTCAGACCATTATATCACGTTTGAGAGGATTGTGGTATAATGATTTTAGCAATTACGGAGGTAAATATATGCGTCGCTTTGCCGTGATAGGGAGCCCGATAGCCCACAGTCTTTCCCCCGAGGTCTATGGGGGGATATTCTCTGAAAGGGGCATAGATGCCGAGTTTGACAGGATAGAGGTACTGCCCTGCGAGCTGCCGAGGGTTAGGGGACTGCTTTGTGGCTATGATGGCTTTGCCGTTACAATGCCGCACAAGCGAACCATAATTGAGTACATTGACGAGATCGACATATCGGCAGCGGCGTGCGGCGCCGTGAACATCGTTTCGGTCACACAAAATGTACTGCGTGGGTATAACACGGATGGCACGGGGCTTGCAGACGCACTGGCCGCTGCAGGGATCGAGATGAATACGACCATAGCGATACTCGGCAGAGGAGGAGCTGCACAGGCTGCATTGTATGCGCTTAAGCAAGCCGGCGCCAAGGTCATGCAGTATGTGAGGAGTATCAGTGCACACGCAGGGGATGCGGAGCAACGGCTCTTCATAGACTCCGAGCTTACTCCCTGCGGCATATTTATAAACGCAACACCTCTGGGCATGGCAGAGGGTGAACAATTTCAAGACTTTCACTTCCTTGATAAGATGCAGCCAAGGTTCGTGTTCGATATGGTCTACCGCAGAAACGGAGAAACGCCGCTTATAGACGAGGCGCAGAGGAGGGGCATACCGTGCAGCAGCGGCTATCCGATGCTCTACCATCAGGCGCTGCGTGCAGTCGATATCTGGTTTAGAAAATAGCGTGAAAAGGGCACCCCCGGAGGGGTGCCCTGCGTCTAAAATGCTCTTTATTCAAGCGCAGTGCGCAGGATCAGGAGAACGTCTGCAGAATCCACTACGCCATCACCATTGAAGTCGGCCTGAGCGAGCTGTTCGGGGGTGAGACTCTCACCACCTACGGCATAACGGAGGACTATCAGCGCATCGCCGGCGGTAAGCACACCGTCGCCGTCGACATCGCCGTCGCCCCCTCCGGAGGCCTCATATATGGCGTAAATATTGGTGTGACCTGTGATGCAGCTATAATCGCCATCCCAACCAACGAATGTATACCCCACATGTGTGGGCGGTGTGGGTGGCGTCGCGGCGTTCTGATACTGGACATACTCGGTCTTGAGCACTGTCTCGCCGTCCATATCATAGAACCTTACGCGATAGGTTCTCTTGTTGTAGAGGGCAGTGACAGTAAGATTCTCCGTAACGTACTGGTAATCATCGGTGTCCCAACCGGTGAAGTTGTAGCCCTCGTGCACGGGAGGCTCGGGGGGAACAGCTGCAGTGCCATAGGAAACGACCTGTGTGTCAAGAACCGTGCCGTCAAGACCATCCACGAAGGTCACTTCCAGCTCGGTGTCTGCATTGAGCCAGAACTCGGCCTTCTGCTGGAGCACATCGTAAGTTGTGCCGCCGCCGATGAAGTCAACGATGGTGCCTTCATTATTGCAGATGAAGGTCTGGGGAACATAGTTGTTCTGGGAATAGATGTCGTAAATAACAGAGTCCTGAATAACATTCAGATAGGTGTAGCCCTGAGACTGGAGATGATTCCAAGCCGCCGCATATGTGCCGTTGATCCATGTGGATACAGCGCCCATTACGAGGACGCCCTCAGACTCATAGTTGTCATGGAGTTGCTGGAAATAGGGCATTTCGACAATGCAGGGACCACAGCCGGAGGACCAGATGTTGATAAAAATGACCTGGTAGTCGGCAAAATCATCAACGGTGATGACGGTGTCACCGGGGTTGCCGCCTTCAGCGATCACGTTTGCCTCAAAGCCGGCAAAGGACTGACCGATGGGGTTGACATCCGCGGGTTCGACAGCTATGACGGGGAGGCAGAAAGCCGCCGCCATAACGGCAAGGAGAAGAGCAAAAAACTTCTTCATGATTTTTTCTTCCTTTCTGATTTATTATCAGGGTGATGCGGCACATCACACCCAAATTTATTAAAACCTGTCCGATATTCGTACGACCGATTATATCACAATACCATCAAGGATGCAACCGTAAAAAGCATCGGCAAGCAAAAAGTGCTGCCGATGCTTCTCAAATTCGGTCATTTATTCATCAATTCAAGCAGCAACGGATACATTTTGATTATGTGATCGTATCCTGCAGGTGAGTGCGGTAACATGCAGTTCGAGCAGTCCTTTATCCCCCCGTCGGTAAATGTGAAATTACCTCCGCATTTATCACCAAGGGTGTAAAGCGGACAGTAGCAGAACAGGCAGTTAAAATCCTCCGCCTGCTTTTCAGTGCATCTGTGGCAGGGGAAATACTCACACTCCGGGTTTCTAAAGAATCTGTAGCTGTTTTTTATCATATCGAGCCTGCTTATCTGTGTAGATCAATGTACTCTGCAGCGGCAATGCCTGCAACCGCACCGTCGGCTGCGGCAGTGGTAAGCTGACGAACCGACTTTGTCCTGCAATCGCCTGCAACAAAAAGCCCTGCAGTATCCGTGCTGCATCGCTCATCAGCAATTATGAAGCCATGCTCGTCAAGCTGCGTGAGCTCTTCAAAAATACCGTTAACGGGCACATGCCCGAGGGCCACGAATATCCCATTTACGGGGAGATCGCACAGCCTCCCGTCACGCACGTTCCTCACGGTGAGGGTCTCAACACCGGTGCTGCCATGAATGGCCACAGGTACGCTGTCCTTAACCTGCACGATGTTATTCAGAGCCGCCATTCGATCAACGACGGCGCTCTCCGCTCGATAGGAGCCCCTGCGGTGCACAAGGTAGACCGTGTTTGCTATACTCGCAAGATAAATTGCCTCGGTAAGCGCCGTGTTGCCCCCACCGATAACGGCAACGTCCTTGCCTCTGTAGAATGCGCCGTCGCAAACCGCGCAGTAAGAGACGCCGCCGCTTTCAAATTTTGAAGCGCCGTCTATATCGAGCCGCCTATGCTTGAGCCCCGTGGCAATTATTGCGGCTTTTGAGGTAAACTCGCCATACTCCGTCTTGACGGTAAAAGCATCATCGGATTTTGAAACGGAGGTAACGGCATCTATCTCAAACTCCACGCCCAGAGCGGTAGCCTGTGCAACCAGCCTGTCTGCAAGCTCAACACCGGATATTGTTGAAATAGACGGAAAATTCTCCACCTCGGGGGAGAGGGTTATCTGCCCCCCGAAGCTTTCCTTCTCTATAACAAGCGCCGTTTTACCTGCACGGCGCAGGTATATGGAGGCGGTGAGTCCCGCAATTCCTGCGCCGATGATTATTGCATCATACTGCATATGAGACTTCTCCGAATGTCAGGCGTTTGAAGCCGCCGTAAGCGTCGCAATGCCGGTGCGGATCTCGCTGACTCCGACATACTTGCGGACGTCATCTCCATCGGCTACAACAAGCGTCGGGGCACGGTTTATGCCATAGCCAATGGACAGAGCCGCCTGCTCCTCGGCGTCAATCTCGACATAGGATATGCCGGCCTTGTTCAGATATGCCCTTGCAATCTTGCAGTTGGGGCAGGTCTTTGTGGTGAAGAGCATAACCTGATGCAGCTTGGAGGAACCACTGTTGCGAGCCTCCTTTGCTTCACGGGAGGCGGCGTAGTCAAGCATGCTGTACACCTTGCGCTCACGGAACTCCTCACTCTTGCCGTCATTCCAATTCTGCACGGGACGATAGTAGCCGGTGATGCGGCTGTATACCTCAGTCCTGCGGCCGCAGTGCGGACACTCATACTGCTCTCCAACGAGATAGCCGTGGTCGGGGCAGACGGAGTAGGTGGGGGAGAGGGTGTAGTAGGGGAGCTTGTAATTCTCGGCGATCTTGCGCACGAGCGTTGCGGCACTCTCCCAGGAGGGCAGCTTTTCACCCAGGAATGCGTGAAATACCGTGCCGCTCGTGTAGAGGGTCTGAAGTTCATCCTGTATGTCAAGTGCTTCAAACACGTCATCGGTGTAGCCCACGGGCAGATGAGAGCTGTTGGTGTAGTAGGGGGTGCCGCCCTTCTCCGCAGCGGTGATTATGTCGGGGTAGTGGGCGGCATCATACCTTGCAAAGCGGTATGCGGTGGATTCCGCAGGGGTCGCCTCAAGGTTGTAGAGCTCGCCGGGGTACTGCTCCTGATAGTCCGCAAGACGCTCACGCATATGGTTCAGCACCTGCTTGGTGAACTCCTGTGCACGCTCATTGGCCATATCCTCATGCAGCCAGCAGGCATTGAGGCAGGCCTCGTTCATGCCGACAAGACCTATCGTGGAGAAGTGATTCTCAAACGAACCCAGATACCTCTTGGTGTACGGATAGAGACCCTCGTTCATAAGACGGGTGATGACCGTCCTCTTGATGTGAAGGCTCCTTGCGGCAACATCCATGAGGTGATCAAGCTTCTTGTAAAAGTCCTGCTCGTTGGAGGACTGATAGGCGATACGGGGCATATTGAGCGTTACAACGCCCACGCTGCCCGTGCTCTCACCGCTTCCGAAGAAACCGCCGGACTTCTTGCGCAGCTCACGCAGGTCGAGGCGCAGACGACAGCACATGGAGCGGATGTCGCTGGGACTCATATCGCTGTTTACATAGTTGGAGAAGTAGGGCGTGCCATACTTAGCTGTCATCTCAAACAGCAGACGGTTGTTCTCGGTCTCCGACCAGTCAAAATCCTTGGTGATGGAGTAGGTGGGGATGGGATACTGGAAGCCGCGGCCGTTTGCGTCGCCCTCTATCATGGTTTCGATAAAGGCCTTATTGACCATATCCATCTCGCGCCTGCAATCGCCGTAGGTGAAGTCCTGAGGCTTGCCGCCGACTATGGCAGGAACATCCCTTAGATCATCGGGAACGGTCCAGTCAAGGGTTATGTTGGAGAACGGCGCCTGTGTGCCCCAGCGGCTGGGGGTGTTCACTCCGTAGACAAAGCTCTCGATGCACTTTTTCACGGCGTCATAACTGAGGTTGTCGGCCTTGACAAAAGGCGCAAGGTATGTGTCAAAGGAGGAGAACGCCTGTGCGCCTGCCCACTCATTCTGCATTATTCCCAGGAAGTTGACCATCTGGTTGCAGAGCGTGGAAAGATGCTTGGCAGGAGAGCTCGTGATCTTGCCGGATACGCCGGAGAGCCCCTCCTCTATGAGCTGACGCAGCGACCAGCCTGCGCAGTAGCCCGTGAGCATGGAGAGGTCATGAAGATGAAATTCGCAGGTGCGGTGAGCATTTGCAATCTCCTCATCGTAGACCTCTGTGAGCCAGTAATTGGCGGTGATGGCGCCGCTGTTGGAGAGTATAAGACCGCCGACGGAGTATGTGACGGTAGAGTTCTCCTTAACACGCCAATCGGTAACGTTAACATATTTGTTGACGGTGTCGCGGTAGTCCAGATATGTGGAGCGCATCATGCGCTCCTTCTCGTGCAGCTTGCGGTAGAGTATGTATGCCTTTGCAACATCGGCATAGCCGGCCTGTATTAGCACCTGCTCAACGCAGTCCTGAATATCTTCAACGGCGATGACATCATTCTTAATTTTGGGCTCAAAGGCGGCAGTCACCTTGAGCGCAAGAAAGTCGATTATGTCCTGGTTGTAGTTGCGCTTCTCCGCATCAAAGGCACTCTTGATGGCTGCGGATATCTTTGACAGGTCGAAATCGACCACCTTGTTGCCACGCTTCAAAACGCGATACATATTTTATCCCCCTTTATGTAAATACTGCAAAACCGTATCGTGAATGGGAAGCCCGGCTTCCCTCCGATTATTATTATAGCATCCCTACCGCATGTTGTAAATAGCATAAAAGCCGTTTTAGGATTAAAAGCCACAATATATTGATAATATACTTCCGTAAAACACAATATCTGGGGGGTCTAAACCGAAGCTATACGACACATGAGCACATCATGCGAACAAAAACAGGGCGAGCCGAGCCGCCCCGAATGAGATCGATTCACTATCAGAATCGGTTCAGCTCATCCGCCATACTTATGAACTTGAACAGATCTCTGCAATCCAACATGGCACGATTGTAGATGGGAACGACTATCGTGTTGCCGCAAAGCCGAACATATCCCTGATATGGATTTACCGTGAAGAAGCACTCGCTCTTGTCATCGGTGCTGCGGTCAAGGAAGAATAGATAGGCTTCATCCTCTGCAGGCAGCTCCGGCTCACTGCCTGTGACGACAGCCGAAAGATCGGATGCGTTTATAACCGAATGAAGCTGAGAGGACGGAAGCACAAGCGTGATGATATCGCCGGAGGAAAGTGTGCTCTCCAAACCGTTTATAACGGAAACGGTGACGTTCCTTATCGTGACGGTACTCTGCACGCTCTCGCCCTTTTCAGTGCTGCGGCAGACCGTAGAAACGGGTTCGCCTATGGAAACGACCTTGCCTATGAACACGGAGTCGCAAGCCCCCATGAGCTCATCGAACGAATTATAGTAGAAGCTCTGCGCAGGCACAGTAAGTACTGCATCCTGCTCCGCAATATCGGCCTCCACTGTTTCGATGGAGAGCCGTACGCCATCGTATTCAACGCTGCCGTTCACAACGGGGACAAGCCCGTTTGTGACAAGCGCAAATTCGGCGATATCCTCGGCATAGTTCGCACCCGCGCCGCTCGTAAGATAGAGCAGATATTGCTCTCCGACGGAAGCCTTCTCGGATATGGATATGGTTTCACCCACAGCAAGATCGCCCTCAATCACACGGCTCACCCTGAAACGGGATGTAGAGGTACCCGACGGGGAGCTGAAGCTGACGACGCAGGTGGCATACACTATCTGCGAAGAATCCCTATAGCAGCCCCTAAGCAGTGAAAGCGCACGCTCACCGCCGCATTGTGTGGCGAACACGGAGGCGCTCCTGTCGGACGAGGGAATAACGGCTGCGCACAAAAAGACCGCCGTCATCAAACCGAGAAGCAGAATCTTGACGAATCGACGCATCGTTACACCTCCTTAACAAACGATAATCAGCCGTGCTCCAATAATATGACGCAGCAGACGCACAAAAGGTTGCGGATAAATCGACCGCACGAAAATATATTTTCCACAGACGGCGTCTCTACAACATATGGCACAAACGTGCCGCCAATCACACCACGCATTGTACCACACCTGCTCGAAAAATACAAGCCCACAGACACAAAGGATGTCACATATACAGCATTTCATTACAGCCGCAAAGAGCTGCGTCAGTTACATCGTGGGTTATCAGCACGATGGTTGCACCCGAAAAAGCCGCATGATCCGATAGCCGACCTGCCACACGAGCCTTAAGATCCCGATCAAGCCCCTTGAACGGCTCATCAAGTACAAGCACATTTCCGCCAAATGCCAGCGCGCGGGCAATAGCCACACGCCTCTGCATGCCGCCGGACAGCTCCTTGGGACGCTTGTTCTTTGCGTCGGTAAGCTCCATAAGCTCAAGCATACCATGAGCTGTCTCAGTGTCGGAGACGATAGCGACATTCTGCAGAGCCGTGAGCCACGGCAGCAGCCTATCCTCCTGAAACACCGCGGCAGGCTTTTCGTTTTCCTCAAATAATATCACGCCGGAGGTCGGTCGAGCAAGGCCAAGCATAAGCCTCACGAGCGTGGTTTTGCCTCGTCCGCTCTCGCCCATGACGGCCATTCGGCTGCCGAGGGGCAGCGAGAGGTCAAGTCCATCAATAATTGGGCAGCCGGACTCATATTCAAAGCGGACACTCCTTAACTCCATTTAGACACCCTCCCAAGCAGAAGCACCATGAGCTTTTCAAGCCCAAAGCTGAGTATTATCACCGCTGCCGTCCAGGCAAACAGCTCCTCTGTCTCAAGGTAGAGCTTACTCTCATATATGGCGGTGCCCACGCCGAGAGCAGGATGTGCAATGACCTCTGCAGTCACGCCTGCCTTCCAGGCAAAGCCGAGCCCCGCTGTGCATGCGGATACGAAGTGAGGAAGCACCGATGGGGCATACACACGGGTGAGCAGCTTGAGCTTTGAAAACTCAAACACCCTTGCCATCTCAAGCAGCTGAACATCGGTGGAGCGTATCCCCGTTAGCACATTTGTCCACGCAAGCGGCAGCACCATGAGGAATGCGATGAACATGGGTGTGAGCGTTGCGGAAAGGTACAGCAACACCAGTATTATGAAGGAAGTCACTGGCGTCGCCTTGACTATGGAGCGCAGGGGCGCAAGGAGCTCATCCGCAAAGCGGCTTGCAGCTGACACGATGCCAAGCAGCGTTCCGACTATGATGCCGAGCAAAAAGCCCGCAACTATCCGCAAAAGTGTCGAGCCGAGGCTCTGCCAAAACTCCGCTGTTTCACCAATGGCAATAAGCGCCTTTGCTGTCGCAATGGGCGAGGGAAGCAGCAGATTGCTTCCCACCGCCCATGCGGCCGCCTGCCATACCAGCAGCCATATGGCGGCTATGATGATTCTTTTTATGATCCCAGTCGGCCTTTTCCTCATGCATTGCCCATATAGTACATATCATCCGCAGGTAGTGCGCCGCCAATGCTCTTGGGGTTGGCGTTGAACAGCACATTAAACATCTCGGAGGCGGCATCCTTCATATCCACGCCGGTGTAGAACACGATGTTGCAGCGAGGTATGGCATTTGCAGCAAGCGTCTCATTGGCGAGTATGCCGTTTGCAACTATGAGCGAAGCAGCTACTTCCGGCTCAGTCTGAACCAGAGCCGTTGCGGCAGCATAATCGGATACGAACTTGTCGATGAGACCGGAGTGCTCCTCAACAAAACTGCGCCTTGCGATAAGGCAGCCCTGCACAAGCTCCGTGTCGCAGACCTTGTTCCACTCCTCAGTAAGGTTGAGGGCGACTCTTAGAGATTCATTCTTTGCAAGCGTGGCGGTAACGTTGGGCTCAGGCAGCATGCCTATGCTCACCTCGCCAGCCGCAAGCAGGGAGCCAAGCTCTGAGTGCTCCGCTGTATATTCGACGGTAACGGAATCAGCAAGGCCGTTTGCATCAAGCAGATAGTTGATGACATACTCGGGCGTGCTGCCCTGACCGGTTGCGTTGAGAGTCCTTCCGGCAAGATCCGCAATGGACTGTATCTCGTTGCCGTTTTCGACTATGTAGAGCACGCCGAGCGTTGTCACACCGAGCATAACTACATCCCCCTCGAGCTTGTTATACAGCACGGAAGCGAGATTTATGGGGACTGCGGCTACATCGACAGAGCCAGATATGAAGTTGGATGTAACTACATCGGGAGCGCTCTCTATGGTGATGTTATAGGCAGGGTACTGTTCATTGTCGGTAAGGGGAGCGATACCCATGCCGGTAGGCCCCTTTAGTGCCGCAATATTGATGACGGTGTTGTCAACAGGCTCGTTGACACAGCCGACAAGCACAAACAGTGCAAGACACGCAAGCAGGATAAATGAAACGATTTTTTTCATAGTGTTTTCCTCCAAATTTTGTTTATGTAATGCCGAAATTCCGTCAAATCATGCGGATCTCACGGCCATCACGCTCAATAAGTCCGGCGGACTCAAGCTCTGCCAACGCACGATAGAGCGACGCCCGGCTCACTGAAACCGCCTTTGCAAGTGAATTCATGCCGTATGGCAGCCTGACCGTCCCATCAACGGCATTCTTCTCGAAAAAGCTTATCAGCTTGTCTGCAACGCTTCCGCCCGCCATGCACTCAATACGGCTTGCAAGGAAGCGTATCCGCTCCGTCAGATATGAGCAGTAGGCAAGCGTCACGTCAAAGCTCTCCTGCATGAGACGGGTAAAAGCTGCCTCGGCAAAAAGCAGCGCTGTCACGGACTTTTTAGCGGTGACACGGGTTACAGCATCCCCACATGCAAAGAGCGTTGCCGCCCCAAATGCAGCGGAGGGCATCAGCATGCTCATAACCACGGCGCTCCCACGGGAGGGCTTTGTTACCTGTGCGATGCCCGAGAGTATCACGCCGAGCATATGCTCCCCGTCCGATGGGGAAAGTATTGTCTCACCTTCACAGAAATCATGCACCGCAATGCCATCATCCGAGATGTGCGCTTCCAACGCCGTCTGTGTTTCAGGCGTGCTGAACAGACTGCAACGGCGCAAAACCTCCCACTGAGCATCGGTAAGGATTGCCACGGCTCCTCCTCCTTCAAAACAGTATCATATAAGACAAGTGTATTATATGAGACACTAATGCTCTTGTCAACACAAAGGAAAGATATATTTGGCAAAGGTACTCACACATATTGCGTAAGCCAAGGATAGGCTCTGCACCGCTATGCCTAAAATATGTCGAAACACACAGTAATACCGCATGACGATTTTTTGACACGGGGCTGTATTTCTCAACAAATCGTGGTATAATGCTGAAAACAAAGATCGAGGTGTTCAATGACAGAAGGCATTACCACAAGGGAAAGATTGATACTTGCCTCCATGGACGAGGTAAGAAGCTATGGAGTGGAGGGGTTTTCGCTCAGGCGTGTTGCCGCTTCCTGCGGAGTTTCGTGTGCCGCACCGTACAAGCACTTTGCGGACAAGCAAGAGCTTTTTGCTGAAATGATAATCTACATAAACGGCAAATGGAGGGAGAGGCTGGAGCCGCTTATCAACACCTCCGGCACGACCGCAGATGCGATAGCCCTCACCGCCGTGGACTATGTGCGTTTTCTTTCGGAGAATCCTCCGTTTCGGGCAATGCTGACAATTCGGGACATGGGTCTTGATAACAGCCTGACCGCTGCGGGCGCATGGCCGTCCGCCCCAATAAAGCGCATATTCGTGCGCCATGCAAGGGAGAGGGGGTTTGATCGTGACGAGATTCGGCGGAGAATATTCGCTGTCCGCTCGCTCGTATACGGCGCAAGCATGATAATAGGAACGGAGGACAGCCCCGATGACAACTATTTTTCAATGCTCGATACAGCAGTGAGGAGAGCCGTCGGCTGAGTATCCGTATCTTCAATAACAATAAAACGATATGCCAGCGTAGGGCATATCGTTTATGTTAAATCAAATCATACGTCAGCGGCTCAGCTATCCTTCTTGCGAAGAACAATAACGCCTATGCTGCCGATAACCGCAGCAGCGCCTATCACGGCAAGGCTTATGGCTCCGGTCTCGGGGGGCTGAGGAGTAGGCTCCGGAGTGGGCTCAGGGATGGGTTCCGCAGTGGGTTCGGGCGTCTGTGTACCAAACCCAAACTCGGTGGTGTAGCGACCGGCCTCCCCACAGTTGCGGAGGAATACGCCGTCAGTCATGACGTCCTGCACGCCATCATCCACAAAGCCGAAGAAATCCATGTAGAGTGCATATGTGGCCTCAAGCCTGTCGTAGAGTTCACCCTCGGTGATCGGGGTGGAGGAAAGCTCGCCGTCGATGACCTCAAAGTAGGCGGCAACATTGTCGGCATTGAGGCCGCGAGCATACTCATGATTGTTATGACAGACGGTGAACGTGTCCATCATACCGTCGACAGCGGTGAACTTCATGCCGATCATCTGAACGTTGAAGGTGTCCTTGAAGTGGACATCATAGACAACGGTATTGCCCGTCTCGACCTTCTCAAAATCACCTACGGAGAAAATCGTGGGGACGCAGTACTGACCGATGGTACACTGCACATCGATAACGGGATTCGCACCCGTTGCCGTGCCGCTTATGACGACCCTGGGATTGGTGGCAAGGTGCGCATCGATAACGAGGGCATTCCCCTCAATATCGGCATTACCGTAGCCGGGCAGGGGATAGCAGTAGCCGGCCTCAAAGTCGCACTCATAGTTGGCGTCACAGCCGGTCGCATGGACGAGAGTAAGCCCCTCAACCTCATCGGAGCCGAACATGACCTCTATGGCCTCAAGCTGCTCCTCGGTGTAGCCGCCAAGCTCGGTGGGAACAACGAGCTCACACATAAAGGAAATGGTGTCGCCGGCGGCAATCTCAGCCTCGGCGTCCATGGGAATCCATGTATAGACCTCTTCACCATACTCATTCTCGGTGATCTCGGGCTCATTCTCGACCCGTGTCACATTGACGGTGAAGGGAGCTTCCTCAATGGTATTGATTGCAGGCAGACCGGGATCCTCAGTCACTCCGGTGAAAGCGAATACCGGACAAACGGCAAGGACGAGGCAAAGCGCCGCAACGATTGCAATAACTGTACGTTTCATCTCTATATTTCCTCCATAAAAAGAACTCGAATCATTATATCATACCCAATGGAGAATGTCCATCAGGCAACAACATCATTTTTGTCGGAATTTTCAACATCAAAGTCGGGAAATTTTTCCCTGCGCCTGCGACCTGTGCGAATGACGGTACCCTCCTCGGTCTTGAAGCGGAATCCGCTGTGTATGGCGTGGTGCGGGCAGCTTGCCTTACAGCCACCGCAGCGTATGCACTCGGGGCTGTTCGGGGTCCTGACGACATCAACGCCCATCTTGCAGTTCATGGCGCAGACGGAGCAACCGCCCTCCCTGTGGCACTTGGAGTCGTCAATGCCGTAGCGGTACATCGAAACCGGGTTGAGGAATGAATAAATAGCGCCGAGCGGACAGATGTACTTGCAGAACGGACGGAACTGGAAGATCGCCCAAACGAGTATCACAACGAGTATGATACCCTTTAAAAGAGTAAGACTGCCTGCCGCCGCCGCAAGGTTCTGATTCAACGACATGAGCGGCACTCCGCCTATGAGCAGACCCGACGGACACACATATTTGCAGAACCAGGGATCGGCCTTAACAAACAGCGGGAGGAATATGACCATAACGAACAGGAACACATACTTGAGGTAACGTGCGTACTTGTCCGCAGTCAGCAGACCCCGTATGAGCTTGGGATTCTTCTGACGGGCAATGAGCCTCTCATCTCGGGGGAGTTTGAGCTTGGGAGTGGGGATCTTGTGGATTAAATCCTGCACCCAGCCGAACGGGCAGAGCAGACCGCAGATCAATCTGCCGAGCAGACCGCCGAGTATCACGATAAGACCCACCACATAGAACGCAAACCAGTACAGCGGAGCCTTGACATATGTGCCGGTTTTAGGATCGAACCATGACTTGCTTGTATCAAAGCCGTTGAGCACAGCCTGAAGCGAGCCTATGGGACAGGAGCCCCAAGCGCCCGGGCAGGAGTAGCAATTCATGCCGGGAACGCATATATACTTAAGGTTCCCTTGATATATGCTGCCCTTGAACCAGCCGACCATAAAGCTGTTGGTCAGTGCGAAGAAGGCGGTCTGTATTATGGTCTTGCCATGCTCCCAGACCTTCTTGCCCTGTTCGCTGTAGGCAAGCATGAGCATCGCTATGGGGTTAACGAGTATGAGGGGTATTGCGGCGCCTGCCTTTTTGCCGCAGAGCTTTGCAAGGCGAACCATGCTGATTATGAACACGACAATGTTTGCAACGGGCACGAACGAGAGCAGGAAGAACCAGCCTGAGCCGAGCGTCAGCTTGCAGAACACGATCCGGTTGTAAACGGGTACAAAGCCCTTCCAACCGGCGATATCCTGCTTCTTGAATATCCTGAACAGGGCAAGGGCATTCATCGCCCAGAGCACAAGCCCTATTACCGCAAATGTCGCTGCAAAGCCCAACAGCGTTGCAGGATCGGAAAGCTGGGTCATCTCAAAGCCGAAAAGACTTTGGAACAGCGACTTGAACCACTCCGGTAAAGATGCAAGATTGGATTCTGAAAATAATTCGGTCATCCTCTGCCTCCTAAATCAGCCCAAGCCGATGCATTCCATGCAGATGGCGATGGCCTTTTTGAGTACGAGCCCCGCCTCGCCGTCGGTGATGCCGTACACGACAAAGCCTGCGCCGACTATAAGCAGAAGTGCGGGGATGGCATAGCGTAAAAACCTTGACATAAATACCTCCTTACAGCAATCCGTTTATTATGGAGCACCACTGCTCGTAGTTATGAGCGCCGGTGACGATCCGTACAAGACAGCCGTCGCTGTCGATGAAGAACGTCGCAGGCAGTCCGGCCAGATTGTAGTGGGCGGAGAATGCGGAGCGAATGGAGCTGTTGCAGCGGTAGGTGGGGACGGTTATGCCCATGCTGCCCATTATTGCAAGCGCCTGATCGACAGCACCCTCTGTGGAGGAATCATACAGGCATGTGACCACCTGCACCCTGCCGTAGTATGTGCTGTAAAGCTGTTGCATATAGGGCAGTTCCTCAATGCATGGGCCGCACCATGTCGCCCAGAAGTTGACCATGGTAAGCTCGGCATTGGCAAACGAAGCATTGTTGAAGTTTGCATAGCCGTTTATGGAATAGGTATTGAAGTCTGCAAAATCCGATGTATTGGGTGTTGGAGTGGGCGCAGGCGTAGGCGTCGGCACAGGAGTGGGCGCAGGCGTAGGCGTAGGCACAGGAGTGGGCGCAGGCGTAGGCGCCTGTGTCTGTGCCGATGTGGGCGTGGATGTGTGCTTGCCGTCGTATGTTGAGATCGGCGTTTCGGACACAACGGGCTCATCCGTGGGCACTTCCGTGAGGTCTGCAGAGGGTTCTGCCGTTGGATCGGTCACTGAAGGATCTGCGGTAGCCGTAGCATCAACGCTGACATCGCCCTGTGGGTTAGGGTTTTGCGCAACTCTCCACGGGTAGCACGAGGTCAGCCCCGTGACCATGAGGAGTGCCGCAAGCAGCAGGGAAACCAGCTTAATATGTCGTGTCAACTTAAAAACCTCCTAACAGATATTGCTTTACGCAAGGCCGAGAGCGACCCGAAGTATCAAAAGTGCATCCGTGACATCGATCGTTCCGTTGCCGTTCATGTCGCCGTGAGAGACGCACTCATCCGTGCATTCCTCAAGTCCACAGGATATGCGCAGAGCAAGGAGCGCATCAAGGTTGTTCACGATCCCATTGCAGTCAACATCACCGTCGGGCTCGGGCACGACCTCGTCATACAGCGCATATATGTAGAGATTGTCCGTAACACAGTCGAAGCTTTCGCTCCAACCGACGAATTCATAGCCCGAGTGTTCATGGGGAGCCGGGGCTATGGCTGCTTCTCCATGATAAACCTGCTGTGTCCAGATCACAACATTGTCGAGCGAGCAGATGAACCTGACCCGATATTGACAACGGACATACTGTGCGGTTACGATCAGATCCGATGTGACATTGTTGTACTCATCGGTGGACCAGCCCGAGAATATGTAGCCCTCATGCTCGAGCGGCGTGGGGGGAGTGACGCTACCACCGAAGGGAACGTCCGTAACGGTGAGCAGCGTTTGGCCCGTGAGCCCGTCACGGAACCTCACCGTGAATGTCTGGGGAGCGATCTGCCCCAACCAGTAGACGAGCCGCTCATAGAGGGCGTCGTAGGAGGTAAAATACCCGTGGCGAGCCTCCAATATGACGCCGTTTTCATCCACAAAGAATGTCTGCGGTATGCAGCCTGCCTGCTCCGTAACCGCCGACCAAACGGAGTCCGTAACAAAACAGGGGTATGTACAGCCGCTATCCTCCATGAGCTCTACCGCAGCGGACACGGTGCTTGTCCCGTCCTCATGCAGAAGACCAAACACGCCTACACCCTCGACCTCCTCATATGCTTGTTGGAAGAATGGCATCTCCAACTGACAGGGGCCGCTCCACGTTGCCCAATAGGTGACGACGGAGACCGTATAGTCGGAGAATACAGAGCCGTCTATCTCACTCCCGTCGAGCAGAGTGGAGGAAAAGCCGGAGACGTCCGTGCCGACCTGAGCCGCAGGCTCCGTGACGGCAAGCGACGGTACGGAGCACATCAGCGCCGTAGCGACCATCAATAATGCGATTATCCTCCTAATATACACAGGCACCTCGTAAGGATCATTTATTTGACTGCTTTTTACCCTTGCGCCGAATGACCAGGGATGATACGATGACTGCAACAACGACGCCTGTCACGCAGGCGACCAGTATCATTATATGCTCCGACGTAAAGCCACTTTCCGCCGAATCGTCCTTATCGGAAGGCTCCGCTGTAGGCCTGGAGCCGTCATACTCCGTTGGCCTTGCAACGGGCGCACGGGTGGGCTCGGCAGCGGCGGAAGCATCAGGAGCCGGCTCGGCTTCAGAGACCTTCGAAAGCCAGAAGTCTATGCGATCCTGAATTTCATCCTGCGAGGAATATGCGCTGATCTTGACCTCAAGTATAACGCCGTTCTCGTCCACAAAGAATGTCTGCGGAATGTAGCGGCTCTGATTCGTGACCGAGCGCCATATCAGATCCTCCGTAAAGCAGGGATAGTCAAAGCCGAAGCTGGCGAGCATGTCGACGGCATCCGACTCGGTGCTGTCACCGTCGAGCAGCAGCATGCCGTAGACTCCAACATCGGAGGCATTCTCGCCGTTATCGGCGTAGCAGCCCTGGAAGAACGGGAGCTCATGAACGCACGGGCCGCACCATGTCGCCCAGTAGTTGACGACGGTGACCTTGTGCTTGGCAAATATCGAACCGTCTATGGCAGTCCCGTCAAGCAATGTCGAGGTAAAATCCGCAACGCTCATGCCGGCCTGCGAGGATGCGCCGGCCGATATGGAAACGAAGCACATCAGTGCGACGATGAGTATGAGTGCAATGGAACGCTTCATCAAAACCTCCGCTTACTTGCGGTTGCAGCGCTTCACAATGAGCGTGATTGCGACCACACCGCCGGCGAGAACCACACAGCCTGCGACGATCAGTATTATCTGTGCGGTGGAGAGCCCCTTGGAATCACTGTCCGGGTCGCTTCCATCGTCGGGCGCATCAGACGCATCGGGATCGTCCGGGTCGCTTCCATCGTCGGGCGCATCGGACGCATCGGGATCGTCCGGGTCACTTCCATCGTCGGGCGCATCAGACGTATCGGGATCGTCAGAGATGGGCGCATCGGGGCCTTGAGTGACGTCTGGGGTCGCAGTGCCGTCGACAGGAGGTATGGTATTGTCGGGCGTATCTTGGCCGACGCCGCCGGAAATGGAAATATTTGCTCCCGAACACTCGGTGTTGGTTATCGGAGTGGACGTTAACTCGCCAACGGGCAGATAGCCGAATTCCGGAACCTCAACCGTCAGCTCCGCAGTGGCGTCTGCCGTAGAAAGCACACGGAACGTCATGGTAAGAAATTCACCGTGAGCCGTGAGGGGATCAAGAGGCATCATGATGCCGAAGCTGACAAAATCGCCGGACTCGGCAAGGCCGTTCATGGCCATGCCCATATCGTTGAGTATCGGGTCGGTGAGAGCTTCGCCGTTCCTTGCCTCCACAAACTCCAACGAGCGGGTATCAAAGTGGATCTCAACGCGAAGGGTGTGCGCCTCATAGTCGGCGCCGCTGACATTGAGCCTGACCGTAACGGTATCCCCGACATTGGCGGAAGCGGGAGCGTCAAGGGAGAACACCACGGAGTCTGCGCTTGCGCAAACCGGAAGAGCGGCGGCTGTGAGCATCATTATGGCAGCGAGTAAAATCGCAATTCGTTTCATACAAATAAATTCCTTTCAGAAGATATAAGGCGTGGCGGCATATGCCGTTTGGCACAAACCTACACACAATGCATTATAGCACAGGTGAGCGCTCAGCACAATCACAAATTTCAACCCTCCAAATGTTGGCGCGGACAATTGGGCAGATCTGTGCTTCTATGCCTATGCCCGGCGGAGACGCAGGATTTACACTGTTTTTTAAAAACGCAACCCATAGTTGCGGATATGTGCTATAATTGAAAAGCAGAATTGCTTGTGCAACCCGTCGGGTTTAGGCTATGCTTAAGCCAACGAACATACCAAGGAGGAACCGCAATGAACATCGAAATAGCGAACAGGCTCGTACAACTGAGGAAGAAAAACGGACTTTCGCAGGAGGAGCTTGCCGCACGTCTGGGCATTTCCCGTCAGGCGGTGAGCAAGTGGGAGAGGGCAGAATCCTCTCCCGACACGGACAACCTCATACTCCTGTCAAGGCTGTACAACATATCACTTGATGAGTTGCTCTCAACAAGTGATGAGATACCAACGCCTGAGCCCGAGGATACGCCGGGGGACGAACACGAAAAGAAGTCCAAGAGGGGCGGCGACTATGTAAACATAGGCTTCAACGGCATCCATGTGGAGAGGGAGGACGGCGATACCGTTCACATTGGCTGGGATGGCATTTATGTAAATGATGGCATTTATGCAAATGAAAGAGAAGCCTGCGGGGACGCTGCGGTCAAATGCTCCAAGGACGGCGTATATGTTAAGGACGGCGGCAACAGCAAAAGGGCTAAGGATATGGCGGACGGCATAACCGATATCCGCCCAGGCGATGAGGGCGTGCGTTTCAACGAAAACGGGAAGGAAAAGTTCTGCGCCTACAACACCGTGTGGGGCAAGGGCAAGCGCTATGTTCGGCAGGAGTATGACTCCGAGGTCAAGCGCTGGATCACCCTTATAATAACCGATAAGGGCAAAAAGACGGTCATCGTTTCAAAGGATAGACCTGATAATATGGGAAGATCCACTGGGGATAGCGTAAAGAAGGGCTTCCTTGCAGGCTTTCCCTTTGCCGTTATGGTTACGGTGGCATTTCTGTTGCTGGGCTTTCTCGGGGATCTGTGGCATCCGGCGTGGATGCTCTTCCTCACTATCCCCGTCTATTACACCATTTATGGCGCATTAAAGGGTGGAAGTCTCCGAAGCTATGACATCATTGTACCAGCTATCATAATAGGAGCATATGTCGTGATAGGGCTTGCTACCACATGCTGGTCTCCCACATGGCTGATGCTGTTGGCAATCCCCGTGTATCTGATGATAGCAGCCGCTGCTCGAGGCGGTAATCGAGCGGCGCTCCTCAACGCAGGATTTGCCGTGCTGGTATCAGCAACATACATCGCCGTGGGCTTTCTGTTCGGCAAGGGGGGATGGGCATGCGGCTGGCTGCTGTTCTTCCTGATACCCATGTTTGCCTCGATAACAAACTCCATCTCCCAAAGGAGAGGCATACGAACGCTCACGGTATTCCCGTGGGAGGTGCTGATAACCGCCGTCTATCTGTTTATGGGTATTATGTTTGACCTCTGGCATCCGGGCTGGGTGATATTTATGGCGATACCCATACTCCGCTGGGCGCTGAACGCTATAGTCAAAGCCGTGACGCACAATGATAGCAGCGATGATGACGACCATGACGACTATGATGACGATGATGAATAACTGAATAAAAAAGTTCTGCGCCTGCACAAATCAAAAGACCGCCAACACCCCGCCCACGCAGGGATTGTTGACGGTCTGCTTCCCTTTTACAAACGGGAAAGGTCGATACTCAATAGAAATATTTCAGCCGTTATATGCGGCATACCTCTTTCGTCCAGCCGTGGGCGTCGGGCAGCCTGCCCCACTGTATCCCCGTGAGGGTGTTGTAGAAGCGCATGGTTATGTCTCCGATTTTGCCGCCGCCAATGACCATATGCTTGTCACGATATGCCAGCTCGCCTACCGGGGAGACTACTGCAGCCGTACCCGTGCCGAATGCCTCCTGAAGCTCACCGGACTCGGCGTAGGCAACGAGCTCATCGATGGCGATATGCCTCTCCTCGATCTCCATGCCCATATCACGGGCAAGTGTGAGTATGGAGCGGCGTGTCACGCCGGGCAGTATGGTGTCCTCAAGATCGGCGGTGACGAGCTTGCCATTGATGACAAACATCATGTTCATGGCACCAACCTCCTGGACATACTTCATATGCTCGCCGTCGAGCCAGAGCACCTGGGAATAGCCGTCACGCTCGGCCTCGTCGCCTGCAAGTATGGAGCAGGCATAGTTGCCGCCGGTCTTTGCAAAGCCTGTGCCGCCGCGCACCGCACGGACATACCTGTCCTCAACACGGATACGAATGGGCTTCAAGCCGTCCTTGTAATACGCACCGGAGGGCGAGCAGATTATGAAGTAGACATAGTTATGCGCCGCATGCACGCCCAAAGCCTCGTCATTGGCAAACATTGTCGGACGCAGATACAGACTTGTTCCCTCGGAGTAGGGAACCCACTCCTTTTCGACCTCAACGAGCCTGCGCATGGCTTCAACATTGAAATCGACGTTGATGGTGGGCATGCACATACGTCTTGCGGAGTTGTTGAGACGCTCTGCATTCGCATCGGGACGGAACATGAGTATGCGTCCGTCGGGGGAACGATACGCCTTCAAACCCTCGAATATCTCCTGTGCATAGTGCAGAACGGAGCTGGACGGATCGAGCGAGAGCCTGTGGTACGGCTCGATACGGGGATTGCGCCATTCGCCGTCGGTGTACTCCATTATGAACATGTGATCCGTGAAGTGCTTGCCGAAGCCAAGGGCAGCCTCTTCAGCTAAAGTGGGACGCTTTTTCAGCTCATTGCTGAGTGTTACCGAAATTTCCATAACAGACCTCCTTACTTCATGTCCGGATAGTTTCGCATATTTCACGGCTGATCCTCAGCCGACTGGTACAGCCAGATATCTTTCCCCTATGGGAATGGGCGTTGCTCTGCCGTCGGTTCTTTCAACAACTGCGGCCACGAACGCATCCGCATACTCCGCCTTGACCGAAACACGGAAGCGCACATTTTCCAGAAAATCGATGTTGTCCACCACCGAGCTCTGACGAACAAAACCCTCTAAGCCGCCGTAACGGGGATAGTCCACCGCAAACTCAAACACCGTGCATGGGGTCATATTGATGACCCCTGCTAAACCCACGGCATCTGATGCCGAGCGAGAGTATGCGCGCACGAGCCCCCCTGAGCCGAGCAGTATCCCACCAAAATATCGGGTTACCACCACAACGGCATTTTCACACCCGCGGCGTATGAGCGTGTCCATTATGGGCATACCCGCCGTGCCGCCCGGCTCGCCGTCATCGGAGAAGCGCATAAGTCCGCCGGTAAGGTTGTATGCCCAGCAGTTGTGGGTGGCGTCGGGGTGAAGCCTGCGAACATACTCCAACCGGGCCACAGCCTCCTCCTCGCTTGCGACAGGGAAGCATCTGCCTATGAAGCGTGACTTCTTCTCGACAAACTCCGTTTCGGAGGGGTGGGCAACGGTCTTGTAGGGCTTCAGCATGACCTATCGGGTGATGCGGACAAATGTCTTTTTGCCCTTCTTGAGTATCACGCCGTCGTCGAGCTTGGAGGCATTTACGACCGCATGGGTATCCGTGACCTTGACATCGTCAACGGAGATGCCGCCCTCCTTGACGGAGCGCATTGCGGCGGAGTTGGACTTCTCGATACCGGCAAGCACCAGAAGGCGAACAATGCTCATGCCGCTTTCCTCGATATCGGCGTCGGTCAGCTTGACGGTAGGCATATTGGATATGTCGCCCTTACCGGAGAAGAGGGCAATAGCGGCCTCCTCAGCCCTTTTAGCCTTCTCCTCGCCATGCACCTGCGCCGTCACAGTGAATGCCAGCTTGCGCTTTGCGGCGTTTATATCAGCGCCCTCGCGGGTGAGCTCATCAATCTCCTCCATGGGGAGGAATGTGAGCAGGCAGAGGCAATTCCTGACATCGGCATCGTCAACATTGCGGAAGTACTGGTAGAAGTCGAACACGCTCGTACGCTCCTCGGAGAGCCACACGGCGCCCTTCTCGGTCTTGCCCATCTTCCTGCCATCCTTAGTGGTGAGCAGGGTGGTGGTAAGGGCGTACGCGCGCTTGCGCTCCTTGCGACGGATGAGGTCCGCACCGCCCAGTATGTTGCTCCACTGGTCGTCTCCACCCATCTCAAGCTCACAGCCGTACCTGCGGTTGAGCACAAGGAAATCGTAGCTCTGCATCAGCATGTAGCTGAACTCAAAGAATGTCAAGCCACGCTCGAATCTCTGCTTGTAGCACTCGGCGCGAAGCATCTCGTTTACGGAGAAGTGGACGGCGATATCACGCATAAAGTCCATAAAATTGAGACTGCGCAGCCATTCGGCATTGTTGACTATCATTGCGCCGTTCTCACCTTCGAATGTGAGCAGGCGTTCCATCTGTTTTTTGATGCCTGCGGCATTGCGATCAAGCTCTTCAACGGAGAGCAGCTTGCGAAGCTCCGTCTTGCCGCTGGGGTCGGCTATCATGGCTGTGCCGCCGCCGAGCAGTGCAATGGGCTTGTGCCCTGCACGCTGCATGTGCGCCATTGTGCAAAGGGCAACGTAGTGTCCGATGGTAAGACTCTCCGCAGTGGGATCAAAGCCGATGTAGAACGTGAGCTTTTCCTTACCGAGAAGCTCACGCAACTCCTCGGGATGAGAGCACTGCTTCAAAAAGCCGCGTTCGGCAAGGATATCATAAACGTTACGGGTTTCCATGGGGATTCCTTTCGATCATATTGCCTTCATCTCCGCATCCATCTCACGGAGGAGGTCGCCCAGACGACGGATACCTTCCGTTATCCGTGCCTCAGGCTCGGCGGAGAAGTTCAGACGGAATGAGTTTGCACCGAGCTCCTTTTGTACATAGAAGGGGGCGCCGGGAACGAACGCAACGAGCTTTTCGGATACGGAACGATGGAACACCGCATCGGCGTCCCAGCCGGCGGGGAGCGTACACCATATGAACAGACCGCCCTCGGGATCGTTGACCTTGACCCAATCGGGGAAGTATTCACGGATGGCCTTCATCATGGCGTTGCATGAGGAGGAGTATACGCCGTTGATGTAGTCAAGGTGAGCAGGCATCCTGTCCTCAATGAGGAACCTCTCGACCAATGCCTGGTTGAGGTTGGGGGAGTGGGTGTCGGAGCCCTGCTTTGCAACGACCATCTTGCGGACGAGCTCGGGGTTGCCGCAGCAGCAGGCAACACGCAGGCCCGGAGATATGGTCTTGGAAAAGCTGGTGAGAAGTATAGTGTTGTCGCTGGTGTCAAATGTCTTTATCAGAGGCAGGGCCTCTCCCGTGAAGCGCAGTGAAGCATACGGATCGTCCTCGACAACGAGCATATCATACTCGGCGGCGAGCCTTGCAGCAACCCTGCGTACTTCAACGGGCATCACGAGCGATGTGGGATTCTGGAATGTGGGTATGGTATAGAACAGAACGGGACGATATTTTTTGACCATCTCCTCAAGCTCATCTGCGTGTACTCCGTCCTCGTGCATGGGAACGGTGATTATGTTTGCCTGAGCAATGTTGAATATCTGGATGGTACCGAGAAACGTGGGCTCCTCAACAAGCACATAGTCGCCAGGGTTGATGACCGTCTTTGCGATGAGGTCAAGTCCCTGCATGGAGCCTGTCGTTGTGATTACGTTATCGAGCGTCGCCTCGATGCCCAGCGGGGCAAGCACCTTATCAATGTATGCCTTGCGTAGGGGCAGATAACCCTCTGTCGGGCCGTACTGCAACAGCACATCGCCCTTTTCCGCAATGAGGGACTGCGCCGTATCGGCAGCCCACTGCTTGGGGAAGCATTCCTTGGCGGGATTGCCGCCGCCAAAGCTGATTATCTCAGGATCACCGAGAACCTTAAAGAGTTCCCTTATGGCGCTTCCGCTGACATTCTTCATCCGTTCTGAAATCTGCATCTAACTTACCTCCGACCCATATGGGTATAATCTTCCGAAGATATTTTACATAACCTGAGCCGTATATTTCAAGTATATTTTACCGTTTCACAGAGAATTTGTGAAAATATACGCTTTCCGTCGGAATACGGTTGAAAAGCCGCCCGACTTATGATACCCTCATAGTTCGGAGGGGTATGAGTACGGTTATAGTAAAAAACGGCATATCGCTTGAGGGAATCATATCTGCGCCGCCGTCCAAGTCGGAGGGTGTGCGCGCGGCGCTGCTGCTTGCGCTCTGCGGCGCCGACCCAAGCTCGGCGTTTACGCTCTTTCCCAAGCCCCTGTGTGATGATATTGCGCTTGCAATAACCTCATGCGGAGAGGAGATACCCTATGTCGGGGGCTCGGCGGCGCTTATGCGGATGCTCACGCCCGTGCGCCTTGCGCTTGACGGGAGCGTGGCGCTCATAGCTGATGCCCGCCTTGCGGAGCGGGGCATGGGGGAGTATGAGAGCTGTTTTGGGGAGCGATTCACCAAAGAGCGTCTTTCCGGCGGCGGGGTGCTCATATCCATGCAAAAACGGCTCGCAGCAGGGAAGTATAGCATATCCTGCCGCCGCAGCTCGCAGTTTTTATCGGGGCTTCTGCTTGCGCTGCCGCTGCTTAAGGGGGAAAGCAGCATCACAGTGCGGAACGCCGCTGCATCGTCAGGCTATGCCGATATGACCTTCCGCATGGCAAAGAGCTTCGGTGCAAACATCACAAGCACGGAAAGCGGCTACTACATATTTGGCGGAGCATATAGCGCACCCACCCACCTTAAGGTATCGGGCGACGCCTCCTATGCTGCGAATTTTATTGCGGCCAATGCACTGGGCTCGAATGTGCTCGTCACAGGCGTGGAGGCGGATTCCCGCCAGCCCGATTCTGCCATGGCTGAGCTCGTGACCCAAGCCGATGTCGACATAACCGGCTGCCCCGATCTCATAGCCCCCATTGCGGCGGCGGCATGCGGCAGACGGGGGAGGACTGTGATACACGGCACCGGGCGGCTCTCGCATAAGGAGAGCGACCGCCCGATGGCGGTTGCCACGCTTATAAACAGCCTCGGCGGAGAGGCGTCCGTGCAGATAAACAGCATCACGATAGATGGCAGGGGCTTCCTTGCGGGCGGTAGATGCGGAGCGTTTGGGGATCATCGAATAGTGATGGCAGCGGCGGTGCTTGCGCAGATATGCGCACAGCCCGTCACCATAGAGGGCGCGGATGCCGTGACCAAGAGCGCACCGCTTTTCTTTGACGATTTGAGATCACTGGGAGGAGTTCTGATATGAATACATTTGGGACATCCGTTCGCCTGACCATATTCGGCGTCTCCCACGGCAGGGCGGTCGGCTGCGCCGTGGACGGGCTTCCGGCAGGATTCAAGCTTGATACGGATGCTGTGCAGAGAGATATCGAAAGACGCCGTGCCGCATTCGGCGGCATAGGCGCAACGCCAAGGCATGAGGCGGATACGCCCGACGTGATCTGCGGCCTGTATAACGGCAGCACGGACGGCACTCCGCTTATCGCACTCTTTTACAACAAAAGCCATGACGATTCGGAGTATCCCCGCGGGCTCTGCCGGCCATCCCACGCGGACGCCGCAGCTATGTGCAAGTACGGCGGGGCGAATGACCCCAATGGCGGCGGTCAGTTCTCCGGCAGGATGACGCTGCCGCTCGTATTTGCAGGAGCGGTGGCAAGGCAGTACATAAGTGCCCGTGGCGTGCGGATAGGCTCGCACATCGCCTCCATAGGCGAGGTCTGCGACAGGCGATTCGATCCTGCGATGAGGGAGCTTCCGCAGCTTGACATGGGCTTTCCGCTCGTGGACGCCTCCGTGCGTGAAGGCATGGAGGCTGCGCTGAAGGATGCTGCCGATGGGGGCGACTCGCTCGGCGGCACGGTGGAGTGTGCGGTGACGGGGCTTCCCGTAGGCGTGGGAGAACCCTTCTTTGATACTCTCGAGGGGGTACTGAGTCATATGCTGTTTGCCATACCTGCCGTTCGTGCGGTGGAGTTCGGCAGCGGCTTCGACATCTGCCGCATGCGCGGCTCAGAGGCAAACGATGGATTCAACCCCGACATGACCACGGTCACCAACCGCTCCGGCGGCATAAACGGCGGCATGTCAAACGGAATGCCCGTGGTGTTCAGGGTGGGTTTCCGTCCGATACCAACAGTCGCACAGCCGCAGAGCCACTATGATGCAAATCTGGGCGCAGCTGTTACGCACACGTTCTGCGGCAGACATGATGTCTGCGTTCTGCCCCGTGCCGCCGTTACGGTGGAAGTGGTCACGGCATTCTGCCTGCTGGACATGCTCATCACGGGAGGCTTCTGTGAACATTGAAGAACTGAGGAAGCGGATAGACATTATAGATGCCGATATCATGAAGCTTTACGTCGAGCGTATGGGCATTGCCGCAGAGATAGGCGCATACAAGCGGGAGCACGGCCTGCCTGCAGAGGATATGGGCCGTGAGCAGGAGGTCATAATAAGCCGCACCGGAGCCGTACCCGATGAACTCAAAAAGGGGGCGGGTGCGCTAATGCGATCGCTTATGATATCATCTAAAATCGTGCAGAGAAGGGGAGGTAACCTCTACCTCATAGGCATGTCGGGCAGCGGCAAGACCCGGCTCGGCAAAAGGCTCGCTGCAATACTCGATATGCCGCTCATGGATACGGACAAGCTCATAATGGCACGGACGGGCATGACCATAGATGCCATATTTGACACCTATGGGGAGGAACATTTCAGAAAGCTCGAAAGCGAGGTGCTGAAAAGCGTGGCTCGTGACGGAGGCACGGTAGTTGCGGCCGGAGGGGGAATGCCGCTCTACGGTGAAAACGGACGTATAATAAAAAACAGCGGGTTGACAGTGTTCCTGAACAGAAGGCTGGAAAGGCTCCTCCTGCAAAAAACAGTCAACCGTCCGCTGATAAGAGGCGATGGAGCCCCCCAAAGCGTAAGGGAAAATATAATTCGTCTGTACAATGAAAGACGTCCGCTCTATGAGGCGCTTGCCGATATCACCGTTGACCCGGATGCGCCGGGCACAATTGGGTGTATAAAGCTGCGCTTCAAAAAAATAAGGGGGTAGATCCCCTCACCTCACTGCAAGGCTATGGCTCTCACCCATGCGTCGGATCAGCTCTGCCGTCGGCACGATGTTGTCCAACACAACGGTGTACCAGCTTCGCTTGTTCATGTGGTACCCCGGGAGGAATATCCTCCCATCTACAATAGACTCCGCCTGCTCCCGTGGCATGCGCAGATCTATTATCTCAACGGACTCATCCGAATCAAATCCCAGCTTGCGGCGTGATACGGTCAGCAGCGCCGCATACCATTTGCCTGTGTCGATGCGGCGCAGCACGGCATTGTCGGGGAACTTGCTCCAGAGAAACTCCAATCTGCTGCCGTATTTTCTATAGGCGTACTCCGCCAACTCCCTTGCCTGAGTGGACTTGAATACATCGGGCTCAAAGCATTTTTCGGCTATGTCGGCAAGTACCGCCTCATAGTCCGAACGCACACGGCCTACAAATGCTCCAACTGCATCTGGGATAAGATGCAGAACATACGCCTCTCCCGATGCTGTATCGGCGACGAGCGTATCAACCATGCCGCAGTCGGATACCGTAACGGTAAGCTGAAACTGCTCGCCTGCTATGCGGGTGCGGTAGCAAAAACCGCCATCCTGCCGTTCAAAGCCGTATTCAACCAACCTGTCCGCCGTCGGCTTCTTCCTTTGAAACAGTGAGAGCATCGTTTCTTTCCCTCTCCAACAGATAATCGTGTATGACCTTCCTGATAACAAGGGCAAAATCGGCTGCGCTCAACCCGTCGTCGGCAGTCGCCCAGTGAAAGACCGCTCGGGAGAGGGCGCCGCTGATAAACACCACACCGTAGCTTATCACTATGGGGTCGTCCGTTCTGCCGATGTACATGCGGTACAACTGCTCCAGATTTCTTGAAACCTCCTCAGTGAAAAGACCCTCCATTTCGTTCTTTGCGAGCAGCTTCAAAAAATCCTTTTCGTTCTCGAGCGCCTGCACGCAGGCAGCGACGATAGCGTCCATAGTGAGCGTTTCGGAGGTAAAATGCCTGTAGAGCTTCATATAGTTTGTGTGCAGGCGAAAGCGGAGCACCTGCTCCTTTGAATCAAACAAGTTGTAGAATGTCTGACGGGAGAGGCCGGACTTTTCGCATATGTCCTTGACGGTGATTTGCCTGAACGGCATATCCTCCATAAGCTCGACCAATGCGTTGGCGATCCAACGCTGCGAGCGAGCGGCAACGGCGCTCTTGCCCTGATACATTTACATAATCCTCCAATCAGTAAAAACTTTGAACTATGTCAACGTATCAAGTATACCCTACATATCGGCGGCTGTCAATGCCTTGCCGTAATCGCTGCAAAAATCGTTGATATACGGGAGCAAGGCCGCAAGCCCAGGAAGCCTCGGTTGCGCAAGGGAGCCTGACAAAAACGCCTTTATGCGGGGAGGCTAAAACATGTCTGCCTTCCTGCCGGCGTTAAGGCGGCAAACCGGGCGGCCGAAAAGGCCGCCCGGTTCAGACTTCCATCGGGGTCGATACAACGACTGTGAGATTTGGATATGCAGTTACATCTTTATGAGGTAGGAGTGGATAAACTCGTCTATCTCACCGTCCATAACAGCCTGTATATTGCCGGTTTCACAACCTGTTCGGTGATCCTTGACCAGCGTGTACGGCTGGAACACATACGAACGTATCTGACTGCCCCATTCGATCTTTTTGAGCTCACCCTTGATATCGGCCATCTTCTCCATGCGCTCACGCTCCTTTATCTCAAGGAGCTTGCCCTTGAGCATGCGCATGGCCATCTCCTTGTTTTGAAGCTGGCTGCGCTCATTCTGACACTGCACGACTATGCCCGTGGCAAAGTGGGTGATGCGGATGGCGGAGCTGACCTTGTTGACATTCTGTCCGCCCGCACCGCCGCTTCGATATGTATCGATGCGGATATCCTCAGGGTTTATCTCAATGGTGTTATCATCGTCATCGAATATCGGGGTGACATCGAGCGAGGCAAACGACGTATGACGCCTTGCCGCAGAGTCGTACGGGGATATACGCACAAGCCTGTGCACGCCCTTCTCCGCCTTGAGGTAGCCGTAGGCATTCTCGCCGTCCACCTCAAATGTGACGGACTTTATGCCCGCCTCGTCGCCGTCGAGCATATCGAGCGTCCTTACGGTATACCCTGTGCGCTCGCAGTAGCGAACATACATGCGGTAGAGCATGCTGACCCAATCCTGCGCCTCAGTGCCGCCTGCGCCTGCATGGAGCGAGAGCACAGCGTTTGCCCCGTCGTAAGGCCCCGTTAGCAGTGTGGCAATGCGGAACTCCTCGATAGCAGCGGAGAGCTTTTCAAACTCAACGGGAATCTCCTCGTAGAGGGACTCATCCTGCTCCTCATCGGCCATGTCGAGCAGTGTCTCAAAATCCTCACACTGTGAGCTGAGCCGTGCGTATTTGTCCAGCTTGGACTGCAGGGTCTTCATGCGCTGGTTGGCCTTATTGGCGTTCTCTATGTCGTCCCAAAAGCCCTCTCGGGCCATGTCCTCCTCAAGCTGATTCTTTTCCGCTGCCATATCGGCGAGGTTAAAGAGATTCACCCGCCTGCTTGAGGGCAGCAATGGTCGCCGCCAACTGTTGGCGGTATTCATCGGTTATGACCATAAATACTTCCTTTCATCATAATGGTATATTTTAATTTACATCCTTTCGGGAGCTTCCACGCCAACGAGGAATAGACCGAGTTTTATTGCGATGCGAGCCGCATCGGTCACGGCAAGCCGTGCGTTCCTTGTGCCGGCGTCGTCGTCCATTATCCTGTTGTCGAAGTAGAACTTGTTAAAGCGTGAGCAGATATCTATCACCGTTCGGCTGATGAGATAAGGCTCATACTTCTCTGAGGCGGAGCGGATGGCGTCGGGCAGAGCGGCAATAGCCTTGATAAGTGCGGCGCTGCTTTCATCGCCAAGCTTTGACCAGTCCGCGGCGGAGGCATCGTACCCCTCCGCCTTGCGCAGCACGGAACAGCAGCGAGCGTGCGTGTACTGCGCATACGGCGCCGTCTCCCCCTCGAAATTGAGGGCCTTATCCCATGAGAAGGTGAAGTCCTTTATACGGCTGGAGTACAACGGCCCCCACACTACGGCGCCTACGCCCACCTGACGGGCGACCTCGTCCATGTCGGGCAGGTCGGGGGACTTATCCATCATGATGGCACGAGTCTTTTCGATGGATGCACGGAGCACATCCTCCAGATATATGGCATTGCCCTTGCGTGTGGAGAATGTCATATCCGCCATGCTTATCATGCCGAAGTTGACATGCACGCAATCCTTTGCCCAGTCGTTGCCCATAAGCTCCAGCACTTTGAAGAGCTGACGGAAGTGCAGATTCTGCTGGTACGCAACGACATACAGATTCTTATAAAAATCATATGTATTCTTGCGGTACACCGCTGCGGTGATATCACGGGTGTGATATGTTGTACCGCTGTTGGACTTAAGTATGAGGCAGGGGGGCATGCCATACTCCGAAAGGTCGACTATCGTGCAGCCGTTATCGACCTTTGTTATGCCCTTGTCCACAAGGGACTGTATCACGGCGGGCATCTTATCCTCATAGAAGGCCTCGCCATTGTAGCTGTCAAACTCAACGCCCAAAAGCTTGTAGACCTTTTCAACATCCTTGAGCGTGACCTCACGGAACCACTCAAAGAGCTCCCAACTCTCAGGATCGTGAAGCTCTATCTTGCGGAACGCCGCACGGGCCTCATCATCAAGCGAGGGATCCTTCTCTGCCTCCTCATGGAAGCGGACATAGAGCTTTACGAGCTCGCGCACAGGCGAACCGCTCTCCACTGTCTGTCTGTCGCCCCATTTCTGGAACGCAACGAGCATCTTGCCGAACTGCGTGCCCCAGTCGCCAAGGTGGTTTATGCTTATCGTATGATAGCCGAGGTGGTCATATATCCGCTTAAGCGAGTGCCCAAGCACCGTCGTGGTCAAATGGTGTATCGCAAAGGGCTTGCAGATATTGATCGAGGAATAATCTATGCAGACATTCTTCCCCTCGCCCTCGGTGCTTGCGCCGTAGGAGGCCCCGTCGTTCAGCACACGAAGTATAACAGCCTTTGCTTCACCGCCGCGGTCGAGGAAGAAGTTGAGGTATCCGCCTGTGGGCTCTATGCGAACAACGCCGTCTATATCGGAAAGCTTATCGGCAAGCTCCACTGCGATGGCAGGGGGAGCCTTCCTCATCGTCTTTGCGAGTTTGAAACATGGCAGGGCAATATCGCCTTTATCGGGGGACGGGGGAGTCTCCAGCCAACCGGCGATCTCCCCGGCAGGTATGCCGCATACGGCGGAAACACGCTCGCAGATATTGAGCCTTAAGTCCATTTTTCTCTCCTTGCCTGTGCTTTTAATAAAAGCCGCACAAATTCACTCAACCTCTATTATACCACACTTTATTTTTGTTGCCAACCGCAATTTTATTTGTTATAATAAAGCCCGTATGGACAAGAATACGGAAAAGGATAAAAACATGCTGCGCAAGGGCAAGGCCGTGGATGTCTCCTCTGAGGAGCGTCGCCGCAGGAATCGCAGGTTCAATCGCATTTTGTACTGCATTTCCGCCGTGCTTGTGCTTGTAGGCGTGTACATAATACTGCGCAACAGCACTCTGCTGTTTGTGGACAGGGGCGGTGACAGAAGCGAGGCAACATTCCCGCCCGGCACTGTGACGCCGACTCCAACTAACGAGCAGGTCGTGGAAATACCTACGGGCGTGCCGGAGCCGACTGTCGATTGGGCGTATCCCACTACCACGCCGGCGCCGTCTCCCACCCCCGAGCCCACGCCCATCGCGCCGAAATATGTCGTGTTCTACGATCACGACATTACCTGCCCCGTTGAGCCTGTCGGTCTTGCCGAGGACGGCTCGATGGGGACGATCCCCTCCGCCACCGTTGCCGGCTGGTACATGTACGGCCCTGCACCCAATATGCCGGGCAACTGCATAATTGCCGGTCATAATCGCTACGCCGGTCAGCTCGGGCTGTTCGGCATACTGCACAACGGCCTGCAGGTTGGCGACAGGATAGGCGTCCAGATGGAGAACGGCAACTACCGCTTCTACTTTGTTGCAACGATCAACACCTACCTGGCGGATGATGTTCCGCCGGAGGTCATGCAGCTCGACGGGGAGGATAGGCTCACGCTCATCACCTGTCTCGGCGACTATGATTGGAACATAGGCATGTCTCGGTCAAGAGTGGTGGCGGTGTGCTACCCGCTCGATTGATAAAGCAATAATTGTGTGTGCCCCACACGCTTCGATATGACAGGAGGTTTTTATGTCAGGACATTCCAAATGGGCAAACATCAAGAACAAGAAGGAGAAGACCGACAGCCAGCGCGGTAAGGTGTTCACCAAAATCGGACGCGAGATAGCGATCGCCGTCAAAGAGGGCGGCGCAGATCCGGCGAACAACTCCAAGCTGCGTGACATCATCTCCAAGGCGAAGGCCGCCAATATGCCCAACGATAACATCACCCGCTCCATCAAGAAGGCTGCCGGTGAGGGCGGCAACGTCAACTATGAAGAGGGTACCTATGAGGGTTACGGTCCCGGAGGCATGGCTCTCATCGTACAGGTCGTTACGGATAACCGCAACCGCACTGCTGCCGAGATCCGCCATCTCTTTGACAAGTACGGCAATGGCATGGGCAACAGCGGCTGCGTGAGCTGGATGTTCGACAAGAAGGGACTTATTGTCATCGAGCGCACATCCGATATCGATGAGGACGAGCTTATGATGCAGGCTCTCGATGTCGGTGCGGAGGATTTTGTTCCGCAGGATGACTGCTTTGAGATATACACCGCTCCCTCCGACTACTATGCCGTGCGTGAGGCGCTTGAGGCGAGGGGCTTTAGTTTCCTCTCCGCAGAGCTCAGCATGATTCCCTCCAACACTGTCAACGTGACCGATCAGGAGACGGTCGATAAGATCACCCGCCTGCTTGATATGTTTGAGGATAACGACGATGTTCAGGAGGTGTTTCATAACGCCATTCTCCCTGATGATGAGGATGAGTGATCGATGCCCTCTTGCACCCTGCAGTCCTGTATGAATCGAGAGCACTCGGGCCAGAGCATCATGAGGTAATAGCAAACGTCAAAAGGGGCCCGTTGCAGAATTAAAACATTCTGCGGCGGGTTCTCTGCTGTCTGGAACGGTTCAAATTATCGGAATCGCCGTAAAATCTGCGGTTTTTAGTCCAAAGTGAGCATAACAAACCAGACTCCAGCCGTTGGCCGGCGCCTATGTCGCCGATTTTCTCACTTTGGAAGAATACGCTTCGTACAGTTTCCCGTACTCCAGTTCCTCAAGCTGGGCGTTCAGCAGACGGACAGGTGCGTCCTCCGGTATTATGATTTCAGAATTAATCGCAAATACCAGTTGACCGTGGCGCTCATATACCTTACACCGGTCTTGGTTTTGATTCTGTTTCATACCTTAACCTTAAGCAAAAAAGAGAGCTTTGGAAACCCCTTTCGGAAATCCGAAGCTCTCTTTTTGCTTATGGGCCTATTTTGCAACGGGCCCTTTTGTCTGTTAGACAGGATAGTACCGCTGGACGCCGTCTTCTGTTCTATGGTAGATCCGGCCTGTTTTCTCCAGCAGATCCAGGTGGGACAGACATTCGCCTACCGCAAACCATTTCTGAGTGGTGGGAAAACTTTGCCAATCCCGCGACCGAATACGCCAAGTCAGTCGCCCGGCGATATCAAATGCACTCAGCCCGGGCTGACCTTGAACCACCTTTAGACATTCCTGCAAACGAAATGCGTGGTGCTCAATCAGTTCGTCTACCCTACTATGAAAATCGCCGGTAGACCGATGCGCGGGCAGCGCAAGCACCACAGGATATTCTCGTACCCGACGCAGACTGCTAAGATAACAGCCAAGCGCATCCTCCATATTTGGCCAGCAGGTAATATTGGGCGTAATGTCAAAAAGCACATGATCTCCCGTGAACATGATGCGCTGCTCCTCCAGCCAAAGACAGATATGACCCGGAGTGTGTCCGGGCGTCCGGATCACCTCCAAAACATATTCCCCTACCCTTAGACTGTTGCCTTCATAGAGCGGCTCATATCGATCAAAATCCAAGTCAGAGGCTAAAGCTCGTCCCGGATGCGTCTGTGATACTTGCGAGAGCATTGCAGCATCAATGCCTGCGGAAACAAAGCGCGCGTCCTCCTGCATCAGGAGCAAAGAACGGGTATCACGCATCAGCCAATCCCGATCGTTGGCGTCAATATAAACCATGCTTTCCGATGATGCGATATCGGAAACCAGTCCGGTGTGGTCAGCATGCAGATGGGTCAGCAAAATGTCGGTCTGCTCCATCCAAACGCCGATAGCCTGCATACCCTCAAGCAGCGCTGACCGGCACGCCTTTTGCCGGAAACCGGTGTCAATGAGAAGGCTGCGCTCCCCTCCTTTTACAAGGTAACTGTTAAGCTCCCGCAGAGGATTGCCCGGTAAAGGAACGGAGATCCGGTATATATTTGGTGCAACTTCCCGTATCATAACTTGATGTCCTCTTTCTTACGGCATGACATACACGGATTTTTGCGCGACAGTTCCCTTTAACAGATTTTATCAGCCGTAGAGATACACGGCGGTGAGTATCACGAACCCTGCGTCATCATATGTAAGCTCAAATCGGAAATTGCCGTATGTGGCGGAGCCTGCCATGTACTCCTCCATGCCCGAGACGGTGTCTCCGTGGGAAAGCATATCGATGTTTAGCGCCCGTATGCAGTGCGCAAGTATGGCATGCACGCCGTCGTCGCCCGCTTCCTCGGCAAGCGAGGTGCTTATCCAGAAGGATATCTGCGTGATAAATCCCCTTTCATCGGTATTGCCCATGAACATGACATCGTTTGAGTCGGAGAGCATGAAGCCTGCCTCGTTGATATCGGTAAGGAGGTATTGCATGGCGATGCCGGCCTCTGCATTGCTCTCGATGTATGCCTCCATATAGTCCGAAAGGAGTATGCTCTGCGTCTCAAGCAGGCCGTACAGATAGCTCGTCATGTCGTAGGAGCCCCTGTAGTTCACCCCGATCGCCTCAAATAGTTCTATAGCCTCCGCATAGCGGCCCTGATTGAACATATCAAATGCCGACTGATAGAACTCCTCCATCTTGTCGATGCTTGCGATGTAGGCATCGGCAGAGCCATAGCCGCAGGACTGTACGAACCTCTCCCGGGCGGCAATATAGTCGCCCTCATTGTAGAGATGCAGTCCCTCCTCATAGAGGGATTTAAGGTCATCGATAAAGTCGATAAACTCCTGCGAGTTACCAAACTCAGAAACGGCGGAGAACGTGTTTCTGGAATCCTCATACCGACGCTCGTTGAACTCCTCCACGGCGGTAAGATATAGCTGCTCATACTCCTCAATGGCATCCAGATACTCCTGCGAATTGGCATACCCGTCTGCCGCAACAAAATAAGCATAAGCGGTTTCAAAGTCGTTCGCCTCGTATGCGGCAACGCCTGCATTGTAGATGGGCTCACGCTCATCCGCCGCACAGCCGCAGAGAAGCAGTGCCGCAGCACAGAGCAGGGGGTATATTGAGCGGAGCACGAGCTTAAGCGATCTCATAGGCAAAACCAGATCATATCCTTTCAACGCCGAGGGTCACTCTCTCGCCGTTCACATCCCATTCCTTGCAGAAGACGCCCTCGGGAATGGCAACAAACACTATATCATCTGCGAGAGTGTCAGAGCATATATCTGCCATACGCGCCTTTGCAAGGGACTCTATGCGCCCATTGCCGTGACAGTATATGCGGATATGGTCGGTGACCACAAACCCCGCATCCTTGCGCATGGTCTGGAGCTTGGATACCAGCTCGCGTACATAGCCCTCGTTTATGAGCTCGACGGTCAACGCAGTGTTGAGCACCACGGTCAGCTCATGCTCGCTCACGGCGGAGAAGCCTTCACGCTTTACCGTGTCAACAAGCACATCCTCTGGCAGGAGGGATATCTCAACGCCCTCAAGCGTGAACACAAAGGGCTTGCCCTCGGCATGAGCGGCAACGCAGAGGTTGCCCACGCCCTCGGTATTCTGCAGGTAGCCGTTGATCTTGGGGAGCAGCTTTCCGTAGCGAGGCCCCAACAGCTTGAGCTGAGGCTTTACCCTGTAGCTGATGAAGGACGAGGCGTCAGAAACGTAGCGCACCGCCTTGACATTGAGCTCGCCCATTATGATCTCGTTGTACATATCGGGCAGGGCCTCAATACCCTGAACGAGCAGCTCGGAGAGCGGCTGGCGGTTCTTGATGTTAGCCTGCGAGCGAGCGGAGCGGCCAAGCACGACAATGCGATATACCGCATCCATGTCACGCTCAAGCTCGGGATCGATAAATCTCTCATCCGCCACAGGATAGTCGCATAGATGCACGCTCTCGGGGGCGTTCCTGTCGCAGGTGCGGACGATGTTCTGATAGATCTGTTCCGCAATGAACGGCGTGAACGGAGCAGTGAGCTTCGCAAGCGTCTCAAGCGCAGTGTAAAGGGTCATGTACGCCGCTCCCTTATCTGGGGTCATGCCGCTGCCCCAGTAGCGCTCGCGGCAGCGCCTTACATACCAGTTGGAGAGATCGTCCGTAAACTTGGCAAGCTCACGTCCGGCCTCGGTTATGCGGAGGGAATCAAGCAACGCATCCTCCGCCTTTACAAGGGAGTTGAGCCTGCTCAGCACCCATCTATCCATTGCGGAGAGATTTTCCGGAATGAGGCGGTGTGCGGTCGGGTCAAACTCGTCGATGTCGGCATACAGCACATAGAACGCATATGTGTTCCAAAGCGTGCCCATGTACTTGCGCTGACTCTCGCTCACGGCATCGCCGCTGAAGCGCGTGGGGAGCCACGGGGACGAGCCGGTGTAGAAGTACCAGCGCACGGCGTCCGCACCCTGCTTGTTAAGAACATCCGCAGGCGCTATGACATTGCCCAGATGCTTGCTCATCTTTTTGCCGTCCATGTCGCATACATGGCCGAGCACTATACAGTTCTTAAAGGCAGGCTCGTCAAACAGACAGGCCGCAATGGCGTTCAGCGTGTAGAACCAGCCACGGGTCTGATCGACCGCCTCGGATATGTAGTCCGCAGGATAGCGAGCCTCAAACTTTTCCTTATTTTCAAACGGATAATGCCACTGCGCAAAGGGCATCGAGCCGCTGTCGAACCAGCAGTCGATGACCACGGGCTCGCGGTGCATCTCACCGCCGCACTTCTCGCAGCGGCACACCAGCGGATCGAGCATGGGCTTGTGCAGCTCAATATCCTCCGCCGCCTCGGGGAAGCGCTCAAGCAGCTGCGCACGGCTGCCTATCGTGATATGGTGGCCGCATTCGCTGCACATCCAAACGGGCAGCGGCGTGCCCCAGTAGCGCTCACGGGAGAGCGCCCAGTCGTTAACATTGTCGAGGAAGTTGCCCATACGGCCGGAGCCTATTGCCTCGGGTATCCAGTTGATGCGGCGGTTGAAGTCAAGCAGCTTTTCACGCAGGCGCGTCATCTCAACGAACCAACCCTCGCGCGCAAAGTAAATCAGCGGCGTATCGCAGCGCCAGCAGAAGGGATAGCTGTGCTCATACACGAGCTCTTTCAGGAGCTTGCCGTGCGCACGCAGATCCTCGATTATAAGGCGGTCGGCCTTCTTGACATTCACGCCGTCCCAGGGTGTGCCGCCGGCCATCTCACCCTTTATGCTGACGTTCTGTACAAAGGGCAGATCCCACTCCTTGCCGACTCTGCCGTCGTCAACGCCGAATGCGGGGGCGATGTGTACCACGCCGGAGCCGTCGGATAGTGTGACATACCCGTCGGAGACGACCCTCCAGCCCTTCTTGCCCCTGTGGTTTACGGGGAAGTCGAACAGTGGCTCGTACTCAAGCCCCACGAGCTCGTTGCCCTTGTAGAGCGCAAGCTCGGACGTATCCTCGCCAAGCACGTTCTCAACAAGCGCCTTTGCCAGTATGTAGCGCTTCCCGTCCTTCTCGACCTTTACATAGTCCTCGTCCGGATTGATGCAGAGGGCAACGTTGGAGGGAAGCGTCCACGGCGTTGTCGTCCATGCGATGAGTTGCGTGCCGTCATTCGCACCCTTTATGGGGAATGTTACATATATGGACGTTTCCCTGACGTCCTTATAGCCCTGCGCCACCTCGTGACTGGATAGGGCGGTGCCGCAGCGAGGGCAATAAGGGACTATCTTGTGCCCCTTGTAGAGCAGCCCTTTGTCGTCGATGGTCTTAAGAGCCCACCACACGGATTCGATGTAGTCGTCCGTATAGGTGACATATGGGTTCTCCATATCCGCCCAGTAGCCGACCTGGTCGCTCATGTGCTCCCACTCGGACTTATACTTCCATACGGACTCCTTGCACTTCTGGATAAAGGGCATCACTCCGTACTGCTCGATCTGCTCCTTGCCGTCAAGTCCGAGCGTCTTTTCTACCTCAAGCTCAACGGGCAGGCCGTGCGTGTCCCAACCGGCCTTGCGGAGGACATTATAGCCCTTCATGGTGCGGTAGCGCGGGACAATATCCTTCATCGCACGAGTGAGTACATGACCGATGTGCGGCTTACCGTTTGCGGTGGGAGGACCGTCGTAGAACGTGTAGGGCTCTGCGTCGCAGCGCAGCTCTACGGACTTTTCAAATATGTGATGCTCCTTCCAGAATGCGAGGATCTCCTTTTCGCGTGGGATGAAATCCAGCGATGTTGAAACCTTCTTGTACATCGTTAATCCGTCCTTTCAAGGATAGTTTGTTTGTGTCTGCGGCTTTCGGAGTCTTTCAAAACAAAAGCCCCGACGGGAACGATCCGTCGGGACGCAGTATGCTTTGCGCGGTACCACCCGAATTCCCCGTTGTGTACCAACGGGACGCCTCAATGCCCATAACGGAGGCCTCCGTAGACGACTAATAACGGGAAAAAACTCCGCTTTCGCCGCCTCGCTCACGAGTGATACGGGCGCCCGACCCATACCGTGCTTGCACCGCCCACGACTCGCTCTGAAAGGGTTTTCCAGGCTCCTGCTTGTCTCGCTCACAGGTTTGCTGAAAAACTATTATAACACCACTGCGCAGATTTGTAAACCCAAAAACAACATACCTTATAAAAATATTTAAAATGACAAAAAAGGACTTAAAAAAGTTGACGAAAATGATATACTGTGCCTCAAATCTGCATTTAAGAAGGAGGTTTCGAGATGCAAAAAACAAGGAAAGCGATCGCAGCGCTGATCGCAGTCACAATGCTGCTTACGGGCGTTTCGTCCGTATTTGCAGCAGTCGTCCCCGGCAATGCGGCTCAGGATTCCGTTCTTGAGAACACTCAGAGCGAATCCGTTGCGCCCGATACCGAGGTTATGATAATGGTCGAGGTGGAGGGGGATCCCGCCCTGCTGAGAAGCGCCGATCTTGAGAGTGCGAAGGCGCTTGCATCCACCGTCATCAGCAAGCTCCCCGCCGTTGAAAAGCGCATCGAAGCCGCTCTCGGCACAGGAATCGAGGTTGAGGACAGCTACGGACTTCTCTTCAACGGCTTCTCATTCAGGGGCGAATACTGGATGCTCGGCGAGATCAATAAGCTCGACGGCGTAACGGCATTCATCCCCATGGAGTTCACCAACCCCGTTGAGAAGGATGGCACAGTCAATCCCCAAACTGCAACAAGCGCTGGCACTATCGGCGCAGAGCAGGTTTGGGAGCTCGGTTACACCGGCGCAGGCAGCGTCATCGCCATACTCGACTCCGGTATCCTCAGCACCCATGAGGCGTTCAGCGTAATGCCCGAGGAGCCAAGGTTCACCGTTGAGTATCTCCAGAGCGTCATCGATCAGTACGGTTCCGTGGTTCACTTCGGCACCGATGCCTCCCAGCTCTACTATAATGCCAAGCTGGCGTTTAACTGGGACTATTTCGATGACGACTATACCCCCAACCACACCTCAACCGATCACGGCACCCACGTTGCAGGTATTGCCGCCGGAAACAACGGCGCAGACTTCAAGGGCATTGCTCCCGATGCTCAGCTTGCAGTATTCCAGGTGTTTGAGGACAACGGCAGCGCATACTTCAGCACCATACTCTCTGCCATGGAGGACTGCGTGTACCTCGGCGTTGACTCCGTCAACATGAGCCTCGGTACCCCCGCAGGCTTTACCGACCCGGCCTACATCGGTCTGCCCAATATGGATGCAGTCTGCGACTCCCTTGAGGCTGCGGGCGTGTCCATCAATGTGGCGGCAGGTAACGATTCCCATAATCTCAAGTGGACAACCTTCGGCAATTTCTACTCCAACACATACAGAACCCTTACCACCAACCCCGATTACGGCATGGTGGGCGCCCCTGCCACGTTTGACGGCTCCTTTGCTGTCGGCTCCGTTGTTAACAGCGATGCCAACATAGGCCATCTTGAGGTAAACGGCAAAGATTTCAACTATGGCGTGGTTGGCGGCATTACGGGCCTCGGCGCCATCCCGGGCGAATATACCGTCGTGTACGCCGGGCTCGGTTCCGTTGAGGAGTTTGAAGCGCTCGGTGAAAGCGTCACCAATTCTATCGCCGTTGTTCAGCGCGGTACGCTTACCTTCTCGGAAAAGTGTACAAACGCTGAGGCCGCAGGTGCAGCCGGAATCATCATATTCAACAATGCTGCCGGCTCTTTTAATCCATCCGTGCAGAGCAATATCCCTCTCGGAATCATGACGATGTCCGAAGGCGAGGCGGTCGTTGCCGAGCTGGGCGACGACATGCAGGCTCCCGGCGCTATCGTTGGAGGCATCAACCATGCCGCTCTCTCCATGGCGTCCTCCTCAAGCTGGGGCACCACGGCAGACCTCAAGATTAAGCCCGAGATCAGCGCTCCCGGCGATGATGTTAACTCCGCTGTCGGCGACGGCGACGCCGCCTATGAAATATGGAGCGGCACATCCATGGCCACCCCCCACATTGCGGCTGCCATGGCGATGATCAAGCAGAGGTTGGTGGACATATTCCCCAATGCCGATGCCGCAACGATCACCAACCTTGCCTATACGTTTGCGATGAACACCGCAAACCAGGTAAGCGGCTTTGTCCGTCAGCAGGGCGCAGGCATCATCGACGTCTATGCGGCTGTTACCACCGACACCTATGTGACGGTCGACGGCTGTGACCGCCCCAAGCTCGAGCTTGACGACAGCGAGACCGGCGAGTTCACATTCACCGTTACCCTCCACAACTTTGGTGCAAATGACCGCAGCTACACCGTTGAGATCGATGCAATGGCCGAAGCGGTCGTAACCCAGGTTTTCTCGGGCACATGGGTCATTTCCTCTCCCAGTACAGAAGTCGACCTGACATGTTTGGCGCCCAATGATGTTTCCTCCATGGTCGAGAACGATGCGCCCGAGCTCATTACTGTGCCCGCAGGCGGCGAGACAACGGTTACCATGACCATCTCCGCAAACGCAGATCTCATGGCATATTACGACGAGTACTTCCCCGTGGGCAGCTTCCTCGAAGGCTTTGTGCGCTTCGTAGCTGTTGAGGAGGATGCTCAGGATCTCTCCATACCGTTCCTCGGCTATGTCGGCGATTGGGACGAGCCTTCCATGCTCGACCGCGGCTACTACTGGGATGTCGAGACGGGCAATGTCTGCTATTCCCAGTTTATCAGCCCCGGCTTCAACATCGCCGGTTACGGCATGGAGCAGTACCTCGGCATCAACCAGTATGCAAGCATGGTCGGTCAGACCTATCTCTCCGACAGGAACGCTGTCTCCCCCAACGGTGACGGCATACTCGATGAGTTTAACTACATCCAGTATCAGCTCCTCCGCAATGCGAGCCTGGTCAAGCTCCTTGTTGAGGATGCTGAAGGCAACGTGATCGACACTCTTTACACAGCTGCGTATCAGACCAAGGATTACTACGGCGGCGGCTTCGGCAGCAGCGGCGAATCCTGGCATGATATCCTGATCGATTACGACTGGGCAGCGCTTGAGGAGAACGAGACGGTCTACCTCGTGCTTGAGACATGGCTCGACCACGAAGAATATCGTCCCGAAGACAACGAGTCTGGTCGCTGGGTCATCCCTGTAACAAAGGATACACAGGCTCCCGAGATCGCCGTTACCGAGACCGGGATCAGCGTGATCGATGAGAACTATGTTGCCTACTACGGCGTATACTCCGATGCCGAGCTTACCAACCTCGTATACGAGACCGGCGTCTACGCTGCCGAGCGCAATGTGGCTTCCGAATATGCGACAGACCTCGCCACATACTATGTGAGCGTTGCCGACTATGCCGGCAATGAGGCGGTATATGAGATAAACAACGGTATCGCCACAGTGATCTCCGGCAGTATACTTGACCGCGGCCGTCAGATCGTCGGCTATGCAACCGAGAACTACGCAACTAACCGGTGTGAGAATGCGTGGATATCCTTCAACATCGGCACCAACGCCTACTACGAGAACCTCACCGAGCCGGAGATCAAGCCCATTGACAGCAGCTTCTTCGGCGGAGAGTATGCGTACCACGATGCTTCCGTCGATAACGACGGTATCGTCTATGTTGTTGAGTCGGAGGCCGGACTGATGGGCGCAGTTTCCACACTGAACATCCATACGTTCGAGCTTGAGCGTGTCTGGGAACCCATCTCGAGCAACGGTTCCGCATGCAAGGTTACCAACATAGGCTTTGATCCCGAGACCAATGAGTGTATCGTTGTGTACCGCACTACCAACTACGGCGGCCTTGCCAATGACAACCATGTAGGCAAGCTGGATCTCGCAACCGGTGAGATCACATACCTCTTTACGCCGGAGGATATGTTCAACCAGTGGGGCATGGATGTTATGGAAAGCAATAGAATATGTATGTATGACACCAACAGCAACCTCTATGTGTATGACTATGAGGGTAATGTGGTCCAGATAGTCGAGATGCCCGATTACGATCCGCAGTACGGCGCAAGCCATGTGGGTGTAAAGGGCTACACCGGCTGTCTGCTCTATGATGAGACCACCAACAGCGTCATCGTCAGTTCTCACTGGAGCTGGCTCGGCTACAACATGTACGCCACAGGCGGCGTGTTCCGCTATGACTTCGACACCAATACATTTGCTATCCACAGGATAGGCAATGGCGGCGGTCGTGTAATTAACGGCATGTTCTTCCTGGATGAGGTCAACACCGATCCCGTCTACCTAACCGGCTGTGAGCTTGACAAGTATGAGACTACGCTTACCCTCGGAACAAGCGATGTCATCGACTTCATCGGCACCCCCTCTGAAGCAAACGCATATGAGCTCGTCTGGACCTCTTCCGATGAGAGCATTGCAACGGTCTCCGGCAACAATAGTATGGCGACCATCACCGCCGGCGTCATTCCCGGCGAGTGTACCGTTACCTGCACCGTTATGGTTGACGGCGAGGTGTTCGATACCCTTGAGGTAGCCGTTACCACTCAGCCGGATCTGGATCTTGCAGAGGCTCTGAATGTTGAGGACGGCAACCTCATGTTCGTCTCCGCAGGAAGCTATCCCTTCGTTGCGGTACAGTCCGACGACAGGTACTATGCCATGAGTACCAACAACGGCGTTGCAGATTCCGAGTCCTCCGTCACGACAACCATCGACATGACTGCCGGCGAGACCCTCACGTTCGAGTATAAGGTCGGCAGTGAGGTGGACTTTGACTACTTCAGGTTCTATGCGAACGGTGAAAAGGTGTTTGAGGATTCCGGCACGGATAAAGATTGGACGTCCTATACCTATACCGCAGCGGCCGACGGCGAGTATGTCTTTGAGTGGACGTTTGAGAAGGATCCCGCCGTTGAGGATGGCTTCGACGGCGTATACCTCGACAACGTTGACTACTCCGGCGACGACATACTGCTCGGCGACGTCAACCTCAACGGGATTCTGACGATGGACGATGCTCTGCTGCTCATAAGGCATAACCTTGGTCTTATGACGCTTAGTGACGAGGCTCTTGCAGTAGCCGACATGAACGGGGACGGCGTCATCGATATGACGGACGCACTCCTCATTGCGCGTGCAGTGCTCAGCATGAACTGAGTTATAACCGATCGTCAATAACCATAACCCCGCTCCCGTCCCCGGGATGCGGGGTTATATATTTATGGAAGCCTCCCCCGCAGGAAGAACATACCATTGACACGCACCGCGGCTGTTTTGTAAAATGGGGGCGAATAATGACGAAAGGGGCGGACCGCTATGACGAACATGACCGGGGGCGGCAGAACGGGCATATCCATAACGGGGCGTATGCTTGCGGTGGCGCTCGTCATGCTCGTGGCGGTGACCGCAGTTTTGCCCTTCGCTGCACAGGCGGAGGGGCTTCGGGAGACTCAGCTCTATGCGATACTCACATATGGGCGTTCGCTCCTTGGCAGCACGGAGTATGACGGCTATTGTCAGCGCTTCGTGCGTCTCTGTTACTCCGCAGGCGGACTGAACGCCCCCTACAATGCCCCGAGTGCGGCGGATGCATGGGACTGGTGGGGGATATCCACATCGAGGGACAATATCCCCATAGGAGCATGTCTGTATTTTAACACATCTGTATACGGCCATGTCGGCATATACACGGGGGAGGGGAGGATGCTCCATGCGGTGTCCACCGTCAAGGAAGAGACCATATCCTCCTATTTCTGGGACTGCTACCTCGGCTGGGGATACCAGACGGGCACTGCGCCCACGGGCTCGTACTACGAATACGGCGAGCCCATGCCCGCGTACTCGCTTTCGGCAAACACATCTTACCCTCCGCTCAATGACATACAGGCAGGGGAAGGCTACCCCGTGCGAGGCACTCTCACATGCGACTATCTGCTCGACCATGTCGAGGTGCGCATTGAGGACGAGCATGGCAGCACGCTCCAGTCCGCTTCAAGCAGCGGTGGCGGTTTTACAGCAAACCTGTCGCAGTTTGACAGCAGCATAATCTTCGGCCAACTGCCCGTCGGCAGATATTGGTATTGTATAATCGCCTCCTGCGTGATAGATGGGGCGACGGTGGTCGTCGAAGTGCCGTTCAATATCGGCAGCTATGCTCCGGATATTCCCGTGGTTACAACCGTGACGGATGGCTGCAATGTCAGCCTGTCATGGTCCGATACTGCGGATACGGAAGCCTACAATGTTACCATATACTGCCAAGCCGCCGCATGCGTATCCGGCAGCTTCGATGCAGACACTTGCTCGGCGAGCTTTGTGCTTGCGGAGGGGGAATATACCGCCGCTGTCGAGGCGGTAAGCTCCCTTTTCTGGCAGGTATCCTCCACGGGCTACGTTGACTTTGCCGTTGAGCACGGGGAATGGGTTCCCACCGTCACGGACATAACGTATCCTGCCATGAATCAGCTTGCAGTCGGGCAGTCCTTTCCCCTTCGCGGGCTGATAGTATCAGATCGTCCCATTACATACGTCAGCCTCACAGTATCGGATGAGCATGGTAATGCCGTGTTATCGGCCTCCGCTACGCCAAATGCAAACGAGTTCAACATCCGCACGCTGGACAGCCTTATTACATTCGGCAGCCTTGCGCAGGGGAGATATGTATATGAGGTATATATCGAGTCCTCTTTAGGCGAGGCGGCGGTGATACACTCAAGCCGCTTCAATGTAGGGTATGTTCCGCCGTGTGCTCCTACCGTGCTTGTGCGGATGCAAGCGGACTCGACCACAATAAGCGGTCTGCCATTGGCGGTACTCCATATAAGGGCGGGAGAGTATGTCGAAAGCATCTCGGTCAGTGTGTTTAACTCAAGAGGCAGGCTCGTCTATTCATGCGACACGGCGTCCTCTGTGGTACGGCTGCCGAGGCTTGCAGGCGGGAGCTATACCGCCGTCATAACCGCAGCGGACTCCCGCTTCTGGGACAGCACGTCAAGCACGGAGATTGGCTTCTGCATAGCTCGCATACCCCTTGTGCGCGGCATCTCAAAAATCGCATATCAACGCTGAGCCCTCGAGTCTGGGCGAAGCCTTAGGAAATTGCTCGCACATCTGCATTGGCGTGCGCTTATCACAAAAAATTCACCGAATTTTTACAAACATATAGACAATATATGCTTATTCTGATATAATGTAGCAGTTATAAGGCTGTGTCCGCCGCATGTTTGCCGTTATAGGCTACATCCCCGGCATGTGCTCGAAATTACAAACAGAACAGGAGGAAAACCAAATGATTCTCAAAAGATTCCTGAGCGCTCTTGCAGCAGTTGTGATCGTGCTTGGGCTTGTTCCCGTCGCCGCATTGGCGGAGCCTGTCACGGCTGAGGCGGTCGAGGCGCGCAAGCTTGGCCTTCTCGATGCGACATGGGCTGAGCTCGAAGCCGTTGAGGCGGAGATGCTGGCTCTCGGCGCTACTCCATCGGAGGTCACGCTGGCCGTCTACAAGGCTGCATCAAACAACTCATGGGTCGACGCCGACAGCTTTACAGACAACGGTGCGACCAAGTTCTCCTTCACCGTAAGGGGCATGCACTGCGTGTATGACTATAAGTGCCGCAACACGGTATACGAGTCCGCCGTCACCGATGCGATGGTTGAGAGCATTGTTGAGGGCGTATCTGCAGGAAGGACGGATAATGTTAAAAATGGGCCTTCAAGCACCAATGTTCTGCTTATAGGCCCTTATTATGACAGCGACCAGAACTTTACCGACCAGTACGTCAACGAGGCTACCTCGATAGCCAACGCCACGGGCGGTACGCTGACACAGCTCATAAATGCCAACGCAACGGGGCCCGCCATCGCTGCGGCATATCCTGACAAGGCCGTGGTCATCTATGACTCCCACGGCACGCAGAGCGGTTCAAGCACCTATCTCTGCCTTACTACCAACACTGGCATCACCTCCACCGACTATTCCAACGGTTGGGCGGTGTCATCCGGCTCTGCGGCATACATCGACGGCCGCTATATTCAGAATCATGTAACGGAAGAGCTCTCCAACTGCTTCGTTTGGATGGCCATCTGTGAGGGCATGAAGTCCAACGGCTACGGCACCACGGGAACGGCGCTCATTGCCGCAGGCGCCGCAGGCGTATACGGCTATTCTCAGTCCGTAACGTTCTCGGGCGACTATCTGTATGAGGAGACATTCTGGACACAGATGAAGAACGGCGCCACCGTTGCCGAGGCTTTTGCCACCATGGTCAACAACCATGGCGAGCACGATCCATACGGCGATGCATATCCCATCGTCATGAGTCCGACCGATGCGTTCCCATCCAATCCCGACAGTGCTCAGACAGTCACCTGCGACTGGCAGCTTTTCGGCTCGAGTGAGCCAGTTGCGATAGAGAGCGCAACGCTTGCCGATGTGATGGTCTACGTCGAGGGCACGGCGGCCGCCGAACTCGACGTTGCACCGAGCAATGTCGACTACACGGTGGAGTACTCCGTTGGGGACACATCCGTTGCGACCGTCAGCGCCACAGGGGTCGTGACGGGTGTGACGGTGGGCACAACGACCCTTACCGCCACCATCTACGACAATGTGGCACAGACCACGCTTGTCCGTACCTCGACCGTCACCGTTTCGGATGCCCCCAAGTATGCTCCCGTCGATGAGATAGTTGTAGGTGAGGAGTACATAATTGGCATAGAGGTCGGCGACAAAGTCTACATGCTGATGAACTATAATCCCTCGCCTATCACGAGCGGAAACAACTACTATTACAGCAGCAGCTCTAACTACTGGGGCTACGCCGCAGAGGCGGTGCTCGACGTCAACGGAAGGATAATTGGTGCGACTGGTTGGACGGATGATTTGCAGTATTGTTTTTGGACATTCTCTACCTCCACAGGCGGCACTGTGACGAGTGCGTACAACAGCTCCTATCATCTGATAGTGTACAACAGCTCCAACTACTCCGACTGCTATCCGGGAGACGATACGAGCTACAACAGTTGGGTATGGGATGCCGAAGCGAACACACTGTCGCATGAATATTCATCCTGGATTGGCAGCTCAAGCGGCACCAAGTATGTCGGTTACCAGGCGACGGCAGGGAGCTACTCAAACTTCTATAATGCCGACACGAGCACGGGCACCAATACCCACGTTCAGCTCTACGGCCTGTATGTTCCCGCGCCCGAGCCCACTACCTACACGGTTACATTTGTCGATTGGGACGGTGCGGTGCTCTCCACCCAGACGGTGGAGGAGGGCGGCTCTGCCACGCCTCCTGCCGATCCTGCCCGTGAGGGCTATACCTTCACAGGCTGGAGCGGAAGCTACACCAATGTCACTGCCGACGCCACCGTTACCGCAACATACGCCGTCAACTCCTATACGCTTACCATAGAGTATGTGTACGAGGACGGCACGGAAGCCGCCGCCGCATACA
>CALVLD010000016.1 GCA_944336475.1 uncultured Clostridia bacterium
ACGAGGACAGCGAGGAAACGGGCGAAGATGTTACCCGTGACGACAGTTGGAACTATGCGGATATTCTCTGGAACGGTGTTCGTGCCGATGCGGTGCAAGCTGCCTTTGACAAGCTCAGTTACAAGGAGCAGACCTATCTTGAAAAACGAAATGCGATCTGCATGACCTGCGGACGTGTCAGTTCATGGGAGGAACGCCCCACCTTTGAAGATTTGGCGGTCATGTTTGAGGGCAGCACAGCCAGCGGCGCAGAGCGAGCTTATAAGAAAGCTCTGGACAAGCTGACGGGACATCTGGTAGATGCCGGTGTCCTCGGTGTTGTGGAATTGAAGCTGATCGAGAAAAACAAAAAAATCGCCGCCGCTGCATACGAGTACAAAGCGGTACATCGGTATGCAAGCGACGATGATGAATGGGGAGAAATACGATTTGACTTTTCTGCCGGAACAGCGCAGATCGTAAAACTTGCAGACGGCGATACGAGCAGAACGAACGTCTTTGCAAAAATCGCAATCCGCAAAATTCTGAAACTCTCTATGAACGAGCTTCCGAAGAAATTGACGATTCCCTTTGAGTTGGAATTGGAGAAAATACGGTACGGGGGCTGATCGCTGCGGCGGGTTTTTATATACCTCTTGCTCCCCCGTTGGCACAGCAAATCTTTCCGCACAGCTTCAAGATTTCCTATGCCAACTACACCCGAACAGCCGGATTTTGCTCATAGCAAATTCCTTGTTTTTTGTAGCTTACAGCCCACAAAATCCGCCTGTTCTGCTGCCGCCGAAAAGTGTCTGTCGAGCATGGGACAGCCCCTTTCCAGCGTCAGCGGTCGCAAAAGGTATAACACACTAGACTTTGCAAGCAAAATCGTGTGCCAACAGGGATGCTTCTCGCCCCTATTGGAAACCCAGAGCCAAGGGATTTCACCCCTCTGGACACCCCGCATATTTTCCTCGAAAATGGTACCCAAACTGTAAAAATGCAGTTTGCTACCTTTCCTCAGAAAATACAAAACCGCTGTAATCTCCATCCTTGCGTGGATGAAAAATTACAGCGGTTTTCATTTTGCCTCACTCATTGAAAACTGCGTTTAATTCGTTTGGCAATGGAACGCACGGCGCAGATTCACTCCGTTCAACGCTATGCCTGGCATTCCATAGTTTGAAGTGCTGTCGATTAGTGTTCGCTTATATAACTAACAAAATCCTTTTCAACCAACTCGTAATCCACCGACGATTGAAGCCGTCCGAGTTGGTCTTTCCAAGAGTCGATATTGGTTCGCACCTTGCGGAATCCAAGTGCTTCGTAAACGTGCTGCGCTCTTGTGTTCGTTAAGTTGGTGTCGAGGACGATTTTAGAACAGCCGTTTCGGAACAACCAACCAATCAGCATACTCAAAACCTTTCTGCCGACACCACGGTTCTGACAATCAGTTTCGCAGATCTTAATGCCGATTTCTGCAACACCATCAGACACATTGCGGTAATTGCACTCACCAATCAAACGGTCGCTTTCTTCAATAACCATACGACCGTTACCAAGTCCTTTTACAACTTCATCCTCGGTCGTTCCCAGCCCGTTAGGAAAACCGGCGTGTGCCATCACAGCACCGTCATTCCACCAAGCGGCAAGCTGTTTCGCATCGTCAACTTCGGCTTGACGGATTGTTAAGTTCTCATATTGTATCATAATTATCTCCTGTTTTTGAATCAAGCGGCGACTCGGCGCACCAAATCGCCGCCCTTTCGTTAGTTATTCAATGTGTGCGAAAGTTGTACCCAAGGCAATGTCAAAGCCAAGTGCTTGATACATCTTTTCATCACACGGGGCACAGCATACCGTTAAGCTCGATATGCCATTATCCTTGCACCAAGCCTGTGCAGCCTGCGCTAATTTACGAGCAACACCTTTGCCACGGAAAGCTGGTTCGATGTAAAAATCCTCATATACTCCCGTATCGGAGCAAGAGAACGTGGAATAGCATTTAGCAACGCTACACATACCGACAGCACGGCATCCACGCTTTGCAACAAAGAAGGTGGTCTTGCCGTCTTTGATCGCTTGCTGAAGCTGTTTCTGCATTTCCTCCGTGAGCGATTCTTCACCGATGTCTTTTTTGAAGCCGTTTTCCAATTTCAATAGCTGCCAATCGGTTGGATTGTCCAAGACCTCTACGGTGAAAGGCGTTTCATCGTTTGGTGGCAAAATCATCAACGGCTCGCCCCATTCGTCAACACCGTTCTCAATGAAACCTACACTTTTCCAAAAGCGCAGGCGGCGATCATTACTGCCATAATTCAATTCGGCATAGAGTGCGCCGTATTCCTCTGCCCAATTCAACAAAACTTTGGCACATTCTTTGCCTGTACCGTTTCCACGATATTCCGGATACACGCAGTATTCCATAATGAAGCATTTGCCATCCTCGGAGGTGTAGATCACCGGCAAGGCAAAGCCTATGTCTTGTCCGTTCCTTTGAAAGAATAGGTAGTAGCACCGATCTTGCGGTCTGTCGTGGATCTCCTGCATCGTGGATCGGTATTCATCACCGAGGAAGTAATCTCTTTCCTCTGCGTTTGGGTCGGGAAACATATCCCGTTTGTAATAGGTGTGAAGCTGCTCCCAAAAGAGTGCAACGTCGTTTTCCGTGATCGCTTCACGGATGGTGATTTGGTTTTCCATTTCGTTTCCTCCAAAATTTTATTCGGAGGGTTAGGAAGCGTGAACCCTCCATACACGACTCATTTTCATAAAAAACCACCCTTTCTGTTTCGTATTTGTACTCAAAACACTTGTGTAAGTGTTGATACCAAGTTGATTTCAAAATTTACTTAATTATTTCATTTTGCTCTTTACAAAAATATTAGATCAAAGCGAATGTATTCTTCTCCCAATCTTCATATCTTGCCGCCACTTTGGAGCTTCGCCATCGTCTGCCCAATACTCGTCCATAGCGACAATCTTATCGTCTTTCAGCTTGATGAAGGACGTAACGTGGAAAGAAGCGGAGCGATCCTTGGGATATACCCGTGTAGCGGTGATAATCATATCGTCCGTCGTGACGATCTTTTCAACCTCGCCATCCCAATCACCGGGATACTCGCAGTTGGCTCTTATAAATTCCTCGACCGTGAAATGCTCGTTGGAGCAATGCCAATTCACATAAGCATCGGCGTGGAAATATTCTCTTATCTCGTCTGCTCTCTGAGCGAGAACGTCAGACCAAAACTGTTGTATGTTCATAACAAATGTCCATCCATAATGTTCTGTAATGCGTCAATAAGCTTGCCGTAATGCTTCTTTAACCTTTCGCTTTCGGTATATACTGCATCAAAGCGGATAAGACGATCTACGATATGCTCTGAGACAATACTCTTGTAATCTGCGGTATCTTCATATCTGCGTATTATCAAATTACCTCTTGATTCCTCGTCAAGAAGGCGCAAATATAGATCGTTAATGGCGATTTCACGGATAACAGCGACTTCATTTTCACTGACAAGCTCGGGACTCCATGATGTCATTCCTCGCATAAATCCCTCATCGTTGATCTCATAGATCGAACACTCTTTATCTTTGAATAACAACCGGAAGGCACCGGGATAGCATTCCATAATAACGGGGATACCATTTTCTTCGCTGATAATAAAGTCAAAATCATCATGGGGCGCACCAAATAGAAGCCCAGTGACCACATTTTCGATAGCATATACATATGGCTTTTTGTGCGTAGAAACCTGCGGTTTCAATTTTTTAAGACCTGCGGTTTTTGATATATGGTAAAGCATACTTATCTCTCCAATCTGAAGGTCAATCCATCATATTCCTGCCCGTGAACCTCTCGTGTACCTATGTTGCGGTTGCACTCTATAAAGCCGAGCTTTTCAGCACAGCGGAGCATACGGACGTTACCCGACCAAGTTTGTGTGTAAAGCTCGTCCACGCCGTTCTCAAAGTAGTAACTCATAAAGGCACGGAGAGAGTTTGTGCCAATGCCGTTACCCCACACGTCGGGTTCGCAAATATCAATACCGATAGCACGATAAACGGTCTGACCGTCCTTGATCTCGCCAATCCATTCGTAGTTCTCGTCAATGGGGTAGGAGCTTACCCATCCAACGTGCCTGCCGTTCCATTCGATTTCAAACTTCCAACGGCGAACATCGTCGGGCAGGTCTTTCACAGACTCATAGTATTCACGCCATGACGTGCGCTCGGTTTCCTCGTCCGATTCGATAGGCTCCCACGGTGCATCCGTATTCGACCACTCGGTTTCGGTGGTGAACCAACGCACATAGTCCTCAATGTCGGACTCTATCATATCCCGAAGGATGATGTTTTCAAATTTGATTTCCATGTTTCCTCCAATCTTCCTTCAGCAGACCGTAGAAGTACAGGTCTGCCCAGTTGCCGTGGTTATCCTTTGTCTGGTTCCGTTGGATGCCCTCAAGCTGCATACCCAACTTTTTCATCAGTCCGACAGACTTCACGGCATCGATTGCTTCAGCAAAAACCTTATGGGCGTTCAGCTCTCCAAAGGCATAATCAATCACAGCTCTGCAGGATTCGTATGCGTATCCTTGTCGCCAAAAGCTGCGGTTGTAGATCCAGCCCATTTCATATACACCCTCGTAGGCTTCGTTGAACAGGATGTAACCTATCATTTTGCCGCTTTCCTTGTGAACCGCTGCCACAGCACCTTTTCTTTCAATGCAGAAAGAAATCAAAAACTTCTCCGTTTTATCAAAGTCGTATGCCAGTTCGCAGTTCTCCATGGTTTCATCATCACCGAAGATTTCGTGCAGATCAGCGGCATCCTCCGGTGTGAAATCACGAATTATCATTCGTGGTGTTTCTATGTACATTTTTATCCCTCTTAATAATCAAATTCATGTTCGCCGACCGTAATTGTCTGCGTGAGCTTTTCGCCTTGGTATGGCTTGCGAATCTCAATCAGATTCAAAACTGTATAACCACGCTTGCGCAGAAATTCGATCATGCGGTGATTGTTGGGGTGAACGTAGTTGTAAACGGTATCATCGCCATAAGAAGCGGCGATTTCTTCCGCTTTGCTGTGCAGAGCAGTAGCAACACCGTGACGACGGTATTCCTTTTTGACAAAGATGGACTCCACCCACACGACCTCGCTATCAATACGGCAGACCACATAACCTGCGTATTCACCATCTATAAGAGCCGCAAACACCGGAAACTTGGCAGAAAGATATTCTTCCATTTCCTCACGTCCGGCGTCAATGTTCGGCTTGGATACAATGCCTTTATATGAACGCAAATCTACCCGAAACAGGGCAACCATTTCCGCAAGTGCGTTATTTACCTGTGTTACCTCTAATATCTCAACCATAATTGCCCTCCTTGCGTATGGACATAAAATCACATAATAATTATGCCACGAAAATGTGAAAAAATCTACCACATATGCAAAAATCCCGCCCATCCCGACAAAATGTAGTGGTCAGAATGGGCGGGTGATGGTTAATCAAGCGGCTTATACTCTGTTACAGTTCTTAAATATGCTTCGGGATCGCCGTTCAAAATAAGGTCTGCGTACTCCAAAGGAGCGTTGTAGATAAGATAATCAAGCTCTGAGCGTTCGTACATATTGCGGGCAACCTCGTTCTCAACTGCAATCGTATCAATCGCAATCATGCTGCCATCGGTGTATTTCAGTTCCACACAGCAGTTATCAAAGTTATATTCGCAGGAAATCAGCTTTTTCATAGGGTTTACCTCCAAAATTGTATTGTTTGGAAGTAATGTAAGCGTGGGTTTAGTGTGGTATCTTTAAGTTTGGGAACCCCCCGTTTCCCACTTGCTGACGGCACGATTTGTGATGGCTCCGCAATGACGAGAGATATACGCCGCTACCTCCTGCTGAGAAAAACCGCAGGCCTTGCGAAGCTCCGTGAGCTTTGTTCCCAGATCCATATGCCCTCCTAGCATAACTTTTGCCGTATTATACCATGTGCCGATATGCATTGCAACAGCCCATCAGAAAAAATCTATCAAAAAGAGAATAAATACCATTGACAACTCTGAATAGGAGAATTATACTGGGCTCATCATAATTACAACTCAGGAGCTTATCATGGGAAGAACCATACTGCATGTCGACATAAACAACTTCTATGCAAGCGTCGAGTGCCTTGAACATCCGGAATACCGCAATATGCCGCTTGCCGTTGGCGGAGATGAAAAGCTGCGTCACGGCATAGTGCTTGCAAAGAATAATATAGCAAAGGCATATGGTGTAAAGACCGCGGAGGCGTTGTGGCAGGCAAGGCAAAAATGCCCTCAGTTGGTAATAATGCCGCCGCAGTTTGAACTCTATTCAGAGTATTCTGCTCGTAGCCGAGAGATGCTCGGCCGCTATAGCGATAGAGTGGAACCGTTCGGTATGGATGAGGCATGGATAGACATATCAACGTATGCTCCTACGGAGAAGGACGGAAAATGTATAGCCGATGAAATACGCCGACGCTATCGAGACGAGTTGGGTATAACCGCCTCCGTCGGGGTCAGCTTCAACAAGGTGTTTGCCAAATTGGGCTCGGATATGAAAAAGCCAGACGCAACAACAGTCATCTCACAAGAGAGCTTCAAGCAAACCGTGTGGGAGCTTCCTGTGGAGGATCTGCTGTTCGTAGGGCCATCTACAGCGAGGAAGCTCAGGCTGAGGGGAATTGACACCATAGGCCGGCTCGCCGTTGCGGACAAAGCGCTCATACGCTCATGGCTCGGTGCCAGCGGGGAAAAACTTCAGCGCTTTGCAAACGGTATTGACGATTCTCCTGTAATGCCCAAAGGTGCGGAAGCGGTGATAAAGAGCATCGGCAACAGTACCACGCCGCCGAGGGACGTGGAATGCGAGGCGGATGCCGTAGCACTCCTTCAAGCTATGGCAGAGTGCGTAGCAGCAAGGCTGAGAAAGGAGCGCATGCTTTGCACCACGGTAGTACTCCATGTGCGCAAAGGAGACCTGTACTCATTTGAAAGACAGACCGGGCTCCAACAGCCTACACGCATAGCTGTAGAACTCAGACGGGAGGCGGTAAGACTACTCAGAAACTCATGGGATATGCATACGCCTATACGGTCACTCGGGGTGCGAGCAACAGGTCTTATTTCGGAAAATTCTCCCATACAGCTCAGCCTGTTCGAGGATGAGGCTGCTCGCATACGGCGAGAAAAGGCGGAACGTGTAATTGATGTCGTGCGTGAGCGTTACGGCAAGAATGCCATATCTCTGGGCGCAGCCGCATATGTAAAAGAACTCGGACGCATACCAGACTTTGAAGATACACCTTTGAGCGATTGCGCATTTTACACAGGTATGTAGGAGAATGAATCAAAACCGCAAGTTCTTCAAATAATACTCCTAACATCTTTCTTAAAGGAGGAAAATTATGCAGCAAACAAACACGCAGACGGGCGTTGCATGGTATGCAGGTCAGCCCACGTCCCAGACTATCGACAACAAGGATCTGTCCGTTATACAGGACGAGATGTACTCCGAAGCGCTTGCATACAAGAAGTGTGCGGTCTACTCGGAATGGTTTGGCGATCAGAATTTGAAGAACATGGCCGCCGCAGCCGCACAGCATCATAAGCAGCATTTCGATGCCCTGCAGGGTTATCTCGAAAGCCGCAAGTAAGGAGGGAGCAATGCCTAATATGTTTACGGAAAAAGAGCTTCTTACGGATATTCTCCATACGGAAAAGGAGATGACAAAGACCTATGCTTCTAACTGCACAGAGGTTGCCTGCCCACAGCTTCGGGCAATGCTTTTGCGCAACATGACGGAATGCTCCGAGGATCAGTTCTCAGTGTTTGAGCAGATGAAGCAAAGGAATTTCTATCCCACCAAGACGGCGCCTCAGCAGGAGGTGCAGACAGCAAAGCAGGCCATGCAGACCCTTAAAGGTGAGACATGGTGACATAGCGCGAATATAGATAGGCTCTAACCCCGTTGCAGACCACGGCCGTGTGCAGCGGGGATTTTTATACGGAAAATGCATTTGTGTTCACATTGAAAAAATTAAATGGCGAAGTCTATATCGTTCGAGATCCGAAATAGAAAAAATATAAAAGTTGAAAAAAAGGTAGTGACAATTGCCCGGGTATATGATATTATTTCAGTAACCTATCACAAGGAGGATATAATGTGATGAACTTTAAGCGTTTCTTTAGCGCAGCCGTCGCACTTCTCATGGTGTTGGCATTGGTTCCCGTTGCGGCTCTTGCTGCCGGCGCCGAGAAAACCGAAGCTCAGAAGCTCGCCATGCTCGACGAGGTGTGGGCTGCTATCGAGGCTGCCGAGGCCGAGGCAATGACCAACGGCGCAAAGCCTGCCGAGGTCACGATAACTGCTTACAATGCTGCTCTGCAGAACAAGCTTGTAGACAAGGGCTCCCTTGCCGAGCTTGATGATAACGGCTTCTGCTTCAAAGTGGATGGCATGAACTGCGTTTATGACTACAGGTGTCGCAACACGGCATACGAGTCTGTGGTAAACGAAACCACTCCTCGCTACGCCGCTGAGGCTCTCGTTGCTAATGCCGGAACAAGGACTGGCCCCACTAACATGAACGTTCTGCTCATTGCCCCGTACTATGGCTATGATAGCAGCTTCACCGATCAGTATGAGCAGGAGGCTCAGTCCATTGCAGATACCACCGCTGGTGAATACACCCTGCTCGAGGGTCATGCTGCGACCGGCCCCGCTATAGTCGAGGCGTTCCCCGACAGCGGCGTTGTCATCTATGACTCTCACGGCACGCAGAGCGGCAACTCCTCTTACCTCTGCTTGACCACTAACGCCGGCATCACCTCTGAGGACTATGCCAACGGTTGGGCTGTATCGTCCGGCTCCGCAGCGTACATAGATGGTCGTTATATCCAGAACCACATTACCAATGATCTTCCCGGCACGCTTATTTGGATGGCCATCTGTGAGGGCATGCATGCAAACGGAAACGGCACTCATGGCAGAGCTCTGCTTGAGGCTGGCGCAGGCTGTGTCTACGGTTACTCCCAGTCCGTTACCTTCGTTGGTGACTATGCTTATGAAGAGACTTTCTGGACAGAGATGAAGAATGGTGCGACCGTTGCCGAGGCTTTCGAGGTAATGGTCGATACCCATGGTGAGTGCGATCCCTATGGAGACGCATACCCCATTGTCATGTCCCCCCTCGATGATTTCCCTTCAAACCCCGATGCTCCCCAGACCGTATACTGCGACTGGAGTCTCTTCGGTGGTAATGCAGAGCCCGTTGATCTTGTTAGCTTCTTCCTCTCTCCCGAGAATCTTGAGGTTTACGAGGGCTTTGATAACACTATCGAGTTCAACCGTGAGCCCTACAATGCCAACAACTACACCCTTGTTTGGGAGTCTGCCGACACCAGCGTTGCTACAGTTGAGGGTAATAATCGTCGTGCGATAGTGACCGGTGTCAGTGAGGGGCAGACCACCATCACCTGCACCGTAATGGTCGGCGAGGAAGTCATGGGTACTGATTCTGTTATGGTTGACGTTCTCTACTTCCCAAGCCTCAGCGAGGCTGCCAATATCGAGGGCGGTACGCTCGAGTTTACAAGCACCGGCTCCTATCCGTGGACGGCTGCCATTGTTGATGGTATGGCTGTTGCAAAGTCTGGCAACGGCGGTGCAAGCAGTTCTTCCTCTACAATGAGCATTACACTCAACCTCTCCGCAGGTGATGTATTCGAATTCGATTGGAAGGTCAGCAGTGAGGCCAACTATGATAAGCTTGGATTCTATGTCAACAACACCCTGCAGGGCTCTCAGATCAGCGGCAACGTCGATTGGCAGCACATCACCTACACTGTTCCCAGTGATGGCACCTATGTATTTGCTTGGACCTATACCAAGGATGGCAGCGTCAATACCAGCGATGACTGCGGTTATGTTGATAATGTGTGCGTTACGACATCCACGCTCATTGGTGACGTTGACGGCAATGGTACTGTAGATATGGCGGACGCTCTGCTCGTAATGCGTTATGTGCTCGACATTAATACACTTACCGACGAGCAGCTTGCTGTTGCAGACTTTAACGGTGATGGCGTTATTAACACGACCGACGTTCTGCTCATCATGCGTGCAGCTACAAGCGACTGATCAACAAATAGCAAGGCTTGACTAGAGGGCAGCGGCCCTCGCTACAGACCGCCGACAGAATTATGTCGGCGGTCTTATTTGAGCGAAGTATCTTCGGGCGTCTGATTGCAACAATGGAAGGGGGACCGCGACGTAATACCGTGACCATTTCCGCAAGGAACGGCGGTTGTGCGGCGGCAAAAATAGTTTTTATAAAATTGAGCCCGCAAAACATGCGGGCTGGATCATAAAAAGGGAAGGAAGCTTTCTACATATGACGATTATAGGTCATGCAGAAGCCTCTCCAGACTCACATTCCTTCTCCAGAACGGTGTATGCTACCTTGCCCACAAGTGTTTTTGGTAACTCTGCACGAAACTCAACAGTATAGGGCATAGCATACTTTGCTATATGCTTGCGACAGTAGGCGAGGATATCCTCTCTCAGTTCATCAGACGCCGTATAGCCGTCCCTCAGCACGACATACGCCTTTACCTTCTGCATCTTGTAGGGATCCTTTACTCCGATAACGCAGCTCATCTGAACTGCCTCATGGCCGTCAAGTATGTTCTCAAGCTGTGAGGGATAGACGTTATATCCGCTTGTGACGATCATTCGCTTGATCCTCTGCTTGAAATAAATGAATCCGTCCTCATCCATAACGCCGAGATCGCCGGTATGCAGCCAGACTCTGCCGTCGGCATGAGTGCGGAGCGTCTTTGCGTTCTCCTCGGGGTGATTAATATAGCCAAGCATTACCGAGGGCCCCGACAGACAGATCTCTCCCTCAGTGCCGTATGGTACCTCATTATCGGTACCGACGCCACATATGGAATAATAGGTGTCGGGGTAGGGGAAGCCTATGCTGCCCTCACGCTCCTCATTGTATGGGGTAAGGCAGCTCGCCGTGACGCATTCCGTAGTACCATAACCTTCGCGCACACGAACTGTTGCGCCGTGCTCCTTGAGATATTTGTCAATTCTGCGTTTGAGCTCAATGGACAGTGAATCGCCGCCGGAGAATACACCACGCAGGCATGAGAGGTCAACACCGTCAAGATAGGGGTTACGGGTGATGGCCTCAAACAAAGTTGGTACGCCTGCAATAAAATTGGGGCGAGTCTTTTTGATCAGCTCCGCATACTGTTTTACGTTGAATCGGGGTACAAGTATGGATGTTCCCCCACAGAGCATCAGCGTATGTATGCATACACCCAAGCCGAATCCATGAAAAATAGGCATCGCAGCAAGCATCTTTGAGCGATATACCTGCTCATTACACATAGCCTGTGTTTGAAGCGCCAGAGCATTGAAATTGAGGTTGCTGAGGCGTATACCCTTTGTAACGCCAGTGGTGCCGCCAGAGAAAAGAACCACGGCCGCTTCATTAGCTTTTTCCTCAACAACGTACTTTGATAAGTCGATCCTGCTGCCGTTGCTTAAAAAATCAAACCACATTGTGACTGTGGGGGCATCGGAAGGCAGCCTGTATTTTTTGCCTTCTGTCAACTTATAACCGTTGCGCTTGACAAAACCAAGTTCATCAGCCGCACTCGTGATGATAATGCCCTTTAGCCCATACTGCTCTTGCACATTGACCATCTTTGGATAAAACTGATCTAATGTGACAATGTACCTGCTGCCCGTTTCGTTAAGATAGTATACAATCTCTCCGACTGCTGAGAGCGGATGAATCATACACGCTATAGCACCGATATGATTCAGTGCATACAGACAATAGACCGCCTGAGGCACATTTGGCATGCAAACGGTAACGTGATCGCCGCGCCTGACTCCAATGGCAATAAAGCCGGCGGCAACAGCCTCAATGCGTTTGAGGAGAGTTTCGTAGGAAAACTTCTTGTCCATGTATATAAGGGCCGGGAATTTGGGGTCACGCACTGCAGACAGACGAACCGCCTCATACATGGAGTAATCGGGGTAGTCAAGGTGGAACGGTACGTTTCCATAACCGCTCAACCAGGGCGCATTGGGTTCATGCTTCAGAATGGTTTCCATAGGGTATGAGTCCTTTCGGTATAATAATTATTTCAACATCAGTCTGGAAGAGGGGCTTTCAGTGGGAGTTCCAGAAGCTCGGGGTTTGCTATAAGACGACGAAGTATCTTTATGCTGTTTGCAAAGTAAAGACCATCTGCGATACGCTCATCGATTGTGAAACCGATATCGATAGCTTCTCTCAGCTCAAATGTGCCATCCGAATCAAAGTACGGATGCATATGCTTCTCGTCGATCACAACAAAGAAAGAGTTTGTACCCCAGTTGACAAGGTGATGATACGATGCATGCATCTTTATACTGCCAAGATTACTCAAAAATACTGAGCAATAGTATGGATCATCGGCCGAGAGCGCTTTAGGAACCCAGCCATGATAGTCTAGCCAATGCAAAAGCTTCATGATTATTCGCATAAGCCAGCGAGGCAGCTTTGCAAGGGTATTCATTGCAGAAGCGGTTGTGTTGGTGCCGTTATTGCGACGGACATGCCGGACTATTTTTTTGACTTTGCTGTGTACTTGCTCTATGGGAGATTCGCCGTCATCATCAAGCTCGATCACGGCAAGCGCCTCCTCAGAGTCATCAACTAACTGCTTCTTAACAACAAATGCCATCGAAATCGCATAACGCTCATAGATGCGGTGACCGGCAATGAAGCGGTTCATAGCCGGTCGGAGCGCAATGGTCTTTGCAATGGCGGCACAAATCACATGGAAGAAAGTGTACTTAAAGTCGTCTTCAGACGCATTCTTCTTAGCTATGTAGTTGTTGATTGCCGTGAGATCGAACGTCTCGTTCATCAATGCCTCATTATCGGCACGATTAGGCAAGAGGTAGGGCATAAACACATGCATCGCATCAGCCTCACGAACCAGCCGAGCGTCTCGTCTGTCACCCCACCGACGTTTATGTACGGTAGAACCCATATTCCCCCCAAATAGCTCTGCAACGGATGCAGTATCCTTGCTGAATCAAATAAGTTTAGCATATTTTACAGCATTTGTCAAATTTAATTTACAATTGGATTGGTAGCGTACAGAAACATGCTAATATCACCCACATGTCTAAATCTCAGATCATTGGAATTATTTGTTATTTTTATGTATATAGAGCGGTAAAGGCTTGTTTTTGAACAGCCGAATGGGTATAATAATGACACCATTCTAATTTACGGAGGTAATAGCATGATTGCGAAAGTTGGTATCAATGGGTTTGGACGCATTGGCCGCCTCGTATTCCGTGCGGCAATCGCAAATCCCGATATAATCGTCACCTGCATCAACGACCCGTTCCTCACGGTTGACTACATGGCATATTTGCTCAGGTACGACACTGTTCACGGCAAGTTCGAGGGAGAAATCAAAATCGAGGATGATAAGCTCATTGTCAATGGCGAGGTCGTTCATGTGTATTCCTGCATGAATCCCGCCGAGATCCCCTGGGCGAAGCATGAAGCCGAGTACGTTGTGGAATCCACCGGCAAGTTCACCACCATGGAGAAGGCGTCCGCTCACTTCACCGGTGGCGCAAAGAAGGTCGTCATTTCTGCCCCCAGTGCCGATGCTCCCATGTTCGTCATGGGCGTTAATCACAAGAACTACACCACGGACATGAACATCGTGTCAAATGCAAGCTGCACCACCAACTGTCTGGCTCCGCTTGCAAAGGTCATCAACGATAACTTCGGTATCGTTGAGGGTCTTATGACCACCGTTCACAGCATCACCGCAACGCAGCTTACCGTTGACGGTTCTTCCAGGAAGGATTGGCGTGGTGGCAGGGCTGCAGCTCACAACATCATCCCGTCAAGCACCGGCGCAGCCAAGGCCGTTGGCAAGGTCATCCCTTCCCTCAACGGCAAGCTCACCGGCATGAGCCTGCGTGTTCCCACCATCGATGTGTCCGTTGTTGATCTAACCTGTACTCTCGCAACTCCCACCACCTATGACGCAATCAAGGCTGTTATGAAGGCTGCAAGTGAGAGTGAGGAGTTTAAGGGTATCATCGGATACACGGATGAGCCGGTTGTATCCAGTGACTTCTATACAGATCCTCGCACATCCATATTCGATGCAAATGCCGGCATCATGCTGAACGATCATTTCGTAAAGCTGGTTGCATGGTATGACAACGAGTGGGGCTATTCTAACAAGCTCGTTGACCTCATACTGCACATGGCGGATGTCGATCATCCCTGCTGCAGCTGCAAATAAGAATCAGCAAACACGCTGCCCGTCGATTTCGGCGGGCAGAATTTATAAGGAGTAAGTATGAAAGCATACGAACGATTTTTGAAGTATGTCGTTGTGCATACAGCCAGCGACGATCAAAGTAATAGCGTGCCGACAACGGAGCGTCAGTTTGACCTTGCGCATATGGTGGTGGACGAGCTGAAGGCGCTCGGCATCAAGGATGCTCAGGTGGATGACAAATGCTATGTATATGCCTCCATCCCTGCAACGGTTGGGTGCGAGGACAAGCCTGCTATAGGATTTATCGCTCATCTGGATACCGTTCCGGACTTCAGCGGCGAAAATGTCCGGCCGAGGGTAATTCCCGATTATGACGGATGCGATGTTACACTGGGCACGAGCGGGAGGGTGCTTAGGGTGGAGGATTTTCCGCATCTGCCCAAGCTCGCCGGAAGGACGCTCATAGTGACTGACGGAACAACAGTTCTCGGCGGAGATGATAAGGCAGGCGTTGCCGAGATCATTACGGCTGCCGAACGCATACTTTCAAGCAATGAACCTCATGGTAAGATCTGCATAGGCTTTACACCCGATGAGGAGGTTGGCTCCGGGGCAGATCACTTCGATACAAAGGCTTTTGGCGCAGACTTCGCCTACACTGTCGACGGTGGAGCAGAGAATGAGATAGTCTATGAAAACTTCAATGCCGCTTCCGCAAAAATAACAATAAACGGCTTCAATGTGCACCCCGGCAGCTCCAAAAATACAATGGTCAATGCCTGCATCATTGCCTGTGAGTTAAACTCAATGTTGCCAGACGGAGAGACTCCCAGGCATACCGAGGGTTATGAGGGATTCTTCCACCTTTGCGAAATGCAGGGGAATGTTGAACAAGCCACCATGCACTACATCATCCGTGATCACAGCAGTGAGATAATGACAGCACGCAAGGCAACTCTAAGCCATATTGTAAAGCTCCTCAATGAGAGGTATGGAGAGGGCACGGTTTCTCTTGAGATAACAGATCAGTATCAGAATATGAAGAGCTGCATAGAGCCCTGCTTCCATATAATCGATACGGCCTGTGCTGTCATAAGGGAGCTTGGCATGGAGCCGAGCAATTCTCCAATACGCGGCGGTACGGACGGAGCAAGGCTCAGCTTTATGGGTCTGCCATGTCCCAACCTCGGCACCGGCGGCTTTGCATGCCACGGCCCGTATGAGCATGTGACTGCCGAGGGTATGGAGTTTGTCACAAATGTTATCATCGGCATAGTGAGAAGGTATGCAAGATGAGCCATAAACCGGCTACCCGGCTGCGGTTGTTTAAGGACGCAGCCGGGTATGTGTGAGCAATGGGTGCCAATAGGGGAGGCCTTGCAAATAATATATCCCAACAGTTTTTGCAACGGGTGTTGACATCGGGGTTTAATACCTGTATAATAGCCTGCGTCGCGTAAAACGGACGCTAACGGGGTGTAGCGCAGTTGGTAGCGCACGTGCTTTGGGAGCATGGGGCCGGAAGTTCAAGTCTTCTCACCCCGACCAATTATGGCCCCGTGGTCAAGCGGTCAAGACACCGCCCTTTCACGGCGGTAACAGGAGTTCGATTCTCCTCGGGGTCACCATTTTCTCTCGTACGAGGGCCTTTAGCTCAGTTGGTCAGAGCGGTCGGCTCATAACCGATTTGTCCGGGGTTCGAGTCCCTGAAGGCCCACCAGATTTGGCCCGGTAGTTCAGTTGGTTAGAATGCCAGCCTGTCACGCTGGAGGTCAGGGGTTCGAGCCCCCTTCGGGTCGCCAATTTTGCTGGTGTAGCTCAACTGGCAGAGCAGCTGATTTGTAATCAGCAGGTTGAGGGTTCAAGTCCCCCCACCAGCTCCATAGGACATGGACGGGTTCCCGAGCGGCCAAAGGGAGCGGACTGTAAATCCGTTGTCACAGACTACGATGGTTCGAATCCATCCCCGTCCACCACCTGCGGGAATGGCGGAATTGGCAGACGCGTACGGTTCAGGTCCGTATGGGGGCGACTTCGTGCAGGTTCAAGTCCTGTTTCCCGCACCAAAAATCGGCAAGCACACAGATGTGCTTGCCGATTCCTGCTTATAGCCTATTCACTATATCCGCCTATATTGCATGATGCAAATGATAAAATGTGGTTGCCGTTTTTTACAATTCATTTAGCAGTATAATTCTGGAGTCTCCACCATATTGTTTACAAAGCACACACGGAGGCAACCATGGGCGGCAATAAACGCAAGTATATGATAATCAATATTGCTATCGTAGGCATAGCAGCAGCGCTGTATGTATTCACATCCTCACCTGCTGCAGTAATGACATTTGCTTATGGCACAAGCTACCCCATATATCGCTGTGCCTCGAATGATGAGATATCGATCCAGTGTGCCGTAACATGGAATGCATCGGCGATGGAAGATATATTGCAAACTTTGGCCGAGAACAACACGAAAATTACATTTGTTGTAAGCGGAGAATGGGCGGAGCAAAACGGCGCACTGCTTGCACGCATGCACAGTGATGGACACGAGATAGGTACGATGGGGTATTCTCCGGATGATGATGGCAGACTAAACTGGGTCAAGGAGGACATAGAACATTCGGCAAATATAATTGCCGCAGCTACGGGGGAGCGTCCGACCATCTATTACTGCGGTAACCGCAATGCTGCAATATCATCGAGAGCGGCAGACTCGCTGGGAATGAGAACTGTACTGTGTACGATCGATATTGACTGCAAATCGGCAGATGCTGAACTGCTAATTAAACGTATAGAGGGTTATGCGGAAGGCGGCAGCATTGTTCTTGCAGAGCCGACCGCTGAATTTTCCTTGGCGCTTGGGCAAATACTTCAGTTTTTACAAAATAGCGGCCTGACGGTTGTACCGACAGGGAAAATGTTGTATAATAATTAGCAGCCGACATATCGGCTGAAAACACCAATGATACCCCGATGCATACCGACCGCTCAAGCGGCATATGCTATTTGGGTGGATAAAGGACGAGACATGGTTTTTTGCGACAGACTTCCCAACGGGATTCGTGTTGTAGGTGAAAATATGCCGAGCTATCGCTCGGTATCTATGGGCGTGTGGATAAATGCAGGCTCGGTGTATGAGTGTGCGCAGGAATCGGGAGCAGCGCATTTCATTGAACACATGCTCTTTAAGGGAACCCAAAACCGCTCGGCCTCCCAGATAGCGGAGGAGATGGATGCCGTTGGGGGCAATCTTAACGCCTTTACATCCAAAGAATGTACCTGTTTCTATGGGCGTGTGCTTAACCAGCATACGTCAGTGCTTGCCGATATGTTGGCGGATCTGCTCTGCAATTCACGCCTTGCCGAGACGGACATAGAGCTTGAAAAGGGCGTAGTATGCGAGGAGATCAACATGGTAGAGGACTCGCCGGAGGATCTGGTCGGCGAGCTTGCCTGTGCTGCATTTTACGAAGAGGATCCGCTTTCACTGCCCATATTGGGCACTGGACAGAGCGTCCACGCTTTTACAAGGGCGGGACTTGTTCGCTATATGGAAAGGCTGTATCGGCCCGATAACATGGTGATTGCCGTGGCTGGTAGCTTTGATCGAGAGGAACTCATGGCAACGCTGGCAAATAGCTTCAACAATACCGGAACAGCCACCGGTGCGGCGGTGTCTTACGGTAATCATGCACCAGGGCAGAGGTTTAGATTCGCCGACAAGGACATTGAGCAGACCCATATCTGCTTGAATTTGAACGGATTTAAGACAAATGCTCCCGAGGGGTACGACCTTCTTGTTTTGAACAATGCTCTTGGCGGCAGTATGAGCTCACGGCTGTTTCAAAAAATAAGGGAGAACAAGGGCCTTGCTTACTCCGTTTATTCATATCCGACAGCGTATAAGGAGTCGGGCTATTTCACGCTGTACGCCGGCACAGGTGTTGAAAACGGCGAAACTGTGCTTGGCATGATGCTGGATGAGATCCGGCAGCTTCAAAGGGATGGCATATCGGAAGCTGAGCTTGTCCGTGCCAAGAATCAGCTAGTTGCAGGATTCATGCTTGGGCAGGAGAGCACGTCGGCTCGAGCGTCATCGATAGGCCGGGCAGAGCTCATAAACCGGAAGCATTACACAGAGGACGAGATAATCGCAAAGATAAGCGCCGTTACCTGCGACAGCATAATGGAGATACTTCCGCACGTTTGCAACCTTCAGGATGCTTCGCTTGCGGTCGTAGGCCGGTGCGGTGATAGTGAGGCTCGGTTCATCCAAATATTAAAAAACGCTTGATGCTTGGAGGTAAACATAATGGGATCTGACGAAACAAAGGACAGGCTCCAGGTGATTTTTGAACTTCAAAAGGCCTTGGACACCGATATTGCTGAGAGGCGTCGCCTTGACTTCACCGCCGAGCAGTGGATCCAAAAGGATGTGCTTGCGATGGTGAGTGAGCTTGCGGAGTTGCTCGATGAGGTCAACTTCAAATGGTGGAAGAACCCTAAGGAGATGGACAACGAGGCGCTTTGCGGCGAGCTGGTGGACATACTGCACTTTTTCATAAGCATGTGTATTCGTGCAGGAATGGATGCGGACAAGCTTTATCAGGGCTACATTGCAAAGAATAAGGAGAATTTTGATAGGCAGTACGGTCGTTCTGAAAAGACTGGCTATGAGGTGACGGCAGAGTAATGGAACACTCAAGAAAACTTGCAAATATCAGATTCTTTATTATCGTTGGTATATTGGTCGCAGCCATCGTAGCGCTGATAGTGTTCATAGCGTATCGAGGTTCCGAGGCGATAACCGAACGTGATGTCATGCAGTTTTCTATGAATACCGATGCAGTCGTTATCCGTGACGAAACGGTGCTTTCAGCTGAAGAATATGCAAGGATTGATTACTTTGTGGGCGAAGGGCAGACGGTTGCGCAAGGCGATATTATTGCCGCTACATACAAGGTCGGCTTCAGTGACGAGATGTTGCAGGCCATGATTGCAGCAAGGGAAGAGGTCTACGATGCGCAGATCGCAGCGCTAGGCTCCGTGAAGGACACCGTGCTTGAAGATCTCAATGCGCAGATACTCGCTGCCCGTGATCAAATATTACAGTGTGTCATGTGTGACTCCGGCGAGGATCTGCTCACACTCCAACTACATCTTGAAACAAAGCTTGAGGAACGCATGGAATACCTCAGATCCAAGGTACAGGCGACCGATGAGCTTGCAGCGCTGTACGTCGAGGTTGAGAATATGGAGCAGCAGATATCTGCATGGGTGACAGATGTCTACTCCGACGAAAGCGGAAGCGTCAGCTTTTACTTTGACGGCTTTGAACAGGCCATGAATATGGAAAAGCTGGACATGCTCACGCCGGATCTGATAAACCGTGCGCTTGAGGGAAACAGTGCCACAACGTGGACTACCGATGATAAAAACCGTGTGGCACGTATCATCGACAGCGGCCATTGGTATATTGCCTTTTTGACAGACGCTTCAAATCCCGTCCGACTTGCAGAAGGCCTGGAGTACACCGTAACGATGGATGGCTACGGTGCGTTCAACGGTGTTGCACTCGAACCTGTCGTCAGAGGCAAGAGCGTTATCAACACGATCGAGTTTAATTCCGACATGGGTGCGCTTACGGATGTGCGCATAGTGTCGATCGATATATCGGCTTCCATTGCCGGCATAAGCGTATCCGAGAAGGCCATCCGTATGCAGGATGGGTTGACATATCTTGAACTGATGTTCAGCAAATCCAACCGTCTTATTCAAGTGGATGTAATGTATTTGAGCGACGGATATGTGCTTGTACGTCCTCATAATGATGAGGATACATTGGGCGAGGGGGTGAGATATTGGATACCATAGTCAATCCAGTTGCGGAGACATACAGGCGAGTTCGTGATGAGATTGCCGAAGCGGCATATGCCGCAGGACGTTCTTCGGAGGAAATACGTCTTGTTGCCGTAACGAAGTTTATCGATACAGATAGGATACGGCCTGTCTTTGGCGCCGGATGTCTCGAAGTTGGCGAGAATAGAGCGCAGGAGCTTGTAGGCAAGTACGATTTTTTCAAAGAATATGGCCAAATCGTACATTTCATTGGACAATTGCAGCTAAATAAGGTAAAATACCTTGTAGGCCGAGCCGACCTAATTCAGTCTGTCGACCGCATGGGAGCGTTTTTGGAGATAAACCGCATCGCTTCTCTGTACGGCACAGTGCAGGATGTCCTCGTTGAGATAAACATCGGGGATGAACCGCAGAAGGCCGGTATAGCGCGGGCGAAGCTGCCCGAATTATTATCCGAGATTTCCGACATGCCGTGCGTGCGTGTCAAAGGCTTGATGTGTATCCCTCCGATGGCGGGTGATGCGGAGGTGCGCAGCTGCTTTGCGCGCATGCGAGAGTTGTTTATGGATATGAAGGAGCGAAAGCTCCCCAACGTTTCCATGGATATACTCTCAATGGGCATGAGCGGGGATTATAGGTCCGCTGTTGCGGAAGGCGCCACTATGGTCAGGATAGGCTCCGCCATATTCGGCGCACGATCAAGGCATTAGCCTGAGAATGCTGTGCGGCGATATACAAAAATAGTGTCCGCACATGCAAATGCAATGTTTTCTTTCTTCCAAGTGCCAACTAAAAAATTGGGAGGATAAGAAAAAATGGCAAACAAAGTTCAAAGGGTTTTGGAGTATTTTGGTGTCCACCAGAGGGACACGGATGACGAGCTGGACGAGTTTGAGGCAGAAGAGGAGCTTGATGTTCCTCCCATGAATGCTGATAGGCGTCCTAAGGAGCGTCGTAATGCCCAGAACACAAACGTTGTGAGCTTGCCCACAGTGGCTCGCACAAAGATGGTCGTTTATAGTCCTGTCAGCGTTGAGGACGCAAGGAACATAATCGATAACGTTAAGAGCCGCAAGTCCATCGTTGTCAACTTGGAGAGTATCGACATCGAGACCGCAAGAAGGATACTTGACTCTCTGTCCGGTGCCTGCTATGCGCTCGGAGGTACAGTCTACAAGGTTTCTCAAAAGATATTTATCGTTGCGCCCGCCAGCTGCGATATTATCGGAAACTCGGACGGCGTCATGGAATGACCGCTTTGCGGAAGGTAAGCACCCATGTGGAGTCGCCCCATGTGGCGGCTCCGACTCGAAAGGATCTCGCCATGAACAAGGATGACGTTATCAATAAAGAATTTCCACACTCATTGTTTGGATATGACCCCGTTTCGGTTGACAGCTTTCTAGACGAGGTCATTAGGGAGTTTGACAGGCTAAACAATACTATCGATCTGCTGAACTTCCGCTTGAGGAATGAGCTTGAAGGAGTCGCACGGCAAAACGATTACCTCGCTTTGCAGCTTGAGTATGCAAGGACAGGCAGGCGCATGCTCGATGCGGTTGCAGGCCGACCGGGTGAGACAGAGCTGCCCCAAAAACCGAAGGACGAACCGAATCCATCGGGAGCAGTATCTACTGAGAAGCCTGCTGAGGAGCCTGCTGATGTAACGACTGCCGAGAGTAAAGCGTCTGTGGAGACGAACGAAACAATGGAATAAATGGAATAAACTGCCGTTTACAGCATGTGAGCATCCCGATTACGGGGTGCTTTTTTACGCATAATATAACCATGAAGCGCGATTTGAAAAAACGGATCAAAAGGATAGAATCAATGCTGAATGCACTGACAGTCAAGCTCGAAAGCACAAATTTTATGAACTATATTGAATATATCAACAACGGTAAAAAAGTTATTTGGCGCTCATTCGTGATGGGACTTGCACGCGGCCTCGGTGCTGCTGTTGGATTCTCTCTTTTGGGTGCGGCAGCAATATATGTGCTTCAGCTTGTGTCGGAAAGCAATCTCCCATATATTGCCGATTTCATTGGCAGGATAATTGAAATAATAGAAAGGAAAAAATAATAACGTATTTGTGTAAGACAGATACTAAAGCAAAAAACAGAGGTAAACATGAGGCATACAGCAGTTGAAACATCTGAGCTTGCTGAAAGGCTCAGCCTGCTTCCCGTACAGATAAAGAAGGGGAAGCTCAGAAAAACATATAAGGAAGCTCTGGAGTGCCGACGGCGATTAGTTGCAGAATACAGACGTGCTCACAGGGCCGCAGCTAAGAGCAGCGCGGACGTTACACCCTGTACCGAGATGTTTCTTGATGAGTTCTATGGCATAGAAAAGCAGCTCATGGTACTGTTGCGGACTCTGTGGGAAGCAAAGCATACCTCGCTTCCGTGCTTTACATCGGGCGAGTTAAAGGGTAGAGTACGCATCGAGGCATTAGCGGATGAGCTGACAAAGGCCTGCGACGGGACAGTGGATTCTGCCGCAGCAATGGCGTTTATAGACGCATTTCAGAAGCGAACTATGCTCTTATTCGCAGAGCTTCAGCTGCTTCCGTGTATGCTGAGGCTTGCTCTGGTACGGCAGATGGAAACCAAAGCAATGCAAAGTGATGACTGCTTTGAGCTCAAGAATGTATTGCTCAGCCTGAAGGCGATCGATGATGCTCCATGGGAGGAGTGTATATCAGGCATGAGCGAGATTGTGTCTCAACTTGCACGCAACGAAGGGTTCAGGCTAATGGATAAGCAGAGCAGGTCATACTGCGTAGAGATGTGCATACGCATGGCAAAGCGCCTGCATTTATCCGAAACAGTTGTGGCACGTCGAGCGATTGAGCTGGCTGCCGCCGGTGAGGGAAAGACTTCGCATGTGGGTTACTACCTTGCGTATGAGGGAACTGATACACTGATGCGGTCACTACGGCACAGAGCTGTACTGCCATTGGCGCCGATAGAGAAAAGGGTGATCGCAGCATCGCTGACTGTCACGGTAACGCTTTTGTTGCTCAGTATTGCGGCGTTGTTCGGTAATACGGCTATGCTGCTCTGCATATATCCGGCGGGTACTGTTGCTCTGTCGATCTGCATATCCCTGTTTTGTAGGGTTATAAAACCATACTCGGTGTTGAGACTTGATATTAAAAACTCGCTGCCGAACGGAATAACGGCCGCCGTTACAATGCCTATACTGCTCACGGATGAAAAAAACGTTGAGGATTCCGTCTCAAGGCTTGAAACGCACTATGTAGCCAATCCGATAGCAGGAGTGGAATTCATACTGCTTGCTGATTTGCCCGATGCGGAATCTCGCATTCGGCCAAGCGACGAGGGATTGATATCTGCTGCCAAGCAGGGCATAGACAAATTGAACGCAAAATACGGCCAGAGATTCTTTTTGCTGTGTCGTGAGCGATGCAAGAACCACGATGGAATATGGCAGGGATATGAGCGCAAGCGCGGCGCAGTGATGGAACTCTGCGCCTTGCTAATGCAGGAGGACAGCAGGTTTAGCGTAGTACATCCTAAAAGTCCCAAACCGGCTGCATATCTAACAATACTGGATGCGGATACGGTACTGCCTGCGGGAGCGCTGGCACAGCTTATAGGGGTTGCTGCCCATCCTCTAAATCAGCCCGAGCTTGACGAAAATGCCCGTGTCTACAGTGGCTATACCGTGTTTGCGCCGCAGATGAAAGCGACTGCGCGCTCTGCGGCAAGCTCTATGTTTGCTCGTATGGTAAGCGGAGACGCAGGTGCAAGTCCGTATTCGTTTAAGGTCTCTGATTTTCATATGGACGCATATCGTGAAGGCGATTTTGGTGGCAAAGGCATACTGAACGTGCGCATGTTTTACAGGCTGCTTAAAGCAGAGATACCCGAAAACAGGGTGCTGAGCCATGATCTGCTTGAGGGTATCATAACGCGCACCGCATTTCTTAATGACGTGACGCTGTATGATACTCAGCCTAATACGCTGTACAGGTGGTGGAAGCGTCAACATCGTTGGATACGTGGCGACTGGCAGCTTTTGCCGTTTGTATTTAACAGAAAAATACGATTCAGCGGAAGATTGCAAATGCTCGTCAATATGGCAAGAAGCTTGAGGGATGGTGCAACCCTTTTATTGATCTTCGCAAGTGTACTTCTTGACATGCCCTTTGTGCTGTTCTTTACGCTTTTTGCTTACCTCTTTGAACCGATAAAGGAATTTATACCACTTGCAATCGCAAGCCTGCGTGACAGTACAGAGATGTACCAATGGAGACTTCTTGCACAGAGGACTTTTATGGAACTTTTCACACTTCCGTACGCTGCTATAATGAGCCTGGATGCCATTATTCGCACACTCTACAGAGTTGTATTTTCCCACAGAAAGATGCTAGAGTGGAAAACTTCATCAAATGTCAAGGATGAACGATCTGCGCTCGACACGGCGTTCTATGTTTGTTCTGCGGCTATGTTTGCTTTGGCGGTGGTCAGGTTTTCCGCTCTCACTATGCATATGTCGGTATTTGTATCTGCGGCAATCCTGTCAGTCATGTGGCTTACATCTCCCATAATAGTTCGTGCGATCGACCGACAGCGTGCAAAGGCAGAGTTTTCAATGGAGGAGACTGCGGCGCTGCTTTCGATATTTTCGGGAACGTGGGCGTTCTTCAGAGAACTCTGTGATGAAAAAACAAATTTTCTCCCTCCCGATAATGTACAGGAGCGGCCGGCGGCTGCACCGGTTGGCATTACCTCGCCAACAAATATAGGTATGGGGCTACTGTCAGTCGTCTCCGCATATGATATGGGACTTATAAACGCCGACGATATGGCAAAGAGTGTAAGCCGCATTATCGGCACCATAACACAGGCAGAAAAATGGCATGGAAATCTGTTCAACTGGTATCGCACTGCAGACCTTACCCCGGTAAAGCCGAGGTTTGTTTCATCGGTTGACAGCGGCAATCTGATTGCAGCGCTCATGACCGTCTCTGCCGTTATGAATGAGATCGGCAGAGACGACATAGCCATGTCCTGCAACAAGCTCATTGAAGAAACGGACCTTGCCGCACTTTATGACGATGACAGAAAGCTGTTCAGGATCGGTTATGACTTTGAAGAAGGGCGGTTTACAAACTCATGGTACGATCTCTATGCTTCGGAAGCGCGTTTGACGAGCTTTATTGCAATTTCGCTCGGGCATGTCGGAGGCGAACACTGGCAAAGGCTGTCCAGAGTTATGACGGAGGCCTCCGGCGGCAGAACATTGCTTTCTTGGAGCGGAACAGCCTTTGAGTATCTCATGCCGTTGATATTTTTTGAAACCGCCGACGGATCTCTACAGCATGAGATATCACTCAGCGCAGTTCGCACCCAGATACTTGATGTAAAGCCAAATCGCCCATGGGGGGTATCTGAATCGGGCTATTACTGCTTTGACAGATCAATGCACTATCAGTACAGGGCATTCGGACTGCCTCAGCTTGCGCTCGAACGAAAGAGGAGCAGTCAGAATGTCATATCGCCGTATTCGTCAGCATTGGCACTGTGCGTTGAGCCGGCAGCAGCGGCAGAAAACCTGATGCTGTTGCGTGAACTGGGTATATCCGGCAAGTACGGCATGTTTGAGGCGGCGGACTACACCGATGGCAGTCTGCGCATAGTAGCCAGCTTCATGGCTCACCATCAGGGAATGACGCTCTGCGCAATAAACAATGCGCTGAACGACAGGAACATTCGCTCGCGATTTATGGCCATACCATGCGTCCGGGCGAATGAAACGCTGCTGTTTGAGAGCATGCCTACAAAGCCGATCGTACTGAAAGAATATGAGAGCAGTGTTTATGTTGGACGCACTACGCATACTAAGGCTCCGGTCTTAAGAACCATTGTTCCATATGAGGAGTTTGACGGACAGCTTCTCTCAAACGGCAGATACTCAACAATGGTTTTCTCAAACGGAGGTGGCTGGTCAAAATGCGGAGAGATCATGTTGACACGATGGAGACCCTCAGGATCGCCTAATAATGACGATGCACAATTCGGCGTCAGCATGTTTATATACACCGATGATGTATGGCGGTGCGACAGAAAGGTGGCTTTTGAACCGCATATGGCGAGCTTTGTGGGTGGGCGCGGAAGCATTGAGGCGAGATACACTGTAGCTGCCGCTGCCGGACATGATGCGGAGATCCGAACCATCACGCTCATAAATCGCAGCACAAGCTCACAAACAGCAAGGGTAGGGATATTTTTTGAGCCGTGTATGGTGAGCCATGCAGAGGATATGGCACACCCTGCATTTGTCAAGCTGTGCATGAATGCATACAGAGAGGGTGATACGGTGCTCTTTCGGCTAAGAGGCAAGGAGGGAAGGGAGGAGCGCTGGCTCTACGCAACGGTAGTATCAACATCAAAGCCCAAACTCTGTACGGATGCATATATAATACCGTCACGCCTGAAGAACCCTAAAGAGATGCTTTCAAGAGGAACCTTTTCGGTTATTGAAAATGACAGCCCAATCGAACCTTACTATTCCGCAATGATAGACAACACCATTGAAGCCGGGGCTTCCAAAGAGATAGCATTTATAATGGGCTTAGCAGCTTCCAAGGAGGAAGCGCTTCAGTTGAGCACTGAAATCGTCCGTAACCGCCAGCGTGAGGTATCGCTTATTGCAGCGCTTACATCGGGAATGATGGCTGCATCGAGCATTTCAGACTCAGATGCAGCGGCATATGAGCCGCTTGCAGCACGAATAGCTGCTGAAATACCGTATAAGCGATATGAGGGCAACAGCACGGAGGGCATATCTGGGCTTTGGCGTATGGGTTTATCGGGTGACATACCTATCGTGCTGGTGAATGTAAAATCAATGACGCAATTACCTAATGTGCGAAAACTCTGTGCATTTGCCAGATATTGCTTCCGTCGTGAGCTTAAGTTCGACGTGGTGATACTGGGGCATTATCCAAATGAATATAGCAATAGGTTGCGTAACTCACTTTCTGAGCTTGCGAACGCAGCTCCGAATGTTCGCCTTATAGATGAATATGCGATTACAAGTGAAGAGGTCTCGATACTTCAGGATATCGCGCTTATCTGCTGTGACGCCGATAGTATACCGCACAGCGCTATAAAGATCAGGAAAAGCAGAGTTTATTGCACCGAAGCTGTATTTGAGCCTCTTAAGAGGCGTGAGCTCATAATGTCAAACTCATTTGGTGGGTTTTCTAAAGACGGTCAGGAGTATGTTATCAACTGCACCGGTCGTCCAACACCTGCACCGTGGAGCAACGTTATTGCAAACGAGAGCTTTGGCACTCTTGTAACTGAACACGGAGGGGGGTTCACATGGGCCGGTAATTCCAGACTGATGAGGATCACCCCTTGGTCAAACGACCCACTTCGTGACCCATGCGGAGAGAGGGTGAGCATCGTTGACACCGAAAGCGGCAGAAGAATATGGCTAACTCCGCAGGATCCAAACGGCATATATGAGTGTACGCACGGAATGGGGTACACTCGATACAGGTGCAAGGCAGAGGGCCTTGAAATAGAACTTGCAGAGACCGTTGACGCTGAAAGACCCTGCAAGTACTACGCCGTAACGTTAAAAAACCGTCGGTTGGCCGAGCGCAGCCTTAGCATAAATTTGGAGGTCGACTGGGAGATTGGAGAATCTGCACATGCTGAGGCAATTGTAACAAAAGCAGTTGGTGCGACCGTGTTTGCTCGCAATATGCGCAACGCACATGATGGACGCTTTGCCTTTATAACTGCAAACGGAGGAATAGCAGGGAGTAACAGGGTCTCTATCGACATTCTGCTCCAGGCTGGCGAAACCTCAAGACGTGTGTTTGTAATGGGATATGGGGACGAAACCGCAGCAAGCGAAGCTGCGGCTGTCGTAGAAAGCGGCTTTGACGATGCAATGAAGCGCATTGAAAGCGTGTGGAAGAAGCGGCTTGGCAGGCTGCAGATCTGCACCGACGACACCGCATTTGACGTATTGGTGAACCGAATGCTGCTGTATCAGACATACTCTTCACGCCTGCTTGCAAGGGCCGGATTCTATCAATGCGGTGGGGCTATGGGCTTCCGTGATCAGCTTCAGGATGTATGCGCATTGCTGATGACAGATCCCGATGCTGCCAAAAAGCAAATATACCTTGCCGCATCAAAGCAGTTTAGACAAGGCGATGTGCTGCATTGGTGGCATAATGACGGCAGGGGCGTGCGAACAAAAATAAGCGATGATAGGCTCTTCCTGCCATACGCAGTTATGCAGTATGCGGAGACGACCGGAGACGATACCATATGGGAGATATCCGCACCGTACATCAGGGATATACCCATACCAGAAGGAAAAAAAGAGCTCTATACATATTTTGCAGACGACGGAGAGGGAAGCATACTTGAGCATTGCATGGCCGCAGTTGAGATTTCTATGGAGCTCGGCGCGCATGGCTTACCGCTGATGGGTGGTGGAGACTGGAACGACGGTATGAATAATGTTGGAAACGATGGCGGAGAAAGCGTCTGGCTCGGGTGGTTTTTGCTGTATGTTCTTGAGCGTTTTATACCTGTTTGCAATAGCCGAGGTCTAACCGAAAAGGCCGAGAGGTATCAGGAGTTTTCATCAAGACTGCGTTCTGCGCTTGAAATGACTGGCTGGGACGGAGCGTGGTACAGAAGGGCCGTCTATGGAGATGGGACGATGCTGGGCTCCTCGCAAAATACGGAGTGCTCTGTAGACTGTGTTGCCCAGACATGGGCAGTGTTTTGCAACGCCGTACACTCAAAAGAGGCGTTTAACGCCGTGCTGGAGCAGCTCGTTGACGAGCGCAGCGGCGTAGTACGGCTGCTTGCGCCACCTTTCTCAAATGAATGCAGTCACAATGCAGGCTATATCGAAGCCTACGTCGAGGGAGTAAGAGAAAATGGCGGACAATACACGCATGCTTTGGCATGGGCAGTAATAGCGGCGGTAAAACTGGGCGATGCCGAGGCAGCATACAGGATGTTCAATATGGCGAATCCGATAAAGCATGGAACCGATCTACAAATAAAACGGTATGCCGTGGAACCTTATGTCGTTGCGGGCGATGTATGCTCCGTTGGTGAAAATGCCGGCAGAGGAGGATGGACATGGTATACGGGAGCGGCAGCATGGCTATATCGAGCTGCTGTCGAGTATATATTGGGCATAACAAAGCACGGCACCCGCCTATACTTCAACCCAACATGCACTTTTGATTCCTTCAAGGCAACATATCTGTACATGGACACGGAATACGAGATATCTGCATCCAGAGCGGATTCGTACACAGTTAAGCATGATGGCAGGAGCGTTTTCTATGTTGAACTGGTTGATGATGGTGCGAAGCACAACGTGGTCGTGACGTACAAATAAGCTGTGGCCTCCGCAAATGGCGGAGGCCTGCTAAACTATAACTGCTTTAGAATATTCGGATGCCGAATATCCCCTTTACCCTTGTACCGACAATTATGTAGTTACCGAAAGCCACCGGCGAGGCTTCGATATTGCTTTCAACGTTTATCAAGTCAAGCTGTTGACCGTTGCCATCGATAACATAGATATTGCCGGATGAATTGCACTGAACGATGTAGGCATTGCCGCTTTTATCGTATAGTGCAACGGGACTGCTCCAAGCATATCCACTCATGTGGAAGCTCCAAACCTCCTTGCCCGTCACCCTGTCATAGGCATACATTGTACCGATGTTGCCGTTGCCAAAGCTCGCAACCGTGGTGATTACAAGATTATCGATATTGCCCTCTCCGAGAATGGCACTCGACATAATACCGCCTGTTATGTGGGACGTTGTCATTACAGAATGTACCTTTTGCCATATAATCTCACCCGTGCATGCATCAATTTTGAAGAATGCGACGTTGCCGTTGCCGTTGGCGTCTTTTTTGTTGTCAAGCGTACAGCCTACATAGAGGTATGCCGTCCCGTTCTCGGGATCTTCCTCTAAAACAGGCGTAGCATTGGTATCATCCCAAATGTCCTGAACCCAGATCGTCTGCATCGTATTGACGTCGACGCACTGCAGAAATCCTGCATTACAGCACAGGTATATGTAATTTCGCCACGCAACGGCGCTTGCTTCATACCCAAGCCAATACCCCTGATCAATAGTGCGGTTTGCCGAATATCTCATTTTGATAGGCGCATCCGGATTCATCGATAGAGTTCCTGTTCGCTGATCGTATGTCGTATTTAGTTTTAGACGATATAGTACGCCGTTTTCTCCAGGATAGAACAGGGTATCGGTAGCACCATCGACGATCGCTGCAGAGTCATAGGCATGCCAACTTCTCAGAGCAAAGCTGTCGGGTTTGGCTCCTATGGTTGCAAGTATGCTCCCGTCGATAAGCGATATTGCATACCCCTTTGCAGCCTTGCCTTCGGAGCTGTAGTGATCGCCTTGACCTACATAAAGTATCGGCCACCCCCTGGGATCTACACTGCCTGCGCCCTTAAAAGGTACTCCCATGACTATCTTATTGCGTGTCGGCTCGCCTGTCTCCATGTCAAAGAAGTAGATATTGCCATCCATCGTGGCATATATGACTTCAACAAGACCGCTCTTGGCTTTTGCACTGTCAAACATATTCATAACAGCCTTTGTTTCGGCGTCCCAACGAACAAGCAGAGCTTGTCCGGTCCAACCGCTGCCCGTCCAGACACCGTTATATGAACCGCCCTCGCCCTTGGGGACACTTCCGGTTTCCCTGTTCCAAACTATCTCGAGTTTGCCATCGGATATCTCGGCGATGCCGTAAAATGGATTCTGCCTCCAGCAGCTTCCGCGGAATGAGAGCACTCCCTCCGCCTGTGAATAGTCATCGTCGCTCAAAAAGTCGATGGTATCCTCGCTTGAAAAACTGCTAACTATCTGTCCGTTGACCATAAGCTCTGTATTGAACCCATAGAGCGAAGCAAGCGCAGTGTCGCAGGGAACGACCTCGTTATAGTTCACAACCTCGGGGGTAGGTTCAGACGTAGGTGCAGGCTCGGCGGTGGCCGATGCGTTGGGTGTTGCGGTGACAGCGACCAATGCGGTATGCCCAGGCTCGGACGAGACATCTACATTCGGATTGTCGTCACCGGAATTCTTAATTACATGAGATATTACGATCCCGAGAAGGCAGAGCAAAGCAAGTATACATATGCATATTAACATAAATAGAATGCGTCGCTGCACATAAATGGATTGATTGGGCGATGACATAATAACACCTCCGTAAACAACAATATCATAAACGGAATCATTATACAGTTTCAAAAAGATAATTACAAGTCCTTGTGCAATACGCATGCTTTATGATACAATGCGACGGAAACAACGATTGGAGGTACTCTTATGAAAAAGATTATCGCAACTGCCATGACAATGCTCATTCTTTTGATGGGTATGCTGAGTGGCTGCCAAAAGGAGGATGACAAAGTGGACGGCAAGGTTTATGCAACTATCGTGTTCGAGGATTTCGGTACCGTAAAGTTGGAGCTCTATCCGGATATTGCTCCGCAGTCGGTTTACAACTTCTGTTATCTGGCAAGACAGGGCTTCTATGACGGGCTCACTATTCACAGAATATCTCCCGGTTTTGTAATTCAGGGCGGCTGTCCCGAAGGCGATGGCAGCGGCGGTCCCGGCTATGTTATTAAGGGAGAGTTCAACGCAAACGGTGTCGAGAATAACCTCAGCCACCATCGAGGCGTCATCTCCATGGCAAGGCGAAGCACGCCCATGGACAGCGCAGGCAGCCAGTTCTTTATAGTGCTGAGCGATGATTATACAGGTGCGCTTGATAACAATTATGCAGGCTTCGGCATGGTGATAGAGGGCATGGACGTTGTTGATGCTATTGCAGGGGTGCCGATATATGGCGAAAGTCCTCTAAACAAAGTTGTGATCAATAGCATCACTATAGACGGGCCGGATATGCCTGAGCCCGAAAAGCTTCCGGCGCTGTAGTGCAAAATGCAGTTGAGCATCCAGCCGCAGGCGGGGTGTTGTTGCTGCTTGAATCACAAAATACGAGAGCCACGGCATGTATGTACTGCCGTGGCTCTCGTGTCGTGGGAGAGGATAAAAGACATGAACGGCGTTCGCATGCTGCCGTTGTCAGGAAGTGCGGTCGTCAGACTCTGTATCATGCCTGCGAATACTCGAGAATACGATAGATGCAAGCATGGCGCCTATAATGATCCCGGGGATCATGAAGGAAAAAAACATTCCAAAGTAGTTCATAACAAACCTCCGTGTTTCTCATTTGGATACCGATACGCTATTTCCTTATCGGAAATTTGGCTCGATTTAGCTTACGAGCTAATTATAGTATCCAGCAAGGAAACTGTCAATACTAAAAAGGGTACTGCACAGGCTGAAAATAAATATATTATGCGTTCATCTTGTAAATGGTTTCCTCATAGGATACAATAAGTACATACTGAATATGCTTGCCCGGGGTGGATTTATGAATAGATTAAAAGAATTGAGGACTGCGCGTGGCATAACTCAGGACGAGTTGGGTGCTATGCTCGGAGTGCAGAAGGCGGCTATATGCAAGTATGAGACGGGGCGAGTTGCTCTGCCTAATTCGTGTCTGGTGCGCCTTGTGGAGATTTTTTCGGTCAGCGCCGACTACATACTTGGAAGGGACGATGTGACCCCTTTGCCTAAAAGGATGAGGGAAAAAATCACTGCCTCTCCTAAAGAGACCAATGTGGTACCGGTACCCCTTGTAGGAATGGTTCATGCAGGCGAACCCATGCTTGCGGAGGAGTGCATACAGGAATACATACCCGTTTCCGCAGGCGAGGTATATGACGGCGATTACTTCTTTATGGAGGTCGTAGGTGACTGCATGTTGGGAGACCACATAGTTGAAGGCGCCGTTGTTCTTGTCAAGAGAGAGAACGAGATGATCGATAACCGTATATATGTTGTGCGCATTGGCGATGAAGTATTGCTCCGTCGTATCAAGCGTATAAAGCGAAGCGTTGCGCTGATCCCAAGCAATAACGCATACGACCCCATGATACTATCCGAGGGAGATATCCATGTTGTTGGCCGTGTCGTTGAGGCACGTATGCGCTTCTGATGGCTATCAACTTTCTCACTCCTTCTGCATATAAAGAATGCAGAGGGGGTGTTTTTTATGGAGCAAAACGGGGCAAATGAGGTAAAGTTTACATCTCGAGAATGCATGGAGAGGCATATTGCCGATAAATATACATCGGCCAACAGGCATGGTGGAGAAAGGAAAAGGGCAGACGTTTACCTGCTGGTGCGCCTGGGGGTATGCCTTTTATGCTTTACTGCCGTATTGGCACTAAAGCTTTCAGACTCAAAGGATGCGCGGCAGGTGCTAAACGGGATCAGCACGGCATTGAGTGAGGATCACGATACAGATGACGAACTGGGCAGACTTAGGTTCGTGCAGCTTCCGTCAATAATAGATGTGTTTGCGCCTTCGGATGATCCTGTGGTTCCTGTAGAAATATTGAGTACAGAAATGCTGCATGATACGGGCATACTCATACTACACACCAATATTGCGGAGGAAGTACTATGTGCAGGCAGCGGCAGAATCGGCAGTATCGGAGAGGATGAGCTCCTCGGACGCTATGTGTCGGTCATACTTGAGAACGACATTGAGGTATTCTATTACGGCATATCCGAGTGCAGCGTTGAAGTTGGCCAGCCGGTATCACAGCACACAAAGCTCGGAATTACTGCTGCAGGAAAGGTCGTTGTGCGTGTTTATGATGCTGGACGACCGGTAGACCCAACTAAATTCTTTGGGATAGAACAAAGCTGATGCGTATTGCCACCTTTCGTGATACCGAGATCAACTGCAGTCTCGCACTGCTTGCCCTATTGCCGCTTGCGGTTATGTTTGGGACTGTTCTGGAGTTAGCCATAGCATTCATATCTCTGTCGGTCCACGAGCTGGCACATGCTATGATCGCAACGAGGCTGGGGTATGGGGTAATATCGGTAGACATACAGCCGTTCGGCTTCGTTGCAAGACTTAAGGGAGCAGTGTTAAGTCCGTCTGACAGGGCTGCAATCTACGCCGCAGGACCTGTATCAAGTCTGCTTTTGGCAGCAGCTGCGGCACTCTGGGGAAGGTTTATCAAACATGAGGTTTTTGACGGCGTGATCGGGTACAATATTTTGATAGCGGCGATAAACCTGATACCGGCACTTCCGCTTGATGGTGGAAGGATCGTTCAGGGATTACTTCGTGATAGGGGAGAAAAGCTGTTGCTGACCGTAGGGTCTGCGACCGGCGTCATGCTTGTAATGATCTCAATACTGCTATTTTTTAATGGCGTGGTAAATCCAACCTATGCCGCCATGGGCGGCTTTCTGTTCTTTGAGGCGATACGTGAGCGAAAAAGGGTCGGCTTGAGAAAAACCATGTCGCATTCAGCAACAACAAAACGCATCAACTCAATATATCCGGTTGAGGTAAACAGCATTGCGGTATCTCAGAATGCGAGCCTTTCGGAGACGCTACGAATGCTCCCGCACGGAGGCTATAGTGTGATAGTTGTGATCGATGAACAAATGCATCGCATATGCACGATCGATGAAATGCGGCTCAGGGAGATTGCCGCAGTGTTGGGTTCAACGGCACGATTGGGAGATGCGGTCAAACAAATATCCGGATGAAAATTCAAATCATTTCCATTCCAATGCATATATATATTTCCTGTTATATTATTAACGACATCGGCGCAAAGTAATACCAACACAGCAAATCGCATCGAAGACCCAAGGCGAGGCTGTGATAAGCCAGGCCGCTCAATGCGAGCGGCATGGCTTCAAAGCTAAGGAGGTGAAAGGATATGTCAAGGAAGAGCAAGTCGTCTCTGGAGCACTTTAAGACAGAGGTTGCTAATTCACTCAATGTTAACCTTAAGCAGGGTTACAACGGTGACTTGACAGCTCGCGAGGCAGGTTCGATCGGTGGCGAAATGGTAAAACGCATGATCGCCTATGCTGAGAACAATATGCCTGGCAAGTAAACTGTTACTTGATGCAATACGACTGAAAGGAGAAAACAGATGAGCAGCAATAATCGTGAGATGAAGAGCCGTCTTGAGAGCTTCAAGACCGAGGTTGCATCCTCTATGAATGTCAACCTGAAGCAGGGCTACAACGGCGACATCACAGCTCGTGAGGCGGGTTCTATTGGCGGCGAAATGGTAAAGCGTATGATAGCTTATGCCGCAAGCAACATGCCCTCCGGCAGCATGATGAAGTAACTTTCCCCTGATATAACCAAAAGTATCCGTTGCACAGAGTATAACCTGTGCGGCGGATATTGTTTTTTCAGCAGCAGCATTGTATAATGAGAAAAAACAAGGGGGCTACAGCATGATTTACAAGAGGTTTGATGGAATTAAGCTATCTCGTCTTGGTATGGGGAATATGCGCCTGCCGGTCAAGGATGATATTGAAGGCAAGCCAATCGACTATGATAAAGCTCAAGAAATAATTGATTATGCAATGGCGCATGGTGTGAATTATTATGATACCGCCTATGTATATCATTCAGGCGAGTCTGAGGCGTTTTTAGGTGCGGCACTCAAAAAATATCCCAGGGAAAGCTACTATATTGCTACAAAATTCAACCTTGCGGCAAACCCGGATTACAGGGCGGTATTTGAGGAGCAGCTGAGCCGTCTTCAGACTAACCATATAGATTTCTACCTTTTGCATGCAATAATGGACAAGAACTACCAGAGCTATTTTGACAGCGGATGTATAGCCTATTTTGAAGAGCAGCAGCGGCTTGGACGTATACGCTATCTGGGCTTCTCAAGCCACGCAAGCCCCAATGTGTTGGATAGGTTTGCCGGCATCCGTAATTGGGACTTTGCTCAGCTTCAGATAAACTATTTCGATTGGATATTTGATACATCGGCCAAGGAATATGAGGTTCTACGGAAGCACAATATCCCCATCATGGTGATGGAGCCCGTGCGCGGCGGCAGACTTGCATCACTCTCTCCGGCTGCGGAGGAAACTCTGCGTGCAGCTCATCCTGATTGGAGCATGGCTTCATGGGCATTCCGATGGCTTATGCGTTTGCCGCAGATACTGGTGATCCTGAGCGGAATGTCAAATATGGAGCAAATCATTGACAACATCCGCACTTTTGAGTCAGAAGGAGCACTTAATGATGGAGAAGCTGAGAAGCTTGTCAAAGCTGCTGAGATATTCAAAAAGCATATACAGGTGCCTTGTACTTCGTGCCGCTACTGTTGCGACGATTGCCCTGCAAGGATAAACATTCCGGCTGTGCTCGGCGTCTACAATACTTATAAACTCGATGGCCGTTTCGCTCTTAAAGGCCTTAAAAACATTGAATCGGATGGTCAGCCGAGCGACTGCATTGCATGCGGAGCCTGCTGTCCGCACTGTCCTCAAAATATTGATATCACCGGAATTATGACGGAGTTGAAAGAACTGACAAGGGAATAATTATTACCCCCATTGCCCGAGGAGGCTCCGCATCCATGCCGACACATCGAGCGAGTAGGCACGGTTGATGTTTTCCGGGGAGAACACATCCTCAATAGAACCCTGTGCGATTGCCTGCGCTCTGTCCATTAACAGAGCGCGGTTTCCGTATGCTTTTGCAAGCGAGAGATCGTGCATGACGGAGATCACCGCTCTGCCCGGCTCTTTGACCCACTCTGAAATTATATCGAGCATCTGCTTCCTATAGACCATATCAAGGTGGTTTGTCGGTTCGTCGAGGATCAGTATATGCGGATCCTGAGCCAAAACTTGTGCAAGAAATGTCCTCTGTTGCTCGCCGCCCGATAGCGTCAGTACGGATTGACGTGCAATGTGATCAAGGCCGGTTATTTTCAGCGCATTTTTGATGTGCTCATCATCATCGGGAGAACCACTGCCGAATATCCCATGTGAATGCGCATATCGTCCAAGACGCACGACCTCTTCAACTGAGAAGGAGTAGCTCAACGTGTGCGTCTGGGAGAGAACCCCGATTGCTCGCGCTCGCTCGGCCGGACGCATCTTCCGCAGGTCACGGCCCATGAATGCAGCAGTCCCGGAATGCGGAATGTATTGCGATATAGCCTTTACAAGCGTTGATTTCCCGGCTCCGTTAGGGCCGATTATCATCAGCCAGTCACCTTCATTGACATCAAAGCTTATTCTGTCCACTATGGTGCGTGTACCGTAGCGAACGGTTATAGACAGGGAAGAAAGTAGGCTCAAGATATTTTCCTCCTTGTCCTAAAGAATATAGTAATAAAAATCAATGCGCCAATGAAGGACGTTACAACACCTATCGGGAGCTGACGTGGGTTGAGGAGCATCCTTGCTACAAGATCAGCAAGCATGAGAAATATCGCTCCGCCAAACAATGATGCCGGCAGCAGACGCTTATGATTCGGCCCGGTTATCATCCGCACCATATGGGGAGTTACAAGACCTACAAAGCCGATCGTGCCGCCAATCGAAACACATACGCCTATGAGTACGGAAACGGCTATAAGTATCACGAGCTTTACACGCTTTACATTCACGCCTATGTGCAGTGCGTTTTCTTCACCGATCGCAAAGGCGTTCAGCTCCCTGGCATGAGCGAGTATGACACCGCCGCATATCGCAAGGGAAACAAGCAGCATCACCGCATTTTGATAACTGCTACCTGATAGCGACCCCATTGTCCAGAAGGTTATTTGCTGTACCCTGTCTGCGGCAAATGTGATGATAACCTGCATTATGCTCGATGTAAACATGGAGAATATCACACCGATGAGTATAATGGTGTTTGTGGAGAGCGACCTATCAATGCGCAGGCTGAGACCCAGTATTATGAGAAGCGACAGAAAGGCAAAAGCGGTAGCCATTATCACTGTACCGGCAAGCGGGAGAGAAGGGATGGATATACCGAAAGCTATGGCAATCACTGCGCCCAACGATGCACCAGATGAAACACCGAGCGTTGAACCATCGGCCAGAGGATTTCTCAAAAGTCCCTGCATAGCAGCCCCGCAGATCGAAAGGGACGCTCCCACGAGTGCAACGCATAGCACTCGTGGAAGCCTTACAGACGCAATGATAGAGGGCGAGACTATATCAGCAGGGATTGGTTTGCCTAATACAGTGTTCCAGATTATCGTAATGGTATCATCAAGCGGAACGCTGACGCTTCCGACAGCAACGCACAGGAAGAACACCGCAAGCATTATGGCGGCAAATACCAGATATTCCCAAAGCCTAAAGCCTTCACCCCGCAGCTTCATCAGGATTATTCCCCGCTGCCAAAGACAAACTCATACAATGCCATTGCCCCGTCTGCAAGCCGTGGGGCGGGCCTGGAGAGCTCGTTATTCTGCAGATTGAGTATGGCTCCGTTTTTTACGGCTGTGATGTTCTCCCAGCCGGGTCGAGCCATGATCTCCTCAATCGGAGTGGGCCCCTCGCCATAATACATGGATATGGTAACGATATAATCGGGATCACGGGCAATGACCTGTTCCTCGGATACCTCGGCCCAGCCGTCGATATCCGCAAATATGTTTGTGAGCCCCATCATCTGTGCGATCTCATTCATGAAGGAGCCTACGCCTGCACTCCAAAGTCCCCACTGCAGTGGAGAGACCTCAAAGTATACGGTTTTTGAGCCATCGCCTGCGTTAGCGGAAATTTCATCAAACGTCGCTTTCATACCGTTCACAACGGTCTCGGCTTCTGCGGTTCTGCCCATAACCGCACCTATAAGAGTGATAGCCTCATATACGCCGGCAATATCGGTGGACTCTGTAGCAACTACGGCAATGCCGGCGTTTTCGAGAGCACTTACCTGCTCAGTCGTCTGATCCATGATGTTCATGAACACTACCTGCGGCTCAAGAGCGATTATCTGCTCGATATTGGTTTCGGAGCCGGACTGAACCGTTGCGACGTCTAACACTTCGGCCGGGTAATCGCAGTACTCGCCCCTGCCCACAAGCGCATCTCCGGCGCCAATTGCATAGAGTATTTCACAATCGGATGCGGCAAGCGCAACGACCTTCGTGGCAGGTTCGGCAAGCGAAATCTCCCTGCCTTTCATATCGGTCACAGTAATAGATGCATCCGCAGGGCCGGATGGATTGGCGCAGCCGAAGAACGTAAGCAGCATCAGCATGGCCAGCAGCAAAGAGATGTGTTTCAGGTGTTTCATAATAAACGCCCCTTTCAAAGTATTTTGACCATTGAACAGATGAAAGGAGCAAATAAATGCTCCGCTCATTTTTCTGAGAGGAGCAAAACAAAGGCACAGCGATAACTGTGAATACTCGCCCCATCCCGGGAGCCTACATGTGCAAGCAGGTCTCCCGACTCGACTTCATCCTACTAAGACGCCTTCCCACCCGTAAAGAGCAGTGGCATCAATGTCCTTTCGTCCGTCACACGGTTACCGGTATAGCTCGGGATTCACACCCGATTCCCTCAACGGCAAAGCCGCTGGCGCATTGCTACGCACAAGCACACGCTGTTCAACTGTCAGGATAATTATAACATTAACAAGCCCTTGCGTCAACACATACCATAACAATCTGTTGAAATAATGGCACATACAGGGTATAATCAATGTAATTCAATGGCAAGGAGCAATATATGGTTGATATTCTATCCCTTCCGACCGTTCCGGAGCTAATTCGCACTGCTGAAGATATGTACCGCCTTGGATGGAACGAGCGCAACAGCGGCAACATAAGCTGTCTGCTCTCACAGGAGGAGTCACAGCATATCGCTGATCGAAGCGTTATACGCACATTTCCTCTCGGCCTCGCTGCCGATGGGATAGCCGGCAGATACATGCTCATCACCAGCACGGGGAGCTATTTCAAAAATATGAGACGTTGCCCCGAGGACTGCCTGGGGATCGTTCGGATATCTGACGACGGGCAAAATGCAGAGCTTGTGCTGGGCTTTGAGAATGGCGGAAGGCCGACATCGGAGCTGCCGGCACATGTGATGAGCCACCTTTCAAGGCTTGAAGTTGATAAGGGGCATAGTGTTGTACTGCACTGTCATCCTGCTAACATAATGGCTATGACATATGTGCATGAGCTTGACGATGCAAAGTTCTCTCACACACTTTGGCGTATGTGTACAGAGGGTATTATCGTGTTTCCCGATGGCGTTAGCGTCCTGCCGTGGATGCCGTGTGGTACGAAGGGCATCGGTAGAGCTACTGCTGAGAAGATGCGTGAGTTTCGCATCGTGATATGGGCGCATCATGGCATATATGGTGTTGGCAGTACGCTTGACGAGGCATTTGGCCTTGTAGAGACGGTAGAAAAGGCTGCTCAGATATTTATGCTTACGTCGCACTTGCCGCATATCAACACGATAAGCGATGCAAATCTTGCAGAGCTTGCCGAGGTATTTGACGTTGCATACAGAAAGGACTTTATAAAGAGCTAAATTATATTGTCTCTCTCATGCACTATTGCTATTTTTATGTGGTAGAATCTGGATTGGGAATGAAAGGAAGGTGTCCTGCATGGAAAAGAACAAAAGTATAAATCACACAAACATCAAGCGCATAACCACTTATGCGGTAATGCTTGCGATAATCACAGCCTTGACCTATTTCGTGTACATTCCCATGGGGACGGCCGGCGCATATCTTAATGCCGGTGATGTAGGTATATACATTGCTTCATATCTCCTTGGCGGTTGGGGAGGAGCTGCGGTTGCGGCGACAGGCTCTGCACTTGCGGATGTTCTTGTCGGCTCTGCGATCTATGCCCCTGCCACATTTGCGATCAAGGGGCTCATGGCGCTTATTGCCGGCCTCATGTACGTAAAGCTGCCGGGTAAGGCTCGCTATGCTTGCACTTTTATTGCCGGACTGGTCATGCCGACAGGGTATTTCTTCTATGAGCTGATCATATTTGATGCATCTGCAGCACTGTTCGGCCTTTGGACCAACGCCATACAGTATGGTATAGGCGCTGTTTTGGGCATTATCGCAGTAATCGCATTTGAACGCATTCCCTTTATTATGGAGCTGCGTGACGCTAATGTGCGCGTCAAGGTGCGTGACGGACTAAAATAACACAGTTTGGGGGATCATATGCAGCTCTGGCAGTTCTTAACAATAGCTTTTCTTATTGTGGGCTTTGGCATTGCGGCAGTCATTGCTGCATATAGAGCCTCTTGTCGAGGGCTGACGGAAGAGCAGGTCTCAAGGCTGTTGGAAACCAACCTCAGACAGTTGGAGGAAAAGCTCCAATATGGCGACAGGGCGGTAGCTGAGAATGTTGAAAAGGGCATGCGCAACATGGCTGAGCTGATTAAGGCTCAACAGGAGACATCCTCAAGGGAGATGATAGCCAGACAGGATGCACTGTATAAAGTCGTCGGCACGAACTCAACACAGAGTGAGGAGCGGTTCAAGACATTTGAGACCGCAACGGCAAGGGAGCTTGCCGAAATGCGAGCGACACTTGAGCGCCAGCTTAAATCCCTCTCAGATGATAACAGCAGGCGTCTTGATGAGATGCGTAATGTCATCGATAAGCGCCTTGATGATGTTAAGGGAGTAGTCGATGAAAAGCTGCAAAAGACTCTGAATGAGCGTATAAATGAGAGCTTTAAGGCCGTCAGCGAGAGACTGGAGGAGGTCTATCGGGGTCTTGGCGAGATGAAGACGCTGGCAAACGGTGTGGGGGATCTTAAAAAGGTGCTCACCAATGTAAAAAGTCGGGGTACGCTTGGTGAGATACAGCTTGGCGCTATATTGGAGGACATACTTACCCCAGATCAGTATGTTAAAAACTTTGATGCAAAGCAGCGCAGCAACGAGCGTGTTGAATATGCGATACGCCTGCCGAACGACGGAGAGACCCCTGTATATCTGCCCATAGACAGCAAGTTTCCCATGGATGCATATGCAAAGCTGTCGGATGCATACGACTCAGCCGATACAGCCGCCGTTGCAGTTGCACAGCGAAACCTTTGCGATACGATAACTCGCTTTGCCAAAGACATTCGTGATAAATACATATGTCCGCCTCGCACTACTGACTTTGCAATAATGTTTCTACCAACGGAGGGCATCTATGCCGAGGTAGTTCGTCTCGGCATGGTTGAGAAGCTGCAGAGGGAATGCAAGGTAAATATCGCAGGCCCTTCAACGATGGGGGCGCTCCTAAACAGCTTGCGTATGGGATTCTCAAACTTTGCTATGCAGAAGCGCAGCGCTGAGGCGTGGAGGATTTTGAGCGCTGTCAAGACAGAATTCAAAACTTTTGAAGAGGTGCTCAATTCCGCACAAAAGCAGATAAACCGTGCCAATGATGAGCTTGAGAAGCTGATAGGTACTCGTACACGCCAAATGATGCGGAAGCTTAAGGATGTTGAGACCATGCCCTCGGCAGAGGCGATAGCTCTGTTGAGCGATGAATAAAACTACAGCATTTTTGAATTATTAGGGCTTAAACGCACGATCATCTTAACCCCACAGGAGGACATTATACTTGATGGGGTCTTGGTTATTTGTTCTGTTAAATGTGAATTCGCCAAACCATTAACTACAGGAGAATAATTTCTCTGCCCTTATTAGACCAAGAGCTGCAAAATGTAAAATTAATTTTATATTTACAAAAACAGTATTGGCTATTTGATGATACATATGTATAATTAATTTTGAGTGGAGGTGAAACTATGAATCATGAAACAATATTGCGCATCGTAAAAGCAAGCGGAGTTACCTCGGGTGAGCTTATACTTGTACATTTCTGGGGTGAGGATTCCGACAAGGAGATTGCGAACAGATTTATGGTCGCTGTAGCTGAATTAGGCGCTTCGCCCGTGCTACTACAGCAGGCCCGTACGATCAATCGTGACATCTTTAATGCCGCAAAGGAAAGCAGCTTTGGTGAACGCTACTTTGATATGTTTTCAATGTTTGATGCAGTAATCGATGTATTTGCCTATCGTCCGGTAGTCCTCGGATATGAAATTCCGGACAAACAGACGAAGCTTTACCGAGGATATGTTTCCAAACTCTTTTACAAGTTGATGGGTTGCCGCAGGTTTACTCAGATAAGGGTACCCACTGAAGCAAACGCAGAAGAGGCGAGCCTGGATCCACAGGATTATATTCGTCGTTTGGAAAGGGCATATGACATAGACTATGAGACTCTCAGGTCGGAATGTGAGAAGGAAGTTAAAAGGCTCTCCTCCGCAAACAATATCATCGTACATACAGGAGATAACTGTGCTTTGAATTTTGAAATAAATGGACGTACATGGCATATAGATGCCGGCGATGGGGATATCCCCTGCGGCGAGATATACATTGCACCGCTTGAGAGCAAAACAAATGGCGATGTTTATTTTGAAACGTTCTATATGGATGGAGAGAAGTATTGCAATGTCACATTACATGTTCTAAACGGCGAGGTGTGCAGCAGCAGCCATCCGCATATTGCAGAACGTTTTAGAGGCATGCCGAGGGAAAATCGGATAGTCTGCGAATTTGGCATCGGAATGAATCCTAACATTACAGACATGTGTGGGTATACAGTGCTGGATGAAAAGATGGTCGGAACGTTCCACATTGGCGTTGGCGCCAATGATATGTTTGGCGGCGAGAATAAAGCGTCCGAACATACGGACTTTGTCGGATATGGGGAAGTGGAGGTCATAGCATGAATGAAATGATTGTTTCTGAATTAAACAGCTATATTGATGAAAGCGTTGCTCTTTGCAAAAGACGTAATTGCGAGCTGCTTGAGGATGAGCGTTCTGACGAGGCCGTGTTTGAAAAGGTCAAAGCAAACGTTTACGATATTGTACGCACAATTCTGAATGTTGCGGTCAAAACAGGCGGGGGAGAGCCAGGCACCGTGCAACAATTCTTTGTGCAGAAGCTCGATCGGATAGCGTCTGACTGGGCAGCTTCCTATAACAAGGCCAAGCTGCATGGCGATGCTGAAAAAGTGCATCTCGAACAGATAAAGCTCGATACCGTGCGTGAGATAAAGTCACAATTTGCAGCGATTTGGGAGGGGAAAGCATGACTGAAAACGAGGCTGTCAGCCTTTTCAAGTGTCTGTCCGATAGGTCGCGGTTGCAGATATTGAAGTCACTTGCAATTGAGGACATGTATGTTGAAAGGCTTGCCGAGCGATTGGGGATCACGGCATCCACCGTGTCATTCCACCTTAAAAAACTATCGGATGCCGACGCCGTTTCCTCGTACAAAAGTCAATACTACACAATGTACTCGCTCAAGAAAGAGTTGTTCACAACAACCATACTTGAAATATTGCAAGAGGAGTCTGACGAAACGAAAGCGCAAGCCCAAAGGGATGCGGAATATCGTCAGCGGGTAATCGACTCATTCTTTGAATATGGAAAGTTGAAGTCCATCCCTGCCCAGCGCAAGAAGAAACGTATAGTTCTGGAAGTGATCGTGCAGGCATTCGAGTACGACCGTATCTATACCGAACGAGAGGTTAATATGATCATTGCCGATTTCCATGACGATTTTTGCACTATTCGTCGCGATATGATAAGCGAACGCCTCTTGGTCAGAGATGCCGGCGGGAAGGCATACCGGCGCATCAAGCAGGACGGTAAAGAAACGGAAAAACTGTCGTAGAAACCCTTGCGAACGAAAAGCAGCCCGGATGCCTGTCTGATAAAGGCAATATACACGGGCTGCATCCCTTAACAATGGAACACAAGCTGTTAATCCTCAAGTCCTCGTATGCTGTCCTTGGTGTCCAACAAACCGATTTGACCGTCGCTACCGCAACCCGAAAAGACGAGCACGAGCACTACCGACAATACAAGCATCAACCGTTTCATAATGCTTCCTCCTGCAACTGTTATATCAGTTTAATGTGAATTCAACAACGAAATCGTTCTGTCCGCAGCATTTGATACAGCGATGAAGCCCAATGTCACCGTTGCCACGGTTAATTTAGCATGAACATCTCAAGAAGTCAATGAGATAGCTCTTATGGATTTAATATATCACAAAGGACATGCGATAGCATGTGCGCAATATTCAACCCTTTTAAGGGTGAGCCTTCACTATAGATATTATGAATATTCTTAAAGAGCGAATCAAAACGATATTTGGTCACCTGTAAAAAGCTCGGATTAGGTTAGACCGCTCAAAAAAGGTTCGCCAGCATATCTATGGCAAGATCCAAAGCAGCATTCCTTCCCAACTCTGAGATATTGACAATAACAGCATCAGAAACGGAACAAACTGCATCCAGAAATTGATTCCGTTCCGATTTGATGGCAGCAATAACCGTTCTGGACGGCTCGTGCATTATTTCGATAACCGCACTACAAAACTTAGGTGAGCAAAGCTCAAGAAAGCCAAGTTCGTCCATAATTATGGGTACGTCGTGGGGGAGGGTAAGCACAAGCTCCGCCGCCTGGTCAAAGGCGGCCTTGGAGGGGGTCATCACACCCTCTTTGTTGACTGCAAGCACTATGTGATCGGGCGAACCAAGTATTCTGAAAATAACTGCAGGTATTCCGTTGACCGTATGCTTTTCGGTCAGGAAACCATGACGGATACCATATAGATCCGAAAGCCTCGCTATGATAGTGCTTTTTCCTGCACGTCTTTCACCACAAATCAGCAGCTTCATGCCTAAATGATACCTTGGTGCAATATCATTGTCAAGTATAGAGTGGATTGATCTCTATCGCAGGCGCAGGATTGACAGAAATATCAGGAATAAACTTATTATAGTCATAGTTTGGATTATAGAATGGGTCGCCATTCTTGAGCATATCCCTGAAAGCATCATAGCAGCGGATCAGATTGTTCTTTGTCGCATCGCAATAATTCATTGGAAAAGCATTTAGCCGAGCCTTTGCATAAGGTGTGAATACAGTGCGTTTTTGTCTATGCGCAAGCCTGATACACAGCTCAGTATCCCAACCTATATCCGTAAATGTTTCATCAAAAAGCCCCGCCGATGCAAAATCATCTGATCTGACCGCCATGAATGCACCCTCTACAGCCGTAACATTTCTCATGACGGAAGTGAAGCAGCATTTGGTGACATCGCGCATGTCATCGGCAGTATTAAAGTATGGGCTGCCGGCCCATCCACCCAAGCCAACAACAGTACCGCATGAATAGAGGCTGCCGTTTGGAGCAAAAAGCTTTCCGCCACATGCGGATACTCCCTTTAGGCTCAGCGGCCCAATGAGCTGCTCTACAAAATCCGGAGAAAGCACTTCCGCATTCGGAGAGACAAAAATGAGGTAATCGGCAGATGAGCTGGCTGATCCGTCGTTTGCCAACATGGGTGTGTTCGCTTTTGAAACCTTTGAACGAAGTATCCTTGCAGCTTTATTACGCTTTAAGGCGTCAAGGTACGTATTAAGTTCGGGGACGGTCTCACTGCTTAAAGCAGCTGATATCGTTAACCTGTAATTTTCAAACGTGGCAATAGCATCAATGGATTCGATGCACCGCTTAAGCATTCGCACATCAGTAGGGTTGGGTATTATAATTTCTACCGAAGCTCGCCTTCGTATCGGAATGTGCAATTTGAAGCTGCTGTCAAACAGACCGTCGGATACGTCGAAACCACGCCTTTCAAGAGATCTAACGTAGCCATGGTTCGTACAGACACAGCCGGAGGCTGTAAGCAACACCCTTGCAATATGCGTTTTTTTGTTTGACAGCCCAGCTATGCGCAGAACATAATCATGATAGTCCCCGCCGCCATATCCACCGGCATCAAAGTGAACTGACGATTTTACCAAAAGAGGCCTGGATACAAAATCATAGCATAGCTGGCCCTCGGGTGAATATTTCGGTTTCAGAAAGGGGTAATTGCGATTGCCGGACTCATCGATTGAATCACAATCCGCATAGACCATGTCTGTGGCAGCATCTGCTTGAAACTGTGATACCATAGTAAACAGAGCATCCGGTTCAAGTCTGTCGCCCGGATAGAGCTGCATCAAGAACTTACCATTGGCCTCAGATTCCGCAGAGATTAGCCTTTCCGTATTCGTACCGTTAAGCTGAACTACACGCATGCGCTGCACCTCCGGAAGCTTAAGCTCGCTTCCGAGATCCGTTGCGATTATCAGCTCCCACTTTGAGTATGTCTGTGCAACGATGGATACGACCGTTGCGTTCAGCTTGGTCTTCTCGGAATCATCGCATGCGACGATCACGGATATAAGTGGCGAATATGAATTTCCCACAGGCGGCTGTTCGCGCTGCCTATTAAGCCTGTCGATGGAAGCTCGACTATTCTCAACAAAAGCAGGGTAGTCATCATATTTAGCTCTCGATGAAATGCGCTTGGGTGCAGCGCAAAGAAGTATATCGGCTAATTCAGCTATTCGTATCTTACTCATAATAATAATTATTTCTCATTCATTTATTTTTATTATTTTAGCTGTGTTCATATTGAAATGGAATCTATGTTGTGCTATCATTTGACTGTACATGTAGAAAGGAACCAGATATATGTCAGGCTTTGATTATGATGTTGCGGTGCTTGGCGGTGGCCCCGGCGGATATATAGCCGCTATTCGCTCTGCTCAGTTGGGGAAAAGGGTTGCGCTTATTGAGTCGCACGAACTCGGCGGAACGTGCCTTAACCGAGGATGTATCCCTACCAAGGCTCTGCTGCACTGCGCAGAGGTGTACCACAGCGCAGCAAATGCATCGGGATTTGGTGTATCAGCCGGGGAAGTAAGCTTTGATTATTCGGCTATGGCGGCCTATAAAGATGCTGTTGCCGCAAAACTACGCTCCGGTATAGCTGGGCTTGAAAAAGCGCATGGAGTAAAGGTGATAAATGGCTTCGGAAGGTTGACTGACATGCACACCATTGGCGTAAGTCGATCGGATGACACGGAGATTAGTGTCTCGGCCGAACGGATTATACTTGCAACAGGATCCGCTCCCGTAATTCCGCCGATTGATGGCATAGACGGCCCAAATATAATGACCTCCGATGATGTGCTCGCCATGACCGAGCTTCCCGAGAGCTTTGTTATAATAGGTGGAGGCGTTATCGGCATTGAGTTTGCAACACTATTCTCCACACTCGGTAAGCCCGTCACCGTAATTGAGATGATGCCTTCCATACTTCCCGGGGTTGATTCTGATGCCGTCCGCACGATGCTTCGTGTCCTTAAAAAGAAAAAGGTCGAGGTTATCTGCAATGCCATGGTCACTAAACTTGAGGGTGGTGATACCGTTACGGTTACATATGACGTCAACGGTACTGTAAAGACCGCAACCGGTGCATGCTGTATTGTTAGTGTTGGCAGACGTCCTCTGACAAAGGATATCGGTCTTGAAAAAATCGGCGTTGAAATGAATCGTGCATTTGTTGCAATTAACGAAAGATGCAGGAGCAGTATCGAAAACATCTTTGCCATTGGTGACATCACCGGCAAGGTACAGCTTGCCCATGTTGCATCCGCACAGGCGCTTGTTGCAGCAGCCAATGCCTGCGGTCACGATGAGATAATGGACTATACGGTCATTCCCTCGTGCATCTACACAAGTCCGGAGATCGCATTTGTAGGACTATCTGAGGACAAAGCAAAGGCGCAGGGGATAGATTATAGAATTGGTTCCTATAACGTTGCAGGCAATGGGAGATCGATGGTGATGGGGGAGAATA
>CALVLD010000017.1 GCA_944336475.1 uncultured Clostridia bacterium
TTCCACCGTCCTGCCCTGACCGTCTGTAGCACGAAACGCCCCCGCACGGGCGTAGGGGCATTTCCACCGTCCTGCCCTGACCGTCTGTAGCACGAAACGCCCCCGCACGGGCGTAGGGGCATTTCCACCGTCCTGCCCTGACCGTCTGTAGCACGAAACGCCCCCGCACGGGCGTAGGGGCATTTCCACCGTCCTGCCCCCGACCGTCTGTAGCACGAAACGACCCGGACGCATGCTTCATAAGGGGAACGAGGCGGCGTCAGTTGCCTGTGGGAATATAGGGTCTGATGGATCTTGCGATATTGTAGATCGGCATTGTCTGTAGCCAAACACGCCCCGGACCCGTCAGCACGGTATTGAACAGTCCCTCGCCGCCGAACAGAACGTTCTTTGCGCCGGATACCTGTTGTATCTCCATCTGCACGCTTGTAGAGAACCCTGCGACATTGCCGGTGTCCACAACCAGCTTCTGCCCGGGCTTCAGATCATATTCAATCAGTGCGCCGTCTATCTCAACGAACGCAATGCCTTGGCCTGAGAGCCGCTGCATTATAAATCCCTCGCCGCCGAATATGCCTGCCCCGAGCCGCTTATGGAAGTGTATGGACAAATCCACCCCATCCTCCGAGGCAAGGAATGCGTTCTTCTGCACTATCATTTCCTGCCCCGGCTCAATGGCTATTGGGCGTATCTCTCCTGGGAAGCTGGAACCGAATGCTATCATGCCCTCGCCGCCCCTTGCGGTGTAGTGATTCTGAAACATGCTCTCACCCGAAAACGCTCTGGAGAACATCCGCCCCAGACCGCCTCCCAGGGTCTCCATCTGCATATTGGGACTCATCCACGCCATGGAACCCCTTTCGGTTATCATCTTTTCGCCGTCGTCCAATCTACAGACGACCACGGGGAAGTTTCCGCCCCTGATCTCGTAACGCATCGATTTCCTCCTGTTTAATGATGATGTTATGCGGATCCACGGACGATACCCCGCGTCCTGCCGCCTCAATCCGTATTGTATCAGCATATTGTACAAATTTCAATATATGTAAACAAAACATAAAAACGCACCCACATGGGATGCGTCGTTCGCATACCGAGGTATTATTTGACCGATGTCGTGCCGGAACCGTTCCAGACCATCTTTATGTCAACGGGCTCCATGCGGTAGAGTATCCGCTCGAACCGCTCGACAAGCGGCAGCTCATTGCTGAATCCGAGGCGGCTGTCGTCTATCGCAATGGCATGGAACTCATTGCCTGCGGCAAAACCAGTGCCCTCGCCGAAGTATACGGCGGCTGCGCTCGTGGCAAGGAAGAACGCTTCTGCGCAGGTTAGGAATGCCTCCTGCTTGAATGTATGTATCCAGTTGAGCTTGGAGGCCCTTATGGCGCCGACTATCACACGGGGCATGAACAGCGATGCGCCTGCGCATATGTCGGAGCCCATCGCAACGTTTATGCCCTCGTCAATGAAGCGTCGCACGGGCATTATTCCGGATGCGATGTCGATGTTTGAAAGCGGACAGTGTATTGCCCAAACGCTCTTCTTCGCCATGACACGCCTCTCCTCCTCATCGGAGTAGACGCAGTGACCCATCAGAGCGCCTTTTTCAAACAAGCCTGCCTGCAGATAGCTGTCCCAATAACCCCTTCCCGTCGGCCAGAGATCCTTGACCCATGCGACCTCATCGGGATTTTCGGATATGTGGGACTGAACCGTAAGGCCGGTCTCCCTTGCAAGCTCCCCGAGCGCAAACAGCAGCGCATCGGTACAGGCAGGGGTGAACCTCGGCGTGATTATGGGACGTATGCGGCCGAAGTCCTTACAGCCATCTATGAAACGCCTTGTCTCGGAGAGGCTCGCTTCGGTATCCTCGCATAAGAAATCGGGACAGTTGCGATCCATATTCACCTTGCCCACGAAGCCCGACACGCCACGCTCCTCCAGTATTCGGGCGAGCAGCAGCGATGAGTCCGTATGTAGTGAGGAGAACACCGCCGCTCTTGTCGTGCCGCCGGAGATCATCTCGTCGGCAAGCCGCCTGTAGGAGTTTTCCGCATAGGTGATGTCGGCATATCTCGACTCCTCCGGGAAAACGTACCTGTTCAGCCATTCCAAAAGCTGAAGATCCATCCCACGCCCAAGCATCGTGTACTGAGGCGCATGCAGATGCATATCGCAGAATGCCTGGGTGAGTATCATGTCGCCCAGATCGACCTCATCGAACTCTCCCTCTGGCCGAGCGGCGTAGACGCCCGTTACCCGGCCCTCGTCAGAAACGGCGACATAGCCATGCTCGATACAGACGAGCTCCCCGAACACGGGCGCATGGACAATATTGCCCTTGAATAATGTTGCCATAGACCCTCCTTTACCATCTTTTTGCGGCGGCACGGGGAACGAATCTGCCCTGTGCGCCGCCCACTATCTCGCCGTTTTGCACCGCCAAATTCCCGTTTAGCAGCACATCTCGGGCGCGTCCCTTTACGGTCATGCCTTCAAAGGGGGTGTTATCGCACCTGTGGAAATGATTTGTATCCGTCAGAGTATCCTCATATGCGGGATCCCATACAACTATGTCCGCATGGGAGCCTGCGGCAATGGTGCCGTAACCCTTCATGCCGAATGCCGCAGCCGCATTGTAGGAGAGCAGCCTTGCCATGTCGATAGGCGTAATACGGCCGGAGCCGTCCGCCACGCAATAGGTGTATATGAGCCTGGCCCTGTCGCCCACACCCACGCCGCCGTTGGGGGTTCTTGTAAAGTCCTTCTCACCGAGTCGCTTGTCGCAATAATTAAAGGAGCAGTGATCCGTGCCTATAAAATCCACCGCGCCTGCCGCAACCGCCTTTCGCAGCGCACGGCAGTCCTCCGCCTTGCGCAAAGGGGGACTCATCACATACTTCAGTCCGTTTTGACGGGCGTAGCAGTCGTCGGTGAGCAGCAGATACTGAGGACACGTTTCAACATACACCCTCTGTCCGCGGGAGCGAGCACGGCGAACCTCCTCCAACCCGTCACGAGTGGAGAGGTGTACCACCCAACAGGGCGATTGGGCAAGTTGGGCTATGCGCATGAGACGGGCAACGGCCTCCGCCTCAACGCATGACGGCCTTGATTTTGCGTGCGATATGGGTAAGGTGCGCTCGTCATCGCTCATCTCGCCTATGAGGGTGTCTATAATGCTGCGGTTTTCACAGTGGACGCCGCATAGTCCTCCGTGGCAGGAGATGTCTTTCAGCGCAAGATATATCTCCCCGTCCGTCTTATAAAGGCCGTCGTACACCATGTACAGTTTAAAGCTGGTAACTCCCCGCTCTACCATTACGGGTATCTCCGCAGCGGTGGCCTCGTTCCAGTCGGCTATCGCCATGTGGAATCCGTAGTTGCAGTAGGAGCCCTCGGCCTTTGCATGCCACTCGTCAAGGGCTGAGCCGAGCGTGCCGCCCGTGGACTGCGTGGCAAAATCGAGCACGCATGTGGTGCCGCCCAGCAACGCCGCCCTGCTGCCGGATACAAAATCATCCGCAGTGCGGACACCGTCGCCGGTAACAAGATCAAAATGCGTATGCGTATCGATAAACCCTGGGAAAACAAGACAGCCCTCCGCATCAATGATGCGGTCATAGTCTGCGTCCGGAGCGCTGCTGCCTGCCGCCGTCGGTACAACGGTGACGACGGTATCCCCTTCGACCGTCACATTCGCTTGAACAAGCATGTCGGATGTGACCACCGTTCCGTTTTTAATAAGCGTTCTCATACCGATTCCTCTTTTGAAATAATGTAGAAAACCAAAGCCGAGCTTGATGTGGTATCAAGGCCGGCTTCGGATTAATCCCGTTCCGCAAGAGTATATTATCATACGCTGTGCGAAAATGCAATATGTCTTAATGATTTTACAATTCTATGCCTCCGGCAGTGCGTATTTTTCGGAGTACTCCTTGTACTCGGATTCAAACGCCTCCGATTCGCCGCCTGCGCCGTGCTTAACGGTGTCAAGGTAGCCGTGGGCATTGTAGGCGTCGTGACGCTGTAGCTGACAGACCGCAATGTTCGAGCAGTGGTCGCTTAGCCGCTCCATATTCATGAGCATATCCGAAAGAACAAACCCGAGCCGAATGGTACACTTACCCTCCTGAAGGCGAATTATGTGGCGGTTCCGTATGCGCTCGCGCAGGGAATCTATTACATCCTCAAGCGGCGCTACCTTCTGCGCACCTTCAATATCGGATGATATATAGGAGCCTATGGTAAGGCGCATTATATCGCGCAGGGCGTTGCGCATTACCGTAAGATCGGCGCATGCCGCATCGGAGAAGCGGAGAGCCTTGCTTCGCATCTCCTCGCTCGACTCCAGCAGGTTCAGCGCATGATCGCCCATGCGCTCGCAATCGCCTATGACGTGGAGCATGTGGTTGACCTCGTGCGCATCGTTCTCGGAGAGCGGCTTGGATGAAAGCTTCACAAGGTAGGAGCCGAGCATATCCTCATATTCGTCGAGCAGCTTTTCCCCGTCACGGACTGCTGCGGCCTGCGCCGAGGAGTACGCCCCCTCATTGATTGCAAGAGCAGAAAGCACGGTGCTCTCGGCAGCCTGCATCATGTCCTCAACACGCTTCCGACAGACCTCCACCGCAACGGCAGGCGTCGCAAGGAAACGCTCGTCGATGGGGCTGAGCCCCTCCTTCTTGACTCCCTTTTTATCGGGAACGGTAAGCTCTGCGAGGCGACAGAGCACATTGGGCATGGGGAAGAACATTATCGTTGCAAGCACATTAAACACCGTGTGGATTATGGCGATGCCGAACTCGGAGACGCCTTCGTCGATGAACGCAAAGTCAAAGAAGGCATCCGCCGTATAGAACAGGCAGAGGAACACTATCGTACCTATTGTGTTGAAGTACAGATGCACCATCGCCGCACGGCAGGCGTTGCGGTTTGCGCCTATGCAGGAGATGAGAGCCGTCACGCAGGTGCCTATGTTGGAGCCGAGCACTATAGGGAGCGCAACGCCATATGTTATCGGTGCGTCGGAGCCGGATACGGCGGCGGCAAGGGCTATGAGTATGGCGACCGTGGCGGCGGAGCTCTGGATTATACCGGTGAACACGGCGCCCACGATAACGCCGAATACGGGGTTGCGGAACAGGAGCAGAAGCTCCGCAAACGTCTCGCTCTCCGCAAGCGGCTCAACGGCGTCGCCCATGGTCGACATACCGAACATGAGCAGCGCAAAGCTTAAAAGTATCGTGCCGACGGTCTTGCTCTTTTCCTTCTTGGAGAATAGCAGGAGTATTATGCCGATAATCGCCATTACGGGGGAGAATGTGGAGGGCTTCATCAGCCAGAGCAGCACCGAGCTGCCCGCCTCTATTCCCGTAAGGCTCAAAAGCCAGGAGGTTATCGTCGTGCCAATGTTTGCACCCATTATTATGCCGACGACCTGACTTAGCTTCATTATACCCGAATTGACAAAGCCTACGACCATGACCGTGGTCGCCGAGGAGCTTTGAACGACGGCGGTGACGACCGCACCGAGTATGACTGCCATAAAGCGATTCTTCGTCGCCTTCTCAAGCGTTCTTTCAAGTATGCCGCCTGAGAGCTGCTCCAGATTGCTGCTCATCAGTTGCATACCGAACAGGGAGAAGGCAAGTCCGATGCAGAACAGCAGTACATTGTTCGCTATATCCATAGTTGGCCTCCGGTAGGTTTGCCTGTGCCAAAGCGTGTAACTCAGGCGCTCGAATTTGATTATAACATAGACGACGGTCGGGAAAAGTCAAAATTCTCCGCAGACCGTCATTTCTCAAAGCGTCAGTAGATGTCTCTTGCTACCTTCTCAGGCGGAGCATCCAGCCGTTCGGGATTGCTGAGATACCGCCGCATGAGCTTGAGCCCAAGTGCGTAGTAGAACCCGTCCGATATACGCTCATCAGACACCACGGTATAGTCGATGAGCCTGCGCACATTCACGGAGCCGTCGGGCCCCACCTCACGCTCATGCCGTTTTGCGCCGAATGCGAGGAACACGGGGACATTGCCAAAGTCATACAAATGGTGGAACACAGGCGGTATTCCAAGCGAACCCAGAGCGGTTATGAATATCGAGCCGTGAAATGGACTCAGATGCAGTATTGAACGGGGTATGCAGCCAAAGTAATCGAGCACACGGAGCAGCCACACGAGGAACTTTTTGAGCAGTCCGGGCACGGCGTTGATGAGCCAAGCCAGCTTGTCAAAGCTGCTGTCAAGGGGGGTCTCCTTGGCGATACGCACCTGCTCATTGCATTTGCGATAGACATCCTCTGCGGTGTCGGAGGGCGAGAGCATGACCTTAATTATGGTTTCGGGAGACTCTGCGGTCATATCCTTTTTGACTGTCATGGCAAGCTCTATCTCATTGTCACGGGTGAATATCCTCTGTCCGCTTATAAAACGGTTGAGCGCCGGCCTCTGCGATATTACGCGCACATACGCCGCTATAATGACGTGCATAAGGCCAAATCCGTCCAGCCCCTCTGCACGCTTTTTACGCACATACGCCTCTGCCGCACCTATGTCGAACGAATCGCGGAAGTATGTCGCCGCACCGTTTCGGGAGGGCATTATGTATATGGCGACGCCGTTTATTGGGTCGAGACTGCGCACGAGCCTGCCGTCGCAGCGATCTCCCCTGCGGGGACGGACGGTCTCGGAGGTGAATCGTTTGAGCCCTGCCGACGCAGCAAACAGCGATGCCATAATCAGCAGGCAGGAGATCTCGGGCAAAGCGTCAAAGAGGCTGACGCCGCCATTGGCCCAAACGGGTATATCCTCCACCGCCAGATGGTAGACAATAGACAGACTGAATATGAGTATGAGGGGGAGGGTTGTTTTTATCCTTGCCCCGTTTACGGTCAGATCCCATATCACCCACACGGCAAAGTACAGCACGCAGCACAGCACGGCATGCCAAACGGAGTTGACGGAGGTGTTCGGTGCGCCGAGTAATGCGAATATCCGAGCAACAAAGAAGGCGCAGAACATGAATACCGCAAACGATGTGGTATAAAGCCTATCCCTGCCGCGAACGATTAGATTCATCGTGAAAAGTATTGCGGCAGCGGTGGGAAGCACTGCCAACAGCCACACGGATGCGGTGACGTCTAAGCCCTCGGAGCCGCCCATTGCATAGTAGACTACGCGAATGACGGCGGCGGCGAGCAAGAGCGCCGAAGAAAGCCATGTTATGGGGCTTTTCCTTGAAAGTCCGAATGTAGTATAGCGGTTATCCATGTTAACCATTATAACACAATGCCCCTGACTGTCAAATCAATTTGTCAAAAAAACATACACTTTGCATATATTGATACATGTAGGTCAATGAAGGGAGCATGAAAGTATTGAGAGTCGGCATAATAGGGGCAACAGGAATGGTAGGAAGAAGATTCGTATCCCTGCTTGAGCATCACCCGTGGTTTGAGATTGCGGCGCTTGCGGCAGGGCCGCGTTCAGAGGGAATGAGCTACGGCGCTGCGCTTGCATCAAGGGGGGAGGATTGCCCTGCCTATGCGGCGGATATGCAGCTGCTCAACGCATGGGATGCCGCAGCGATATCAGGCATGGTCGATATGGTGTTCTGTGCGGTGAACATACCCCGAGCGGATGCCCAAAGGCTTGAGGAGAGCTATGCACGGTGCGAGTGTCCGGTGGTATCCAACAACTCAGCGTGTAGGAGCCTGCCGGATGTTCCCGTGGTGATACCGGAGGTCAATGCCTGGCATCTGGATGTTATACCTCAGCAGAGGCGGCGTCTCGGTACCAAACACGGCTTCATCGCCGCCAAATGCAACTGTTCCATACAGAGCAGCCTGCCGCCGCTTGCAGCCGCAAGGGGGCTTGGGCTGAAAAGGGCGTATGTCGCCACATATCAGGCGGTGTCGGGCGCAGGCAGGACGCTTTCCTCCTTTCCCGATATACATGACAATGTCATACCCTTCATACCGGGCGAGGACGAAAAGAGCGAGACCGAGCCCAAAAAGATACTCGGTATGGTATCGGATGAGGGCATAGTCCCCGAAACCGACGTGGAGTTCTTTTCCCGGTGCGTGCGTGTCCCGGTGAGCGACGGCCACACCGCGGCGGTGTTTGCGGAGTTTGAGCATGAGGTCGATGCAGACCGGCTCAAAGCGCTGTGGTCGGATTACGGCAGACTCGACCTGCCGAGCGCGCCGGAACGCTTCATACGCATATTCGACGAACCCGACCGTCCGCAGCCTGCACTCGACAGGTATACGGGCAATGGCATGTCCGTCTGCATAGGGGGCATAAGGCAGATACATCCGCACGGCGTGAGCTTTATAGGGCTTTCCCACAACACGGTCAGGGGCGCCGCAGGAGGCGCTGTGCTGCTTGCGGAAATGCTTGCAAATAAAGGATTTTTTGATTAGGAGGAGCTATGGTATTTCAGGGAAACGGCACGGCGCTTGTCACGCCTTTCAACAGGGACGGCGGTTTGGATATTGCCGCTGCCTCAAATCTCATACGTCACCAGCGTGAGTGCGGCACCGCTGCGCTGATAGTCTGCGGCACCACAGGGGAGGGCTCAACGCTCACCGAGGAGGAGCGTGAGCAGCTCATATCCCTTGCCGTGCGTGAGGCGGATATGCCCGTGATAGTCGGCACTGGCAGTAACGACACCGCCCGTGCTATAGCGCTCTCCCGTCAGGCGGAGCGTCTCGGTGCAAATGCGCTTCTTGTGGTCACGCCCTATTACAACAAAACATCACAGGCAGGTTTGATACGCCACTTCACAATGATAGCCGACAGCGTGAGCATACCGATCATACTCTATGACGTGCCCTCTCGCACGGGCATGAGGATACTGCCGAATACCGCCGCAGAGCTTTCAAAGCACGAGCTTATCGTCGGGCTCAAGGCGGCGTCAGGGGATATATCCTCCATTGCGGAGACAATAGCCCTCTGTGGGGATGCCGTTGCCATATACTCGGGTAACGACGACCAGACCCTCCCCATACTTGCGCTCGGCGGTGTGGGGAGCATATCGGTGGTGTCGAACATCATGCCCCGGGAGTGCGCCATGCTCTGCGAAAAGTGGCGCGCAGGCGATACGGAGAGCGCAAGGCGCATACAGCTTTCACTTCTGCCCATAGTCCGGGCGCTGTTCTCGGATGTCAACCCCATCCCTATAAAGGAGGCCATGCGCATAATGGGCTGCGATGTGGGCGAATGCCGTCCGCCGCTCACACAAATGGACTCAGTCGCAAGGCTGCGCCTTATAGATACCTTATCGGAATACAGCCTAATTTAGTCAAGCTCCAGCACCACGGGACAGTGGTCGCTGCCCATCACCTCGGGCATTATGCCGGCATACCGCACACGGGGCATCAGCCGCACGCTCACGAGAAAGTAGTCTATGCGCCACCCCACGTTCTTCTCACGGGCTCGTCCCATGTAGCTCCACCAGGTGTAGGCGTCCGTCACATCGGGATGCAGTGTGCGGAACGTGTCGCAGAAGCCGGAGTCAAGGAGCAGAGTCATCTTCTCCCTCTCCTCGTCGGTGAAGCCGGCATTGCCCCGATTTGATTTGGGATTCTTGAGGTCGATCTCCCTGTGGGCAACATTCAGATCGCCGCAGATGACCACGGGCTTGTCCGCATCGAGCGACTTGACATAGGCACGGAAGGCGTCCTCCCACTCGCAGCGGTAGGAGAGACGCTCCAGCTCACGGCGCGAGTTGGGGGTGTAGACCGTAACAAAGTAGAACTCGCCCATGTCGAGGGTTATCACCCTGCCCTCGCCCTCGAACCGCTCTCCCATATCCATGCCGTAGCTCACACGCAGCGGCTTAAACCTCGTAAATACCGCAGTACCGGAGTAGCCCTTTTTCTCGGCATGGTGCCAGAAGCACCCGTAGCCCTGCGGCGCAAAATCTATCTGCCCTGCCTGGAGCTTTGTCTCCTGCAGGGCAAGCACATCCGCGTCGGCGGAGGCAAAGAAGTCCAAGAACCCCTTGCCCACCGCTGCTCGCAGACCGTTAACGTTCCATGAGATCAGCTTCATATGGCGTCACCTGTAGAATGTATTTCCCCCGATGAACTCACGCAGTATGGACGTCGGCGGTATCTCATCCTCAACATCTGCCTCAAGGAAGTAGTTGAGGTACTTTACTATCGCCCGCGCCATGCCGTAATACTCGCTTTCAGGCGGCACTGTCAGCAGCAGCGGATATACATGCCGCTTCATTATGCAGGGCTCATAGTGCAGAGTGGTGTTCAGTACCATATCCGCCTGCTCTTGGAAGGGGAATATCCAACGGCTCTCGCCCCTGCGAACGCTTGCCCACATGGAGAGCGTGCGCTCCATGGATGCGCCCCGATTCTCATAATCGCGAACGAGGCGGCGGAGCAGGCGCATATCCGTGGTGCGCACACGGTTGTGGTCATCAAGGTTTATCGTAGCAAGCGCGCTGACGTAAACACGGTACACACGTTCACGGTCGATACCTTCCCCGATCATAAGAGGGTTGAGTCCGTGTATCCCCTCGATAATAAGCGGCTGTTCCTCCGTGCAGCGGAGGAGCTTGCCGGTGGGCTCACGCCTGCCCGTCATGAAGTTGAATATGGGCAGCTCGACCTCCTCCCCCTCGAGGAGGAGCCTGAGATCGTGATTGAACCGCTCGATGTCAAGGGTGTTTATATGCTCCAGATCCATCTCCCCGTGCTCGTCTCTGGGGCACTTGTCACGGTCAATGTAGTAATCGTCAAGGGAGATCATTATGGGGTCAAAGCCCTCTGCCCTGAGCTGAGTGGCGATGCGGTTGGCGGATGTCGTCTTGCCCGATGACGAGGGCCCTGCAAGCATGACAGCCCTTGCTCTGTGCGAGATTATCTCATCCGCAACACGGGCAAACATCTTTTCGTGCAGGGCTTCGTTCACGCGGATAAGCTCCCTCACCGAGCCGTTTTCAACACGGGCGTTCAGCTCGTTTGCTGTGGAGCAGGTCATGAGACAACCCCAACGGTCGCTGCGAGCATATACCTCCGCCATCTTTGGGGAGTCCTCATAGATCGCAGGGGTATCGGGCCTGTTCAGATCCGGCATGAGCATAACGAATGCGCCGCCGCTCAGATAGTGCAGATCGAACACACTCACATAGCCCGTGGAGGGGGCCATCTCGCCGTAGAAATAGTCCATATAGGAGCTGTATCCGGGGCAGCGGTAGACATCAAAATAGCTGAACCTCCTCCACTTCAAAAGCTCTGCCTTGTCCGTCTGGCCGTCCGCCTCGAAGAAGCTCAGCGCATCGGATATGCTCATACGCCTGCGCTCAAGCGGATGATCTGCCTTCACCGCATGCGCCATTTCCTCCCTGAGCCGCTCCATATCGTCAGGGGAGAAAACGGGCTCATTCTCGATGCGTATGCACAGCCCCGAGCCGAGCGAATAGCATACCACCACGCGGGCAGTGGGGAACAGCTTCCTCACGCACATTATCAGCACAAACTGAAGCGTGCGCTCATAAACACGCCTGCCCTCCTCATCGCAGTAGCGAAGGAGCTGCATATCCGCCTCTCGAAACGGCGTGTAGTTGAGGTTAAACACTTCGCCGCCAAGCCTTACCGCAAGCGGCCGCCTTGCAGGCGAGTCGCTGTCTAAGCCAAGCGTGCGGACGGCATCGAGTATGGTCTGCCCCTGCTCAAGCTCGCAGGGTATTCCGTCTATTCTAAACTGCATAATAATACCCTTTCAACGTTTATAGACCTATTATATGCGCTTCAGGTATTCTTGACAAGCGGTGCGCAAAAAAACTCCCCTGCCGCGCGTCTGCCGGCAGAGGAGTCGTGGCATTGGAAGCGTCAGAATGATTCCCTGTGGAGGGGGTTGTATACCATTCGGCCGTTCACACGGATGCTCTCAAAGAGCGTAAGCCCCTGTGCCTGCATGGAGGCGTCAAGCGGCACGGAGGCAAGCTCCGCCAATGTAAGATCGTCATGCTCGACATTCCTGCCGAGGGTTATGTGCGGCACGAATCTGCGGTAGCTCCGCGCAAAGCCGTTGTCGCCAAGGGCGCACTCAAGGGATTCGTAAAGGGCGTTCAGCTCCTTTAGCTCACCCTCTACGGTGACGACGGCCGTTCTGCTCCTGTCTCCTTCATGCCTGCGGTCAAAGCAGCCATATCTGCCGAGCTTGAGCGTGAAGGGACGTATATCCCGACATGCGCTCTTTATGGCGCTCACGGCTCCGGCTAGGTCACGGCTCTCGCCTATGAAGTGCATGGTTATGTGCATGCTCTCCACAGGCACGAACCTGCCGCCGCTGCTGCGCTGCTTGAGCTCGCTCTGCAATGCACCAAGCTTGCGCCTGACGTCCGCGGTTAATTCGATAGCGACAAAAAGCCTCATATCACAGACCGTAAATATTTGAGAACTTCTCGATAAGATATTCCGTATAGTAGCGAGCATCAAAGTCCTCGCCGCAGCATATGCGGATGAGCTCCTTGGGCTTCTTTACCATGCCGTACTTGTAGATATGCTCGGTGAGCCAATCGACTATGGCCTTGAGGTTGCCCTTGCTGACAAGCCCGTCGATATCCATCTCCTTGCGCATATGCGCCACTATCTGCGCACCGTATGCGGAGCCCAGCGAGTAGGAGGGGAAGTAACCGAACATTCCGCCGCTCCAGTGGGAATCCTGAAGCACGCCGTGCTTGTCGTCCGGAACATCCACGCCGAGATACTCCTTGTACAGCCTGTTCCACTCCGAAGGCAGCTCCTTTGTGGAGAGGGTGCCGTTGAACAGACGCTTCTCAAGCTCATAGCGGATGAGGACGTGCAGGGAGTAGGTCAGCTCATCCGCCTCGGTGCGAATGAGGGATGGCTCCGCCTTGTTTACGGCAAGGTAGAACATCTCGGGCGTAACGCCTGCGAGCTGCTCTGGGAACAGCTCCGTCAGCTTGGGGAATACGAGCTTGATAAACTCAAGCGAGCGGCCGATTATATTCTCATAGAAGCGCGACTGTGACTCATGCATGCCGCAGGACGCACCCCCTGCAAGAGGGGAACTGATTAGCTCGTCTGCAGTGTTCAGCTCATATGTCGCATGGCCGCCCTCATGTATCACGCTGTACATGTTGGATGCAAGCATATTCTCATGATAGTGGGTGGTTATGCGGACGTCATGCTTGCTGAAGCCCGTGGTGAAGGGGTGCTCTGTCTCGCCCAATGTGCAGTCGTCGCCGTTTATGCCCATGACCTCCATAAGGTAGTGGGAGAATTCCCTCTGCTTCTCAATGGGGTATGCCTTCTGCAAAAAGCTGTCGTCTATCTGAGGACGCTTTGCAATGGCGTGGATGAGGGGAACCAGAGCCTCTTTTACCTTTGCAAAGTAGACGTCGAGCACGTCGGTGGTAAAGCCCTCCTCATGCTCCTCGAGCCAGAAGTCGTAAGCGTCCTTTTCGGGAGCCATGTAGCCGGCAAACCTGCGCAAATACTCGACCAGCTTGGCAAGGTGCGGTTCGAACATGGCATAGTCGCTCTTGACCTTGGCGTCGTGCCACACTGCGGAGGCGGTTGCCTGTATCTTCCTGCACTCTACATACTCATCCACAGGCACACGGCGTGCCTGCCTGATCTCCTTTGCGGTCTCCTCGACTTCACGGCGAGTAATCTCGTCCAGCTCCAAGGCGTGCTCCGTCAGGAAATCTACCAGTGCAAAGTTTTCCTCATTGACGGAGAGCTTGTATGCGACCTCCGACAGCGTGCCGAGCGTCTCGCCGAAGCCTGCGGCGGCATTCTTGGGTGCGGCTGTCTCAATGTCGTAGTACATCACGCCCATTGCGTGATTGTATGCGTGCAGGAGCTTGTTCGTTGCCTTGAATTTTGCGATAGCTTCGTTAAGTTCCATATATACATCTCCTTTCCGGGAATAAAAGGGGAGAGCATCATGAAAATGCTCTCTCACAGGTCGATCACCAGTATTTTACGATGGGCTTGCGCGCCGCAGCGACCTCATCGGGACGGCCAACGGGGGTTGTGACGGGTGCGGCATGAATGGCGCCCGGGTCGGTTTTTGCGACCTTTGCAATGTCCAGCATCGCATCAACGAATTCATCCAAGGTCTCCCTGCTCTCCGTCTCGGTGGGCTCTATCATCATGGCCTCGTGGACGATGAGGGGGAAGTAGATCGTCGGGGGGTGATACCCGCGGTCGATCAGCGCCTTGGCTATATCGGAAGTGTGTACGCCGTAGTCTACAAGCTCACCCGGGGTGACGACGCACTCGTGCATGCAGGTGCGGTCATGGGGTATGCCGTATGCGCCGCGAAGGCGGTGCATTATGTAGTTGGCGTTGAGAACCGCATTTTCACTTGCCTCCTTAAGCCCCCTACCGCCGAGGGAGCGGATGTAGCAGTACGCCTTGACTATGACGCCGAAGTTGCCGTATAGGCTCTTGACCTTTCCTATGGACTCGGGGCGGTCATAATCCGGGACTATCATGCCGTCCTCATCCTCCTTCAGCACGGGAACGGGCATGAAGGGCATGAGGTGGCTCTTGACGCCCACGGGGCCGCTGCCGGGACCGCCGCCGCCGTGAGGCGTGGAGAATGTCTTGTGCAGGTTGATGTGCATCACATCAAAGCCCATGTCGCCGGGACGGACTATGCCCATAATGGCATTGAGGTTTGCACCATCATAGTAGAGCAGACCGCCTGCATTATGGACTATCTCGGCAATCTTCTTGATATTGCGCTCAAACAGACCCAGCGTGGAGGGGTTGGTGAGCATTAGGCCTGCGGTATCGGAACCGACCGCCGCACGCAGGGCGTCCAGATCGACGCCGCCGTCGGGAGCGGACTTGATCTCCTTGACCTTGAAGCCCGCCATAACCGCGGAGGCGGGGTTGGTGCCGTGCGCCGCATCGGGAACGATTATCGTGGTGCGTGCGGTGTCGCCCCTGTGTTCATGATAGGCCCTTATGTGCATAAGGCCGGCGAGCTCACCGTGTGCGCCTGCAGCAGGCTGAAGCGTGAATGCGTCCATGCCGCAGATCTCGCAGAGCATGTCCTCGGTGTCCTTCATAAGGCGGAGGCAGCCCTGCGCCATATCGGCATCGAGCCTGGGATGCACGGAATTGAACATGGCGGCAAGCTCCTCATTGATCTTGGGGTTGTACTTCATGGTACAGCTCCCAAGGGGATAGAAGCCGTTGTCAACGCCAAAGTTGCGGCGGGAGAGATTGGTGTAGTGACGGACAAGATCAACCTCGCCCAGCTCGGGGAGATCGAGCCTGGAGACAGCCCTCATGCCCTCGGGTATTGTACCGCAGGCGCAGGGAACATCCAGCTCAGGCATGTCGTATGCCCTGCGCCCCTCGCGGGAACGCTCAAAAATCAGCTTGTAGGAGCTCCTCATTACCGAATACCTCCCATGATACTCTTAATAGTGTCGCAGAGGAAGTCGATCTCCTCGCGGGCATTCATCTCGGTGGCGCACCAGAGCATGCCGCCATCGGGAAGCACCAGACCACCGGTGATGCCGATGTCCTTGAGAGCGTCGTTTAGCTCCTGCGCAGGAAGCGTGGTATCAACAACGAACTCGTTGAAGAAAGGCGTTTCGGGATAGCGCAGCGTGATGCCGTCTATCGCAGCGAGCTGCTCGGCAAGGTAGTGCGCCTTGGCGATGTTGTGCTGCGCAACCTCCTTCATACCGGCAGGACCCATTGTGCAGCAGTAGATAGCCGCCATCACTGCGCAGAGCATCTGGTTGGAGCAGATGTTGCTGGAGGCCTTCTCACGGCGGATATGCTGCTCGCGAGCCTGAAGCGTAAGCACAAATACACGGTTGCCCTCAGCATCGGCAGTCTGACCGGCTATGCGGCCCGGCAGATTGCGCATGAGCTTCGCAGTGGTAGCCATAAAGCCGACATACGGACCGCCGAATGAGAGCGGCAGACCCAGAGGCTGGCCGTCGCCCACTGCGATGTCCGCACCGTACTCGGCAGGACGCTTCATAAGTCCAAGCGTTATGGGATTGACATATGCGACCATAAGGCCGTTTGCGGCATGCACCGCATCGGAGATGGCCTGCATATCCTCGATATTACCGTAGTAGTTGGGCTGTGCGGCTATCATGCCGGCTGCGCCCTCCATATTGGCGGCAATGGCGGAGATGTCGGTCAGACCGTCTGCGCCCACGGGTATCTCGACCGTCTCAATGCCCAGACAGTGGGCATATGTCTTTATCACGGCGATAACATCCGGGTTGAGAGCCGCACTGTAGAGCATCTTTTTCCTGCGCTTGCTGTCACGGAGCATTATCATGGCCTCCGCCGCAGCGGTAGCGCCGTCATACACGGAAGCGTTTGCAACATCCATGCCCGTAAGACGGCATATTACCGTCTGATACTCGAACAGCGCCTGAAGCATGCCCTGGCTCATCTCGGCCTGATAGGGGGTGTAGGCGGTGTAGAACTCGCTCCTCATGGCAAGCTGAGGCACGACGGACGGTATGTAGTGGGAGTATGCGCCTGCGCCGCGGAACAGCAGACCGTCATCCTCATTCTGCAGGGCATATCCGGCAAGTATGCTGCGCAGCTCTATCTCGCTTACGCCGTCGGGCAGATCAAGCGGACGGTTCAGCCGCAGATCCGCAGGTATGTCCGAGAAAAGCTCGTCCATGGACTCAAGCCCAAGTACGGAGAGCATCTCACGACGCTCCTTCTCGGTGTTGGGAACATAGCTCTTCATCGGAAATTACTCCTGCTCAGCAAGAAATGCCTCGTAAGCCTCGGCATCCATGAGATTGTCGGCTACCTCGGTGAACTCTACGGCGGCGATGAACTGGCCGTAGGCGTCCTCATTGAGCTTCTCGGGGTTGGCGTCGAGAGCCTCGTTGACCTCGACAACCTTGCCGCTGACGGAGCTGTAGACGTTGGAAACGGCCTTGACGCTCTCCACTACGCAGTAGCCGTCACCGATGGCGACATCCTTGTCAACGGCGGGGAGCTCTACGAATACTATATCACCGAGGGCTTCTGCCGCATGAGCGGTGATGCCGAGCTTTGCAATGCTGCCTTCGATCTTGACCCACTCATGGTCACGGGTATATTTGCGGTCATTGGGAATCATGGTTAATACCTCCAAATAATTATTTCTATCTGTTATCGGACGACCGATAGCTCAGCGATTTTAAGCCCTCTTGTAGAAGGGGAGCTCGACGCGCTCGCACTCTATTGCACGACCTCTGACCTCAATGGCCCACCTGGCGTCCGCAGGAGCGTCGGCAGGCACGGTGGCCATTGCATAGTTGCCGCCAAGAGCGGGAGCGGGGCCGCCGGATGTGGTGAAGCCGACCTTCTCACCGTTCATGAGAACGTCGCAGTGCTCGCGGGCGATACCCTTGCCGACCAGCTTGAGGCCGATGCGCATACGGGTCTTGGGCTGCATGAGGGGCTCCTTGCCTATGAAGTCTTTCTTAAACTTGATGGCAAAGTCAAGACCGCACTCGACGGGATTCAGCTCTGCGGAGAGCTCATGGCCGTACAGGGGCATGGATGCCTCAAAGCGGAGGGTATCCCTTGCGCCGAGGCCGCAGGGCAGGAGGCCAAAGTCCTTGCCGGCAGCCATTATCGCGGCGTGGAGCTTAAGCCCATCCTCAGCCGCACAGTAGAGCTCAACGCCGTCCTCGCCGGTGTAGCCCGTGCGGGAAACAAGGCACTTGACGCCTGCAACAATGTTGTTCTCGGTGAAGGTGTAGTTCTTTGCGGGTATCTCGCCCTCATAGCCTGCGGCATTGAGTATGTCAGCAAACCTGGGGCCCTGGAGGGCAAGTTGTGCCCAAAGAGGGCTCTCGTTGACAATCTTGACATCACCGAATGTGTGCGCCTGCATCCAGTCAATATCCTTGGCGGTGTTTGCGGCATTCACCACGAGCATGTATCGATCATCCGCAAACTTGTAGATGAGAACATCATCCACTGCGCCGCCGTTGTCATAGCACATTACGGCATAGCGGCAGCGGCCGGGGGTCATGGTCGTTATGTCGTTGGTGACCAGCTTCTGAATGTATTCAAAGGCGTCGCTGCCAAGCACGAATACCTCGCCCATGTGGGAGACGTCGAACAGACCGGCAGCCTTGCGAACGGCCATATGCTCGTCGATGATGGAGCTGTACTGCACGGGCAGCGCCCAACCGCCGAAATCGACCATCCTGCCGTTCAGAGCGATGTGTGCCTCATAAAGAGGGGTTTTTTTGAGCTCATCCATAAATTAAACCATCCTTGCAGTTATTTTGCGCTTAATAAGTAGGCATGCCAATCGCACACCAAACGTATTATATAACTAAAGTACATCCGATAAAAGGGGAAAGGAGATATATATTTCACCGCAAATTTGTTGCATATAACGGTACTTTTGCACATAGCATGTATTATAAAACTCATGGAGGACACGCTATGAACGAAAACACTTCCGCAGTCCGAATGCGAACGCACTGCATACACCTTGACAGCCGCAGAAATCTGAGCGTCACGGGTGTAAACGACGTAGGCAGCTTCAACGAAAGGGAGGTGGTGCTCTTCACCGAGGAAGGAGGACTTACCATAGATGGCACGGGACTGCATATAACGAAGCTGAATCTGGAGGACGGTCAGGTGGTGATAGAGGGCGAGATATGTGCAATGGAGTACGATGACGTCCGTCCGCAGGAAAGGGGCTCATTCTTCTCAAGGGTGTTCCGCTGATGAGAAATGCGCTGGGCGAGCTGCCTGTGTTTCTTGCCTGCATATACGGAGGAATGGTGATAGGCATGCTCGCATTTCTGCTCAGGCTCCCCAAAACGCTTGCCGACAGAAAGCGGCGCCGAATATCGGCGGCGCTTCGCATATTGTTTGCGGCGGTGGATATATCCATCTGTATAATGGGCTTTATCATAGCGGCCGCAACGCTCTATGCCGTAAACGGCATGGAATTAAGGATATATGCGTTGACCGGGCTGTTTATAGGCGCAGCGGCGTCGGTAAGAGTGCTCGGAATGACATTACCTGCCCGGAGAAATGACGCATCCCATTGAGTTTTGCGACAAAATAAACATAAAAATGACATTTTTACTGCTTGACAGGCTCAAAACGATGTGATATAATCCCCCTGTCCTGATACTATGTGGGTATATTTCGCAAAAGCCAAGTGTACAATGTGATTATTGTGACTGCTGCCGGTTTGGGCAGCTTGATGATATACGATAACGATTGTTACGAAAAAGCTGTGATTTTATCTTTGAAATAGGAGTTACTATGACAAGAGAACTGTTAATGGAAAAGAGCCTGAGCAGCCTGCGTGAAATCGCAAAAGCACAGGGAGTCAAGTCTGTTACAAAGTACCGCAAAGCCGAGCTGATCGATATCATTATGAATGGCGGAGCTGTTCCGAGCGCATCTCCTGCGGAGGAGGAGAAAGCCTCTGCGGCAGCGGGGGTGGCCCCCGCCGCGGCTGCACAGGATGCCCCTGAGGAGCTTGAACCCACGGGAGCCGAACCTGCGTGCGAGCAGAGCGCAGAGCGAATGCCCACTACCCTTTACGACCGTGCGCCGAGGGTGAATCAGCCGGAGCATTCCGAGCGGCCCAGACAACAGGGCTACAACAGAAACTATTCCCCGAGGGGAGATTCTCAGAACGGCTACTCCCAGAGGGATGATTATTCCAGATCCCAACGGCAGGAGTATCGTGAGCGCAGCGGCAGGTACAATAACAATAATCAAACCCGTGACAGAGACGGCTACCAGAATAGAGACTATCAGCAGGGGCGCTACAATCAGGACGGCAGATATTACAACAACCGCGACGGCTATCAGCCCAATTATCAGAACAGACAGCAGGGGGATTATCCCTATCCTGCCCGCAGGGATGACGGATACGACAGGTCGTACAGTGCGCAGCCGGACGTTGGGGAGGATTACCGTGGCCGTGGCAGAGCCGATGGCTACTACAATTCCGAATACGGCACTAGCAACCCTGCCGTACCCGAGATGCTCGAGGGCGGCGAGTGTGGGGATGCCGAGGGCGTGCTCGAGATAATGGGTGAGGGCTACGGCTTCCTCCGCTGTGATAACTACCTCCCGGGAAGTCGGGACGTCTACATATCTAACGCACAGATACGCCGCTTCCGTCTTAAAACGGGCGATTTGGTCACGGGCAAGACCCGTCCCACACGGGCATCGGACAAATACCTTGCGCTTCTCTACATAACCGCCGTAAACGGCTGCGAGCCCGATGTCGCCATCAACAGGCGTCCGTTTGAGGAGCTCGTTCCCATATTCCCGAATGAGCGCATGACATTGGAAAGCCCGAATGCCACCGGCAGCGAATCGCTTGCCATACGCCTTATCGACCTTATGGCGCCCATAGGAAAGGGGCAGAGAGGAATGATTGTCAGCCAGCCCAAGGCAGGCAAGACCACTCTCCTGAAAAACATTGCCAACGGCATTGCAAACAACTATCCGGACGTCCACCTCATAGTCCTGCTCATCGACGAGCGGCCGGAGGAGGTGACCGATATGCAGAGGAGCATAAAGGGCGAGGTAGTCTATTCCACATTCGACGAGATGCCCGACAGGCATTGCCGCGTTGCCGAGATGGTCATGGAGCGTTCCATGCGTCTGGTCGAGATGGGAAAGGATGTCGTGGTTCTCATGGATTCCATAACCCGTCTTGCAAGGGCATACAATCTTACCATCACTCCCACCGGCAGGACGCTCTCCGGCGGTATGGATCCCGGCGCGCTGTATAAGCCCAAGCGTTTCTTCGGCGCAGCAAGGAATATCGAGGGCGGCGGCAGTCTCACGGTGATTGCTACTGCACTGGTGGAGACGGGCTCACGCATGGACGATATGGTGTATGAGGAGTTCAAGGGCACGGGTAACATGGAGATACATCTTGACCGTAAGCTGAGCGAAAAGCGCATTTTCCCGGCCATCGACATATACAAGTCCGGCACCCGCCGTGATGAGCTCCTTCTCTCCAAGGATGAGCGCGAGGGGGTCAACACCGTCCGCAGGATGCTTTCCAACGGCAATCCGGGCGAGGTGACGGAGGAGGTCATTGCCATGCTCGAAAAGAGTGAAACCAACGAGGAATTCATTGCCTCCCTCAAGAGCTGGACCAATATGTACGAGAAAAAAGGCTATTCCGCAGGCAAGAGCTTCCTGAGGTAAAATGGCTTACAACATCATCGGCAGAGGGTGCAAGCCTCTGCCGATTTTTACTGTATGCGGAAGCACCGCCGGCAAAAATCCCGAAAAGGGTGTAATGAACCGCATGCGGAATCGGTGTATTGAGGTGAAGGGCCTTCAAGTAATAGGGTAAAGGGGCGGAGCCGAGCTGTGGATGACGATATGATAATAGGGCTATATGAGGCCCGATCCGAGCAAGCGATATGCGAAACAGCCAAGAAATACGGCAGGTACTGTCACCGCATCGCATACGGCATACTGCGCAGTGATGAGGATGCCGAGGAATGTGTAAACGATACGTTCCTTCGGGCGTGGAATGCAATTCCCCCAAAGCATCCCGCCAGGCTGCAAACATTCCTCGGGAAGATCACGCGGAATCTGGCTCTTAACAGATGGGAGAAGCTGTCTGCCGAAAAGCGCGGAGCAGGGCAGGTGCCTGCGATACTCGACGAGCTTGAACAGTGCGTTCCGGCAGGCAAGGATACGGCGTATGCGGACGATGACATGGTGATCAGGGATGTTCTCGACCGTTTTCTGCGGGGCCTTCCGACGGAGACCCGAAGGATATTTGTTCGCAGATATTGGTATCTATGCTCCATAAAGGAGATCGCAGAGGAATGCGGCGTTTCCGAAAGCAAGGCGGCCGTTACCCTTTACCGCACCAGAGCAAAGCTCAAAACTATGTTGGAGAAAGAAGGTATAACATTATGAGCAGCAAGCGTCTTTTGGATATAATGGGCGAGATCGACGAAGGATTCATCGCCGAAGCGGCCCATGTAAAGAGGGCTCCGCACGGAAGAGCCGCTTGGGTCAAGTGGGGAGCGGTTGCAGCCTGCCTGGTTCTTTTGATCTCGGTATGCTTCGGTTCATTTGCGATCGTTGCAGAAGCGGAGGAATATAGGACGGCGGTGCAGTTCTTCAATGACCACGGTATGTCTGCGGATGGGCTGACCCGTGGGGAGATTAAGGCGGTCTATCGGGATATCACGACTGAATCTTTTACCTATTTCAGGACTTCCGAGGTGATACTGAACAGCATTTCGGATGACCGTGTGGATGGCTTTGAGATCGCACAGGAGGCTCCCACCCCGGAGGATGTGGAAAACCTCTGGAACTATAAGAACTATGCCGGCGGATTTATCGGTACCGATCCGGAAGGCATACGCTACGAGCACCGCTATGAATACACGATGGACGAGAGCCTGGGCTATGAAGTGTTCAACAGGAGCTTCATAGAAAAGTATGACGATGAAACACTGCTTTGGAGCGTCGCCGTATCGGAATTTGAGATAGATGATATTTGTGCGGTATCCGACGGCGTTATCGCATACGGCTGGCAGAGAAAAGGACCTGCCACATACGCATGGCTTGCAAAGGTCGGCTCGGACGGCGACCTCCTGTGGAAGCAAAGGCTCAATAACGGTTTTATAGACGAGTACATCGCAAAGGTGCTGGAGAATGCCGACGGCAGCTATGCCGTGTTCAGCAGGGGAGACTTGAAATATTTCTGCCTGAATCAGTTCACGGAGGACGGCAGCCTGATGTACTTCTCAAAGACGGAGGTCGGCGACTGCGGCATTTGGAATGCTGCGAGGTCTGATGACGGCTACATAGTACAGCTTGACAAGAGCAGAATCGTGAAGGTGGATCACGAGGGAAACATCACGGAGGAGTTCTCCTATAGCGGAGATGATGAGCGCTATTATCTTACGGATATGATTGAGTACAATGGAAATATATACCTGTCCGCATATGCCGTGCCCAAACGCCCCGATGATGACCAGAATGTGGGCGGCGGAGAGATTGCAGATATCATAGACTACCTGTATGACCCCGAAAACGGCATCGACGTCTGGGAGATCACGAGTGAAGAGCTGACGCCGCTTGTGAGGAATAACTATACCGCAGTATTACTGGTATGCGATCCGAACGGCGGCAGGCCGCATGAATTCTACTCTGTCCGAGGCTCCCTCGGCGGAAGCCTTTCCGTAAGCGATACGGGTATGCTTCTGTGGGACGTGGAGAGCATCATGACCACATTCTTCTCACCTGCGACAAGCGCCTTCTCAATAGGCGGCACGAGCTATGTGTTCAAGTATACATTCGACGATTCAGGCTGGCTTATCGGCCAGGAGACGACGGGAGAGATAACAAACTTCTACAGGTAAGCGTCGTATACGGCGGAAACAAAACCTGTGGGGGGCAGCAGCACTGTCGGCTGCTGCCCCCTTTTGCACAAAACTGAATGTGTGTCCCAACTCGTCGGCAGGCGGCTTGAAGAAGGAGCGCATCCTACCTCATGCGCAGACACATATATTCGCCGTCGATATTGGTATCACCGATATTGAAGTACCCGGGGCGGGTGAACATCTGCCTGAAGCCGTGCTGCTCACAGAGCCGTATGGCGGCGGCATCGTCGCTTCGAACCGTGGCGTCAAGTATGTGACATCCGCTTTGATACGCAAGATCGACCAGCCGGCTGAGGAGCATTCCGCCGATGCCGCAGTCCAGACGCTCACGGGCGACCGCAACAGAGACTTCTCCCCTGCGGCACGCCCTGTGCGGCAGGCACGCAAGGGAGGCGTTTGCAACTATCTCCCCGTCCTTCTTTGCAACGAGCATCAGAGAGCCGTCTCCCATGGCAGCGATAGACTCGGCCATGGCTTCAACAGAGAGGGGCATGCCCTTCGCCCCAAACGAGAGCCGATCCGTCCCTCCTTCCGCACAGCGGAGAAAGGCAAGTATGGCGCCGGCGTCTTCCGGCACGGCACGGGCTATTGTGACGCCCGTATCCCGAACGGGCCTGCGTATGTACATCCGTGACATATGCGGTTCGCCATTGCCCTGTACCATGCAGAAAAACTCCCAGCCGTAACGCTCGTAGAACAATGTATGATCCGTCAGCAGATACAGCGTATCTATGCCCTGCTTTTCCATGTCGCCGCACGCAAAATCGAGCAGTGCGCCTGCAATGCCCCGGCAGCGCATATCCTCGTTAACGTAGAGCGCACAGACATTGGGGGCAAGCTCGCGCCTGTTGTGGAAGTCGTTTTCGATAACGCCCACGCCTCCTATGATAACACCGTCCTGTACCGCAGCATACCACTGCGGAACGGGGGCGTCGCCCCGTATGCAGTCCGTTATGCTCTCGGCATACGCTTCAAGCGGTATCCCCCACTTGGAGTGGAACCACTGCGCCGTACGCTCCGCCATGTCGGGGCGGTCAGCTATGCGAATAATATCAAACCTCATACCATCAAACCTAAGTTTATCTCGAAAGTTGGTCTCAGTAGGGAAAAATCAAGCCTTGCGCCTCTGTATACGGTTGAGCTTTTCGGTCGTTACGACGGTCAGAAGCCCAAAGAACAGCAGGAAGAACGGGTATATCCTTATGTCGATATTCCTTGCGATAAGCCCGAACAGCGGCGGCATGCACGCCGAGCCAATGTGTGCAAACGCCATCTGTATCCCTACCAGCGCCTGGGAGTTCTCACTGCCGAAGTTAACCGGTGTGGAGTGGATTATGGAGGGGTATATGGGGGCACAGCCGCAGCCTATGAGTATAAGCGCTGCGAGCGCAAGCTGATGCACGCCCACGGGTATCAGCAGGAGCAGTATGCCGAACAGTATCACCCCAAGGCCGATGCGTACCATGTTCCTGTCACCGACCCTGCCTGCAACAAAGCCGCTCAAGAACCTTCCGCCGGTTATGCCTATGTAGAACATGGAGGCGTATCCGGCTGCGACCTCTTTCGATACGCCCTTTGCAAGCACGAAATAGCTGCTTGCCCACATGCCTGCGGTAGCCTCGAGTGCGGCGTAACCGAGGAATGCAATGAGTATATGGATTGCGCCCCTTATGCGAACAATGTCAGAGAGCCTGTGAATACGCCTGTCCTTCGCAGCTTCGGCCGAGGAGCTGCGTCCTTTCCATATAGGAAGGGATATGAACAGGAACACTGTGAGTATTATCTGTATGAGGGCAATGCACCTGTATCCGCCCTGCCAGCCCATGCCGCCCGTGAGATATGCCCCCATTACGTAGGGCCCTACTGCGGCGCCTACACCCCAGAAGCAGTGGAGCCAGTTCATATGGCGTGCGGAGTAGTGCAGCGCCACATAGTTGTTCAGCGCCGCATCGACCGAACCGGCGCCAAGACCGTATGGCACGGCTATGAGGCAAAGGTCAATAAAGCCCTCCGCAACGGAAAATCCGAACAGCGCCGCAGCCGTGAGCAAAACGCTCAGCGCAGTGACAAGCCCCGTGCCGAGCTTTTTGTTCACCCACTCGGACATAAGGCTTGAGATGATAGTACACACCGATATGGTAAATGAGATTATCCCCGCATAGGAAAGCGGAACGCCCAGCTCCGCATGCATCACGGGCCATGCAGAGCCCAGCAGCGAGTCGGGCAGACCAAGGCTGATGAATGCAACATAGATCATGCACAGCAGCAGATGAACCATAACGCCCCCTCCGCATAGTTTTGCCAGGCAGTAAGGATACAACGGATAGTCGGTATAATCAAGGGGAAAGACAAAAAACATAAAGTTTTGGAGAGATGACCCGCGCAAGCCCTGCAAATTTACGGTTGCTGAAAAGAGCTCCCTGCCCAAGCGTTTTATTTGCCGACAGGCTGTGGTATAATGAGTAAAATACGCCGTCAGAGGTGAACGTGACGCCGAGTCGTTATCCGCAGTGGAGGGGCAGAACCATCAAAAAGCCGGCTTCGGGCAGCATCGTGGTCGAGCGCAGGCGCCTGTTGCCGATAACGAAGGGAGCGGGGGCGGCGCTGACTTATCACGCAGTCAGGGGGGTGAGGATCTGATATGAACGAGAACATACTTATAGTTGATGATGAGAAGGAGATAGCCGACCTGCTTGAGGTCTACCTGAAAAACGACGGCTACACGGTGCATAAGCTTTATAATGGCACAGACGCTCTCAAGTGCATCTATTCGCAGAAAATGGATCTGGCCATACTGGATGTCATGCTTCCGGATATCGACGGGTTCCATATCTGCCGGAGCATAAGGGAGCGCTATTTTTATCCGATAATCATGCTTACCGCCAAGGCCGAGGATACCGATAAGATAATGGGCCTTACAATAGGTGCGGATGACTATATAACCAAGCCCTTCAACCCGCTGGAGGTCGTGGCAAGGGTAAAGACGCAGCTCAGGCGATATGTCAGGTACAATAATGCTGCCGGCGCCGGGCCAAAGGAGCCGGCGACGGAGGAGCACGACGTAAGGGGACTTGTTATAAACAAGAGCACCCACAGATGCACCCTATACGGCAAAGAGGTCACGCTCACACCGATAGAGTTCTCGATACTCTGGTATCTGTGTGAAAACAGGGGCAGAGTGACGTCGTCCGAGGAGCTGTTTGAGAATGTCTGGGGTGAGAAGTTTCTCGACAACAACAATACTGTGATGGCGCATATAGGCAGACTGAGGGAAAAGCTCATGGAGCCTGCCAGGGCTCCGAAGTTTATACGAACCGTGTGGGGAGTTGGGTATACCATTGACAAGTAGAAACAACAAAAAGCAAAGAATGGGCAATGAATTTAAGCGTCTCCAGACCAAGCTGTTCGTAAGGACGGCGGTTGCGCTGTTTGCCGCCGTTTTAATAGTCGCACTGCTCTACAGCTTTGTGCTTAAGGGGAACTTTGCAAACATCGTAGTGAATATTCTTGACTCCATCATAGGCGATTACGACAGAGCGGTGGCGATATACAGACAGGTGTTCAGGAACTATATGGGGCTGTACCTGCTCATGGCTGTTGCGGCCGTGTTCCTGATAGTGATGAGGATATACCTTAACGGCTTCGTCAGATACTTCAATGAGATTAACAGGGGCATAGAAGCACTCATGGATGAGAATTCGGAGGATGTCGTGCTGTCCGCCGAGCTTGCCTCGATTGAGAAGAAGATAAACCACATCAAGCGCAACCTCGAACAAAGGAAGCTGGCCGCCGAGCTGGCAGAACAGCGCAAGAACGACCTTGTCGTCTACCTTGCACACGATCTGAAAACGCCGCTGACATCGGTCATAGGCTACCTGACTCTGCTCCGGGACGAGAACCGAATATCCGAAGAGCTTCGGGAAAGGTACCTGTCCATATCGCTGGAGAAGGCGGAACGGCTTGAGGATCTGATAAATGAGTTTTTTGAGATAACACGGTTCAATCTGTCCGGCATCACGCTTGAGTACAGGCGGCTAAACCTGACCCGAATGCTTCAACAGCTCGTGTATGAGTTCCAACCAATGCTCCTTGAAAAGGATCTGAAATGCGAGCTTGATATGCCTGCCGATATCATGATAAGGATCGATGCGGACAAGATGCAGAGAGTGTTTGACAATCTGCTTCGCAATGCCGTCAATTACAGCTTTGACGGGGGAGTCATTCGCATTGCAGCGGCGCAGAATGGGGATAGCCTGAGCATAAGGTTTACAAACAGTGGGGATACCATTCCGCAGGAGAAGCTCGAACGCATATTTGAACAGTTTTATCGGCTCGATGCGGCGCGAAGCTCCAAAAGCGGAGGTGCGGGTTTGGGCCTTGCAATTGCAAAGGAGATTGTCGAGCTTCACAACGGCACGATAACGGCCAGAAGCGAGGACGAGCTGATAGAGTTTGAAGTGACGCTCCCTCTCCAGACGGGGGCGTAAATACATTCACGCCGCTCCTGTGCGAGCTTAGCTCGACGCTCCCCCTTCAGACGGGGGCGTAAAGCATCCGCACGGGGAATAGGGTAAGGGCATCGGTGCTCCGACAACGATCGGCAGGGCCGGTGCTTTTTTGTCCGTCCGATGCGGCTCCGTAGAAAATTCGTAAGAAATTCAGCAGGGAATCATCATAATATCGTCGGACAAAACCGATAAACCGCGTCTCCGTTATTGTTATCATCAAAGCGCCGGAGCAAATGCGCTTTGGCAGAAGATGTGCGAAGGAGGCGACAGGCGTGTCAAGAAGGGGCATTACGCAGATATTCCCGTTTTTGCTGCCCCTCCGCAAGTGGCAGAGAAAAAAGCTGTTCTATCTAAAAATGAGATTTGACGGCAACAGCTACGCAAGGGAGACGTCCGATATATCGTTGCCGAACACCGTGTACGAAACAGCATCGCTCATGCTCAACGAGAACAGCGGCTTTGATATAAAGTATCAGCTCAACAAGGCGCATAATCTCAAGATCGCCGCAAAACCACTCAACGGAGTGGTGATCAAACCGCAGGAAACCTTCTCTTTCTGGCAGCTTGTGAGGCAGGCGGATCGACATGAGAGATACAGAGACGGACTGGAGCTCGTCCGAGGTAAAATAGTCGCCTCCTACGGTGGAGGGCTGTGTCAGCTGAGCAATATGCTGTTTCTGCTGTTTTTGCACACCCCCCTGACGGTAGTCGAGCGGCATGGACATGCGGTGGAGGCCTTTTTGCCTGCAAACGAAGGCATGCTGCACGGAATAGACGCCACGATAAGCGAGGGCTGGCTAGACTTGAAAGTGCGCAATGATACGGACAATGTGTTTCAAATAGAGGTGAGCTTCGACGACAGGTTCATGTACGGGCGCATATTGTCCCTATATCCTGTTGAAATGGAGTACACCGTGTTCAATCCAGCAGTATCCTATGTAAGACAGGGAGGAAAGGTGTATCAGATATGCTCCGTTTGCCGCACCGAAAGGGATAGGGCATCGGGCGAACAGTACGAAAGGGAGCTGTACATCAACCGATGCGAGATAGCCTATGAGCTTCCACACGGAACACTTATTGAGGAAAGGGGTCTGTAGTATGCGGAAAAAGAGGATAGCGGTAATGTTCGGAGGCAGCTCAACGGAATATGAAGTGTCGCTGTTGTCGGCAGCCTCCGTCATTGAGCATATCAACAGGGAACAATTTGACGTGATACCCATCGGCATCACCGAAAGCGGCGAATGGTATCATTACACGGGGAAAGCGGAAGGGATAGCGGACGATACATGGCTGAAGGACGAAAACCATCTGTATCCCGTCGCCGTGTCGCAGAGCCGCTCCGCAAGATGTATTTTGGAGCTGACGGCGGACAGATACCGCAGGATCGGCATCGATATGGCCTTTCCTGTGCTTCATGGCAAGAACGGCGAGGACGGCACGGTGCAGGGGCTGTTCGAGCTTGCCGGGATACCCGTCATAGGATTCGGCACGCTGTCGTCAGCCCTCTGCATGGATAAGGATAGGGCGCATAGGCTTGTCAGCCTTGCGGGCATTTCCGTCCCAAAAGCAGTGGCATTCAGGGCTTTGGACAAGGAGGCGGCTCTTAAGAGGATAGAAGCGGAGCTGCGGCTCCCGTTATTTGTCAAGCCCGTGCGTGCAGGTTCCTCCATAGGGATCACAAGGGTGACCGAAAGACATGAAATTGAAGCAGCCGTGCGGCTTGCACTTGAATATGACTCGGAGGTGATAGTCGAGGAGGGCGTAGGGGGCTTTGAAGTCGGATGTGCGGTGCTCGGCATAGACGAGCTGACGGTCGGCAGGGTCGACGAGATCGAGACGCTGAGCGGATTCTTCGATTATGAGGACAAATACATGCACAGGGCTTCAACGATACATATGCCTGCAAGGATAGATGCCGACGCCGAAAGACGGATACAGGACGCTGCGGTGACCATATATCGGACGCTCGGCTGCACCGGCTTTGCAAGGGTGGATATGTTTTATACACCAGATGGGGAAATAGTATTTAATGAAGTCAATACAATACCGGGGCTCACCGCTCACAGCCGCTATCCAAGTATGCTGAACGGCATCGGCCTGTCCTTTGCCGATATGCTGGACAGGCTCATAGGGCTGTATGTGAACAACTCACGTGAGTAAGCGTCGCTTTGCCTGGGTTCCTCTTGAAAAAACTCGTTCTGCTAAGGTCTCGCATCTCCATGCGCTCTGAAATTGCAGATCAAAGCGCAGGGCTTGTTGATAGCCTGAGCCCGGGCGCCTATGCGCTCGGAATTTTTCTTTTAACACAAAGGCCGCCTGCGCAGGCGACCGTATGGCGCAACCGCTGCGGCTGCGCTGTTCATGTCATATGCAGGCTGCTTTGGCCGGCAGCCCAGGTTCCATCACTTTCCGGAGGTGAGCGCGGTACGCTCGTCTCCAAGGAAGAACAGCGCAACGGTACCCGGGCCGCAGTGTGATGCGATTATGGTGCCGATATCGAATATGCGGACATTGCCTGCCTGATTGGGGAAGCGAAGCTCGAGCTCCTCTTTCAACGCCTCGGCGGTCTCGATACAGTTTGAATGGCTTATGAAGCACTTGCCGTCATAGCCCCTTCCGTTCACAGCATGAGCCTCCATGACGTCCAGAGTACGCTTCAGCGCAGCCTTCTTGCCGCGAACCTTGTCATAGGCGATTATCCGACCTTCATCATTGAGCCGCATTATGGGACAGATGCCCAACACCGTTGCGATCATGGCCGTCGGCCCCGACACCCTTCCGCTCCTGCGGAACATGGTAAGATCGGTGGAGAAGAACTGATGGTGAACATTCTTCCTGTGAGCCATGACCCACTTGGCGGTCTCCTCGATGCTTGCGCCTGCATCACGCATATCGGCGGCCCAATCTACGAGCAGACCGTAGCCGGACGAGCTGCATGTGGAATCTATGACAACGAGCTTCCTGTCGGGGTATTTGGAGCGGATCGCCTCTGCGGCGGCAAAGGCGTTGTTTACCGATGCGCTCATGCCTGAGCCGAACGCAATATAGAGCAAATCGCCCTTTTTCAACTGCTCATGGAAAAACTCTTCATATCTGAACTGGTTAATCTGAGACGTGACGGGCAGCCTGCCCTCTTGAATAAATCCATAGAAGCGAGGCAAGGCGTCCTTATCCCTGCCCATATCGTCAACATACTCGGCCCCGTCGATAGAATAGGTGTAGAACAGTATCGGAATATCTCTTGATTCCATATAGGAAAAGGGCATATCAACGGTCGAACCGCAACCCAGAATAAAGCTTGCTTTCATAACATAGCTCCTCTCTGTTGACAAATAACCTTACAGGTGTTAGTATCATAGCAGATGCCAGTGAACAATGCAATGTACTATCCCGTAGATCTGTTCGTTAACTTACAAAAACGGAAAGGTGTATAAAATGGCAGACAGGCGTGTACACAGGACGAAAAGAAACATACGGAAAGCGCTCGAGGATGCTCTGCGTGAGAAGCCCTTTGAGCAGATAACGGTAACGGAGCTCTGCGAGCGGGCAGACATAAGTCGCATAACATTCTATTCTCATTATGAGGATAAGTTTGCGCTGATGAACGAGATATACGCCGACTTGCTCGGATGGGCGACCGTACAGTATCGCAACCGGCAGAGGGCCAATAATCCCGAGGAGGATATTATCAAGACATTCCAAAACCTCATGGACAGCATATTCGATCTCTACGAGGCCGCCGAGTCGATAGTTTCCGCCGCCACGATAGAGCGTAATCCGTATCTGCACTATTCGTTCTATGAGTACATCGCCAACAACATGGAGATAATATTCGAGCATCGTGCGGACAGGCTGCGTATGCGCTATCCGTCCAAGCAGGTGATAGGCTTCATCTGTGCGGGCATATGGGGATTCATAAAGGAATACGGCGAGCTCGACCTCAAAACAATTCGCAGGGACACCAAGCAGGTGCTGTCGGATATCCTGAGGGCAAATATCGTGACAGAGATGATCGAACAATGACGGCAGATCCACGCTGCGACGAGCAGCGCCGACTATTTGCGGCAGCCCTTTCGGGAATTGCATCGACTGCAGTCGCCGCCGCAGCACCTTCTGCCGGATATAAAATGCCATATCAACACCGCCGCCGCAAGTGCGGCGATCAATACCGCAAGAGCTATCCAAAGCCAGGCCATGGCTATACTCCCTTCAGGCGAAGCACACGCAGACCGTTTTCAAATCCGACATGCGCCATCTCTTCCACTGATATGTGCTTAAGCTGTGCAGCCCGTTCTATAACAAGCGGTATGAGCGAGGGATCGTTCCTCTCCCCCCTGTGGGGAACGGGGGCCAAGTATGGGCAGTCCGTCTCAAACACTATAGAATCAAGGGGTATGGCCTCCACCGTCTCCACGAGCCTGCGTGCATTGGAGAATGTGAGCGAGCCGCCCACGCCTATTGCAAGCCCCATGTCGATGCATTCAAAGGCTGTTTCCCTGCTGCCTGAAAAGCAGTGGACAACGCCGCCGTTTTTAATAAGCCCTGCCTTGTGCGCACGGAGCATATCCATACAGTCCCCAAATGCCTCGCGGACGTGCAGCACCACGGGCATACCGTGCGACTCCGCAACTCCCAACTGATAGTCAAACCATATGAGCTGCTGCTGCCGCGGGGAGAAGTCATAGTGGTAGTCAAGCCCTATCTCTCCCACTGCAAGCATCTTTTCGTGCCTGAGATACCCTTCGAGCCGCATGGCGAGCTCATAGTTCATGTCCGCAGCATAGTGCGGATGCATGCCTGCCGCACCGTAGATATAGTCATACCCGTCCAGGAGCGCAAGCGTACCCTCCGCCGAGCGAAGATCGCAGGCGATGTCAAGTATCAGCTCGACCCCGGCTTCCGGCAGGGTACGCTTCAGCAGAGCATCTCTGTCAGCGTTGAACCGTCTGTCAGTCATATGCGTGTGCGTATCAAATATCTTCATTTATCCACACCTGCAAGTTCATGTATTCTTGCGACATTTGCCGCATATTCGGAGTCTATGGAGCGGTAGCCTCGTATGCGTCCCCTGATCCTGTCGTGGTAGCAAAACAGGAGTTGCAGCCAACGCCAGATATGCATCACAGGCAGCAGATATGGAGCCTTCTTCAGCACGGGGCTACGCTTTTCCATATGCTTGCGCTGGGGGAATACCATCCTAAAGGCATGGGTGAATCTGTTGCCACGCCTGCCGCCGCCGCTGTCGTTTTGATACATGGCCTCCATATTGCGGCTGCTGCCGCCGCTGCCGCTTGCAAGCATGAAGCGGAGTATCTCTGAGGAGTTGTCCGACATAGGCTCATCTCCGAATGTTTCATAGGCAAGCCGTTCCATGCATTCGAGGAATTTTGTAATGCCCATCAGCTCTGACTGCTCCCGTATGTATGCCCTGTCCATGTCGAGCCCCGTCAGATACACATACACATCGAGCACCGATTTCAAACCCGTGCCCCTGTACATGAAGTGCTTCATGGCATGGGCAACGGTGTAGAGATAGCCATCCTCGTTTTTCATGGCAAACAGGTGATCGCACGCAGGCAGAGCAAAGCGCCATGGTTCATCGTAATAGGAGGGATTTTTGAGACCGTCGGCGTCCAGCTTTCTGTGAAGCTCCACAACGATGCCGTTCTTGGAGTAAACATCATCGTCACGGGTCAGCAGCCTGTCGCAGCGATAGCCCATGCCCTGCATAACATCCCGTATGCGAAGGCTGTCCTCGCTGCGGATGAGTATGTCAAGGTCGCCCATATAGCGCATGAGCGGCTCCGGATACAGGGTACGGGTGAACAGCCCCTTGAGAGGCATATGGTCTATGCCGCTGCTGCAAAAGGCGGCGGATATGCGGTAATACTCCACCTCCTGCATTGCACCTACCGTAACATATGCCCTGTGCGCCTTCTCAAATTGGGCAAGCCCCTCCGCAGGGAGATCGAGCCTGTGCAGCGCACAGTAGGCCATGGATGAAAGCCCCTGTGCCTCTGCAAGCGAAAAGAGCAAGCCCGGATCCGTATCCCGCATGCTGTCGGGCAGCGGAGCAGGCTCGCTGCGGAGTATCGAGCGCAGCAGGCTGATGAGATATTCGGCTTCGGAGCTCAGCCCCCGTGTCATGCCCAACCTGCCTCGGCCTTGAGCTTGGCTGTGTCAAGCCCGTCAGTATCGCCTATGCAGCCGTACAGTGCAGCGGCTATGAGCCGCACACCGCCGGCGGAATTGCTCTCGATGTTTATGGGCATTATGGGGTCATGCAGGCTGCGGCGAATGAGGAACCACCCGTCGCCGTGGGTGCTGTCGGCGTTGACGCGAACCCCCTCAAAGTTATCGGGAACTATCCCAAACCCCTCATGGGAGGCAAAATATGCCTCAACACGGGCAAGCACTTTCTGCGTCAGCGGCGCAAAATCGTTGCACATCACCGGCAGACGCACCTCCGTGCCCTCGGCAGGCTCATTGAGGGAGGCAATAAGATCCGCAAGCCGCTCTCCCCGGCGCCTTGCAAGCACCAGCTCTACGAGCAGCTTGACCATTATGTACGCCCCATCGTCAAGGAAGTAGTTTTCATACAGCGCACCGTGACCGCTCGTTTCGATGGCGAGCACAGCGTTTTCGCCCTCTGCCATGAGGCGCTTTGCCTCGTTTATGACATTGCGATAGCCCCTCTTGAACCTGTGGTGCCTGCATCCGAGGGATGATATGAATTCCGCAAGCCCCGTAGAGGTTATGGAATCGGTGACAACGGTGATGCTTCCGTACTGCCTTTGGAGCATGGCGGTCAGCATTGCTATGAGCCGGTTGCGGTCAAGCGCAACAGCGTGACATTCGCCGGGCAGCACCGCAGCCGCACGATCGACATCCGTGTCGAATATTATGCCCATGTCGGCATGCTCCCTCTCCACCGCTGCGGTTATGCAAGCCATGGCGTCCGCATTCTCGGGATTGGGCTGATGAAAGGGGAAACGGCCGTCGGGCTCAAGGTAGAGGCTTCCGCTTATGTCTGCACCAAGGGGCTCAAGGAGTCTTGTTGCAAAGAAGCCGCCTGCGCCGCTCCCCGCATCGACTATGATGTGCATACCCTCAAAGGGTCTGCCCTCGGTAACGCCGAGGGAGGAGAGTATCTTTGCCTTAAGCCCGTCGATATAGGGGGTCATCACATCGGCCTTGCCTATGCTGCCGAGAGCAGGGGAGGGCTTCCTCTCTGAGCCGGCAATGGCAAGCAGCTCCTTTATGTCGGCCTTTTCAAGCCCACCCTCACGGGTGAAGAACTTGCAGCCGTTCCGCTCCGGAGGCAGATGGCTTGCCGTGACCATTATGCCGCCGTGATAGGGGCGGTTCCCCTCTGCGCAGCACATGAACATGGCCGGGGTGCTTGCCATGCCGCAGTCGTCACAGTCTACACCGACGGAGGCAAGCCCGCGGAGCAGTGCGGCCGTTATCGCCTCCCCCGTAAGGCGCGAGTCGCGCCCCACGGCGACCCGAGCGGGCAGACCGCTGCGCCCTTTGAGCCAAATACCAAACGCCGCCCCGATGTCAAACGCAGCATCAAGCGTGAGGTTGACGGGGCTGCCGCCTTCGGACTCCATAGCAACGCCTCGAATATCACTCCCGTTTTGCAGCACAAAATAGTCAGCCATGCGGAACACCTCCATGATTTATGTGATGAAACGGTCAAAAAAGAGGGATCGGCAGTATGCCGACCCCCCGAAACGGCTCAGGCTTCAAAGTAGTCGCCGCGCTTGTAGTCGTAGATGGCGCTGATGGAATACTTGTCGATGTTGTCGAGCACCTTGCCCGTGCCTATGGCAACACAGGATATGGGATCCTCCGCAACATAGCAGGGCACCTTGGTATGCTCGGACACGAACTTGTCCATTCCGTAGAGCAACGCGCCGCCGCCGGTGAGGCATATGCCGTTCTCAGCAATGTCGCTTGCCAACTCGGGCGGAGTCTTTTCAAACAGGTTGCGGATGGTCTCCAGTATGTTCTGCAGGGGCTCCTCAAGGGCGTCGATCATCTCGTTGCTGCCTATCGTGATGGCCTGCGGCAGACCGCTTATGAGGTTGCGGCCCTTGACGTCGATGTATATCTGCTCCTTACGGGGATATGCCGAGCCTATGCGAATCTTCATATCCTCGGCGGTGCGCTCGCCTATGAGGAGGTTGTGCTTCTTGCGCATATAGCGGACTATCGCCTCGTCAAACTTATCGCCTGCGACCTTTATGGACTCGGACAGTACCGAGCCGCCCAGGGATATTATGGCAACATCCGTGGTACCGCCGCCGATATCGACGACCATGTTTCCTCGCGGCTGGGATATGTCGATGCCTGCACCTATAGCGGCTGCAATGGGCTCCTCGATGAGGTAGGTGTGCCTTGCTCCGGCCTCCTCGGTTGCGTCTATAACGGAACGCTTTTCGACCTCCGTAACGCCCGAGGGCACGCAGACAACCACACGGGGCTTAAAGAATATCCTTGTGCCAACTACTTTTTTGAGGAAGTGGCGCAGGAGCCTCTCCGTGATGTCAAAATTGGAAATAACACCGTCTCTCAGCGGGCGTATGGCTATTATGTTGCCAGGGGTACGCCCAAGCATGCGGCGAGCCTCCTCGCCTATGGCATATATCTGACCGGTGATCTTCTCGACCGCAACGACCGACGGCTCACGCAGGACTATGCCCTTATTCTTAACGTATACGAGTACGCTCGAGGTACCGAGATCGATACCGACGTCATTAAACTCAAGGAATCCCATTTCAAATCTCCGTTCTATCCATGGAGGTGCACAAGCACACAAACATTCACCGCATTGTACCATTTTATAGTGTTTCGTTCAATACTTGGACGATTAAAATTTTATGAATTTTTTGCGCGCCACAGCAATATATACTCAAATCGTAACATTTGCGGCATGCTCTGCATAGAAAAACAATGAAAATATCATGCAGGAGGTGTTCATAATGCTGTTCGGGATAGATTTTTGCAGGGGATGTAACGCAAAGCGCAGGCAGAGGGACTGCGGCGTGCCCATAAAGGTGTGCCTTGCCGTGCTTGCGGCATTGGTGTGCATAGGAATACTGTTTCTTGCGCCCTCATGGCTGCTGGTGCTTATAATACTCATGCTTGCGGCAGGGATAGCCGTGCTCGCCTGCCGATGCAGACGATGATTGCAAATATACCGCAGTGCGGTTATAATTGAAAAAAACGAAGGAAGCCGCTTATGCTTATCGACATAATAAGAACCGACCTTGCGCCATCGCTGGGCGTTACCGAGCCTGCTGCTATTGCATATGCGGCAGCCGCAGCCGCAAGAGCCGTCGGCGGCGATGTCACGGCTGTCCGAGTAGGGCTCAATTCGGGCATATTCAAGAACTCCTTCACCTGCGCTGTGCCGGGCACGGGCGGCCTCGGCTGTGCGCTTGCCGCCGCACTCGGCGCCATAGGCGGTGATCCCGAAAAAAAGCTTATGTGTCTTTCTGCAGCGGGTCCCTGTGATGCCGCCGCAGCGGAGATCATGGTGAAAGACGGGCTTGCGTCCGTGCGACTGCTTGAAATATCCTCCGACATACGCATAGTCGTGCAGGTGGATACCACCCTCGGCACTGCGGAATGCGAGATAGCCGGCGCTCATGATAACGTGGTTCGCCTGACGGTAAATGGCAGCACCGTGTTCAGCGAGGAGACCGAGCCCTCCGCCCACACCGAAAAGGTGTCCGATCACAGCTTTTCGGAGCTGTACGCCGCGGCCGACATTGCGGATGACCTGCTGTTTTTAAGGGATGCCGTGGATACCGATTTGCGGCTTTTCAAGTCAGGGCAGGATGCGGGTCTCCTGCGCATGACATCGAGCCTTGTAAACAGCTCTGCCTCCGCCCGTGACAGGGCTGTGCTGTACGCCTGCGGTGCGATAGAGGCCCGGGTGAGGGGAGCCTCCGCACCGGCAATGGCGATAACCGGCAGCGGCAGCCACGGCATACTCTGTATGTTGCCCATACATGCCGCAGCCGAGGCGGACGGCATACCGCAGGAGAGGGAGCTGCGCGCAATACTCCTGTCCTGCCTTGTCACTCGCTACATAAAGGAGTGCTCGGGGCTGCTCTCGGCCGTTTGCGGCTGCGTGCTTGCAGGCGGCACGGGTGCGGCATGCGGCCTCACATACCTATACGGTGGGACGGAGGCGCAGTGTGCCATGGCGATAAACTCCATGGCGGCTTCCGTGACCGGCATGATATGTCACGGCGGCAACACCGGCTGCACCCTCAAGGCGCTTGCAGGAGTGGATGCGGCATTCGCCTCAATGCGGATGGCACTGCAAAACGGCGGCGCTGAGCCCGTCCACGGCATACTCGGCAGCACGCCGGAGCTTACCATGCGCAACATGGGGCGCATATCCCACGGCATGGGGGATGTTGAGGGCTGCATACTCGACATACTCCAAAACCACAAGGGCTAAGGTCTGTACATCTCTGCGATACCGGCAGCCCATTCGAGCGGAGGCGTTTCCGCAATGGAGAAGACGGGTATAGAGCCGTCGTCCCGAAACATGAGTATGACCATGCCCTCCCGTGTTCTGTCGGGGAACACCCGTGCATAGAGCAGCACATACGGCACATACCCATCCGCATATACAATCAGCGTCACCCTGCCGCTTCCTGCGGGAGAGAGGGCGTCATACTGCTCGTCAAATATCACGGGCAGGTTCGACAGCACAGCGCTGCCGTACTCATCCGTCACCGCCGTGACGCCCGCCTCGGGCACGACCACGCTTGCCCCGACTAATGGCGTATCTGTCATGCCGTCCACCACGGTAAGCGACATGCCGCCGTGCATGGGACTCTGGCAGCCTGCAAGGAACAGAAGCAATGCAGCCAAACCCGATAATTTTACAAAATTTAACAGTCTATTCACATTCATATGCCGCATTTTACGGTCTGACCGATTCAAATATTCCGAAAGCTGTGCTATAATGACGTCTGTAATGATGATTTAAGGAGATGTTATCAGCATGACAAACCGCAATTCGCTATGTGTTCGTGTGGACTATACCAATATGCTTGCCGAATCCGTGGGCGAGCATGGCATAACCGAAGCGGAGCTTTCCTCCATGATGCCCCGTATGCGTTGGGCTGTGGATTCCCTCCGCGCCAAGCGTGACAGCATCCGCTGGCGTGATTTGCCGTACAACCAGGCGGAGATAGTTGCCGACATAAAGCGGACGGCGGAGGATATCCGCTCCCGCTGCGATGACTTCGTAGTGCTGGGCATCGGCGGAAGCGCCCTGGGCCCCATAGCGGTGCATCAGGCGCTCTGCCATCTGCGCCACAACGATCTGCCCCGTGACAAGCGTAACGGCCCCCGCCTGTTCGTTGAGGATAATGTCGATCCGGAGCGCATGGCGGCTCTGCTCGATGTGATAGACCTCGACAATGCTGTGTTCAACGTGATAACCAAATCCGGCAGTACGTCGGAGACGATGTCGCAGCTGCTTACCGTAACACGCATACTCACCGATCGCTATGGTGAGGACGAGCTGAAGAACAGGCTCATTGCCACCACGGACCGTGAAAAGGGCAATCTCATAGGCATAGCAAAGCGCCTTGGCCTCAAGACATTCTATGTGCCGGAGGGCGTTGGCGGCAGGTTCTCGGAGCTCTGCCCCGTTGGTCTGCTTGCGGCTGCGGTCTGCGGAATAGACATAGAGGCTCTCCTGGAGGGAGCGGCATACATGGATGCCCTCTGCGACAATGAGGATCCCAACGCCAACCCTGCGCTGATGCTCGCAGGGCTTGAGGTGATCGCCATGAACAAGGGGGCAAACGTAGGCGTGCTCATGCCTTATGCCGATTCGCTGAAGTATTTTGCTGATTGGTATGCCCAGCTCTGGGCGGAGTCGCTCGGCAAGCGCAGGGGCAATGAACGCTTTGGCCAGACCCCCGTAAAGGCTCTGGGCGTGACAGATCAGCACTCCCAGGTGCAGCTCTATACCGACGGGCCGTTCGACAAGACCATCACTTTCCTTGCTGTTGAAAAATACCGCACCGAGTTTACGATACCCCATGCGTTCGACGATGTTCCAAATGTGGCGTTCCTCTCAGGGCACACGTTCAATGAGCTGATCACGGCGGAACGCTCCGCAACCGAGCATGCCGTGACCGTGAGCGGCCATATGAACAAGACCGTCATACTGCCCGAGGTCAGCGCCTTCACAATAGGCCAGCTAATAATGCTGTTTGAGCTTCAGACCGCCTACGCAGGGGAGCTTCTCGGCATCAACGCCTACGATCAGCCCGGCGTGGAGGAGGGGAAGAATGCGACCTACGCCCTGCTCGGCAAAAAGGGCTATGAGGCAAAGCTTCACGAGCTTCGAAGCGCCGCAGGCAAGAGGAGATTCGTAATCTGACATGAGTCTTTATGACCGCAAGGATTTTAAAAGCATCGACTGGCTGACCATCATACTGGTGTTCGGCCTGGTGGCGTTCGGACTTGTTGCGCTCGCCTCGGTGCTTGCAACGCCCTTTGACGGTACGGAGCAGAGCTTTGCGGACGTGTTTGAAAAGCTGAATCTGGAGTATGTTCAGCGCCAGTGCATAAACTTCCTCGTAGGCCTTGCCGCAATGATAGTGGTGATACTGTTCGACTACACCATATTCAAGCCGTTTGCGCTCTGGACATACATAGCCAACGTCGGCCTGCTTGCGCTGCTGTTCATATTAGGCGAGGTGCGAGGCGGCGCTCAGGGCTGGTTCGTATTTGAAAGCATAGAGCGTGCCATTCAGCCTGCCGAGCTGTGCAAGGTGACACTCATCATAATGCTTGCCAAGGTGATGTCCCAGGCAATGGACAGGGACGGCCGTCTGCTCAAGCTAAAAGACATAGCCCTTGCGGTGGGACTTACATTGATACCGTTTTTGCTGATAGTCCTGCAGCCCGACTATGGCACGGCGTTTGTGCTGCTCGTGATACTCATGGTGATGCTCTTCGGCGCACGCATAAGGTGGTTCTACATACCCATCGCCGCCGTACTGGCTGCAATAATCCTGCCGCTGGCATACTTCTACATATTCACTGAAAATCAGCAGCTCAGGATACAGACATTCCTCAACCCTTCGCTCGATCCCGAGGGGGCCGGCTACCATGTTGCAAAGTCCAAGGTGGCGATAGGCTCGGGGCAACTTCTGGGCAAGGGCTTCTTCAGCGAGAGCACGCTGGCCCAGCTCAAGTATGTTCCCGAACGCCATACGGACTTCATATTCAGCGGCATAGTGGAGGGCGTGGGGTTTGTCGGAGGAACCATACTCATAGTGGTGTTCTTCGTGCTGATGTTCCGCTGGCTCTACATCGCCTTCAAGGCAAGGGACAACTTCGGCATGCTGCTTGCGCTCGGCGTCACCGCAATGCTTGCCGCCCATGTGTTTGAGAACATCGGCATGACCATAGGCCTTATGCCGGTCACAGGCATACCGCTGCCGTTCATAAGCTACGGCGGTTCCAATATGCTCACCAATATGATAGGCGCAGGCATAGTCATAAACGTCTATATGCGCCGTCCCGTCAAGCGAAAACGAAGGCGTGACCGTGTGAGCAATCACGGCAAAACCATTACGCTGTAAGCAGCGCCCCTCGGCGGTATTGATCGTCGGGGGCGTTTTTCGGCGCTTGCCGCATGGTGCTCAAACGCCTGCGCAGACGGAGCGTTGCCACGCATTCCACAATTAAATATATCTGCAATTATACTGGAAAAACGGTTGAAGGAAAATTCCTTTGTGGTATAATCAGCGTGTCGGAATGCATGTATTTTCCGATAATAAAAGCGAAATACTTTATCAGGAGGCTTTATCCATGGAATACGATCGTATTTACAATTTCTCTGCGGGTCCGTCCATGCTGCCCGTTCCGGTGCTTGAGAGCATCCGTGACAATATGCTCAATTATGAGGGCAGCGGCATGAGCGTAACCGAGATGAGCCATCGTTCAAAGGTCTACGATGGCATCATCAAGGGTGCGGAGGCCGCCATGCGCAGGGTCATGAACATTCCCGACAACTACAAGGTGCTGTTCCTTCAGGGCGGCGCATCGCTCCAGTTCGCCATGATCCCCATGAACCTCATGACGAAGAACCATAAGGCCGATTACATCCTCACGGGCAACTTCTCCACAAAGGCCTATCAGGAGGCCACCAAGTACGGTGCCGCTCGTGTTGCCGGCTCCACCAAGGAGGAAAATTTCTCTCGCATCCCCAGGCAGGAAGAGCTCGATCTTGATCCCGAGGCCGACTATGTACACATCTGCTTCAACAACACCATCTACGGCTCCAAGTGGGACTATATCCCCGACACGGGCGATGTTCCCCTCGTTGCCGATATGTCAAGCTGCATAATGAGCGAGCCGGTCGATGTCACCAGGTTCGGCATGATCTATGCCGGCGCTCAGAAGAACGTCGCTCCCGCCGGTCTGACCATCGTCATAATCCGTGAGGATCTGCTTGGTGAGCCCATGGCATTTACCCCCGTTATGTGCAACTATGCGACCATGGCAAAGAACGATTCCATGTACAACACTCCCCCCTGCTTCAGCATCTATGTATGCAAGCTGGTATGCGAGTGGTTGGAGTCCCTCGGCGGCCTCACCGAGATGCAGAAGATGAACCGGAAAAAGGCCGAGCTGCTCTATGGCTGCCTCAACAACAGCAAGCTCTTCCACGCCACCGTTCAGGAGGGCAGCCGTTCCATGATGAACGTCACCTTCCGCACCGGTGACGATGAGCTGGATGCCAAGTTCGTCAAGGAGAGCGTTGCCGCAGGCATGACCAATCTCAAGGGCCATCGTGCCGTCGGCGGTATGCGTGCCTCCATCTACAATGCCGTCCCGTATGAGGCGGTAGAGCACCTCGTTGCCTTCATGAAGCGCTTCGAGGCCGAGAACCTCTGATATCTGAAAGGAGTATTCGATATGCGTATTCTTGCATCCGATGGTATGGATAAGTCGGCGGTAGCAAAGCTCGCCGCACAGGGCCACGAGGTGGTCGAGCAGTTCTATTCTCCCGAGGAGCTTGCGGAGCAGGTCAAAAACTTTGACGTTCTCGTAGTCCGTTCCGCAACCAAGGTTCGTGTTCCCGTTATCGATGCCGCGGCAGAGGCCGGCAGGCTCAAGCTCATCATCCGCGGCGGCGTAGGCATCGACAATATCGATCATGTCTATGCCGAGGAAAAGGGCATTGCCGTAAGGAACACTCCCCGCGCCTCCAGCGATGCCGTTGCAGAGCTTGCCATCGGCCACATGCTGAGCTGCGCTCGCTTTATCTCCATCGCAGGTCACACCATGCGTGAGGACAAGTGGGAGAAGAAGGCCTATAAGGGCATCGAGATCGGCGGCAAGACCCTCGGTATCGTGGGCTATGGCAGGATCGGTCAGTCTCTCGGCAGGATGGCAATGGCTCTGGGTATGGAGGTCATCGCATACGATGTCTACCATATTGAGGGCATTGAGTGCGAGCATATGCACTATGTCGAGATGGATGAGCTCCTTGAGAAGTCCGACTTCATCTCCCTCCACACCCCGTCCATCGACGGCAAGCCCCTCATCAATGCCGAGACCATCGAGAAGATGAAGAAGGGCGTCGTAATCATCAACACCAGCCGCGGCAACAACATCGATGAGGCTGCCCTGCTCGAGGCTCTCGATTCCGGCAAGGTGTATGCCGCAGGACTGGACGTCTGGGCCGAGGAGCCGAGCAAGAACAAGGCTCTCTACAATCATCCCAAGGTAAGCTGCACCCCACACATCGGCGCCTCCACCAACGAGGCCCAGCAGCGCATAGGTGCCGAGATCGTCGACATCATCAACAAGTTCTTCGCCTGATAGCATAACGACTTAAAAGGGGCTTCCCCCAGGGGCGGCTCATAAAACAGCATAAGGTTTTCGGGAAACGGCGTAGCTTCGGCTATGCCGTTTCTCCGCTTTGCAGGTCATTCGGCAAAGACGCGGGAAGTATCCCCACAAGGTCATGGGAAATATCAATCTGCTGTTCCCGATATCCTTTTGAGTTGTCCGGGGCATGAACATACGCCGCCTTTGCCATGTCATTGAGTATTGCGGGCGTCAGTTCGTCCAAGTCAAGATACTTTCGCACCTTGCCGAAAAATAAGTCAATGTTTTCTGCCTGTTCTTCCTGCTTTGTAATCCCCTAATTCAGCAGCAACGGCTTTTCACGCAGTTCTTCCTGCTCCTGTTCGTAGTCGTCAGTGAGCATTTGAAATCTGCTGTCAGAAAGTTTCCCGTTGGCATTGTCCTCGTAAATACGCTTGAATAGCCGGTCAAGTTCCTTTATCCGCCGTTCCGCCTGCGTCAGTTGCCGCCGTTTCGCCGCAAGTTCTTTTTTCGCTTCGGCTTGCTGCTTTGCGCCCATAGCCCTGCGGAATTGTTCTTCGTGATTAGCGGCACAGGCAATCGTCATTCTCATATGTGCGAGTACGCCCTGTTCCGGGACAACGGTGCGGATAAAATGCGTCGGGCAGACTTCTTTCCCTTTAAGCCTTGAAGTAGAGCAAACAAAGTGGTCTTGTATTGCTTCAAAGTTCATGCTTGTGCAGTAATACAGTTTTTCCCCGCAGTCGGCGCAGCGCACAATGCCGGAGAACATGTTGGTCTTGCCCGTCCTTGTGGGGCGGCGTTTATTCTTCCGTAATTACTGCACCCGTTCCCATGTGTCAAGGTCAATTATCGCTTCATGGGTATTCTCAAACACAAGCTGTTTTTCTTAGGGGTTGCAACACTTCTTTTTGCTTTTGTAGGACTGCTTGCAGGTTTTGAAGTTCACCGTATGCCCCGGGTAGTATTTCTTTTTCATAACATCGGCTACCGTTGCGCTTACCCACAAATATATATAAAAATCCAAAATTTTGCTACTGATTATACGCTTGCAAAGGGGCTTAATAAAATCCTCCAAAAGCCTTGAAAATAAAGGATTTATCGCAATGTGCCCGTCATATCCCTTTATACGATTTCACAACATTTTATGCTTCCCTTGACCGCTCATAAGGGAAAAATCAAGGGAAGAAAAATCTGGTAAAAAGATATAACAGGTTGTGGCAATCGGGACAATGTGATGTATGTGCGACTGGATTATTTTGGAGGAAAACACAATGGAAAAATACATTTATGACAGCAACAACGGTTCATGGTACGAATTGCAGGGCGATTATTATATCCCTTGCCTGACACTTCCCGAAGAAAAAAGCAAGCCTATCGGCATTTGGGCACAGCGACACAGGGCGTATCTGAAAGAAAACAGAAAAGCTGCCTACGCCACAATGCTGATGGAGGGCAAGCTGAACAGCTATCTTGCCGACATTGACAAACAGGCTCAGGAGCGTTCGGAAACGCTTTTAGAGCAGATGAAACAGGACGATGGTATCACGAACAGCTCAAGGCGGAAAATGCCTTAATTTGAGTGCAAAAAATGAATAATATCCGCCACAGGGCCGAAGGAATTGTTTACAGCGGGATAATCTATGCCCGACCCATAAAAACCGCATACAGACGATAGAAGAGGGCAATATCGGCACAAATGATATTGCCCTCAAATGTTCGCAATTTCTATCTTGTATTCATCACTTTGTTGTAGTAAAATGTTTCACGGGTAGTTTTATCGTGACGCAGATTGACGAAACATCAGGTTTCAGTTTCCTTGCCTTGCGATACTCAAATACACTTCGGGACCTCTTGGAGCTGTTGACAAAGTACCCTGCGAAGGTTCTCATAGGCAGTATATAGGCAGTATGAGGAAAAAATGACGCCC
>CALVLD010000018.1 GCA_944336475.1 uncultured Clostridia bacterium
CGTCCCCAACGTTTCTCCCGGTAGGGGGCGCCGCCCCCTAAAACCCCTGCAAGGGACCGCGTCCCTTGACCCGCAGGATTCGTCGATGGAGCCGACCCTTGAGAGGTAATGCCGAATGATGTTTTTAATCCCGAATTTGCAGCGCAAATTCGGGATTAGAGTTTGAATACACATCTGTATTTTAATAGCAGACCCGTATGCCTTGCCCATTCCTTTTTCAAGGGGTTTGGGGACGCTTTTAGGAAAAAGCGTCCCCAACGTTTCCCCCGGTAGGGGACTCCGTCACCCAAGACCCCTGCAAGGGACTGTGTGTCTTCACCGCATTGAGCTAGCCGCTGAAGAATATTCCGGCCATGCTCCACTTATTTTTCCAACGCCTAATCCAATTGAAAGAAGCCGTTCTGCGCATCGCTGCCGGCAACGTGCAGCACGCAGCCACGGCGGAGATAAATACGGGCGTTCTCCTTTGGGCGGAGCATATAACTTTCGGCAACGAACACGGGCGCATTCCCGTCGGTCATGGTTCCGGCGGCGGCATAGGAGAGCCTCTCGGCTCCGCCGCGCTTAACGGCGAGGCACACGCCGCCATCCTCATGGGTTATGTCGAATATGTCATGCAACTCCATATCACAGCCCTGCGGCTCGAAATAGCTGACCTCGAACGGCTTTGCGGTACCGAACATGCCAAGCCTTGCGCTCTGTTCCAGCAGACGGCGTCTTGTGACCATGAGCGATATCTCCCCACGATCAACGGTGATGAACCGCCTGCCCTCCTTAACTGCAACGGCGGCTGTGGTGCCGCTGCCCCCGAACAGGTCGGCGACCGTGTCCCCCTCGGTGGAGCAGGCGAGTATCACACGGCGAAGCAGCGCCTCGGGCTTTTGTGTTACGAATCCGGTGCGCTCCGGGTCTCGCTGATGCAGATGCTCTATATCATCCCACACATCGGAGGGGAACACGAGGTCATCCTCATAGTAGCGATATTCACGTCCGTTAGACCGTATGGAGTAGTACACCCTGCCGTCATCGGCGATGCCCCGTTTCATGTGGTTGCGGCGATGAGGCCCACGAGGCACACCGATCGCGGCGATATTAAAATACGCCCTGGGGCTCATCCTGTACATCAGCAATGTGTCATGCTTTTTTGAAAAGGCTTTTTTTGACCTGCCGCCTGATTTGTAAGTCCAGATTATTTCATTGGTGAAGCATTTTTCACCCAGTATCTCATCGCACAGCATACGGAGCCTTGCCGACAGGCGATGATCGACATGGACAAACAGCGTGCCATCAGGAGCAAGCAGCGCCTTTGCCAGCGTAACCGCACTGCGCATCATTTCCGCCATCTCCGCATCCGAAAGCCTGTCCGAGTAAGCGACCGTATGCCTGCCATCCCTATACTCAAACACACTGCCCGTGCCGAACGGAGGATCCATATACACGGTGCGAACACTGCCGCCGAAATCCTTTATGAGTCCTTCTGCGGCGTCCTCAAAGCGAGAGAAGCAGACCCGGCCCATACCTCCGACGGAATGCCGCTCCCCAAACAGGCGAACGCTCGTGAACATATTTACCTCCGTATTTCATGCCGGCTATGCCGGCAGGTTATACATCAGTATCCGGCTCGGGCCTGTCGGCGCCGTGCGGCTGCTCCTCCTTAAAACTCATGTACTTTTCGATCTTAAGGCAGAGTAAGAACCCCCCTGCGAGCAGTGCGGCATACACAAGCACGCGCCACCATGTAAGAACATATGTAGTGTCCGCAGCAAGGCGCATCACCTCCTGCATGGCGCAGCCGACCATTGTAGCGACGAGTATGCCGAATATGAGATAGTAAGCAGGGCCGTGGAACCGCTCCAACAGCTTTTTTATGAGGAACACCGAAGGCACGGCAACTATCAGCATGCCGAGCAGTGCGCAAAGCATGAGCGGCAGGTCCTGGAATGCGGCGGCAATGCTTGCAAAAAAGCCTTCTCCGGCACGCCATGCCTGCATAAAGTGATCGGGCACGGATGTGAACAGGGCAAGGAAGTTGTCATAAAGCCCCATATTGAGGAGGATGAATGAGGTCGATACCCCGGGCACGACTACGCCCACCATTAGTATGCCTCCGCAGAGCATTGCATAGAGCGGAGTAATGGTGCGAGCGACGACCTCTCCTCCCTGTGAGATGAGATCGCCTACTATGAGGCCGAATGCGGCGACAAAGCCTATCACGGCAAACACGGGATAGTACCTTTTGAACCCCTTTGCGTTGCATTCACGGATGGTCGCAGGCACACTGCCGGCCACCAGACCCAGGAACACGCATATTACAGCCGTGCGGAAGTCAGCCAAGAGCCACTCCAGCAAGAACATGAACAGCACGAGCCCCACCGCGCCGCCTATTGCAAGGGGAAAGAGAAACCCGATGCTCTTCTTGGGAGTTTTGAATATGTTGGCAACAGCATCGACCGCAGGCTCATACAGCCCCATGGACACTGCGAGTATACCCCCTGACAGCCCGGGGATAATGGCGCCTACGCCTATCACAAAGCCGGCGAGCAGCTTTTTGAAAAACATCTTCATGTAAAACAAGACCCTCTCAAATTCTCTGCGGCCATTATATCACATCGAGCCGGCAAAATAAACAGTCTTTTTGCGCATATGCAGCGCACCCCCCGAGGGCTTCGGGGGGTGCGCCGGGTTCACAGGTCATCCGCATCCTGTTCGGGGGTTGGGTCATCGAGATAGACCATGTCGAGGGGGTCAAAGGGGGCGCCGTTCATGGCGATGCCCGTGTAGCTGCCAAGCACGTCGGAGCGGACATCAATGCTGCCGTTTGGGTCGGCGGTCTCTCCGACGAAGTCCTGCCCCATATCGGGGACGTACTCTTCAGCGGCTTCAATGGCAAGCCGCTGCTTTGAATCGTTTCGCTTATCCATACGCATAGTTTGCACAGGAGCACGGCGGTTTATGAGCCGGAGTTCAATGCCTCGAGTACGGCGAGCCGCAGTTCAAACTCATAGACCTTTTCTGCCAATAATTGAAAATTCTGGTTGAGACAGTTCTGATTCTTTTTGACCCAGTCCTCATAGTCCTTGGGATCGGCATTCTCATCCCTTTCCGTAGGCAGATATATATGATAGAGCGATCGCATATCCATTACATCACCTCATTCCGTGCGCCTGCGTACGGCGAGCAGCAGCTCAATGCCGCCGGTGAGACGAAATCTCCCACCGCCTTCGTTGGAGAATCGGAGCTTGAGAGTTCTTCCCTCATTGACAAGGGCAATTTCCGTAACATCGGTCTCGCTATCGGGCAGAAGTCGGCTGTAAACATTCCTTACATTGCCCACACTGACCTCCGTCAGCACCGAGGCAAGGGGCGTGAGCGCATTTCCCCGCAGGCTCAGCTCCCGAACGGCCTTTATCGTGGACTTGTCGCCCAAATCGGTTAGCGGAGTACTCCAATATGCCGCTATTGGCACACCGTCGTATGTGTCGCCCGTGCCGAACTCATAGAGATGCCTTGCGGAGTTGACGAGCATGAGCCTGCCGTTCCATGTCATTATGTCGGAGACATTGAAGCCGCCTCGCTGCATATACCGTCTTTCCGTCAGGTCATACTCTATCATGCGATCCTCCCCTCCCGTCTTAAACGTAAAGTAGAGCATATTCCCTGCAACGGCCGCACGGCATGAGCTGATGCTGGCGCTCTCCATAATGCGGCGTATGCAGCGTGCGTCGGGCATGGGTGCGGCGTCCACGCCGTTGTAATAGTTGAGCCCCTCGCGATTTACGAAGTAGACCACATCTCTGTACATCGTCACCGCCGTGTGTATGGGCGTTGAGAGCTGTGTTTCGACCCTTTCGATGGTGAAGTTGGAGGGTCTGTCGCCTATAAGCCTGTATATGGAGTTTCGCTTGAATATAAGAAGCTGATTGGACATCGCAGTAATCGCCACTATGGGATCACCGCCGGTGTCGCCCACCTCAACATGGCCGCCCTCCACGGCAGGGGACGCCTCCACATAGCCCCAGTTCTCTATCGTGCGGTCGCCGCCGGGCAGTTGGGAGTAGTACAGCCTGTTGGGATTTGCAGTATCGCCTGCGGCAAAGAGCCTGCTTCTGTACATGGCAACGAAGTTGACGGGGATATTCGAGCAGCCCTCCTCGGAGCCAAAGGGCGTCACGGTGATGCCGTCAAACTTGACGAGCTGATGCGTGCCGTCGGCGATTACCAGATAATCCGTAAGGCCAATGCGCACCGTCACGGCGTCATAGCCCCTCATTGCCGAGTCGTCATAACTGTGCTTGAGCTGCCATGAGCCGGAAACATAGTCATAGGCGTATATGCCGCCGTCTGCAAGAGCAACAGGTATCTCGCCCGATGTGCTTCTGAGCAGAAATATGCGGTTTATCGGCCCTGTTCCCGGTATAGCCGCCACAAGTCGCTTTGAATAACCCTTTGCGACGGTAAGCTCGCCCATGGATGTGTCCATGTTCATGGCGTCGGGGCTGAAAACGGGCGAAAGCAGATTTTCCGTCTTGGATTGGTCAATGCCCACAAAGCCCTGTATGCGGTAAACTGACTGTGCCATATGCCCTCCTACCAGCGGTTCCGTATCTTGAAGCTGTCTGTCTCGCCCATGTGGGGGCGAAGTCGGCGCTTGGCAGCCTCATACATGCTGAGATATATGTCTCCGCCGTACTGTGTGGAAACATCGCCTGCCATGCGCTCCCTGCCCACGACATATGTGACTATAAGCCCGTGCAGGCTGGGCGAAAGCTCGCTCACATCAGCCGAGAGTGCAAGCTCACGGGGCTCACAGCGGTATGTTACGGCAGCCTCGGCGTCATATGGGACGGTTATAAGTCCGCTTGCATCGCCTGCGCCGAATCTGACCTCATGGCCGAGCTGCACCACCCTTTCCACCCGCACACATCGTCTTTGAAGCCGGGAGGTGTCTATCACCCCCTGTTCAGGCATTACGGTATCGGTACGGCGGAATTTTATTTCGCGGGAAATATCGCTCTGCGCATCGTTTGCAAAGCGCGTGAGCCTGTCTCTAAACATATCCAGCGTCTGGGCGTCATGTCCACGGTCAAGCTGCGTAAGCGCGGCAACGAGTATGTCATTAAGCGTCATACGAGCCTCCTTGCCGCCTGCGAAAGCCTGTCGGAGAAGCTGTTTGCAATTGCACGCTCAGCCTCGACCCTGCGGATATGCTCCGCAAGAAAGTGGGGTACCTCAACGGGAACGCCCCTTTCCACACGATAGTTCACGGAGTTGATGCAGCCCACCCATGCGCTGTTGGGGGTGGTTTTTTCCAGTATGATAGTATCCGTTTTCATATTTCTCCTTTTCCGTTATTGAAATTCCTTCAAAAGCAAAGTATCATTCTCCTTAAGGAGAGTGATGGTATGCGTAAGGAAAGGCTTCAGGGCATGCTCTGCGTTGTGCTGGCATCCATGTGCTACGGTATAACACCCATATTGACCAACACGGCCCTTAGGGGAGGGCTGCCTGCGGAGTTTCTGGAGAAGCTGCTGGGCTATGCTCCCGAGCCGCTTGTTATGGACCCTGCAAACGGCCTCGCCAATGAGAGCTTTCTCTGGCTCAGCATGCTAATAGCCTGCGCCGTGTCGCTTGTGAGCTGTCTTGCCGCTAAAAAGTCCCTCGCCGTAAGCCGTTCCGCTCTGTGGCAGATGGCGGTGTTCGGCGGAGGCTGCTTCACCGCCACCATGCTGCTGATATCCTATGCGTACTCGTTCATTCCCGCAGGCGCTGCCATAGTTCTTAACTTTACATATCCCCTTCTCGTGGCGGTCGCCTCCGCCGCACTGTTTAAGGAGCGGCTGCGTCCGCCCGTGCTGCTGTCCCTCATCGCCGCAACAGTGGGGGTTGGGCTCATATCCGGCTTCAGCATGACGTCTGATTCATCCAGGCCTGCCATCGGCATACTGCTTGCGCTTTTGTCAGCTGTGACATACGGCGCATACTTCATTGCCGGTCGCCGTGCCGCCTACACTGCAGTGGAGCCCTCCGTCGCAAACGTGTACATAACCGCCTCCGCCTCGCTCATATCCCTCATGGCCGCCCTTGCCACGGGGAGACTTGAGCTGCCCGGCACGCTGTTCATCTGGATAGTGCTTGCCGCAGACGGCATACTGGGCTACCTCATAGCCCTGCGGCTGATGCTTAGGGGCATACGCCTGCTCGGCGCGCCCACGGCATCTGCGCTCAATATGCTTGAGCCCGTTTTTGCATCTCTCACGAGCGTGCTGGTGTTTGGCGAGGCAATGGGGGCGTCGAAGCTCCTGGGCATAGCGCTCGTGCTTGCTTCCGCAGCGGCGTGTGTGCTCATGCCTTCAAAGAGCGTTGGGTGACTACGCTGCGCACGGGGTCGAGGGCGTGTTCTTGTTCACGGCATCGAATGCGCCGTTGGATGCAAGCGCCACCACCACTGCGTTTATGAACGACATTGCAAAGCCGCTCCATGTAAAGCCGTCGGTGAACACCGTTGCGCATATCATTGTCGCCAGCGCTATAAAATAGCTGACTATCCTCGTCGGTATTTTGACGATATACGGCAGGCCCTTCAAAAACTGAGTTACAAGAGTGGTCGCAAGCACCGCTCCGGAATATGTCATCAATGTCTGCCATGTAAAAAAGCTGTTCATGTACCCTCCCTATTCAGTCCTGTGCGCCTCAACGAATTTTCTCACGCCTGCAAGGGTGCGTTTGCCGCACTTGCCGTCCGCACTTCCGCAGTAGTATCCGAGGGCGTTGAGTCCCTTTTGCAGATTGCGTATCATCTCGCCCTGTATCATGGGGCTTGTAAGCTTCAGCACAACGGGCTCGTCCCTTTGGGTGTCGTCGTAGCTTAGCCTTCGGGTGACAAGACCCCTGTGCGTCCATGTGCGGTCGCACATCCTCGTTACGCACACGCCAAAGCGCAGTCCCCTTGCTTCCACCGCAAGCGGCTCGCCGTCGGTGTCAAAGCCGCAAATGAATCCCACATGCGTTGCCCTATCCTCGGAGTTTTTATAGAACACTGCTTCGCCTATCACAAAAGGCCTGTCCACCGCCTCAAGAGAGCCCTTTTCGGTGCACCATGCGGAGTAGCAGTAGTTGGCGTTTACGTCCTCGCCAAGATACGCATCCAACAGCCCCTGACAGTCCGTCGCCATCACCTTTTTTATCACCCAGTTCTCCGTCGCAACGTCATACATGCTGCGCGACCAGCCCTTTTTGCCGTAAAAGTTGCGGTACCGCTCATCAAGCAGCTCCTGCGTGACCATATTGCCGGTGGTGCCGAAAAGATACTCCCACGGCTCCGTGCCGCACTCATCAATATCTATGGGGAGCTTTGCCCCCTCGGGTATGCTCTCCCGCTTGGCATGGGAGAGCGCCCAGATCACAAAATCCTTTGCCTGTTTCATACTATTCCTCGCTAAAATCCTGCGGCACCTGGCCCTCCGGTATCTCGGAGTACCTCTCTGCACTGTCATTACAGCCCAGATGCACCCTGCCGTAGTAGCCTGCGCCGTCCGTCAATCTGTATCCCTCGTCGGGGATGAGCTCATTTCCCGCTATCGTCATATGCCCTCCTTATGCGCTTGCCACAGTCAGACCCTTTGCCTTTGCCGCAGCAAGGGTCTCCTCGCTCAACGCTGCGTAATCAGCCGCCGGTAACGTCAGCGTACGGGTAATGCCCGTACTTGAATTATCCTTGTAATTTGCGATGATCCCCGCCCAATCGGTATCTGACGCCCTCATACCGCCGACAGGCAGATTGCAATCAAAGCCCTCCTCAACGGTCAGCGTGTGCGTATTGGCTGAAAATGCCGCAGCACAGTTCGTCAGCTTGTTGCCGAGATGCAGGGTTCTTATTGCAGTACAGCCTGAAAGCCCGTTGTCTGCAATGGATACGGCATTATCAAGCCGGACGTCTATGCCATTGGGGAAATTGGCGATCAGAAGAGCCATATAAAAGCCGCCAGAACCTATCGCTTTGATCTGCGTCCAGTCGATGTCAAGGTGCGTCATGCCTGTACATTGGTAAAAGGCTTGCATCGGAACGTCCGTTACAGGGGCCTTAAATGTAACGCTTTCAAGATTCTCCGAATTTACGCAGGCTGCGCTCGGCAGCATTGTGTATGTTGTCGGAAAAACCACGGAGGTCATGTTGGAATTATTGTTGGTGAGAGATGCGGCATGGGTCGTCCATCCCTCGGGGATGACTATATCGCCCGTCAGCTTGCCGTCCTGCGTGATACAGTAGGCCAAGCTGCTTCCCAATACAGTTTTTCTCCTGTTCAGTATCACTCAAACCACCCCACATTTACCATGATGTCCTCAGTCGGCACGGTATCCACAGCGAATGTGAGGGAATTTTCTCCCTGTGCAGCGCACTCCGCATCGCCGTCGCATATCACAAGCGCATCTGCGGTCATGCCCGTCACCGTGACCGTCTGCGTATTGTCCGTCCAGCCATCGGCGGCAAGCGTGACCACCGCCGACATATGCCTGCGCTGCTTGCCGTTTATCTCCGAGTACCAGCCGCCAAGGCGGTTGAGAAGCTCCGCAAGCGTCACCGCGTTATCATGAGGAATGTCCGCATAGTCCACGGATCCCGTGCGCAGCACCTTCACGCTGTCGCCATTACCGTTGTAGTTGAGGAGCCTCACCCATGTGTTGTCACCCAGGCTCATGCCGTTTGCATCGGGCACGCATACATATGCCGTGCCGTCCGTCTCATTGACATATATCTGACCCAGGTTGCCCTCCAGGGACGCCGAGGGTACGCCCTGACCCGAAAGATACAGCAGCGAGCCGTTCCCTATTGCTGCAACCATGCTGTCAAACTCGCTCTGCCGCTGCTCCTCTGCGGAGGCTCGTGCGGCTTCTGCGGAGACCCTGGCGCTCTCGGCAGCGCTTCTTGAGTATTCGGCGGTTTCACGGGCGTCCTCCGCCGCTGCACGTCCCTCCTCGGCGGATACTCGCCCCTGTTCGGCCATCACCCTTGCGTTTTCAGCCTCCTCTATACCGGCTATAACGGATGAAAGCGGCGGCAGCCCCGGCAGGGACGCTATGGTCTCATCATTGAGCATCGCCTGCCGGCAGCCAAAGTTGAACCTTGCGGATGTTACGAGTATGTCGTAGTCCTCCCTTGACGCAGGGGATACCTGTGAGGATGAGTATATCTGAAGCTCACACTCCACAAGCTCCGGTGCAAAGGATGCCGGAAAGAGGTCGATGGTTATCTCATTGTCCGCCACGGTGATTCCGCCGCTCTCATCGCCGCTGTCCTGTATCACACAGCCTCGGCTGTGAGAGAACACCGCAGTCACGAATCTGCCTGTGCAGTCCACCGCATTGCCGCCGTCGCAGAGCGTTATCACTATGCGGTTGCCAGTATCGCCATCCACCACATAGAAGGGGCGGTTGGATACGGAGTTTTTTATATCCAGCGCAACATCGAATCGCTTCAGAAGAGCATTTCCTGCCATGTCGAACCTCCTACATAGGAGCCCCCTCCCGTGGGCACTCTGAAGTAGCGATCCATCAGCTCAATGTACTCCTGCTGCGTCAGATTGTACTGCATCTGCCATCTGCAATCCCTCAATGCCCCTTCGTTCTCAGTGAATATGCGGTATACAGTGCCTGAGGAGAGCCCGTCGAACATCTCGCAGTAGTCCTCAAAAGTCATGTCGCTTTCGAGGTAAGAGAAGTCCCCCTCGTGCCACTCGCCGTCAAAGTAGCTGCCCGAGCTGTTATGCCCATAGCCGCCCGTGCCGGACGAGGAGCCTCCGCCACCGCCGCTGCTGTTGTGGGATGCGCTCATTGAGAGCTGTATCTCAAGCTGCTGAAGCTCGTTCACGGCATCAAACAGGTACTCCGCCAGCTCCGCGGAGTAGGCCGCCTCCAGCTCCGTTATGTCATCCTGAATGTCGTCCATCTCCCTCGCCTTCATGGAGGAGAGATAGCTTGAGCCTCCCATGCCCCTTGCATAGGCGTCGGCGTCAAGCTCCGCCATGTTTGTCTCTCCCCGGGCGTAGCGTGCCTCTATCGCCGCATCTATGGAGGGGCGCAGGAACGCTTCGAGCATATCATAGAGCTCGTCGAGCGAGGGAACCGTCACACCGTATGCGTGCAGCGCAGTGTAAAGGCTGTTGTAAAACTCCGACACTCCCGTGTCTATGTCCGGGGCGTCCTCCTGTGTAGATGCGCCATCCTGCAGTGTTGAGGGCACGTTGTCGGGCTCGCTGCTCTGCGTGTCTCCCGATGGCTGTGAGTTGGGTCTGGGTACGGGCTTTTCGTTCGGAGGGAGCTCCGCCTGATGTCCGGAGCCAATGTTCTGCTGCGGTAGCTGGCCTGCGACTGCATGGGGTTTGCCGCTCCTCACCGGGATAATTTCCTCATCGCTTCGCTTGCGCTTAAATGATCTCATGCTGTCTCCTTTCTTGGAAGGAGGGGATCATGCCCCTCCCCCGATATGCCTGTTCAGGATACCGTATGCTCAATCTTTACGAGCCAGAGGTCGTTGAGCACAACTGCGGTGTACGCCGTGACCTTGGCGCCTACCGTTGCCCTCTGGTCAAGGGGATCCGCCGTGCCGCTGCTGCCGTGGGGCTTTACTATGAGCTGTACGGCCCCCTTGCCGTCGACGTCTATAACGCCGTAAGCATCCTTGCCGAACACGAGCGTTGCATGGACATCCGGAGCCGCCTTGGATGTGGCGTCGGGCGCGCCTGCGTCATTCGTCCAGACGACGGCATTTGCCGCAAGAGATGCGTTTGAGGCAAGCCTTACCGTGCGTGTATCGGGATCGTAAGGGGCGTTTGCAGCAAGGGTGTATTCGTTAGCGCCCACCATGATCTTGTTGCCGCCCGTGGAGAGATACGCCTGTTCCTCGGCAGTGGGAGCGTTTTTCAGCACGAATGCGTTGCTGTTGCTCGTAGCTGCGCTGACGGTATTGAGCACGGTCTGCTCATATATCTTTGCCTCGGTGCTTTCCACGAACACTACGCCAAAGAGCCTGCCTATCTCGCCTGAGTAGATGGCCTCAGAGTTGCTGTATGTGGATACGCTCTTCCACAGCTCGTCGTTCTGCAGGTCATAGGTGGACTCAGGGGAGCATATGCATACGAAGTGCGGCTGGCGGCCGTCCTCGCAGAAGGGACGCGCCTTGTTCTTCTTGAGGGTGCGCACCGCCTTGCGGATTTCCTCTACCGTGAGCTTGTTGTCGGGGGTCAGCTCTGCCCTCGCCGCCTTACCGCCGGCATACTGCACATTGGTCGTAGCGCACATGGCGTCTCGTGTTACCCACTCGACAACCGTGCCTATCTGCTCGCCAAGCAGCTCGGCAGAGTCGTTGATGACAGCATCATATGCGGTGAGGTCGAGAAGATCGGTCACCTCGACATATGCGCCGTACTGCTTGACGGCAGCCGTGACCTCGCTCTGCGCAAGGGTCTGACCGTCGGGGGTCTCGCCCTCGGTGAGGCCGCACACTGCTATCGCCGGGTCAAACAGCTCCCAGCGGCGGAAGTTTACCTGATTGCCGCTGTTGCGAGGGATGGGTCGCTTCTGACCGAACTCGGCGTGTACAAAGCGTGTTTTTGCGCTCTCAAGGAGCTGACGGTCATAGTATGTGGAGGGAAACTTTGCGGTCTGCGCCGCAGTCGTGAGTGTGTTGATTGTTCTGCTCATATCTTCATCCTTTCAATTTTATCGCCGTGTTACAGACGTACCTTGCGGCCGTCGGACTGCGCCTTTGCAAGCATCTTTTTTAGCTCCTTGAACTGCTCTGATGTCAGCTCCGAGTAGTCTATGGCGGGCGTCTCCGACGCGCCGCTCCTCATGGGCTTGGGCAGCTTGGGCATTGCCTTGCCCCGACTGAGGGGCGCATCTGAACCCGTGCCGAGCTTCTCAGGCAGCTTTGTCTTTTCCGCAGGGACTTTGGCGTCCGCCTCCTCCCATGCCTTGAGTATGAGCTTTACCAGCTCCTCCTCAGACATATCCGTTATGCGGCCGAGTCTGTCGAGCAGCGCTCTGCCCACCGTCTCGGCTGCATTGGACTTTGCAGCGGTCTCGGGCATGCTTCCTTCGGAGCCGCCGAGCGCACTCAGCATATCCTTCATACTGCGCTTCTTCATATGGTTGTCTCCTTTGCTTTTGACGAGTGCCTCGTCTTAAGTCCTCTGTTTGGTTCGGGCAGGACTGCGCCCAAAAATGAAAATGACGAATCAAGCGATGGGGTTTCGACGCCTGCAGACGGTCTCCGAAGGCGGCGGTCAACGCTTGACCCGTCTATTAAATTATATCACTATCCACACATGCTTGTCAATAGTTAGGAGATTATTATTTATAAATTTCTCTTGTTTGGAGATACTTGTCCCCTTTTGGCATACACCGGCTCGCAGATATTAACCCCACGGGCAGCATCGGGCCATAATACCCATGCGAAAGGATTTGCCATGCCGTTCTTTGATAAACTTCTCACAGCCCTGTCTGCGGCGATGAACGCCGCAGCCGTAATGCTCGTATGCTATGGCGAACGGTCGGCAAAGCATGCCCCTTGCCGCCCCATGGCCGAGGCCGCACTCATGCGAGCAGGCTTTCTGTTCGTCGGCTACGGCATGTTCCTTACAACGAAGCTCATTCGTCGCAAGACCCGTCGCACCAAATTCATGACAGGTCGCCCGGCGCCCATAATCCAGCCGCATCGCCCTGGCGCTGCTCTATGTTCCCGCTCTGCGCAAACGGCTCGTCTGAGCAAATCCGCTTCCCACTTTCCCACTTTCCCGCTTTCCCACTGATGCTCGCCCCGTGCAAAGCGGCAAAGCCGTTCACGGCGGCCATCGCCGCACCGGGGCACACCGCAGTGCAAAGGGACAGAGCTCTGCGGCGCAGTTGCGGCGGCAAAGTCCAATGTGCAAAGGGTTCTTTGCCCGTTCACAAAGCCTGTTTGCCCGGCGCCGAGCAAGTTTTTGCGGATGGGCTGACGCCGCAGATCCGCATCGTTCGCACCTGCAACGTCGGCAGAGGGCCAAACGCCTGCAAGGTAAAATCGAGCGACGCCTTAATGCCGGAGCTTGCGCCGCAAATTCCGGCCTGAAGCCCTGCCGTTCGCCTGTGATCACAGCCTGTGCGCTCTGCGCCGTCGATGTATACTCCTGCCAAAAAATACAAATACTTATCCCATCAAAACTTTTGGAGGCGATATGTACAAACGGATAATAGCCATGGCCGTTGCGGCGCTCGTGATGTTCACGGTGGCGGCAATGCTGATGCGGAACAGAGAAGCGGAGAGTACGGAGGATGTGCTGCGCCTGCACATAGTTGCAAACAGCGACTCTGCAGAGGATCAGAGGGCAAAGCTGCTTGTACGGGACGCAGTGCTTGAGCTGATGGACGGCGCAGCGGACGCAAGCTCCGCAGAGGAGGCGGAGGCGATGATGCTCTCCATGGGGAGCGAGCTTATTGCTGTGGCGGAGGCGGTGCTGACTGAGAACGGCCTGGAGTACGGCGCACAGCTCGTGTCGGGAGAGTTCAGCTTCCCCGAGCGGCAATACGGGGAGCGTGTTTACCCGGAGGGGGAATACAAAGCGCTTCGAATAATTCTCGGCGACGGCGCAGGAGAAAACTGGTGGTGCGTGCTGTTCCCTCCGCTGTGCATAACCAAGACGGACACGGATGAACCCGTGGAGTTCAAGAGCTTCTTTGCAGAGCTCTGGGAGCGTATAGTCGATATATTCAACTGACATACGGTACTGCATCACATACGGTATTGCAATACCGCAGGCGATGGTGTAAAATACCCGCAACGAATTTATCTTCGGAGCGGATATGCTGAAACGGCTTTTCAAAAGGCTTTCGCCTGCACGAATAATTGCGTTGGGGTTTGCGCTGGTGATACTGACAGGTTCGGGGCTTTTGATGCTCCCCTGCTGTATTAACCAGGGGCAGACGCTGCGCTACATCGACGCACTTTATACCTCCACAAGCGCAGTGTGCGTGACGGGGCTTATCGCAGTCGACGCAGGGGATACCTTCACCCCATTGGGGCAGTTCATAGTCGCACTTCTCATACAGGTAGGCGGCCTGGGAGTCACCTCCGTGGGCGCCGGCATAATAATGCTCATGGGCAAGCGCATCAATCTGAAGGGGCGCAATCTCATCAGGGAGGCGTCCAACCTCGACTCCGGCAGGGGCATAATCCGCTTTGTCAAGTCGGTGCTTGTGACTACTCTAACAATAGAGCTTATAGGCGCAGCGTTGAGCTTTATAGTGTTTGTTCAGGATTTTCCCCCGCTCAAGGCAGCATGGGTCAGCCTGTTTCATTCGGTCGCCGCATTCAACAATGCGGGCTTCGACATACTCGGCAACCTGCAAAATCTCATACCGTACCATGACGACGTTCTGCTCAATCTGGTGACGTGCGCTCTCATATTTCTGGGCGGCATAGGCTTCCTTGTGATAAAGGAGATAATTGGAAAACGCTTCCGCTGGAAGGCGCTGTCCATGCATGCCCGCGTGGTGCTGTCGGTAAGCGGCATACTGCTTGCCGGAGGTACGCTGCTCCTTAAGCTCACGGAGGATATATCGTGGCTGCAAGCAATGTTCTTCAGCTTTTCGGCAAGGACGGCGGGCTTTTCGACGGCTCCGCTCAGCAACTTTTCAGCGGCCGGCTTACTGACGCTGACGGTGCTCATGTTCATAGGCGCATCCCCGGGCTCGACCGGCGGCGGCATAAAGACGAGCACGTTCTTCGTGCTGTTGCAGGGGATAAAGTCTGCGGCGACCAACCGTTCTGAGAAGGCGTTTCACTACGCCGTTCACCGGGAGAGCTTCCGTAAGGCGGCGACCGTCGCCATAATGGGCATTGCGGTAGTTACGGTTGGTACGTTTCTGATGCTCGTGATGGAGCCTGGGCTTGACTTCATAGACGCTCTGGTCGAGGTCGTGAGCGCATTCGGCACGGTCGGTCTCTCCACGGGCATCACACCGGATCTGTCCGTGGGCAGCAAGCTGCTCTCCATACTGATAATGTACACGGGCAGGCTCGGCCCCATGACGATTGCCACGCTGTGGTACTTCTCAAAGGGCGAGCGTGTTGAATACCCCTGCGGTAATATAGCCATAGGCTGAAAAGGGAGGAAATATGTTCGGTAAAAAGCCCAAAAAGGACAAAAACACTTACGGCATAGTCGGCCTCGGCCGCTTCGGCACTGCGCTTGCGCTGAGTCTTGCGGAGGCGGGCGCAGACATCATGGTGCTGGATAAGGACGAGGAAAAGGTCAGGGAGCTGCGCGAGTATACCGAGAACGCGTTCGTCGTCCACAGCATGGACAAGAAGAGCCTGCTTGAAACAGGTATTCGGAACTGCGACATTGTTATAATCTGCATAGGCGAGCAGCTCGACATATCCATACTCACAACGCTCAACCTGGTGAGCATAGGCGTGCCCAAGGTGATAGCCAAGGCGGCAAGCAGCGAGCATGGCGAGATATTGGAAAAGCTCGGCGCAGAGGTCGTGTATCCGGAACGGGATATTGCCGTGCGCCTTGCCCACAGGCTGGAGGCATCCCGCATGCTGGATTACATTCAGCTCAGCGAAAAGCTCAATATCTCAAAGCTGATGGCGCCCAATGCCATAGTGGGCAAAACGGTCGTGGAGGCAAACCTGAGGGGGCGCTTCGGCGTGAACATAATCGCCATAGAGAACGGGAACACGCTCATAGAGACGGTGCGCCCGGATCATATATTCGAGGAGGACGACATACTCTATGTTTCGGGCAGCCGCAACGGGCTTGACCTCCTCTCCGAAATGAATTGACAGCGCAAAAAACGCCGTGTCCGAGGAGATCGGGCACGGCGTTTTGAGTATCGTCAGCTATTCTTCATTATCACCAGTGATACAACGTCTGAAACGTGTTCGCAGGCATCGGCGCAGCATTCAAGCTGATCGTATACCCTGCGCCAGAAGATTATGTCGAGCACATCCCTGTCGGGAGTGCGGACGGCCTTGTAGGCGTCGAGGTAGATGCGGTCGCACTCCTCCTCTATGTCGTTTATCTGGATTATTGCAGCACGCAGACGCTCAGGCTTCTTGAAATTATGAAGCTCGGCAAACATGCTCTCCATAGCCTTGCAGCAGTCGGATATCTTCTTTGCTATGAGTATGCTCTCCTGCGTGACGGAGGCAGGCTCATCCATGCAGAACGCCTGGAGCACCTCCTCAATGCAGTCGGCGACATCGTCCAGATTCTGGCTGAGCGACGCCAGATCGTCCCTGTCGATAGGCGTGATGAACGCTTTTGAAAGAGTGTTGTTCATCTCGTGCCGCATTTTGTCGGCAGAGTGCTCGAACTCGTGCATGGTGCGCATGCTCTCGGCGATCCGGGATGCGTCGTAGTTTGTGAGAAACTCCACGAGGTAGTCGGCCGCATTTACGCATATCTTTGATACGGCAAGCAGATTTTCAAAATAAAAAGCATCGTTTTTCTTCATCGTTTATTTCCCCCTGTTAGAATATGAGCATAAACAGCTTTGTCATCAAAAAGCCTACCAATCCGCAGCCCGGGAATGTCAGCACCCATGTGAGCACCATCTCTTTCACGACGGACAGATTGATCGCAGACAGCCTTTTCACGGCGCCAACGCCCATTATGGCAGTGGTCTTTGCATGGGTGGTGGAAACCGGAAGGCTGAACACCGAGCAGAACAGCAGGGCGGCTGCGCCTGCGATGTCTGCGGAGAAGCCCTGGTACTTGTCCAGCTTGACCATATCCATGCCGACCGATTTGATTATCTTCTTGCCGCCAATAGCGGTGCCCACGCTCATCAGCACCGAGCAGAGCAGCAGCAGCCATGTGGGCGGCACTACGGCCTCGGGCGTCTGCCCGTTGGCAAGGAATGTGCACAGGAGTATGACCCCCATAAACTTCTGCCCGTCCTGCGCACCGTGCATAAAAGCCATTGAGGCGGCGCCGACCACCTGTGCGCCGCGGAAAAACGTCTGCGCCTTGCGCCGCTCGACCCTGTAAAAGAGCACCTCCACCAGCTTGCACACCAGCCAGCCAAAGCCGAAGCCCAGAACCACGGAGATACCTATGCCGTAGACGACCTTGACCCACTCGCCGCCGTTTATGCCGCTGAAATTGCCGTGAAGGGCGATGGCGCTGCCGGTGAGGCCGGCAATCAGGGCGTGGCTCTCACTCGTGGGTATGCCGAACACCCATGCAAGCGTCGCCCAGAGGACTATGGCAAACATAGCGGCGCTCAGGGCAATCATGGCCTCATGCGTGTCGGTGCCGAAATCGACCATCTTGGTGATGGTCTCGGCAACGGTGGCATTAATCTTGGTCATTACGAAAACGCCAAGGAAATTGAACACCGCAGCCATTATTATCGCACCCCTAACCGACATACAGCGTGTGGATATGCAGGTGGCAATGGCATTGGGTGCATCCGTCCAGCCGTTGACCAGTATCACGCCGCATGTGAGAAGCACAGCCGTGAACATGAGCGGACTACCCGTCAGCTGCGCCCAAAATGATTGAATGTCCATTTACCCCCCCCTGTTATGGTTTAACAAAAGCATTCGTGGAAAATTGACAGCATTCTAACATATCCGTCAGTGTAAAGCAACAATAATTTGTGTCAGGCAGGAAAAGAATTTTACGCCCGCATTCCCGCTCATGGGAGCTGGGCTCCGCCGCCGCATCGGCATAGCGTTGGATGACATCGCTCAGTGCCTCGGCACGGTCGAGCACATCGGGGTGCGGTGAGCATCGGGGGCACGCCTCACCTCAAGGGCAAAGCGCAGCTCATCGGCAGCGGGGCACAGCTGCCGCTCAATCGCCCGCCCGCCTGCAAACGTCTTGGATGTAACGCCGCCCGTCCGCAGTGCGTATGTGCATCGTAATATGTCCAACGGCCCTCCAAAGGAGTAAAAGCTCCTGTCGGTTCGCCGCATGGCTGTTAATGCCGCTGAACCGACTGCGGACATCGGCGCAAAGCTCCGGGTATGTCGGCTTGGGGATCTAAGAGCGGACGTCTCTGCCGCAGAGCGGCATGCCGTCGAAAAGAATATCCGCACGGCTGAACGCATTGGATCGACAGTACTGTTACGCATACCGGTTGCCGGTACCATAGCAGGCTGCGCATGCAGGCTGTCCGCTCAAGAAGGAAGCCGTGTCGAGCACGCTGCGCTGGAACAGCGGATGACAACGGTTATCGGGCCTATTTTGGGGCAAGCGCATGGCGCAGGCGTCCAAACAACTCTATGGCCTGTGCCGTGACAACCGGCTTCTCCGTCAGCGCCAGTATATCTGTGCAGCCTGCGTTCCTGCGATAGCCCTCAGATGCCAAGCCGCAGCCCCGACCATAGCTCATGGTATCGGGACGCTCCATGAGCTGCCTGCGGTACCAAAGCCATTTGAATTTTGCATGCGCCGGCTCAGTTCCGCATATGCCTGCTGACAAATAACATTCCGAGGGTTCATGATACAGCGCGGCGGTAACAGCGTCGACACACATTCGGCGAGGATATAGTTATTTTTTCGCCTTGAATCCCGTATAGAACAATGCTATAATTATGATAGAGGGGTGTGTGCCTTTGAAAAGGAGTTTACGATGATGGAAATACTCAAGAGCATACTGCTTGGGCTTGCACAGGGCTTGGGAGAGTTTCTGCCCATATCTTCGAGCGGCCATCTGCTGCTGCTGCAAAAGGCGTTCGGCCTGACCGAAGGGGGGCTGGGATACTCCATAATGCTCCATATTGCTACGCTCGCCGCCGTGTGCGTGGTTTATCGAGGGCAGATATTTGCGCTGCTAAAAAAGCCCATACAGTGGAAAACGCTGTGGCTCATCGCTGCAACTGCCGTCACCTGCGCTGTATATCTGCTGTTCGACGACTTCTTCGATGAGATGTCCGCATCGGGGGAGCTCCTTGGGTACTGCTTTATTATCACCGCATTGCTGCTCACCGCATCGGAGGTCGTCCGCAGGCGGCTCGACTGCACCGTCACCTGCTCCGACATGAAATGGTGGAGGGCGCTCGTGATAGGCGCAGTGCAGGGAATCGCCATACTGCCGGGCATATCCCGCTCCGGCGCCACCATATCGGGCGCCACATTCTGCCGCATGCGGCGTGATGAGGCGGCGGAGTTCTCATTCCTGCTCTCCATACCCGCCATACTCGGTGGAGCGGTGATGGAGGTTCCCGGCATAATAGAGACCGGCCTTGGGGATTTTAACCTGCTCACCGTGATGGTCGGCATGATAGTGGCAGGCGTTTCGGGATATTTCGCTGTGCGCTTCATGATACATATGATAACAAAAAAGAGCTTTGTCCCCTTCATTGCATACACGGCTGCGCTCGGCGTCTTCGTGCTGCTTGATCAGTGGGTATTCCACCTTATCTATCGGTAAAGGAGTAGTATGACAAAAGAAAAAAAGGCAAAAAAGCCATCGGCTCCGTTCAATCCGTACGACCAGAGCTTCAACCTCAAACATGACATGGTGACCGGCCTCTACATAGTTGCCGTCTGCTTTATACAGTGCTGCGTTCTGGCATATTTCTACACGCCGAATCACTTCCTGTCCGGAGGCATCACCGGCGTGTCGATGCTGTTTGAGTACACCCTCGGCATCTCCAAGAGCATCCCCATGATGCTGCTGAACATACCCATCGCCATAGTCGGCGTGCGCCATCAGGGAGTCAAGTTCGTGGTGTTCAGCATGTTTGCAACGGTCTGCTACTCGCTCATGTTCGAGCTTCCGCTCATGGATATGATAACCGAGGCGTCTATGACCACCGAGATGTACGGCCTCGGCACCCACAATCAGCTCCTTGCGGCGATAGTCGGCGGAGCCATACTGGGCGTTACGGGCGTGCCCATAGTCAAGAGGGGCGCATCGCTCGGCGGCCTTGACGTCGTATCCGTGATAATCAGCCGCAAGCTGTCCATACAGATGGGCACGATAAACATAGGCTTCAACCTTGTAATAATGACCATACTCGGCTTCTGCTACGGCGTGGAAACGGCTCTCTACAGCATTATAACGATGTTCGTCTGCAATATGGCGTTCAACTTCGGCATGAGGGGCATGAACCACATAATGACCGTGTTCATAATAAGCGAGCAGTGGGACGAGATAGCTCCGCATGTGCTCCGCGATATGCACCGAGGCGTGACATACATCCATGCGGAGGGCGCATACACGGGTCAGCCCCGCAAGCTGGTCTACTGCATAGTCAAGACCACCGAGCTTACAAAGCTCAAAAAGATAGTCAAGGATCACGATCCGAACGCCCTGTTCTCCATAATAGACACGCTTGAAGTCGTTGGCAGAGGCTTCGGTTCCATCAACTGATAAATACGGAGGTGTACCATGAACAAAAACGTTGACTCCATCATACTCTCCATGCAGGACGATATAGTGCGCTCCATACAGGAGAGCATTACATTCCCCAGCGTGGAGGGCGCTCCGGAGCCGGGCGCGCCATTTGGCAGGGCGGTGTCCGATGCGCTTGAGCATGCGCTCGGCCTTGCAAGGGAGCTTGGGCTTGACGCCTGCTCCATGGACGGCTATGTCGGCTGCATAGACTATGGCCAAGGTGAGGATCTGCTTGCCGTGGTCTGCCACATGGATGTCGTGCCCGAGGGCACAGGCTGGACGCATCCCCCCTTCGGCGGCGAAATACACGACGGCAAAATATACGGTCGAGGCGCATTGGATGACAAGGGCCCTGCTATCTCCTCCATATATGCGCTTGCCGCCGTAAAGAAGGCGGGCATACGCCTCAACCGCCGCGTGCGCATACTCCTGGGCACCAATGAGGAAACGGGCTGGGGCGGCATGAACTACTACAAGGAGCATGGCGAGATGCCCACGCTGGCATTCTCCCCCGATGCGGAGTACCCCGTCGTCAACTCTGAAAAGGGCATACTGCACACCACGTTCCGCTGTCCGTTCGAGAGCCGCATAGCCATAGACGCCGGCACACGTCCCAATGTCGTTCCCGGCAGGACGGTCGTCACGCTCCCCTTTGTGGCAGAGGGTGCGGAGACCTTCCTTGAGGCGCTCGGATTCGGCTGCGAGACGGAGGCGGTCGAGGGCGGCTGCAGGCTCACGGTCATCGGCCTTGACGCCCATGGCTCAATGCCCGAAAACGGCAGGAATTCGCTGCTTGCGGCGCTGAGCTATCTTGCAACGCTGGGGCTCCCCGGCAAGGACGGTGAGATCATCGCCGAGCTGCACCGTGTGCTCGGCATGAACCGCCACGGCGAGGGCTTCGGTCTCGACGTCGCAGATGCAAGCGGCAGGCTCACCATGAACCCCGGCGTGATGCGCTGGGATGCAAACGGCATATCCGAATTCAGCATAGATGTGCGCCACCCCATATCCCTCACGCAGGAGGCGGTGCGCAGCGCGCAGGTGGAGGCGTTCAAGCCGTTGGGCTTTGAGCTTATACATGAGCATGCGCAGGATCCGCACTTCATACCCGAGGACAGCGAGCTTGTGACAAAGCTGCTCAAGGTCTATGCCGACCGCTCCGGCGAGAATCTGTCCCCCCTGGCGATAGGCGGCGGCACATACGCCCGTGCATTCCCCAATGCCGTGGCGTTCGGCTGCGAGCGTCCCGGTATCTCCGCCGCCGTCCACATGCCCAACGAGTATATCTCCATTGAGGACGTGATGTTCAACACATACATGATAGCCGACGCAATACTCGCACTGGCAGAGTGACCCGACGCCACGCCGCCGCACGGTCATGCGGCGGCGTTTTTCTGCCTTTATTCGCATATAGTGGCGGACTGTGCCTAAATATACAATAAAAAACGGCGATCTGTTTATAGAATTTATCGCTTACATATGTTATACTCTTGGATAGCTGAAACTGGAGTAGTCTGCCGTCCGTACATGCGAACAGGCGGGCGCTTTGGCGTAGGCTGAAGCAAACCATTTCATTTCCGCATCTGCGGTAATAAGGAGGACTGTCATGGCAAAACAAATCACGGCAATTCCCTTCAACGGAACTCCCGAGCAGGAGGCGAAGCTGAAGGAGGTCATCGCCGAGTGGAAGGGCAAGGAAGGTGCAACGATGCCCGTTCTGCAGGCAGCGCAGGAGATCTACGGATACCTGCCGATCGAGGTTCAGACGATGGTGGCGGAGGGTCTCGGCCGCTCTCTTGAGGAGATTTACGGCGTTTCCACGTTCTACTCCATGTTCAACCTTGAGCCCCGCGGCAAGCATCTCATCCGGGTATGTCTGGGTACCGCCTGCTATGTCAAGGGCGCACAGAACCTGCTCGACGAGCTCGCAAGGGTGCTGAACGTCGAGCCCGGTCACACCACTGCGGACGGTAAATTCACGCTGGAGCCCACGCGCTGTCTCGGCTGCTGCGGTCTTGCTCCCGTCATAATGATCGACAACGATGTTCACGGGCGTCTCGTTCCTGCGGATGTGCGTGAGATCCTCAAGAAGTACGACTGATTTCGCTTTGCCTGAAAGGATATCATCTTATGAAAATTAGCAGGGTAGTCGAAGTGTTGGACGCAAAGGTGCTTGCAGGGGAGGGAGGCCTCGATCAGGAGGTGCGCTCTGCGTGCGGAAGCGACATGATGAGCGATGTGCTTGCGTATGTCAAGGATCAGGGGCTGTTGCTCTCCGGCCTTATGAACCCGCAGGTCGTTCGCACCGCCATGATGATGGACATGCACTGCATTGTGTTTGTTCGGGGCAAGCAGCCGTCGGAAGAGATACTCAGGCTCGCCGAGGCGGCCGACATAGCCGTGCTCTCGACCGAGCTGACCATGTACATGTCCTGCGGCAGGCTCTATGAGGCCGGCCTCGGAAAGTGACGGCGCACTCATGAGCGAACCGCTGCATTTTCATTTTGATGTAAACGGGGATGACTTTACCTCGGCAGGCGAGGCGTCCGTTCAGGTAAAAAAATTGCTCAGGCAGCTCGACGTTGCGCCGGAGCTGATCCGCAGAATATCCATAGCCATGTATGAGGGCGAGATAAACATGGTTATCCATGCCCACGGCGGCGATGCGGATGTTTTTATCGCAGAGGATGAGGTGACCATTCGCCTGCGCGACGACGGCCCCGGCATCCCGGACGTCGAAAAGGCCATGAGCGAGGGCTACTCCACTGCGCCGGACAATATCCGCGCGCTGGGCTTCGGGGCAGGCATGGGCCTCCCCAATATGAAGCGTTACTCGGATAGCCTGACTATAGATTCCCTTGTCGGCAAGGGGACGACTATAACGATGGTTTTTAGGTTTTGATTATGGACTACACTCATTCGGTTTCATTGGATAGGGATAAATGCAAGGGCTGCACTAACTGCCTCAAGCGCTGTCCTACGGAGGCCATTCGCATCTCCAACGGTCACGCAAAGATAAACTCTCTGTACTGCATCGACTGCGGCGAGTGTATCCGCGTCTGCCAGTACAAGGCCAAGCGTGCCATATTCGATAAACTGAGCGAGCTTCCCAAGGATAAGTACCTCATTGCGCTGCCTGCGCCGACGCTGTTCGGCCAGTTCAATCAGCTTGACGACGCCGATTATGTGGTTCAGGGGCTGCTCGACATCGGCTTTAACGATGTCTATGAGGTCGCAAAGGCAGCGGAGATCTCAACGGAGCTCACACGCCGCTATCTCAAAAAAAGCGGCCTGAATAAGCCGGTCATATCCTCGGCATGCCCGGTGATAGTGCGGCTGATAAAGCTCCGCTTCCCGACGCTTTCAAGGCACCTCATACCCATACTTCCCCCCATAGAGATAGCGGGCAAGTATGCAAGGCGCAAGGCGCTTGCGGAGCATCCCGAGCTTTCGCCCGAGGATATCTGCACGGTGTTCATATCCCCATGCCCTGCAAAGGTGAGCTGGGTCAAGAGCGTCATAGAGGGTCAGGAGATATATGTAGACAGGGTCGTTTCGATAAGCGAGGTCTACATGCAGCTCATATCCAAGATGAACCGCGCCAACATACCCGAGGCCGCAAGTCAGGCGGGTAATATCGGTATAAGCTGGGCGTCGACCGGCGGCGAGTCTGCCGCGCTCATGAACGACCGCTATCTTGCGGCGGACGGCATTGAGAATGTCATAAAGGTTCTTGACGAGATCGAGACCGGAAACATCAGCGACTGCGACTTTGTGGAGCTCAACGCCTGCTCCGGCGGCTGCGTCGGCGGAGTCATGGCGGTGGAGAATCCGTATATCGCAAGGGTCAAGCTGCAATCGCTCCGGCGGTTCCTCCCCATATCCAGGAACCATGTGCCGCTTGAGGACGGCATGCCGGAGGATTATGTGCCGGAGGAGCTCATGGATGCGGCTCCGTTCACCTACATGCCCACCGGCGCCGGCACGGACAGGCTCACGTCCATGCGCATATTGATGGAAGCTAAGCGCATAGAAGACGGCCTGCCGCACACGGATTGCGGCGCCTGCGGCTCACCCACATGCCGTGCGTTTGCGTACGATGTGGCAAGCGGCAGCGCCCATATTGACGACTGCGTTGTTCGCATGAGAGAGAAGCTTCATGCGCTGCTCGAACAGAGAAAGGGGGACTCCTGATGCTTACGGTAAAACGCCTTGCAGAGGCGCTGAACGCAAACCGCATACTCATGCCCGAGCCCAATCGGGAGGTCACGGGCGGCTACACCGGGGATCTTCTGAGCTGGGTGATGGGCAGGGCTCAGAGCGGCGACGCCTGGGTGACGATAATGTCCAACGTGAACGTTGCGGCGGTTGCCCAGCTGTCGGATACGGCTGTGGTCGTGTTTGCGGAGGGCGTGGTCCCCGACGAGGCGGCGGTAAGGGCCGCAAGCCTGCACGACATCAATCTGATATCCGTTCCCGAGGGGGCCTTTGCGGTCTGCGCCGCAATTGCCCGCATGCTTGAAGTGTGACCATTGACGGAGGGGGTTGAGCGGTTCAAGTGGCGCTTTTCACTTATGACCTGCATGTGCATTCATGTCTGTCGCCCTGCGGCGATGACGATATGACGCCCTGCAATATCGCCGGCATGGCGTATCTTGCGGGCATAAGGATAGTTGCGCTTACCGACCACAACTCCTGCAAAAACTGCGGTGCGTTTTTCAAAGCCTGCGCCGAATACGGGGTGGCGCCCATCGCCGGGTGCGAGCTGACTACCGCCGAGGAGATACACATGGTCTGCCTGTTTGAAGCGCTGAAACAGGCGGAGGAGTTTGACAGGGCGATACAGCCCTATCGCATGAAGCTCCCGAACCGTGCGGACATATTCGGCACTCAGCCCATAATGGCGGAGGAGGATCAGATCGTAGGGGAGGATCCCTACTTCCTCCCGGCGGCCACTACGCTGACCATAGAGCAGGCGGCGGAGCTTACAAGGGGCATGGGCGGCATCGCCTACCCTGCGCATATCGACCGTGAGGCAAACGGGCTGCTTGCAATACTCGGCGCCTTCCCCGAAAGGCCCGTGTTCGGCTTGTGTGAGGTTCGTGATAAGGCAAGCGCAAGGGAGCTTTCCGGCGGCAGGACGACGCTCGTGTCGAGCGATGCGCACAGGCTGACGGACTTCGGCGTGACGTTCAATCATATTGAGCTTGACTGTGGAGAAGACGCCGCAGCCGACGAAATTACCCGTGCGCTGTTTCAAAAGCTGCGCAGTGCGGAGGCAGAGACGTGAAGGAGCTTTCACTAAACATACTCGATATCGCTCAGAATTCTATCCATGCGGAGGCCACGCTTGTGGAGATACTCCTTGCGGAGGATGCGGATGCGCTGACGATTACCATAAAGGACAACGGAAAGGGTATGAGCGCGGAGTTTCTCGCCTCCGTTACGGATCCCTTCTCCACAACACGCAAAACACGCAAGGTCGGTATGGGGCTTCCGCTCCTCAAGCTGGCGGCGGAGCAGACCGGCGGAACGATGACTATAGAATCCTGCGAAAGGGCGCTCTGTCCCGATTCCCACGGCACAGCCGTCACTGCGGTGTTTTGCAAGACCCACCTCGACTTTACCCCGTTGGGCGATGTAATCTCCACCGTCGTGTCGCTGATACAGGGTGCGCCCGATGTGGATTTTGTATTCCGCCATACCAAACCGGATCGCACCGTGGAGCTTGACACCCGTGCAATGCGTGAGGTTTTGGGCGAGGATGTGCCGCTCTCCGATCCGGCCGTGCTCATGTGGGCAAGGGAGGCTCTGGAGGAGCAGTACGCTCAATAAAATTCGACAAAATTTGTTTCCAAACAATTTCAGGAAAGGAATCAACACCATGAAATCACTTGAAGAACTCGCAAAGATCCGTGAGAGGATGCAGTCCAAGGTCGTGCTCCGCGAGGGTACGAACACGACGCGCATCGTAGTCGGTATGGCGACCTGCGGCATCGCCGCAGGCGCAAGGCCTGTGCTGAATGCACTTGTCGAGGAGGTCGCAAACCGCAATCTCAACGACCATGTAGCCGTCACGCAGACCGGCTGCATCGGCATGTGCCGCTATGAGCCGATCGTAGAGGTTTTTGAAAACGATAAGGAGCGCGTCACATATGTAAAGGTCACTCCCGAAATGGCGCGCGAGATCGTTGAAAAGCACATCGTGGGCGGCAAGCCCGTTGTTGAATACACCATCGGCGCAGTTGACGCCAAATAACTACGGAGGGTGACAAAATGATTCGCACACATGTTTTGATTTGTGCCGGCACGGGCTGTACCAGCGGCGGCAGCCTGTCCATCGCCGAAAGGCTTGAGGGAGAGATAGCTCGCCTCGGTCTCCAGGACGAGGTTCAGATAGTCCGCACCGGTTGCTTCGGCCTCTGCGCAACAGGGCCCGTCATGATCGTCTATCCCGACGGCACGTTCTACAGCCGTGTCAAGCCCGAGGACGTTGCCGAGATAGCCGAGGAGCATCTGCTCAAGGGTCGTGTAGTTGAACGCCTCGTCCATAAGGAGAGGGAGGGTATTGCTCTGCACGAGGTGCCCGCTCTCGGCGAGACAACGTTCTACAAGACCCAGATGCGCGTAGCACTGCGCAACTGCGGCGTCATCAACCCCGAGAACATCGATGAGTACATCGCCATGGACGGCTACCGTGCCCTTGGCAAGGTGCTTACCGAGATGACTCCGCAAGAGGTCATCGATGTCATGAAGGCGTCCGGTCTGCGCGGCCGTGGCGGCGCAGGCTTCCCCACCGGCATGAAATGGCAGTTTGCCGCCAACAATACCGCCGATCAGAAGTACGTCGTATGTAACGCCGACGAGGGCGATCCCGGCGCATTCATGGATCGATCCGTGCTTGAGGGCGACCCTCACGCCGTGCTCGAGGCAATGGCAATCGCCGGCTATGCCATAGGCGCATCCAAGGGCTATATCTATGTCCGTGCGGAGTACCCCATTGCGGTACACCGTCTGCACATCGCCATCGGTCAGGCCCGTGAATACGGCCTGCTGGGCGAGGACATATTCGGCACCGGCTTCAACTTCGACGTCGACGTGCGCCTTGGCGCAGGCGCATTCGTCTGCGGCGAGGAAACGGCGCTTCTGACCTCCATCGAGGGCAACCGCGGCGAGCCCCGCAACAAGCCCCCGTTCCCTGCCAACAAGGGTCTGTTCGGCAAGCCCACCATAATCAACAATGTCGAGACGCTTGCCAATATTCCGCAGATATTCCTCAAGGGCGCCGATTGGTTCGCCTCCATGGGTACCGAAAAGTCCAAGGGCACAAAGGTATTCGCACTCGGCGGCGCCATCAATAACACCGGACTGGTTGAGATTCCCCTCGGCACGACGCTCCGCCACATAATATTCGACATTGGCGGCGGCATTCCCAAGGGTCGTAAGTTCAAGGCAGTGCAGACGGGCGGCCCCTCCGGAGGCTGTATCCCTGCTCAGTTCCTCGACACCCCCATCGATTATGAGAACCTCACCCGTATCGGCGCTATGATGGGCTCCGGCGGCATGATCGTCACCGACGATTCCACCTGCATGGTCGATTTTGCTCGCTTCTTCCTCGATTTCACCGTCGATGAGAGCTGCGGCAAGTGCACCCCCTGCCGCATCGGCACGCGCCGCCTGCTCGAGCTGCTCAACAAGATAGTCGACGGCAAGGGTGAGCCCGAGGATCTCGATAAGCTGGAGGAGCTCTGCTACTACATCAAGGCCAACGCTCTCTGCGCCCTCGGTCAGACCGCCCCCAACCCCGTTCTCTCCACGCTGAAGTATTTCCGTGACGAGTACGAGGCGCACGTTTACGAAAAGCGCTGTCCTGCCGGCGTCTGCAAGCACCTCATGCGCTATGAGATACTGGAGGACAAGTGCCGTGGCTGTACCGCCTGCGCACGCAAGTGCCCCGTCGGTGCGATAAGCGGCGAGGTCAAGAAGCCCCACGTCATTGATGCCAAGAAGTGCATCAAGTGCGGCGCTTGTATCGAGACCTGTAAGTTCAATGCAATCGTCAAGAAGTAAGGAGACCGCATATGGATAACATCAAGATGAAGATAAACGGTATCGAGGTCGAAGTCCCTGCCAACTATACTATACTCCAGGCGGCTGAGAAGATCGGCGTGCGCATACCCACACTCTGCTACCTCAAGGACGTCAATGCCATCGGCGCCTGCCGTATGTGCGTCGTTGAGTGCAAGGGCGCTCGAAGCAACCCCGTTGCCTGCATCCAACAGGTTGCAGACGGCATGGAGGTTCAGACCAATACCCCCGCCCTGCGTGAGGCACGCAAGACCACGCTGGAGCTCATACTCTCCAATCACCGCATGGATTGCCTCTCCTGCTCCCGCAGTACCGATTGCGAGCTGCAGACGCTGGCGCAGGAGTACGGTGCGGATTCACACCGCTTCGAGTTTGGCGAGCCCTTGAAGCCCGATATCGACGATTCCGCCATCCATCTCGTGCGCGATAACTCCAAGTGCATACTCTGCCGCCGCTGCGTTGCGGTCTGTAAGCACAACCAGTTCGCATCCGTCATCGGCCCCAACCAGAGGGGCTTCAAGACGCATATCGCTTCCGCATTTGAAATGGATCTCGACGAGACCGCCTGCATCAACTGCGGCCAGTGCATCGCCGTCTGCCCCACCGGCGCTCTCACCGAAAGGGACGATACCGAAAAGGTCTGGGCTGCGCTTGCCGATCCCGCCAAGCACGTCGTCGTCGGCGCCGCTCCCTCCGTCCGCGCACAGCTCGGCGAGTGCTTCGGCATGCCGATAGGCACCAATGTCGAGGGCAGGATGGTCGCCGCCCTCAGGCGTCTGGGCTTTGACAAGGTGTTCGATGTCGATACCGCCGCCGACGTCACCATAATGGAGGAGGGCACCGAGCTGCTCAACCGTATCAAAAACGGCGGCGCAATGCCCCTCATCACCTCCTGCTCCCCCGGCTGGGTCAAGTTCTGCGAGACCTACTATCCCGAGTTCCTGCCCAATGTCTCCACCTGCAAGTCGCCGCAGCAGATGTTCGGCGCACTCGTCAAGAGCTACTACGCAGAGAAGGCCGGCATCGATCCCAAGGATATCTATGTGGTAAGCATAATGCCCTGTACCGCCAAGAAGTTCGAGGTGTCCCGTGCCGAGATGAACGTCAACGGCATCCGCGATGTCGATGTCTCCCTCACCACCCGTGAGCTGGCCTCCATGATAAAGAAGGCCGGCATCGTGTTCGATAAGCTCCCCGATGAGGAGTGCGATCCCGCATTCGGCATCGCCTCAGGCGCAGGCCACATATTCGGCGCCACCGGCGGCGTTATGGAGGCGGCCCTCCGTACCGTCTATGAGGTGGTCGTGGGCAAGCCCCTCGAGGATCTCAATATCCATGCCGTCCGCGGCGTTGAGGATATCAAGGAGGCAGAGGTCGATCTTGCCGGTACCACCGTCCGTGTTGCCGTCACATCTGGCCTCTCCAATGCCGCCAGGCTGCTCGATATGATCAAGTCCGGTGAGAAGCACTATGACTTTATAGAAGTCATGGCCTGCCCCGGAGGCTGCGTCAACGGCGGCGGTCAGCCGCATCAGCCCGGCTATGTCCGCAACTTTACGGATCTCCGTGCCGAGCGTGCCAAGGCTCTGTACGCCGAGGATGAAGCAATGACCCTCCGCAAGTCCCATGAGAACCCCGTTCTTAAGGAGCTCTATGCCACCTACCTCGGCGAGCCCAACGGCCATAAGGCGCATGAGCTGCTCCACACGCACTACACCGCAAGGAAGCTCTACTGATAGCAATACCCATCGGAGAACGTTGGGGACGCTTAAGGAGAACGTTGGGGACGCTTTTTAGGAAAAAGCGTCCCCAAACCCCTTGAAAAAGGAATGGGCAGGGCATACGGGCCTGCTATTAAGATACAGATATGTATTCAAACTTCAATCCCGAATTTGCGCTGCAAATTCGGGATTAAAAACATCATTCGGCATTACCCCTTAAATGGCAACCCTCATCGACGAACCCTGCGGGTCAAGGGACGCAGTCCCTTGCAGGGGTCTTAGGGGGCGGAGCCCCCTATCGGGGGACGTTGGGGACGCTTAAGGAGAACGTTGGGGACGCTTTTTAGGAAAAAGCGTCCCCAAACCCCTTGAAAAAGGAATGGGCAGGGCATACGGGCTGCACTATTAAAATACAGATATGTATTCAAACCCTAATCCCGAATTTGCGCTGCAAATTCGGGACTAAAAACATCATTCGGCATTACCCCTTAAATGGCAGCCCCATCGACGAACCCTGCGGGTCAAGGGACGCAGTCCCTTGCAGGGGTCTTAGGGGGCGGAGCCCCTTATCGTTCTCGTTTAGGGTACGAATTCCCCTGACTTTGCCTTCCGCGTCAGCCGTCAAGGGTGGCGAGTTCATTGCGGCGCACCCGAGCGAGGAAGAACAGACTTATCACGAGCGAGATGGTCTCCGCAATGGGGAAGGCCCACCATACGGAGGCAACATCACGGGTGACGAGCGCAAGTATCACTGCAGCAGGGAGCAGAGCAAAGAGCTGCCGCAGGAGCGAGAGTATCATGCTGTAGACGCCCCTGCCTATGGCCTGAAACAGCGTCGAGGCACATATGCAGAATGCGGCGATGGGGAAGTGCAGTGAGATTATCCGGAATGCATTGATACCCACACGGCCTATCTGCCCCTGACTGTCAAACACGGCGACTATCTCGGACGGGAATAGCTGAAAGCACAGCAGCCCTGCGAGCATTATCGCTACGCACACGAACAGAGCAAGCCGCCAGGTGCGCATCATGCGCTGACGGTCACGGGCGCCATAGTTGAACGCAATTATGCTCATTGCGGCATTAGTGATGCCGAACAGGGGCATGAATATCAGCGATTGCGTCTTGTAATAGACGCTCAGGGTATCGACGCCCACATTGCTTGCGAGCAGGCGAGTGAACACTAGATTCATGCACACATTCATGACACAGCCTATGGACTGCATTATTATGGATGGGAAGCCCACCCGATAGATCTCCGCAATGGCAGTCCTCGACGGGCGAAAGCGGCGGAAACTGACCTTGACCTCATGCTTGCCCAGGAACACCATCAGCATACATATGCCCATGCCGACGAACTGACCTATCACGGTGGCGATGGCAGCACCTGCAACGCCCATGGCAGGGAAGCCGAGATATCCGAATATGAGAATGGGATCGAGTATTATATTGGTGACCGCACCGGCAAGCTGCGCTAGCATGGAGAGCCCTGTCTTGCCCATGCCCTGGAGTATCCTTTCGCAGCCGCAGTGGATGAACAGCCCTGCGCCGTAAATGAGACATATCTGCAGATACTCCGTGCCGAGACGGGCGACCTCCGCATCATCGGTGAACGCCTCTATGAAGGGGCGTGCGGCAAAGAACCCAAGCGCTGTGAACACAAGAGCCGACACAAGCTCCAGAAAGAGGCCGTTTGCGGCTGCGGCATTGGCATCCTCATGCCGATTCTCACCCAGGCGGCGTGATATGAGCGAGTTCATGCCCACGGCAGTACCCACTGCAACGGCTATCATGAGCATCTGCATGGGATAGGCAAGGCCGACTGCGGTAAGCGCATTGGGCAGCCGTGATACGAATATGCTGTCAACTATATTGTAGAGGGCCTGCACGCCCATGGATATGCACACGGGCAGAGCCATTGTGAACAGCAGCCTCCCCGTGGGCATAACGCCCATCTTGTTACGGCGATTCGCCTCGAAATTTGCTTCCATACCGCATCCTCCTGACCGATGAATCCTAACATACGCCGACAAATAAAGCAAATATACTTTTGGAAAAAACGGATTTCGCTCACAGCAGAACCCGTTGCAATGCCCTTATCCGGCAACAGCGGCGCTCGCCCCTCGCAAACCGCTGCGCAAAACGGGCTCCGCTCACGGCAGAACCCATTGCAGAGCCTTATCCGGCAACAGCGGCGCTCGCCCCTCGCAAACCGCTGCGCAAAACGGGCTCCGCTTACAACAGAACCCGATGCAATGCCCTTATCCTAGAGCAGAGGTGCTAACCCCTCGCCTTGCAAAAAGGGCTCCGCTCACGGCAGAACCCGTTGCAGAGCCTTATCCGGCAACAGCGGCGCTTGCCTCTGGCAAACCGCTGCGCAAAACGGGCTCCGCTCACGGCAGAACCCATTGCAGAGCCTTATCCGGCAACAGCGGCGCTCGCCCCTCGCAAACCGCTGCGCAAAACGGGCTCCGCTTACAACAGAACCCGTTGCAACGCCCTTATCCGGCAACAGCGGAGCTCGCCTCTGGCAAGCCGCTGCACAAAACGAGCTTCGCTCACGGCAGAACCCGTTGTTACGGCGCTCTTATTCAAGACCCGAGGCGGCAAACACCTCGGCAAGACGCTCCCTCCAGTCGCTTGTGGGTCGGAGATAGTCGATAAAGGAGTGGCGCTCAACCGACTCATCCTCCCAGCGGAGGCCGCCTATCAGCTCCCTATGCTCATACAGCCATACGACACGGTCTATAACGTACATGATGTGCGAGAGGGTATACACCCTGCGCGGCACGGCAAGACGCACCAGCTCCATGGGCGCAACGGACTCGATGCCTATGGGAGCAGGCTGCTCGCTTGAAGCGCCACGCTCCATACCTCTTGCGCCGCTGACTATGTATATGGCGGCGGCAAGCGATGCCCCACGGAAATCCTCGGGTGCAAGATGGCTGCAGAAGCGGTTCGCATCGATGTGACAGCCCAGGCCGCCAGCCGGGGTAACCACGGGCACGCCGTGCCTGATGAACTCATCCGTCATAAAGGCAATAAAATCGGGGCCCTGGGACACGACGTTCTCGTCCATGGTCTCCTCAATGCCCACACGCATCACCTCAAGCTCGGCGCTGCTCATTCCGCCAAACGTTGGGAAGCCCTCGTAGCAACTTACAAACCCACGGATGAGCTTGAAATCCGCCTCGTCGTTGGTGCAGATGCCTCCGCCACGGGCAAAGCCCAGCTTGCGACCGCTGAAATAGACTATGTCTGCGGCATCCGCCATCTCACGGGTGATATCCGCAATGCTCATATCCGCACGCTTGGGATCGCGCGCCTTTATGAAGTGGAGATTATCCATGACAAGGCTCATGTCCAGAACCACACGAACCCCCCTCTCACGGCAGAGAGCGGACACCTCCTGTATGTTATCCATGGATATGGGCTGCCCGCCTATCAGATTCGTACCGGCCTCTATGCGGAGGAAGGGGATGTTCTCCCTGGGAGTGGAATCGAAGAATGCCCTTAGCCGCTCCATATCGAAATCGCCCTTGAAGGGATCGCTGCCCGTTGTGACACGCCCCTTGTCGGCAAGCATCTCCGCAACGGTGCCGCCCATGAACCCTGTCTGGGTGCGGAATGTGCCGAAGTGGAAGTTGGTGGGCACCACGCCGCCCTGCCGGACGAACGCACGGGCAAGCATGTGCTCACACGCCCTGCCCTGGTGAACGGGCAGGAAGAACCGCTTGTTCAGCATCCTCTGCACGGTGTCCGCCATGCGGTAATAGCCCTCGCCGCCGGCATAGGCATGGTCTGCCAAATGGAATGCACCGGCCTGGGCATCGCTCATGGCGTTGAAGCCGCTGTCGGTCAGCATATCTATGAAAACATCCTCTGAACGGAGGTTATACGAGCAGTTGCCCGCATAGTCGAGTGCGGCAACACGGGCCGCAGGCGGAATGAGGCGTATCGGGTGTATTGTGGAGACACGGTGCATCTCTATGGGGATGCTCGTGCCGTCAGAAAGCTTTACCTTGGACATTTTGACTCCTTTAACAGATTATATTTATATCACGCACAGGGGGAGCACGCTCCCCCTGCCGTCATTATACATACTATTCAAAAATTTTTCAACCGGTGATCTCTGCACGTCAGCCGTTCAGCACGAACCACACGAAGAAGTGCGGCGTGCCGTCCGTGCCCATGCCGAGAGGATGCCCGTATATGCGGTTGTACTGCGCACCCTCGGTCAGCGCCGATGCCGAGCCGTAGTGGTTGTGATACTCTATCGTGATAACGTTCCCGTCGGTCAGTGTGAACGTAGCGATGAGTATATCCCCCTGCTCAAGTATGGAGGTCACGGTGCCCTTTATTTCATACCCACGGTCGGAGGGCGTCAAAAACGCATTATAGTCCATTGCCCACGCACTCTCAACATATGCACGCCAGTCGGGGGCGCGCTGTATGAATATCTCACGGGTGTACTGCGTGCCGCCGGGAGATATGGTGGTTAGCAGTATGGGAAAGCTCCCCGTCTGCGCCACGGTCACAGCGAAACTGAAATTGCCGTCCGCATCGACCGTCGGCTCCGCCGAGACGGACACATGCTCCGAGCTAGACGAGGCAGTGAGCCCATAGCCCTTGGGTACCCGGCCCCATATGTTGAGCGATTGGCCGGTGGTGCGCTGGCTGTAACTCGTATCGCCGTACTCGTAGGGCATCTGTATGGGGTTTTCCCCTGCGGCAACGCTCTCAACCGTTATGTGGAACACCGTGCGGTGTATCTGATAGCCTGCAAGCCTTGCCTCAAGCACTGCGGAGACGTCTCCCACCTCAAAAAACTCAAGCATTGCCGAAAAGCTGCCGTCCGCACCAACGCTCACGGGGTTACCATCGAGAGTTATGCTGACGCCGGACTGCGCAACGCTGCCGTAGATGTTTGCAATGCCGTCCACGGCGGTTACGGTATCGCCCGTGGTGAATGTGATGTCAAGCGCCGGCACGGGCACCTGAACCGTACCTGTGCGCACCTGAGTCTCCGTCCCGTCTGAATTGCGCATGTAGACGAGTGGAGTGGCGGTATACTCTGTGCCCGCAACGGGCTCGGTGGGCATGAGGCAGGACAGGGGAACATTAAAGCGGACATAGCCGTCCCTGCCCACGGTGGCCTCCTGCCGTGCGCCTGTGTTGGTAACATACACCAGCACGGTATCCCTCGGGGCGTACACATACACATAGTACTTCTCCGCATCATCGGGATTCTGCTCGATGCGGTTGCGAGAGTCCCCGACAAGCCCGTTCGCATCGGGAACGAGCACGGGCTCGTCGGCACAGGCGGCAAGGGCAAGCATGGCAGTAACCAGCATCGCCGAGAGCAGCGCTCGCAAAACACGATTTATATTCATATTGCCTCCTTTGCATAAAAACGGTAGCCGTAAATATAACGCAGCAAACAGCGCATAGGTTCCCGATCCATTATAACCTATGCTGTGAAAAAATGCCATAGACAAGTTGGACTGTATTCGGCTGCATCGGCACTAAGCAATGCTTGGCGTCCGGCAAACAGGGCTTTGAGAGTATGCATAGGGGTTCTGTCCCCCCAACGTCCCCCGATAGGGGGCGCCGCCCCCTCAGACCCCTGCAAGGGACTGCGCCCCTTGACCCGCAGGGTTCGTCGATGGGGGCGGCCCCTTAAGTGCTGATGCCGAATGATGTTTTTAATCCCGAATTTGCAGCGCAAATTCGGGATTGAAGTTTGAACACATATCTGTATCTTAATAGCAGGCTCGCATGCCCTGCCCCATTCCTTTTTCAAGGGGCTTGGGGACGCTTTTCGGAAAAAGCGTCCCCAACGTTTCCCTCGGTAGGGGGCTGCCAACTGAGCGGCAGCGCCGAATGATGCGCTTAATGCTTGGAATTATTCTCATCGGCCGTGCGCATACTTTGCCCTTGGGGAAGGGGCGTATCGGCTACTTTATCTGCGTGCCAACGGGCACTATGTCGTCGACGAACACCACCTGACAGCCACAGGCATTGTTGGTAGCGGCGAGGAGCATGCCGTTGCTCTCCACACCGGTGATGCGTGCGGGGGCAAGGTTGGCGATGACTATGAGCTTTTTGCCGACAAGCTCCTCGGGGGTGTAGTACGCCTTTATGCTGGAGACTATCACCCTTTCTCCCATGCCGTCATCGAGGGTGAGCTTGTAGCAGGAGTGGGACTTGCGTATCTCCTGGCATTTGACTATCCTGCACACACGCAGGTCAAGCTTTTCAAAATCATCTATGGTGATCTGTGGCGCGAGCGGCTTTACCGGATCGGGCTCGCCGTAGACGACAGCCCTCTTCTCCGGCTCGGCTGCCTTGAGCGCCGCCGCATCAAGCTCACGCTCCTCATCTGTCTGCGGATGGGAAAAATCGAGCAGGTGGAGGTAATCGTCCTTTTCCACGGCATAGAGGAACAGGTACAGGCGAGGCCCCCTCTCCCTATCTATGAGCAGGCGGTAGACATTTTTGAAGAACACGCCCTGCGCAGCCTTAAGGGTCTTTTCATCGGCCTCCGCAAGCAGGAGCTTGGGTATGGCATACAGCTCGGCACTGAGCTCATCAAGGGTGTAGCCGCCGTTCTTCAAAAGCGTGTGCAGACGGGCTATCTCATCCCTCTCGATATCGGAAAGGGTGTTGTAGACCTCAAAATTACGTGTCCTGCGGAGACGGTTCACGCTCTCCGGCGAGCAATTTTCAAGCCAGTAGCGCGCCATGGGCAGACGGTTGGCAAAGTCCACCGCCTTGTAGGGCGTACCAACCTTTTCAAACACGCGCTCCAGCATGGGGATGTTAAAATCCACTATGGAGCCGAACTGCACCAGCAGGTTCATGGGCACGGTCTCAGGCTTTCTCCCCTCGATAATGCAGTTTTCCATTATGGAGGAGACATACTCATCCGCAGTGCCTGCGGAATAGTCCTTGTACATACGGTCAAACTCGAAGTACTGACGCAGTATGCCGTCATCAAAACAGAAGTCGAACGCCTTGGACGGCTCGGTCTTGGAGTAGAGCCAGAGTATCACCTCGGGCTCGTATATATTGAGCAGCGTTGACGGCGTGAGGTTGAGGCCGGTGGAGCCGCTCATCTTGCCGGTGGAGCCCTTTATGCCGATGAACTCATAGCCCACGAACATGGGCGGTTCGTACCCGAATATCCTCTGCGCTATCACACGGGATGTCTGATAGCTGCCCGTGGGTGCGGCATGATCCTTGCCGCCGGGCTCAAAGTCAACTCCCTCGTATGCCCAACGCATGGCCCAATCGACCTTCCACGCCAGCTTGCAGTGGTGATCGCAGGTGAAGTCGATATCCGTCTCGTGGCCGCAGGCACAGGAGTAGTGTGCATGGGTGCAGTCCTCGGAGATGTTTGTCACCCTGGTGGTGTCCCGGTGGCATACGGGGCAGTAAACCGCAACGGGGCAGTAGGCCTCACGCTCGCCCTCGGCGGCATCCTGAGTGCGGAAGCTGTCCAGAATGTCGAATATCTCTCCCCGGTGGCGCAGTGCGTGGATGATGGCATTGGTGTAGGCGCCGCTCTCGTACATCTGGGCCTGATGCACATACTGCATATCGATGCCAAAGCGCTTCATGCTCTGCTCAAACTCCGCCTCGAAGTGAGCGGCATATGTGTCAAAGCCGTCGTCAAATGGATTAGGTACGGCGGAGAGGGCGCAGCCGATGTACTGCTCGTACCCGTCGGCAGCTGCGGCAACATTTGCAGGCACCTTACGCATACGGTCATACTCGTCCCAGGAGAACACCAGCTTGGCCTTTTTGCCCAGTTTGCGGAGCGCCTTGACTACGAAGTAGCTCGTTGCCACATCCCTGAAGTTGCCTATATGTATCGACCCCGACGGGCTTATGCCTGCGGCACAGACATACACCTCCTTATCAGGCTTGCGCTCGATGAGCTTCTTGGCGATTTCAACAGACCAGTGCATAATATCCTCCGGCATTATTTTCCCATAGTATGGGAATTATACCTCAACATGATACCATAGGGTGCTCGCTTTTGCAATATTTGCTTGTCTGTATTCTCCGCGGTTTTAGGAAAATGCATGTCGTCGGCGCTCCGGGATCCTCCTCTGCACAGGGCCCCTTTGGGCGCGCTATTCGCGCAGGGATGCCATATTCGGGGCGCAGTGCGGAAGTTGCCTTATGACCCCCGCTGACAATGCAATGCCTCCCCCGCGCAAAGTGAGGCGGCACGGCGAAGCCACGCCCAAAGCCTCCCTTGTGTAAAGGGAAGTGTCATGGCAAAGCCACCCCCAAAGCACCCCTTGTGCAAAGGAAGGTGGAACGGCGAAGCCCCCTATCGTAGGCTATTCTTTTTCCCCGAAACAGGGAGAACGCTGGGGACGCTTAAGGGAAACGTTGGGGACGCTTTTTCCGAAAAGCGTCCCCAAACCCCTTGAAAAAGGGAGGGACAGGGCAAGCAAAGCCGCAATTACATACTAAAAACCATTCCTGACTAAATCCCGAATTTGCAACGCAAATTCGGGATTAGAAGAATCATTCGGTTTTTATCTCACAAGGGGCAATCCCCATCGACGAACCCTGCGGGTCAAGGGACGCAGTCCCTTGCAGGGGTTTTAGGGGGCGGAGCCCCCTATCGGAGGGAGGACGTTGAGGACGCTTAAGGAGGACGTTGGGGACGCTTTTTCCGAAAAGCGTCCCCAAACCCCTTGAAAAAGGAAGGGACAGGGCAAGCAAAGCCGCAATTACATACTAAAAACCATTCCTGACTAAATCCCGAATTTGCAACGCAAATTC
>CALVLD010000019.1 GCA_944336475.1 uncultured Clostridia bacterium
TCTTTATATGGCTTGCGGATTTCCACCAAGTTGATGACGGTATATCCGCACTTGCGGAGAAAACCAATCATGCCGTGATTGTTGGGGTGAACATAGTTGAATACCGTGTCCTCGCCAAAGGACTTTGCCAATTCCTCAGCCTTTTCAAAGAGCTGCGAAGCAACACCCTTTCTGCAGAACTCCGGCTTTACATAGATCGACTCCACCCATACACAAGGCTCATCCACACGACAAACGATGTAGCCGACATATTCGCTGTAGCAGACCGCAGCATAACACGGAAAATCTGAATCAATGTATTCTTTCATTTCACTTGCCCCTGCTTCTGCATCGGGAAGCGCCTTTATCCCTTTGTAGCCTTTCAGGGCAACCCGAAAGTCAGCCACGAGCGAGCCTAATTCGTTGTAGTTGTCTTTGGTTATCTTTACAATATCCATATCAATTAACCTTTTGCAAATCTTCTTCCAACACATCCGCAAAGCGTTGTATCGGATCTGCAAGTGTTCCTGCGTAGTCAAATGTCTGCTCGTTATTCTTGTGCTTCAACGGCTCTCTGCGAACCTGCAGGGCATACCTCAGCACATCGGGGTTAGGACACAATTCATTTTCCAAAGCCCAAACCGCCGCCTCTGTCTTTGCGATGATCTTTCCGGTGCGAAGCGTATAAAGGCATCGTGCAATATCAAGCATCCATCCAAAGGAATACAAGCTGCGGTCAGCCTTTTGCACATGCTTTCGGATTGTTTCATAGTGATGCCGCACATCGGCAGAAAGCTCGCTGAATGTCGGCAAGGTCAGCTCATTACGAACATCGTCACCATAAAGGAGCTTCCCACTTTCAAGCAGTTCGGTCATACTAAAGCTATCAAAATGGTATTTGTCGGTGATGCGTTCGCCGCTTGTTCCCCAATACACAACCGTATCCTTTTTGCCGGCCACTCTCAAAAGAACGGTAGTAGGGGTTGTTCGGCTCTTGTGCGAGCATTGCTTGGCGAAGTCCGACAAGCTCATTTGCCTGCGGCTCGGTAATGCTCTCCCTCGTCAGCACCAATATATCAATGTCGCTCCAACCCAACTTGAAATCGTCGAGGACAACCGAGCCGTATAAGTAGATCGACGGCGTGCAATCGCCAATGATACTGACGATTTCATTTACCATGTTGTTAATGGCATTGTTTATAGCCAAAGCTCCTTTAATTCCAATAGATCATCAATGACATAATCGGCATATCCTTCACCCAGTTCTTTCGGCTGATAAGCAGCCAAACCGCTTCTGAACCAAACCGTCTGCAGCCCGCACTGTTTGGCAGGAATGATGTCATTATCCAAACGATCGCCAATCATCACAGCTTGCGAAGCAGAACAGCCTGCCATGGCGAGAGCTTTCTCAAAAATCCGAGTATCGGGTTTTGAAACTCCAAGTGCAGAGGATGATGCAATCACGCTAAGGCAATCGGCAATACCCCAATTTTTCAATCGTTCTTCTGCACCGGGAGCTTGATTGGCAATAATGCCGAGCATATAACCACGGCTTTTCAAGTGTCTTATTACACCATCTGCATCTGCATATAGCGTTTCATCTTCAGAGTGCCACGGCGTTTTAACGAGTCCGAAAAACTTAATGATTGCTGAGTTCCCGTCCAATCCCTGCAGGGCAAGCTCAATACGCTTTGCGTGGACTTCTTCAAAGGTTAAATCCGTGCCGGCAATCATATCTCTTATTCTGTGATCGTAGGCTGCCTGCTCGTCAACCAGCGTAGAGCCTATATCGAAAAATAGCCACAAGACTTTCCCTCGCCTCATGCTCAGCCTCCTCGAAATTGATGTGTGTACATACATTATTTTGCCGGACAAGCTCGACTTTTTCAATACCTGTTTTGAAATTTATCGAATTTAAGCGCAACTTTTTCATGAACGCATCCAAAACAGAGCAGGAGCTGCTTTGCAGCCGGGCCGTCCTCATTCCACAACATGTAGCACAGCAGCACAGCAAACATTGCACCGCCCACCCACATCAGACGTCCGACCGAATTTTCGTTGAACACGGGGAGGCGTGTAATAACATCGCCGAGAACCGTGGTGATAAACAGATTTAAAACACATATGAGCACAGACGGCACAAATCCGAGCATTGTCCTTTTCATATCGATTCCTTCATATGGTAGATATTGTGCGCGAGCCGAAAGTCGACAGGGCTGCATACCTGCAGCACGAGACGGTATGAGCATAAGCGGCCTGCTGAATGTCATGCGCTCCTGCGCCGCAGCAGATCGAGCGCCAATTTGGAAACGCACGGAGGCCCCTTCCCCATAAAGGCCTCCGTGAAAGATGGAGGTTTCCCCACAGCGGTGTTAATGAAAAGACATCCCCCACAGGTGTCCGTCGGTATGCTCTGCCAAGGAGAAGAGTAAGTGCGTACGGGGAAGTAGCCCACTGTGAGCTCGTCTATTAGAGATGAAAAAACGCAGATATATGACATCTTAAAACAATATATTTCAAAATTCTTCTATTTTTTCTACAGACTCCCTGCTGCGCAACAAGAACCAACAGGGAAGGAGGCGCCTGCCCTCGCCCGCACTGCCGTCCTACCGCATATTTCATACGGCCAAAGGGGAAATGTATATGCTTTCATCCGCTCCGCAGCGCATATGCCCACAGCCAATCAAAATAATGGAACATATCGCTTTTGCAATCGACCGTTCCGCAGTGACAGCGAGCCAAAGACGATTTTTATGAGATTGCTTCTGAAAATACATTCAAACAAACAGATAAGCGCTTGAAATAAGCTCTATAGGATAAGAAAATACCGGAGTTTCACAAATAAAAAGGAAAATCGCAATACCTGAGTCGGCAATATCACACGGAGATATTGCAAAAATCCAAGCCTCGTCCTCATAGCACATTCCGGCTTAAAAGAGAAAATTAGCCATGTCAACATCCGGTGTGAAGCGGCAATAAACCTTGCAAACTCAAGAAAAGCAGCTTCCTGTGGGTTTTGCAGGCAGAGCTTCAAAACACACTATGGCGGTACGGGATCTAAAATATAAGGGCAGTTACGGAGGGACAAGGGGCAGCGCGCTCAGACGAGCCGGCATTATCCTGGCCGCTGCTATCCCCCGGAAATGTACGGAGATGCGGAGCCGCCTGCCGTACCAAGAGCTTACTTCTCCCCGCTGTTTTAAGGCAAGCACACAAGCCCATGCAACAAGAGCACAAATGAAAGGCGAGGGAGCGCTTCACCGTACAACCTCCGGGACACACAGGTCATGGATTGTCAGCAGGGCCAAGGGGACATTTGCTCTTTGACTTTTTGACAGAAGGCACACAGGAACACGCATCCATGGCGGGTGGAGGCCCCTCCGCAAGCTCTCAACAGCAGGCAGGCAGCGCCGGCGGCGAGGCGAACATTATTGCGGACGAGGGCAATATCGGCATAGCGCTTCAATCGGTCAGCGCCCCTACCCCTGCGAGGGGAAACGCTACCAAGCCCGACGGGTGCGTATCACAGCGCAGCGGCGACGCAGGCGGCGAGGCGAACATTATTGCGGACGAGAGCAATATCGGCATAGAGCCGCTTCAATCGGTCGGCGCTCCGACCCCTGCGAGGGGAAACGCTCTCTGCAAACAGAAGAGCCTGTATGCAAGGGGACGCCCCTACCCCTGCGAGGGGGGGGGAAACGCTCCCGAGCCCGACGGGTGCGTATCACAGCGCAGCGGCGACGCAGGCGGCGAGGCGAACGTTGTTGTAGACGAGGGCTATATTGGCATCGAGACTTTTGCCCTCTGTGAGCTCCTTCACCCTTGCGAGGAGGAAGGGCGTTACCGCCTTGCCATGTATGCCCTTCCGTGCTGCCTCGGCGACGGCGGACTCTATCACGCCTTCGATGTATGCCCTCTCCATGGAAAACTCCTCGGGTATGGGGTTGGCAATCAGCATGCCGCCTGTGAGCCCCATTTCCAGCTTTGTGCGGAGGGCTGCGGCGATCTCCTCGGGGGTATCCATGCGGCAGTCGGCATAGAAGCCGCTCTCACGGGTGTAGAATGCCGGCATATGCTCCGTGCCAAAGCCAATGACAGGCACGCCCTTTGTTTCAAGATATTCCAGAGTGAGGCCGATGTCCAGTATGCTCTTGCAGCCTGCGCAGACCACCGCAACGGTGGTGCGACCGAGCTCATCGAGATCAGCGGAGATGTCCATGGTCTGTGCAGCGCCCCTGTGTACGCCGCCTATACCGCCCGTGGCAAACACCCGTATGCCGGCCATGTCGGCGGCTATCATTGTGGCGGCGACTGTGGTGGCGCCGTCCGCACCCTTTGAGAGCAGTGTGGGCATATCCCTGCGGCTGGTCTTGGCGACCGCCTGACCGCTTCTTGCAAGATGCTCAAGCTCACCGTCGGTGAGTCCTATGTGTATCCTGCCGCCCAGTATGGCGATGGTTGCAGGCACTGCGCCGCTCTCCCTTGCTATGCGTTCGCACTCACGAGCCGTGGAGAGATTCTGCGGATAGGGCATTCCATGGGAGATTATGGTGCTTTCAAGTGCGACGACGGGTCTGCCCTCATCGAGAGCAGCGCATACCTCTGGTGAAAAAACGAGGTAATTATTCATATCTTTTCCTCCTGTGAGATAACGTCTGCGGCAAAGCGGTTTGCCTCCGCAGCAGCCGAAGCGGTGTCTGAGCCGTTGAGTATCGAGTGTATGAGCATCGCAGCGGCGGCATCGCCTGCCCCCGTGGTGATGCCCGTCCTGACAGGCGCCGCAGGCACCGAGCCGCATACGACGGAGTCCGCATACGCCATACCGTCCGCACCGCAGGACACAAATGCCGAGGCTGCGCCGAGCCGCACGAGCGCAGCCGCCGCCTCTGTGGGGGCGCTCTCCCCCGTAAGCGAGCGGGCCTCGTATATGTTGGGCTTGACCGCCGTGAGCCTGTGCATTATGGGCAGCAGCCTGTGCGCCTTGTGTACGCTCACCGTATCGGCAAATATGGGCACGGTCACGCTCCCGGCGATGAATTCGAGGGCATCCTCCGACAGATTGCAATCGACGACGCAGGCGTCGCAGGCGTTGATGTCAGCCAAACGCAGCCCTATCTCCTGCGGCGTGACGGCAGCCTCGGCGGAGCCGAGGTCGCTTATGGCAACGTACATATCGCCCGAGGGGTCGTTCACGCAGAGATACGCCCCAGTGCGTGCGCAGCTCACCTCCCACAGCCGCACTCCGCCTGCTTCGGCGGCACGGCGAAGCTCCGAGCCGAAAACATCCCCGCCCACGGCACAGAGCATGGAAGCATCGTGCCCGAGAGCGGAGAGCCTGCGCGCAACATTAAAGCCTACGCCGCCCGCGGAAACGGCCAGACTGCCGGGATTGGAATCGCGTACAAGCAGCGGGGCATACGGCAGACCGCTGACGTCAATGCATATGCCTCCGATAACGATGATCCTCATTGCGTTACGGTGTGAGCCTGTTGGGGCTCCTGAAGAGGAATTCCGCCTCCTTTATGCCTATGTCCAGCAGGAGCATTGTCATGCGGTCAACGCCCAGGCCAAAGCCGCCGTGCGGCGGACAGCCGTAGCGGAAGAACTCGGTATAGAACTTGACGTCGTCGCCAAGACCCTTTTCAGCCGCCTGCTGCTTGAGCACATCATACCTGTGCTCGCGCTGTGCGCCGGTGGTGATCTCCGTACCCCTCCAGATGAGGTCATAACCCTGCGGAATGCCTTTCTCATCCCTCATGTGGTAGAAGGCACGCTTCTCGGCAGAGTAGTCGGTGACAAAGAGGAACTCGTGGCCATACTCATCCATGGAGAAGCGGTAGCTGAGCTGTTCGGCATCGGTGGTGAGATCGCCCTTTTCGGACTCGTCAACGGTGTAGCCGTAGCGGCGCTCCAGCTCATCATACAGGTCATGCAGCTTTATCTGAGGGTAGGGCAGCGTGGGAACTATTGTCTTGAGGCCGAAGAGACGCTCTATCTCTCCCCCATGCTTCTCGGCAACGGCGGCAAGCGCTGCCTGCAACAGCTCCGCTTCAAGCTCCATGACATCCCGGAAGGAATCTATATAGCTGAACTCGAGGTCAAACCCCGTGAACTCGGTGGCGTGACGGCGGGTAAAGCTCTTTTCCGCACGGAAAACGGGACCGCACTCGAATATGCGTTCAAGCCCTGCTGCCATCGCCATCTGCTTGTAGAACTGGGGACTCTGAGAGAGGTAAGCCTTGCGGTCAAAATACTCCAGCTCGAACACGTCCGAGCCGGACTCGCTCGCTGCTCCGATGAGCTTGGGCGTGTGTATCTCCACAAAATTCCTGGAGAGCAAAAACTCACGCATGGCGGCCACCATGGTGGTCTGCGCCTGTAGCATGAGCCTGTTCTTCTCGGTGCGGAGGTCTATCCAGCGGTAGTCCATACGGGCGTCTATGGCGGAATCCGCCATGAGGGGCATTGCGTCGGATATGGACTCGACGGTGAGCTTCTCTACCACAAGCTCCCTGCCGCCCATCTTGACGGCAGGATTCTCAACAAGGCGTCCCTCTGCGGTGATGACGGATTCGACAGTGAGTCGATCCACCTGCTCCGCAACCTCGGGATATGCCCCCTTGTCAACGGTGAGCTGCAGCTTGCCCGAAAAATCGCGCAGAACTATGAACGCCATGTAGCGCTTGTTGCGCAGATTCTCCACGAATCCGGCGACCCGACAGTATTCCCCAACGGGAGCTTCGTTTACAAGAACTCGTTTCATAAGGTATCTCCTTCCATGGATGAGCCATCGTTAAATGCTTGGCGTATTAAACCACTTTTTTGCCGCCGTGTCAATATTACGGCGCTACCCTGTACAGGCGGCATGCGCCGTTGTCAAACACCTTTTCCAGCCCGTCGAACCAGCCTTGATCGACATTGTAGCTGCCGGTCTCATAGCTGCCTATGAACACATAGTCAACTCCGTACTGCTCCGCAAGACGGCTGAAATTGGCCGAGGGCTGCTCATACATGAGGCGGATATCCGAATGACGCTGTTGATACCCCACACCGTGGAAGTGGAGGAATGTGGATGCGCCGCAGACTATGTTCCTGCCGGTGAGCATGGCTATGGCGTTGTTGTGATTTGTGGCGGTGAGGAATGTGGCGTCGGGCTCTGTGTTGGCGTTTATCCACTCCGTCATCTCCACCTGCTTGGCGGAGACAAGCTCATAACCGCTCTCGGAATAGCCAAATGTCGTACTGCCGTCGGCATTGACCACGGTGCCTATATGATCGGCGGAGACATATTCCCGCACCAGCGTCATAACGCCCGAGAGCATCATAACTATTATCACCACAGCACAGAGCAGCCTCTGCGATATGCGGCGGGAAAGGGGTACGAGCCTGTTCGTCCTCTCCTTGCTGCGGTCGGGGAGTACGCTCCCGTCCACTATCCTGTCATACAGCGACGCGAGATAGTTGGCAACTATGCCGCAGGTCAGCGCATACCATACGAACAGCAGCTTGTTGTTGTCATATGTGTTGGGCTGGAACACGAACAGCTCCGAAATGAGCCATATGAGGAGTGCGCCGCCGTAAAAGAGCTTGTGCTGCTTTTTGCTTGCAAGGAAGGCCATGGGCATGAGTATGAACGTCAGCCCGAGATTCTTTATGTAGAACCAGAGCCACCCGTCGGAAACATTGCACCAGTTGAAATGCAGCTTGACAAAATCCCCCGAGCCGGACTGCTTAAATGTGAAGCCAAACAGCTGCGGCGCGGCTATCGCCACGGCGATCACGCCGTAGAGAAGGAAGAAAACCAGCCTGCGGCCGTATGCCTTGCTCTCATCCCCGCTCTTGGCGAGGGCGAGTATGCCCATCGCCGCAATGAGGAATACGGATATTATGCCGAGAGCCAAGAAGCTGTGCGTATGCACAAGCGGCATGAAGCCGGCAAGCACGCCGAGGGGAATGAAGAGCCTGCGCTCATCCTCGATTGCCGCACGGTAGAGCATCTGCAGCGCAGGGAAAAGCAGCGCCCAGCCGAACAGAGTGGCCCTCTGCGGCACCAGCATATCCGCAATGGGGTTGACCCAGCGCATGCCCGTCTCCACAAAGTTGGTCGGCGTCTCGTAGAAGCCGTTCAGCAGGGAGTCCTGTATCCTGTCGAGCGGCTGAGAGCCGGCGACGTCGGCGGTGATGTGATAAAAATCCTCAAGCCAGCTCTCCCACGCCTCATTGGAGGTAAGCCCTGCAAAGGTCTGCGCATTGTCAAAGAAGTAGGCAAACCCGAAGCCGCCGCCTATGAAGAACAGGAATGTTGCAAACGATGCGACGGAGTTGCGCTTGAAAATCTGCTCAAACAGGAAGTAGACCCCAAACACCACCACGATATAGGCGTACACAGCAGGGAGTATCGCAGCAAAGCGGAGAGTTGCGCCGAGCGTATAGAATGTGGAGCTCACGCTGTCGCACAGGAAGGGGTAGCCCACCGGGGTGTCGGGCATTATGGAGTACATGGGAGGGAATGTCTCCTGCACGGATATGCTTGAAATAAAGCCCAGATGCATGGCAAGGTCGCCATAGGTGCTTTGCCCCACATGGAGGGAGCCGTTGGAGGCATTGGTTATGGTGTGATTGCATATCAGCACCGTTCCTATGAGTATGAGCGGAAGCGTAGTGAGCAAAAACGCTCTTTCATCACGGAGCGGCTTGCGCTTTACCGCAATTTCGCCTCGCTTTTTGAGCAGAACGGCGCAGACGATACCCGTCCCTGCCGCAATCGCCAATGCAAGAAGCTGAGCCGTCAGTGTGAAGTTCAGCACGAACGCAAACAGCGCAGGCAGCCACAGGAGCATCAAAAGCCCTATCGTCAACCCCCAGAATATCTGCTTGAACGGCCTGTCGCCGGGAAAAAGCAGCTTTGCGGCAAAGCAGCCTGAAAGGGCGAAGACCGCAAGGTAGAGTACGGAGAGCAGGTTCATAACGATGTCCATAAAGAATCCTCCGAGATCAGCCGAACAGCGTCAGCCGTGATATGGGGAATATTCTTGCAAACACCGTGCCGTAGATATCCCCCTTGTCCACGGCATAGCAGCTTAGGTCCGAAATACCCCGTCTGTCGTCCGGAAGCACGAGCACTGCGCCCTCCGGCACGGCGAAGTCAACATCGAGAGTGGCGTCCCACTCCGCAGAGTAGACCCCCTCGTCCAGATATGCACCGTTGATGTATGTACGGCCACATCGCACGGTAACGGTCTCCCCCGAAAGGGCAATGACCCGATACTCGCCGAAGCCGCCGCCGAGATCGATGCGGACTATGTCCCCGCGTTTGAACGGGACTATGTATTTTGCAGCGCGGCTTACCAGAACGAGCTCGTTTGAGCCAAGCTCCGCTACGTCCGCAGAGGCTATGCCCACGGGCACAAAAACCGTAGTGAACAGCAGCGCAAGAGTGCCGAGACACATAAGCGCAAGGAATACCGCATCAACAATTCGGTACGCCCGGGAGAGCCTTCCCGTGCGTGTGCTGCGTACCCGATATTCGACATTCGGCGTGGGAGGCATCATCAGTCGACCAATCTTATGCTTGTCCCTTCGACGGGCACTATCACCCCGTGAACCCTGCCTATTATGTAGTGGAGGGGTATTGCCCCCACCACCCGGCTGTCCGACGAGTTGGTGCGGTGATCCCCCATAACGAAAACATAGCCCTCAGGCACGGTAAACTCACCGTTCACCGAGCCTGCGCACTCAATGTAGGAGTACCGGTTCACCCCTCCGTCCAGCAGCATGGTATCCCGATAGGCGGACTCATCCAAAGGAACCCCGTCGACCTCCACGTAGCGGTAATGGGTGCCGTCGGACAAAAACCCGTCCCTCACGGCAACGGTCTGACCGCCAACTGCGACTATGCGCTTTACAAACGCCGCACCCTCCCTGTCGGGGAAGCGTGTGATGACTATATCCCCTACCTCAGGCGGATCGAACCAGAAGCTGACCTTCTCCGCAATGAGGCGCTCGCCATGCTGAAGCGTGTTCTGCATGGATTCGCCCTGTACGCGCACGGGTTCGAGCAGGAACGCCCGTATGGCAAGGGCGGCTATCAGCACGCCCAGCACATACAGAAAAAAGCTCAGGTTTGAGGCAGAGCGGTAGCCGGGCTCGGCCTTGTGCAGCCGTTCGGCTGCGGAATCAATGTATTTACGGAATTTTTTATCGGAGCTCATTGCTTGCCTCCGTGAGTTTTTTTGCGGAACGGATAAAATCTGCCCTGTCGAGCATCACTACCCTGCCGCACTTGTTGCATTTGATCTTAACGTCTGCGCCCGTTCGAGTTATGGTCCACTCGTTGGAGCCGCAGGCGTGGGGCTTGCGCATTACGACGGTATCTCCCACGCCGAAGCTGTTGGGTATCATCAGCAGCCACCCACCCAGCGGAGGAATACATAGAGTCTTGCGCCCCTCTGGGACTCTGCATGGGAGTCTCCGCAGGTGATGAGCGTGATAAAGCGATCCTCCGCAGTGACGTTTGCTTCTATTTCCACCTCGGAACGCTCAAGCTGGTAGTCTATCCACTCCTGTATCTCGGCCTCGGACATGGCCTCCATGGTGTTGGGCCAGCAGGCGTTGTAATACTGGGAGGAGTCATCCCTGCCGGACGTGGGCCCCTCCTCATAAAGAGACCAGACCTCCCAATAGCCAAACTCGCCATAGTTGTTGAATGCCCAAACACGGTCGGAATAGTTGAGGAGCGTCTCCGCATTGTCCTGAACATCGTGCAGCTCGTGGAACATGGTGCCGCTGGTGCGAGCGTTGTGGCCGGTAAGGACTATGTTCTGGCTCGGACGGGATCTGTAGTAATAGATGCTGCCACGCTCGAGAAACTGCCCGTCAAGCCCTCGCTCGTTGTAGTACCAGTTTGGGCCGTACATTATGGGATATGAGATGTTGGTGTTGGGCACCATGAGGTAGCCCAGGGCGTCGGTATTTACCCTGCGGGCGTCGCCAAGGAGGGTGGTGTAGGCATTGGTCTTGGCAAACTGGTCTATTTCACGCTGGCCGTTTACGGCGGCACGAAGCTCCTCAAGATCCACCACGTCGATGTCGGGAAGCTCTTCGTCATCGGTATCGGGGATAACGGCGCCATCCCCGGTGGAATCGATGCGGTTCTCGGCAATTATATCGGCTGCACGGTAGAAGGCCCCCTCGAGCACAGTGACGCCGTCGATATGATTCTGCATCACGGAGATGTCTGCGTCGTCTATAATGCCGTCGCCGTTGGTGTCCCCAAGTATCACGCAGGTGACGGCGCTGACCTCGCCCGTTGCGGGGTTGGCATACTCCACCTGTGCGCCCGTGGCGCAGGGCTGACCGTCTATATTTCCCCCGGGCTCACAGCCGAGGAGGTAACCGTCCTGAACGAAGGGAAGCAGACGCCACCCCTCGGTGTTCAGCTCAAGATTATCATTTTGGCCGAAGCTCCGCACGGTGCCATCCCCCATCAGCACGGCGACGTGGGAGCCGCTCGATGCAACGGCGTAGACATTTTCCGTCGGCAGGCCGCCAACACGCAGATTGCCGTCCACATGCAGATGTCCGGCGGAATCGACGCCGAATGTGACGGCGGCTGCTGCCTCTATGCGGACTATGTCCGTCCACTCAAGCTCAACGGCGGCGGCTGAGTCGGGGTTGGGAGTTACCCTGCCCGTCTGCGCAGAGGACACGGGTGCGGTGACAACGGTGCCGCCGCCCGTGATGACGGCTATGTGATCCTCCGCCGCGTCGACGGAGACGATGTCGGTATAGGACGAAAGCGCCTCCTGCACGGCGGCGTCGGTGCTGACGAGCGTGCCGTCGCTCAGCACGGCATGGAAGTGCGAGCCTGCGGCGGCTATGTCCGCCACGCCTGCCCACCCGGCAACTATCTCCGTATTGCGTCCGCTCGAACCGAAAAGGCCGACGGTGCCGTCCGAATTGAGCACGGCCATCTGGGATGAGCCGAGCGCAATGTCCGCCACGCCCGCAAGCAGATCCGTTGCGGCGCTTGCTGAGGCGAGCGAGCCTGCTACCTTGACAAGACCGTCTGCGGTCAGAGCGACCACCGTGGTGCCGTTTGTCTCGACCCTTGCGATGTTCTCCCAGCCGTATATTAGGTTTTGCCCCGTAGTGGCACGGCCCGTAAAGCGTATGGAGCCGTCGGACGCAACGCCGTAGGTAACACCCGTGCCTGCGGCGATGCTGCCGTCAAGGCGGAGCGGCTCAAACTGCATTGGCGCAGGCGTGGTGCCGGCGATATCGACCGGCGTATTGTCGGGCGCAGGAGAGGGCGAGTTTTGAATAACCGGTTCCTTCCTGCAACCGACGAGTGCGGTCATGATTACGAGCAAAACAACGAAAATGGCGGTAAGCCTCTTAATCATAATAGCCTCCTTGTATTTGGGAGTGGGACGAAAGCCCATTGAGAACAATTCGTCACCCTATATTGTACCACAATCACGGCACAATCGTAAACCGTTTTTTTATCAAAGCAAAAATTTAACAATTTGGATGTCGTCGCCCCGGGCGTCGTTGCCTGCATACATACGACGGCTTGACAAAACCATGCAAAATGTTGATACTATTCATGTGATCGGCCGTTGGGCGTTGAGCCAAAGTCTGAGGGCCTGGGAGAAGCGTATGATAAAATATTTACCGCAGATGAATCTTCTCATGGAGGCGCTGCTGTATTTCGGCAAGAGGGCCAACATTGGCGCATTGCCCGGCAGCCCAAACGCATTTGGGGGTGCCTCCGGGGAGCTCGGCAGCCTGATTGCACCTATGGCGGCGCTTTTTGCCGAAATGGACTCATCGGTGCGGATCGGTGAGGACAGGCTGCATTATTTCTTTGACAGCTTTGAAAACTTCCCTGCAAGAGAAAAGGGGGCTTTTTCCGTTGCAAGCCTTATCACAGAGGCGATGATACCCGAGTTTTCCGGTGATTTTTCATCCATGCTTGCACATATCAAGTCGCTTTCGGCCGAGGAGATACGAAGCAATTTCTGCTACGCTACGCTGCTGACCGGGGAATACCTTGATGACGGCGGCAATATAGGCGAAAAGCAGTTCTTAGACCGCATACTGGCATTGAACACAACACCCGAAACCAAGCTGAAGATACTTTCGGCATACAAGAATATGGAGGCGGATGCAGAGGAGCTGTTCGGCTATCTGGAGAGCGCCGCACGGGTCATAGAGGACAGCCATAAGACCTACTCATGGCTGATAGATCGCCTCACTATGCGGTTTGCTGCTGCGGAGGATATGGGAGCGGAGCTGAGCGAGCATGTCGACATAAACCTCGAGCAGACATTGAACATCACTGTTTTTCCAAGCGTAGTAGGATATAATTACTTTACCGCCCTGTCAACGCCAAAGCTCTGTCTCAGGGAGGAGACCTTCTGCTATCTGGGAGTGCTGCGCCGAGATATGAAAGGGCGAAAGAACAGAGGGCGAAACAGCGAAGAGCTGTGTTCAACAATAAAGGCGCTGGGCGACCGGAGCCGGTTCGACATCCTCTGCTACCTTACCAAACACACCGTCTATGGCCAGGAGCTGTCTGCAAAATTCATGCTCTCTAAGAATACGGTTTATTATCATCTCAATCGCCTCCAGGAGCTGGGGTTTGTAAGCTGCACAATGGATGGAAATCGTGCATATTATTCCGCAAACAGGGATAGGATAGAGGAATTTATAGAGCAGCAGCGCCGCCTTCTGCTTGGCGGAAACTCCGATGTGCAGCAGGGCTGACACATCCTGCCAAACACCCTTTGACTGCCCGTACTGTATTGCATTTTATGCGTAAAATCTTTTGAAACAGGCTTGACAATGGATAGTGAATATGGTTATACTAACTTAAGCACCATGAGTATGGTGCTTAAGTACTATAAGCATGGTAAAGGATGCAATGGAGGAATTATGATCAAACGTATTAAAAGAGCGGTCGTACTGACCCTTGCCCTTGTTATGGCTGTGAGCCCGGCAAGCACGGGGTTTATATCGGCAGAAAGCCCGGGGGCGTGGATCAGCCTTGCGGATAATTTGGATGATGCCTTAAATTATCCGGGCAGTTCAGTGTGCTTTGAGACTGATGAGGAATATCCGTGGCAGCCGACCGAGGTTGAAGGGGCCGATGCTGCGGTCAGCGGCAACAGGGATGTATCTTCATCAACAAGCTCCGTCTATGCCGACGTTGCCATGAGCGCAGGAGAAAATCTCTACTTCGAGTGGAAGGCGAGCTGTGAGGAAGTCTATGACAACGGTCGATTCTATGTAAACGATGAAGAGGTGGCAAGCATCACCGGAAGCAGCGAGTGGGAGACTGTCTGCTATCCCGTCACTGCGTCGGGGAGCTACAGCTTCCGCTGGAGCTACGAAAAGGACAATGTCGTCAGTGAAGCGGACGACTGCCTGTACGTCAGGAACGTGTATGCGGGCGTTCCGCTTGACCCGACTTCCGTCTCAATACCCGAAACGCTTTCGGTCTATGCGGGCAGGGTCAAGCAGCTCGCCTATACCGTGACCCCGGCCTATGCCGCAGGCGCACATGTTGTGTGGCACAGCTCGGATGAAACGGTCGCTGCGGTGGATGAAAACGGCGTGGTCACGGGGAACGGGCCGGGCGTTGCCGTCATCACCTGCACTACCGACAACGGCCATGAGGATAGCTGCACCGTCACCGTGACCGAAGCTCCTCCGGGTGCGGAGCTATACGCATTCCGCAAAAGCAGCTCGGAGGAGGGCTTGAACGCACCGGCCTGGGTAAGGTTTGCATCGGACGATCTCCCTGCGGCAGAGGAGATCTTCACCACAAACCCCAATGATTACCGCACCGTTGACAGCGCAGCATACTTCCATACAAAGGTATATGGGTTCTGGTCGGATGGCACGTTTTTTAGCTGTGATCTGGGCGAGTTCCCCTACGAGGCGGAGGGCTCGGGCAACTACTGGGGCGCAAATATCGGCGCAGGCATGGCATATAACTATGCAAACTCGACTATGTACGCACTGTCGAGCAGCAGTTGGTCGGGAACAAAGCTCTACACCGTGGATGTCTATACCGGGGAAATGACCCCGATTTGTGCGCTCAACGGCGATGCCTCAGAGGCGTCCGCCTTTGCAATAACCACCGAAGGCGTGGGTTACATAATAGACGATGCGGGCAACCTGTGTACTATGGATCTTGAAACCGGAGCCGCAGAGCTCGTAGGCCCGACCGGGCTTCAAATAATGAACGCAGTCTCCATGGAATATGACCATAATACCGGGATAATGTACTATTCGTACACCACATATGATACTACGGAGATATACATGATAGACCTCTCCACCGGCGAGGCGGAACAGGCGGGCGGAGCCTCGACATCGCTGCAAATACTGAGCGGAATGTTCGTGGTGTATGAGCCCGAGTGGCCGGAGTACAGCGTTGTGTTCGTCGATGGCCATACAAACGAGGTGATTGAGACGCAGCTCGTTGAGGAGGGTCTGTCTGCGCAGGCGCCGGTGGTTCCCCTGCACGAGGGGTATGTCTTTGTCGGATGGGACGCGGATTTTTCGATAATAACCACAGATATTACCGTCACGGCGATATTTGAGGAGGATGCGTGGGATGAGCTCGACGAGTACTTGAACGTGCCGAACGGAACTCTCAACTTCCGAAGCGGAGCGGAATATTCCTGGCTCCATACCGAGCTCAACGGAAGAACGGTCGGCATGAGCGGAAACGCACTTGCTCCGTCCTCCGAGAGCAGCGTCTTTACCACGGTCAATCTCGATGCAGGCGATATGATAGTGTTTGAATGGCGTGCCGACAGTGCCGAATATTATGGGGCGGACTACCTTAAATTCTACGTCAACGGCGTTGAAACGGCATCCGTTTGCGGATATACCGATTTTGCGGAGGTGAGATATGACGTGCCGGAGGACGGCACATACATTCTCGCATGGACATATGTTAAGGATGGCTTTACCGATGCAGGCGCGGACTGCGGTTATCTTGACAACGTATACGCCGGGCCGATGCCCCAGCTCGACGAGATCGTGATGACGCCTCAGGCGTCGGTCCCGTTGGGCAGCACGGGACATATACCCTTTGAACTGTTCCCCATGTACTCGGAGGCGGCTCTGGGCTGGTCCTGCGATAATACCGATGCCGTTGAAATTGATCCGATTAGCGGAGAGTTTGCCGCCGTCGGCATTGGCACAGCCACCGTAACGCTTGCTGCGGATAACGGCGTATCGGCAAGCTGCACACTCGTGGTGGTGCCTGCCCCCGCAAGCACCGAGGCATATGCATTCTGTACATATTCACAGGCAAATTACAGCTTTAGCGGAAGCTGGCTCGGTTTTGCGTCGGATGGGGCGCAGAACTTGCAGCAGCTCGCAGCCGAGGTGGGTGATGTGTATGCCGCCGAACAGGTCTGTGGGGTCATATATGCCTTCGATTCATCAGGAAGGTTCTTTACTGCAAACGTCGATGACTTTACTCCCCAAAACATGAGCGAGCCGATCGGGGCCTATGTCTATGATATGGCGTTTGACTATTCAACCCACACCATGTATGCCATAGCCTCCATCGGAGGGGTTCGCACCCTGGCAGTTGTGGATCTGACCACAGGCCAGTGCACGCCGGTGTCGGGCTCGAGCTTTGAGGCGGAGGGTTCGCCAATAGTCTGCCTTGCCGTTTCGCTTGAGGGCGAGGCGTATGGCATAAACGGCATGGGAGATCTCTACTCCGTTGATACGGAAACAGCAGAGCTCACGCTCGTGGGCGCAACGGGATACTCCGTGCGCTATATCCAGACAATGGCGTTCGATCATAACACGGGCGTTCTGTACTGGGCACAGTATTCCGATGACGGAGGCCATTTCCTGGTTGTTGATACCGAGAGCGGACTTGCGACAGATGTCGCTCCGGGCTTTGGGTACTATGAGCTTGTGGGCCTTTTCTTCAACTATGAATATGTGCCCACAGCAGGGGATGTCAACGGAGACGGCCTCGTAAACATAGACGATGCGATAATTGCGCTGAGAGCCGCTCTCGGCCTTGTGGATCTGGATCCCATCCGTCGCCTTGCCGCTGATATGGACGGCGACGGCATCGTAGACACGACCGATGCAGCGGACATACTTGCCGCTGCAATGTGGGGATAAGCTCCCAGGCCCCATATTGGGGAGCGTCCCTGTCGGGGGTATTCTTCTTTCACGAAATAAGAATGCCCCCAAGCCCCCTATAGGGGGCTCCGCCCCCTAAGACCCCCGCAAGGGACTGCGCCCCTTGACCCGCAGGGTTCGTCGATGAGGGCGGCCCCTTAAGTGCTGATGCCGAATGATGTTTTTAATCCCGAATTTGCAGCGCAAATTCGGGATTAAGGTTTGAATACATATCTGTATTTTAATAGCGGGCCCGTACGCCCTGCCCATCCCTTTTTCAAGGGGTTTGGGGACGCTTTTTAGGAAAAAGCGTCCCCAACGTCCTCCCTCCGATAGGGGGCTCCGCCCCCTAAGACCCCCGCAAGGGACTGCGCCCCTTGACCCGCAGGGTTCGTCGATGGGGCCGCCATTTAAGGGGTAATGCCGAATGATGTTTTTAATCCCGAATTTGCAGCGCAAATTCGGGATTAAGGTTTGAATACATATCTGTGTTTTAATAGAAAGCCCGTATGCTTCACCCATCCCTTTTTCAAGGGGTTTGGGGACGCTTTTTAGGAAAAAGCGTCCCCAACGCTCCCCCCTATAGGGGGCGCCGCCCCCCTATCGCCTTCTGGCAGTTACTTCCTCACGCTCTCGGCGCCCATGGTGATGGCCTGCTCGTTGAGGGGAATAAGGTGCGCCTTACGTTCACCGAGCTTATACAGGAGCGCATCGAGCACGCTCTTGGTCTCGGCGGCGTGGGTAGCCTCGAGATAAGCGCCGAGCATCGCCATATTGGCGACTTTGGGGTTATTGAGCTTATCGGCTATCTCATTGCAGGGGACATAATAGACGTCGATATCGGTACGGGCGGCCTTCTTGTCGATGATGGAGCTGTTGATGAACAGCTTGCCGCCGGGAAGCACATTCTTCTCAAACTTATCGAGAGAGGGACGGTTCATGACGATAACGCAGTCCGCCATATTGACGCAGGGGGAAGCCACGGGCTCATCGGATACCACGACGGAGCAGCTTGCCGTACCGCCGCGCATCTCGGGGCCGTAGGAGGGGAGCCAACTGACGTTTTTTCCCTCATACATACCTGCGTATGCGAGGAGCTGACCTATGAGCAGAACGCCCTGACCGCCGAAGCCGGCAAAAATATTCGTCCAAAGCATAGCTTAAACCTCCTTTTTGACGCCAAGGGGATAATAGGGAATCATATCGGACTTGATCCAATCCATTGCCTCGGCCGGGCTCTTGCCCCAGTTGGTGGGGCAGGAGGAGAGAACCTCAACGAGGGAGAAGCCCTTACCGTCGAGCTGGCACTGGAACGCCTTTTTGATGGCGGCCTTGGCCTTGATTATGTTGGGCGTGGAGTCAACGGAGACACGCTCGACATAGGCGGCGCCCTCTATGGTGGCAATCATCTCGGCTACACGAAGGGGCTTGCCGCAGTGGTCGGCATCACGGCCGTAGGGGGAGGTGGTGGTCTTTTGCCCGACGAGTGTGGTCGGAGCCATCTGACCGCCGGTCATGCCGTAGATAGCATTGTTGATGAATATGGTGGTGATCTTCTCTCCGCGGTGAGCGGCATGGACAATCTCTGCCGCGCCGATGGAGGCGAGGTCGCCGTCGCCCTGGTAGGTGAACACGACATTGTTGGGGTTAACACGCTTGCATCCGGTTGCAGCGGCAGGCGCGCGTCCGTGAGCGGCCTCAACACAGTCGATATTGAAGTACTTGTATCCGAACACGGCGCAGCCGACGGGCACGAAGCCTATAGTGCGATCCTGAATGTTCAGCTCCTCGATGACCTCGGCAACAAGGCGGTGGACTATGCCGTGACCGCAGCCGGGACAGTAGTGCATCACGGTATCCGTGAGTACGGGAGTTTTCCTAAATACGACAGCCATTTTCATGCCTCCCTCGTTTTCATAATGTATTCAAAGATCTCCTCGGCGGTCGGCACATAGCTGCCGGGCCTGCCGTAGAAGTCAACCGGCTTGGCGCCGTTTATGACAAGGCGGACATCCTCGTGCATCTGGCCTGCGCTTATCTCAACGGTCAGCTCACGCTTGACACTGTCCTGCGCCATGACCTCTGCAAGCTCCTTCTCGGGGAAGGGCCACACGGTGATGGGACGGACGAGGCCGACCTTGACGCCCTGGGCTGCGCAGAGTTTGATGGCGGACTTGCATATACGGGCGACTGTGCCGTAGGCGCAGATGATGAGCTCTGCACCGTCGGTATTGTACTTTTCAACGAGAACTTCCTTCTCCTTTATCTCCTTATAGCGAGCCTGGAGCCTGTCGTTCATCTCCTGAAGCTCATCGACCTCGATGTAGAGGGAGTTGACGACGGCACGGGGACGGTCGCTGCCGGGTGCCCAGCCGGTGGTCGCCCACGGTTTTGCGGGGAGCTCACGGCGCACGGGATTCTCGGGGAACTCGACCGGCTCCATCATCTGGCCGATTATGCCGTCTGCAAGGAGCATGACGGGCGTGCGGTAGATGTCGGCAAGGTCAAAGGCGCTCTGCATGAGGTCAACGGCCTCCTGCACGGATGCGGGGGCAAGAACTATGGGATGATAGTCGCCGTGACCGCCGCCGCGGGTCGCCTGGAAGTAGTCGCCCTGAGAGGGCTGTATGGAGCCCAGACCGGGGCCGCCGCGCACCATGTTGCAAACAACACAGGGCAGCTCCGCACCGGCGATGTAGCTCATCCCCTCCTGCTTGAGGGAGATGCCCGGGCTGGAGGAGCTCGTCATAACTCGTGCGCCTGCGGCTGCTGCGCCGTAGACCATGTTGATGGCGGCGACTTCGCTCTCCGCCTGAAGGAAACATCCGCCGACCTTGGGCATGCGAGCGGACATATACTCCGGAATGTCATTCTGCGGAGTGATGGGATAGCCGAAGAAGAAGCGGCAGCCGGCCTGTATTGCGGCCTCTGCGATGGCTTCACAGCCCTTCATCAGTTTCTTAGCCATTGGTAATCCTCCTTACTCTTTTTCCACAGTGATGACCACGTCGGGGCAGGTGCGCGCACAGGAAGCGCAGCCGATGCACTGACTCATATCGATCACTTCTGCGGGGTGATAGCCCTTGTCGTTGAGCTTTGTTTTGGAGATCGCAACAATCTTCTTCGGGCATGCACGCACGCACAGCCCGCAACCCTTGCAGCGGTTCTCATCAATGGTTACTTTTGATACCATAACAGCGATAGACCTCCTTGCTTGTTATGAGTCCGCCGCCGTGCAAATACACGGCCGCAGAAACACCCATTTATACAGTTAAGATTATACACCCATAAGCGAAAATGCGAAATGACCTGATAAAATATATTGCTGCAAAAGGGCGATATTCCCCTCTCATGAGCGTACCGCAGAAAAAAACAGACGTTGACGTTTTTCGGAAAAGTGTATATAACATAGGAGCCCTGTACAATGGAATAGAGCGCTTCGACTCCGCAGCGGCGCATGCGGAAGCCTGCGCAAAAAACGGTTAGGAGGTTATCCAAAATGAAGTTGAGAAGGCTTTTTCCGCCGCAGTCGCACTTATAACGGTGCTGACGGCGCTTCCCCTTGCGACCCTTGGCAAGGGCGCAGAGACACTTGACGGCCCCACGATATACGGCGTCGTCTCGAACGACAGGGTCGGGGATCTGACCGGTCAGTGGATATCGTTCTCCGCAGATGCGCCTGCTGCGCTTACCGGCTACGGGCGTGCCCCGTATGATACCGGCTGCGCCGCGTACGCAAACGGCCTCGTGTAATCCTTCCGGTGCCATGACTTTGGCCATTACCATGCCAATATGTGTACCCCGAATGACTTCACGGGCTATGTGCAGCTCTGCGAATCCAACCACAACCCCATGACATGGCATATGACTATGTTACAGGATACATATACGCCGCAACGGGCAGCGCCCTCATCAAGATAAAGTTCTCCCCCAACGGTGTGGAAAGCATGACGCAGGTGGGCCTCTTTACAAGCGGGATACAGACCATTGTCTTTGACGAAACGGGCGCCGCCTATGGCATGGGTATAGGCCGGGACAACAATAAGCTCTACAGCATCAACATCGAAACTGCCGAGACGACCCTCATAGGCAAGTGCGACATCGAGCTGCCCGGCGGCAATGCCTCTGCGGCGCAGTCCTTTGCCTATGACTACGATGCCCACAAGCTGTATTGGCTGTTTGTGTCCCTCGACAGGAGCGAGCTCTACGTCCTTGACCGTGAGACGGGCGCTATAATCGATGATTGCGGCGACTCCGTCGGCTGGATATTGGGAATGTTCATAGTCCCCTCCTTTGACCCTGTGGACCGTGAGGATGCCGTAACGGGCGTTACGCTCTCCGAGGCGGACACCACCGTGCGTGTGGGCTGTGAAGCCGATCTTATCTGCACGGTATTCCCCCCTCACTGCTGCGAATAAGAATGTCGCCTGGGCGTCCGATGATGAGACAGTTGCCGTAGTTGATGAAAACGGCGTAGTGACGGGCGTGGCCGAGGGCGTCGCCATCATCACCGTCACCACGGAGGACGGGGGCTTCACCGCAGCCTGTGTTGTGGAGGTACGCTCGGGCAACCTCGTAAAGGGCTATTCGTTTGAATCGCAGGCGGAGGCGGACGAGTGGACGCTTCTCGATGCCGACGGCAATGAGCTCAACCGGTTCTGGACGAACGATTTCGGTATGCGTGCATACGACGGCTCGGGGCTTATGACATCGGAGTCCTTCAGCAATGAGCTCGATCAGGTGCTCTACCCCGATAACTGGTTGATAAGTCCCGAGTTTACAGTCAACGATGCGTTCGATGCGTCGTTCTACTATGCAGGACAGAGCATCGACTACTATGATGGGTACTTCGCCGTGTATGTCGCCACCGACGGCGGCGAGAACTGGGAGCAGATTGCAGACCTCTACTCCGCATATGCGTATCAGCCTGCCATAATCGACCTCTCCCAATATGAGGGGCAGACCATACAGGTGGCGTTCCGCCACTATGATGTGTGCTACATATTCAGAATCAACATCGATCTGGTGCAATTCTGGGGCGACGCCGTTATGGTGACGGATGAGCCCCTCATGGGCGACGTTGACGACAACGGCGTGGTGGACAGCACCGATGCATTGCTCATACTGAGATACTCCAAAGGCCGTGCCACACTCACCGATGAGCAGCTTGCGGCTGCCGATACGGACGGCAACGGAGTAGCAAATGCGCAGGATTCCGTCACGATATTGCGCATGATGACGGTGGGCTGAACGGTTCCGGAACAGTATCGATCGTACGGCCCTGAGGGCCGTACGATACTGTGTTTGGGAGCATAGGGGGCAGAGCCTATCTAAGCGCGACAATGTAGAACAGTATGAAGGCAGTGTGGAGCAGGGTAAACAGGGGGAGACAGACCATAAATCGAGCATGGCGAGTCTTGTGACGAATGAGCTTCATCGTAAGGAACGTGCCGTAGCTGCCAAACAGAAGGCCCACCCACATGAGCGTGGCCTCGGGTATGCGACTGCGAGGACGGTTCACCGCTGCCCACTTGTCATAGAGGGTGAGCGTTATTCCCAACAGGTTCATAAAAACGAGCACACCTGTCAATATGCAGTCATAAGCCGTCACGGCGCACCTCCGCATTTCCTGTATTCGTAATTGTAGCCGCATTGCCCTGAAAAGTCAATGCGGCCACAGGGGAGAACACCGTCAGCGCCCAAACAAAGGATCCCTTGTGCAAAGGGAGCCGTCAGCTCAACGGCCCTCAAGGCTCCCTTGTGTAAACGGAGCTGTCAGCGCAACGCCCCCAAGGCTCCCTTGTGCAAAGGCAGTCGTCAGCGCAACGTCCCGAAAGGCTCCCTTGTGCAAAGGCAGTCGTCAGCGCAACGTCCCGAAAGGCTCCCTTGTGCAAAGGCAGCTGTCAGCTCAACGGTCCTCAAGGCTCCCTTATGTAAATGGGAGCCGTCAAAGCGGAGCTTTGACCGAGGGCTTGGAAAGAAACTACAGCAACATATTTTCTAAAGCGGAAACTACACACCGGAAAACCAAAGAAAAAGCGCCTTGCCAATGTTCTAAGTTGCTTTTTTGAGGCGCTCGAGCCGTTGGCAGACACCGCACGCAGGGGCGGTTTATGAAACGAACGCCCTGATCGTCATCAGGCGATCGGGCGTTGCTTTTTCATCTTGCGGGCTTTATCCGGCAGCCCGTTTTTGTTGCTTTTGCCGACCGAAATTACTTGATCTCGATCTCGGCGCCGACGGCCTTGAAGGCCTCGGCCAGCTTATCGGCCTCCTCCTTGGAAACGCCCTCCTTGAGGGTGCTGGGTGCGCCGTCAACGAGATCCTTAGCCTCCTTGAGGCCGAGGCCGAGCTGCTCACGGGCAACCTTGATGACCTTGATCTTCTCTGCACCGAAGCTCTTGAGGACAACGTCAAACTCGGTCTTCTCCTCAACCTCCTCAGCGGCCGCAACGGGGCCGGCTACTGCAACGGCGGTCGCAGCGGCGGATACGCCAAACTCCTCCTCCAGAGCCTTAACAAGCTCGGAGAGCTCAAGAACGGTCATGGCCTTGACGTCGGCAATAAACTGCTCCTTGTTAAACATGATTGAATCCTCCTGTAAAAATTAATGTTTTTCGGCTCAACGTCTGCCCCGAGCCGTGGGGAGCGAGAGTCGGGCTCGTTTTTGCCCTAACTCATGCCGATCACTCGGCGGATTCTGCGGGGGCTTCTGCGCCGCCGCGGGCCTTTGCGATCTGATCCAGAACAATTGCCAGACCGCTGATGGGGGAAAGCATACTGCCGAGCATGCGAGCGATGAGAACCTCTCTCGGGGGCAGCTCTGCGAGAGCATCTATGCCCGCCGCATTGGTGACCTTACCGTTTACGACACCACCCTTGATGGTACACTTCTTCATCTTCTTGACAGCATCTTTAAGGATCTTTGCGGGAGCTACGGCGTCGTCATAGCCGAATGCGAATGCGGACGGGCCCTTGAGCATCTCATGGATGGACTCGTCAAGGCACTGCTTGCGCACCGCACGCTCGACCATGGAGTTCTTGAGCACAACGTACTCACAGCCAGCCTTACGCATCTCCGCACGGAGCGCCGTCACCTCTGCTACGGTGAGGCCGCGATAGTCGAATATAACGACCGACTGAGCCCTTGCGAACTTGTCGGCCAGGGTATCGACCAGCTCCGCCTTCTGCCGGATAATCCGAGCGTTTGCCATTTGGACTTCCTCCTGTTTACAGATTTGCAACAAAATATCCCCATGCCGCACGCAGGGGATGAACACTCTAAGAATCGCCCAAGGCAAACCAAAAAGCGCACCCATGGGACTTACAGCGTCACCTCGGCAGGGAATTAAGTCTTGCGACACCTGCTGTCTACGGCGGATATTTAACTGCGCCGATCATGGTACCATCGGCAGGGACTTGTGTCAAGCCCGAATTTCGCCTGGTTTGCAATATATTTTGGTTACTGCATATTTATTATTTCGCTATAGAGCTGCTTCATTATCCGCTTCTCTATGCGCGATATGTAGCTTTGCGATATGCCGAGCATATCAGCGACCTGCTTCTGGGTATACTCATGCCCGTCGGCAAGCCCAAAGCGAAGCTCCACTATGCGCTTCTCCCTCTCGCCCAGGTGGGTCATGGCTATGCGCAGCAGCTCCCTGTCGGTTTCCTCCTCAATGTCTCGGCTCACTATATCGTTATCGGTGCCGAGTATGTCGCAGAGCAGCAGCTCGTTGCCGTCCCAATCCACATTGAGGGGCTCGTCAAGGGATATTTCGCTACGAATGCGGCTGAACTTCCGCAGATACATGAGTATCTCGTTCTCTATGCAGCGACTGGCGTATGTGGCAAGCTTTATGTTCTTTTCAGGGCGGAATGAGTTGACTGCCTTTATCAGCCCTATTGCGCCTATGGATATGAGATCCTCTATGCCGACACCGGTGTTTTCGAACTTGCGTGCTATGTATACCACCAGCCGCAGGTTGTGCTCTATGAGTTTTGTCTTGGCATCCTCACAGCCGCCGGCGAGCAGACGCAGACACTCCGCCTCCTCCTCAGGCGGCAGCGGAGGCGGCAGCGAGTCGCCCGCACCGAGATAGTACAGCCCCTGTCGGAAGGGCAGCTTAAGGGTCAGCTTATTCAGTATTCGCCGTAATAATTTAAGCATGGCACACCTTTGCATCATAGATTTGCGACATTGCCGCACTCCGCAGGCAGTATGGCCTCTACCGTCATGCGGCGTGGGGCAACGGCTATTATCACATCCCGAGGCACCCCGTCCACCGTCGCCCTATCGGGCTTAAAGCTCATAAGCACTGCGCCGCCTGCCGCCGTTGTGCAGGGTATGGGCAGCTTTGCATATGTCTTGAGCACGGGGCAGTGTACCACTGCAACGGGCCTGCCCGTGACGGGCTCATGCAGGCGGTTGCCGGAGTCTATCATTGCGTCAAATTCACGTATGATGCCCCTGTGCTCCACCCTGAGCCGGGCATGCGCTTCCACACGCCTTGCAAGCAGGGTGCGGACTATCCTGGGCAGGAAGGTTGCCGCAACGCTGCCGATAAGCACCGCCCTCAAGGGCAGATCAGACAGGAGCAGCCCACCGGATATGCCGCCCCCGGACATAAGCGCTATCACAAGCACTGCGCCTCCCGTGAAGCATGCCGCCGAAAACACAGCAGCCACTGCCACCGCATATCCCCTAAGGGATCTTACGGGCATCTCCAGCGCCATAAAAGCGACTATAAACGGCTTTGTCCACCACGATGCGAGTATGGGCAGGGGGCTTGCGGCCAGCGCAGCATAGACGGCGCCGACAAGGGCGATCGTAAACTGTCTGCACAGCGGGGGGCGTACCGACAGCAGCGCTGCGCCAAGCCGCAGGATAAGGAGGTTCATAAGGAGGTTGTCGAGTATGAAGAGTTCGATATACATACAAACCTCCTGTGGGAGGGTGGTCCCCATGACAGGAAGTATAGCGTAACCGCCGTTACATCACGGTCGCTTTGGGGTAAAGAAATATGGGTTTGCTTGTCGCTCAATGACGCAGGAGGATGATGCGAAACGCGACCTGTCAACGGTTCAAAAGGGGGCGTGGAAAAAAGGAGATCGGCCGTTTTTACTATGCTGTTTGGCAGGTTGGCGGAGGCTATACGGATCGATGCCCTTTACCCGTTTTGTTTGCAGAAGAAGCACCGCTTGGCCTCGATCTGGAGCTTGGAGTTTCCCGTGAAGTTGCGTCCTACGAGGCGTCGGGCGTCGGCGGCGTCGCCCGACAGGAGGCGGTCAAGGTCGAATGCACGGCGTATGTCCTCATCGGGCTCGGATACGGGTATATGGGCGTTTCTCGGGCAGCTCTGCTGGCATATCTCACACCCCATGTGGGTGGTCTGCACAGCATAGACCCAGTCGGGGTACACCGGGCCGTCCATGTAAAAGCGCATACATTTCTCTACGGTAAGCCCATGGGAGTCTATCGCATGGCAGGGGCATGCCGCCTCGCAGATGCGGCATTCGGCGCAGATATCGTCATGCATTATGGGGCGTACCTCCGGCACAAAGTAGTGCTCGGGGGTTGTCTCCAGAATGAGCGTCTGCGCAGCGAAGCGCGTGCCGAACCCGGGTATCGCCGCAAGGGAGTTTTTGCACATCACGCCTATGCCGTTGCCCGCAATGAGGGGCTTTACGGGCAGCTCTCGACGCTCGGCATGTACGCCGAGGGATGTCAGTTCCTGCACGAGCGCCTTTGCCGCATGATAGGCCCTGTTGGAATTGATATAATATGAGGGTATCCTCTCCCCTTCCGCATAGGGCGAATAGGGGTACACCAGCAGCGCCGCCGCACCCGCCCATGGGCAGGCGGTGCGGGCGTTATAGCACAGCCCCCTGCCGCCGTCTGGGTACTCGGGCAGGGGCACGACGTATGCCTCGGCAAAGCCGTGCCGCCTTGCCATTGCCTTGAGGGAAAAATTGTCCATGCCCGATTATACCATTTTGCTGCGGTCGATGCAACGATGCCGAGCAGATGCAAAGAACGGAGTGGTTTGAACAATCCCAAAAAAATTTGCGATTTTTCATAAAAAGGTGGTTGACTTTGGAGCTGATATAGTATAATATGCATATGGGGGAATTTAATAAAGGCGGTGCTCCTTATGGGTGTTTAGAACGCGCATTGTTTGTGGCACCTCTTTGACGGTGCTTTTACTCCCTTTCTTTGCAGTCTCCCTCCACATCAGTGATGGGCCGTGCCTCGCTGCCGCATTGTAATCATGCGGTAGACTCATCCCAATGGGACGTCCTTTAAGGGCCCATTGGAGTTCCCTTGCGTAGAACGCATTTTGGGAGCTGCATATGCGAGAGTGGTGACGAATACCTTTCGTGAGCCGTTTCATCAAGACCAATCGATTATGAAAGGAGACGTTTATCACCATGTTAAAAAGAATTTCAGCTTGCATCGTTTCTTTACTGGCACTTTGCATTCCCTTTTCGGCTGTGCTCTCATATTACGATATCCCTGCGCCCGACTCCGTCGGCAATGAAGATACTGCTGCCTCCGGTTCATCCTCCGCCGTGGATGATGGCGGCTTCTCCTATGAGACCCTCGAGGTAGACGCAAGGGTCTCGGATGGGGTCGTGTTGGAGCTCCCCGTGTATGAAACGCCCTACGGCAGCGATGAATACAGGGGCGAAGGAGAAAATCATCATACGAACCGCATAGCATATGCCTATTATGAGGGCGGCGATGGGGACATTGAGGGCGGCATTGAGTACCTTGCGCCGGATGCATTTCTGGTCACCGAAAAGGGCGAGGTCGCAATACTCGATACCTACAACAAGCTCATCCGGGTGTATTCGCTTGACAGCAGAGCAGAGACCCGCACCATAGATATCGGAAAACTGTCGTATCCCCGGCTGATGACCAGCCTGGACGGCGTATTCTATGTGCTTGACAGCGCTCGCAGCCGCATCGCTGTTGTTAAGGATGAGATCACGGCGGTGTATGAGCTGCCCAAGATCTCGGAAACCGTGTTTGACCCGTCCTACAGCACCAATTTTTATACCTATGAGTATAATATGGGCCCCGTTGTATCCTCCCTGCGAGTGGACGATGGGGAGCTTGTCGTGTGCGCCGGTTCAGACGGAGAGTATAGGCTGAAAGGCGGCAAGTTCGTAAAGAGTGCAGATATGTATGATATTGAGGATGACGGCAAGACCTTTACTGTGCGCTTCAACGGCAATGAGTGGAGCTTCTCGTCCGGTGGGATAGGCATAGATGTCTGTGGTGTGGATGCGGAAGGCAACCTGTATGTCTACTGCTGCAGCACTCTTATAGATGAGGACGGCCGGCTGACGGGCGACAGCACTCTGCGTGTGTACGACAGCAAAAGCCGCCTTGTAAAATGTGCCGTTGTTGATTATTCATCGGCATATCTGCTGCCGTATCAGCATATTGCGCTCGGCCCGGATAACTGCTTCTACCAGATGGTTTGTGATGAGGACGCCGTGCGTATAGTGCGAATGTGGCTTTCAGACCGGGCGACCATAGTGAATAACCATGTGTCACCTGAGGGGACGCATAAGGATAACAATCCAGTTACCAGGGAGTCGCAGCCATGTGCAAATGTGCCGTTTACTACGGCCAGAACAAATGCGATCGCATACACCACTCATGACTTTACTGTTTACAGTTTGAACAAACATGACTGGGATGGAAGTGGCAGTGCCTTTTAACTGCCGGAATATGTTGCTTTAGCCGCCGATAATAGCGCCGTGACCGGCATCCCATATTCTCGTGGCGATGAGGATTCGTTGGATGCGTTCGATACCAATTTGACCACATATTGTACGGACAGCAGTGGCAACAGTTACTGCATGAGTGCCGGTAATATAGGGTCTTCAACAGATGGATGTGAATATGCAAGTGAGCATGAAGAACACGTCTGGGTAGCTTATGGCGTTAGATACAGATGCAGCGTATGCAGGAGGATAGCGACTTCTATTCCGGGCGTTACTTCGGCGTTACATATTGACTTACCGAAGCGCGGCATGAACTATATCATAACTGACTGAGGAGATGGCTGCTATGAAAAATATCCGCATTATATCCATGGTAGCACTGGTGATGCTGGCTGCGCTGCTGCTCACAGGCTGCGATGACCACACGGCCGCTCTGCCGACTGCTGATCCGGCTGCGACCTCTGACCCTGCAGTGCAGGCGACCGGGGAGCCCTCCGACTCCCCCAATGACACGGAATCTCCGGTGATAGGTGGACTTCCCGTGCCCTTTACGGATTATGAGGTGCTGTTGACTCTCCCCCTTCGCTTTATAGACTCAAACCAAGATTTATATCTTTATGACCCCTTTTTGGGCGAGGATGGCTGCGATTCTGATCTGCTCGTTCCCAAGCCGGAGTATGATGATGCCTGTATTGTGGCTGCGAGGGGTTCAATGTGGCAGCCATCGCTTGAGCATGGGGTTTCGATAGAGAAGCTGACGAACGCTTCTTTTATGATACAATGCGGCCCGTACGGAGAATCGGGAGCCTATGTTTTCAACGGGCGGCTCTTCCGCATATACGTTTTTGAGGATGGGGAACATATTAACACCATAGAGATCGAGCCGTGGGATTACTATGGAGATCAGTCCTGCGCATATATCAACGGCCTGTGGTATATTTGCGGTATGGATTATGGCTTTCACAGGGTCGATGTATACGACAACTACTCCAATTTGGTGAGGACCTTTTATGATTGGCCGCAAACATACCTTACGGACAACTCCTCCAAGCCCCAGAGCTTCATAGGCACTGAGGTGCAGCCGGACGGAACAGAACTTGTGATAATGTCCAGCGATGATTATATAAACGACGTTTACAAATACAACTACTATGACCTGTCAAACGGGTCGTTTGAGCTTGTGTACTCCCGAGATGCGAATGACTTTGATGAGCTCAAAGAGCAATACGGCTGCTCGGAGTTATCCGCAACGCAATTTTCGGACGGGAGCTCCGTGGGGGTGTTCTACAGCGCCTGTGAAATGGTCTCTGCAGATGGCAAGATTGTTACTTTCCCGTATGCCTACATACGCGCATTCGATGCCGATATGAACCCCATAGGGGGCTTTGATTCATTCGACTATCTCAATCTGCGGTTCGTGCCCGACTGTCTCTACGCATATGTCACAGCCTGCTCCACCGAGCAAGTGTATGCGTTGCTGTACTACGAGGACTATGTGCAGATGGTCAGGATACCCCTTGACAGCGACTTTGAGCCCTATTGCCTGGAGCAGGGGGCAACCCTGCCCTATACCCACCAGCAGTTGTGGGCGATGGGGCTGGATGAAAACCTCTGGGAATTGCCCTCCGGACCTAAACGCAGCCATGGGTAATTAACATGGCACCAAATCCCGAATTTGCAGCGCAAATTCGGGATTAAGGTTTGAATACATATCTGTCTTTTAATAGCAGGCCCGTACGCCCTGCCCATTCCTTTTTCAAGGGGTTTGGGGACGCTTTTAGGAAAAAGCGTCCCCAACGTTCCCCTTAAGCGTCCCCAACGTTCCCCCCAATAGGGGGCTCCTCCCCCTAAGACCCCCGCAAGGGGCTGCGCCCCTTGACCTGCAGACTTCGTCCGTGGGGCTGCCATTTAAGAGGTAATGCCGAATGCTGTTTTTAATCCCGAATTTGCAGCGCAAATTCGGGATTAAAGTTTGAATACATATCTGTCTTTTAATAGCAGGCCCGTATGCCTTGCCCATCCCTTTTTCAAGGGGTTTGGGGACGCTTTTAGGAAAAAGCGTCCCCAACGTTCCCCCCCAATAGGGGGCGTCGCCCCCTAAGACCCCCGCAAGGGGCTGCGCCCCTTGACCCGCAGGATTCGTCGATGGAGCCGACCCTTGAGAGGTAATGCCGAATGATGTTTTTAAGCCCGAATTTGCAGTGCAAATTCGGGCTTGTGGTATGAATGGTTTTGTTATGTAGCTGTAGCCCGTATGCCTTGCCCATCCCTTTTTCAAGGGGTTTGGGGACGCTTTTAGGAAAAAGCGTCCCCAACGTTCCCTCCAATAGGGGGCGCCGCCCTCTAAGACCCCCGCAAGGGGCTGCGCCCCTTGACCCGCAGGGTTCGTCGATGGGGGCGGCCCCTTAAGTGCTGATGCCGAATGATGTTTTTAATCCCGAATTTGCGCTGCAAATTCGGGATTTAGTCAGGAATGGTTTTTAGTATGTAATTGCGGCTTTGCTTGCCCTGTCCATTCCTTTTTCAAGGGGTTTGGGGACGCTTTTAGGAAAAAGCGTCCCCAACGTTCCCCCCAATAGGGGGCGCCGCCCCCTCAGACCCCTGCAAGGGACTGCGTCCCTTGACCCGCAGGGTTCGTCCATGGGGCTGCCATTTAAGAGGTAATGCCGAATGCTGTTTTTAATCCCGAATTTGCAGCGCAAATTCGGGATTTGGTTTGAGAATGGTTTTAGTATGTAATTGTAGCCCGTTCGTACTGTCCCCTTACCTTTTTTCTTGGGGGGCTTGGGGGGTATTCTTTTTTCTGTGAAAAAAGAATACCCCCCAAGAAGCGCTTTTCGGAAAAAGCGTCCCCAAGCGCTGCACAGAGGGGTGCACAAAACCCGGGCGGCCTGCGGCCGCCCGGGGAAAGCGCTTGTATGTGCAGCTATCAGCCGATGGTTGCGACCATAACGGCCTTTATGGTATGCATGCGGTTCTCCGCCTCGTCAAACACCTTGGAGTTCGGGCTGCGGAAGACCTCGTCGGACACCTCCATCTCGGTGAGGCCGAACTTCTCGTGGATATCACGGCCGACGGACGTCTCCAGATCGTGGAAGCTGGGCAGGCAGTGGAGGAATATGACATCGGGATTATTCGTCATGCGTAGCATGTCCATGGTGACGCGGTACGGCTCAAGCAGAGCGATCCTCTCCGCAAACTGCGCTTCCTCGCCCATAGAGACCCAAACGTCGGTGTAGATGGCGTCGGCGCCGTCTACATCGTGGATGTTCTCCGAGAACTCAATCTGAGCGCCGGTGACCTCGGCAAGCTCCTGCATCTGAGCAACCAGCTCCTGATCAGGGAAGAGCTGCTTGGGCGCAATGCCCACAAAGTGCATGCCGAGCTTTGCGGAGATTATCATAAGGGAGTTGCCCATATTGTTGCGGGCGTCGCCGACATAGACCAGCTTGACCTTGTTGAGGGGCTTCCTGATATGCTCGCGGATGGTCATGACGTCCGCAAGCACCTGCGTGGGATGGAACTTGTCGGTGAGGCCGTTCCACACAGGCACGCCGGCATGCTTGGCAAGCAGCTCGACGACCTCCTGCTTGAAGCCGCGGTACTCAATGCCGTCATAGAAGCGGCCGAGCACCTTTGCGGTATCCTCAAGGGATTCCTTTTTGCCCATCTGGCTGTTGGAGAGGAATGTCACATTTGCACCCTCGTCAAACGCAGCGACCTCGAATGCACAGCGCGTGCGGGTGGAGGTCTTGTCAAAGAGCAGAACTATGTTCTTTCCTGCAAGCAGATTGTTGCGGATGCCGGCACGCTTTTTGCGCTTGAGATCATCCGCCAGATCGAGCAGGAACAGTATCTCTTCCGGGGCGAAGTCCAAAAGCGTCAGCAGATGACGTCCGCGAAGATTGATAGGCATAAGAAAATCTCCTTTACATATCGTAATTTTTGTGCAATTGAATTATATCAGACCCCGACCCGTTTGAAAAGGGGGGAGTGCAATATACTTTACCTCACAGCAACGTCTTTTTGTCCTTGAGCATCACATCGTGGGCGCCGCCTTCGACTATGCTCGTGGGGGATACCAGGGTGAGCCTTGCCTTTTCCCTAAGCTCGGGGATGCTCACCGCACCGCAGTTGCACATGGTGGACTTGACCTTGGCAAGCGTGAGCGCAACATTGTCGTGCAGGCTGCCGGCATAGGGGACGTAGGAATCCACCCCCTCCTCAAAGCTGAGCTGCGCCTTGCCGCCCATATCGTAACGCTGCCAGTTCCTTGCCCGGGCGGAGCCCTCGCCCCAATACTCCTTCATATAGCTGCCGTTTATCATCACACGGTTGGTGGGGCTCTCGTCAAAGCGGGCAAAATACCTGCCGAGCATGCAGAAATCCGCACCCATTGCAAGTGCGATGGTTATGTGGTGATCCATGACTATGCCGCCGTCGGAGCATATGGGGACGTACACGCCCGTGCGCTTGAAATACTCGTCCCTGGCGGCGGCAACCTCCATAACGGCAGTGGCCTGACCCCTGCCTATGCCCTTTGTCTCCCTGGTTATGCATATCGACCCTCCGCCAATGCCGACTTTTACAAAATCCGCACCGGCATCGGCAAGGAAGTTGAACCCCTCCCTGTCCACGACATTGCCTGCGCCGCATATCACGGAATCGCCGTAGTTTTCCCTGATGAAGCGGAGCGTGTTTGCCTGCCATGCGGAGTACCCCTCCGATGAATCTATGCACAGGGCATCGGCGCCTGCCTCGATGAGCGCCGGCACTCTTTCGGCATAGTCTCTTGAGTTTATGCCTGCGCCGACTATGTAGCGTTTTTTGCGGTCAAGAAGCTCATTGGGATTCTCCTTATGGGTATCGTAATCCTTGCGGAACACGAACGCCACCATGTGCCCGTCCTCCGTCACCACGGGGAGTGCATTGAGCTTGTGATCCCATATGACGTCGTTTGCCTCGCTGAGCGTGACCCCCTCCCTGACGGTGACGAGGCGCTCTATGGGAGTCATAAAGCTGTGCACGGGGGTGGAGGGCTCCATGCGGCTCACACGGTAATCACGGCTCGTGACGATGCCGCAGAGCATGCCCGTAGGCGTGCCGTCATGGGTGACGGCAACGGTGGAGTGCCCTGTTTTTGCCTTGAGTGCGATTATATCGGCAAGCGTGCCCTGCGGAGTTATGCAGGAATCGCTCACCGAGAAGCCTGCCTTGTACGCCTTTGCACGGCGCACCATATCCGCCTCCGCCTCGACGGACTGGGAGCAGAATATGAATGAGCATCCGCCCTCACGGGCAAGAGCTACAGCCATGCGGTCGTCGGAGACGGACTGCATTACCGCAGACACCAGCGGTATACGCAGCGTCACACGGGACGTTTCCCCTGCCCTGAAGCGGCAAAGAGGAGCATCCAGCCGCACGTTTGCGGCGACGCACTCCTCCGAGGTGTAGTTGGGTATCAGCAGATATTCGGAAAATGTGTGGGACGGTTCGTCGTATATGAATGCCATGTAAACTCCTTTCAGACCTTTCGGCGCACAATGCTGTGGCGTATCACGCCGTCGGCATAGTATTGACGGGAATAGAGTACCCTTTTGCCATCGCGGTCATAGTCCACCTCGTCCATGTAGAGCACGGGCGTGCCGTCTGCAAGATTGAGCGCCTTGCCCGCCGCACCGGATACGGCAACAGCGCGCACCTCGGTCACATCCATACAGGGGAGAGCATTGCAGTACTCCTCAAGAAACTCAAATATAGGAGGGGAAAAATCGGCATCGGCATAGGCCCTGCGTATGCTTTGCATGGGTATGAGATCCTCGCAGTATATGGCGGGCGTGCCGTCGGCCAGCACCGTCCTTGCAACGAGCAGCAGAGGTGTGTCAGGCGATACGCCGAGCTTTGCTGCGGCATCGGCATCCTGCGCCTGAGCTATAGTGTCAACACGCTCAGTCGGGGTCATGCCGGATTCTCGCACCATGTCGAGGAACTCTATCTCCGTATCCATGCGCACGGGTATATCCACCACCTGACGGTTTATCAGCGTGCCCACACCCTGGCGGCGTGTGATGTATCCGTCCAGCTCAAGCTTTGCCAGCACGTCACGAAGCTGCGTGCGGCTGATGCCAAGCAGCTCCGCAAGCTCCTGCTCCTTGGGGAGCCTGTCCTCCCCGGCGAATCCGCCCCGACGCATCTCGCCAATGAGCCTTGCCTGTATGCGTCTTGAGCTCTTTATCTTCTCGAAAACCATGCGTCCTCCCTCTCGTATAATTGGTATTACCTTTGATATTAGCACAAACTCCTGTCATATGCAAGGGCTTTGGGGGAGTATTTGCTCGGGCAGAGCAGGGGCGTTTGCAGAATGCAGCGTACGTATTGATTTTACCGTGCAGGGACTCCTTTTCCATGGGGGACGGCAGCCTGCATCCCATAGTGAAGGCTGCTCTTTAGATGATATGTCAATGGACGGCCCTGTTCGGCGAGGCTGTCCGCAAGCCCAAGCTAACCGATGTAGAGGTGAAAAACAGGCCGCAAAACCTCGTGTTCAGCGACGGGAGCGGATACTGTCCGTTATGCCCGGACAAGGCCATGAAATATGATTCAATGCGACCCGGTCGGAGACTCCGTGCGCAAGGGCGGCTTACACTTTGCCCCGGCGGCCCGCTCCGGCGCATGGAGGCATGACGGCGAACCCGTCCTGTGTTCTATGGAAAACGGCGGCCTCACCGTGCATACGCCCCCCTTTGCCTGCGGAAGAAACCTCGTGGTTCGTACGGCGAAGGTTTCCTGCTGAGTCCTGCGGAGGCGACGAGGTAAGCGACGGTTTTGTGAAATGCGGCGACCGAAACATATCGCCGCATGCCGGCGTCCAAACTCACAATATTTCAAAATACGGCTGATGCCGTCGACGGCCTAAATAATTTCTGGTAAAACGATATTATTTGAATTTTTGGTATTGCAAGCGAGGAGAAGATGTGGTATATTAGTTGAGTAAATGTGTACCTATGCTCGGCGGCACGGTGTACCGA
>CALVLD010000020.1 GCA_944336475.1 uncultured Clostridia bacterium
CTATACCCTTTTTTCACCACTACCCACTGTGAAATTTTCTTCATTTGGGTCTTGACTTTTTATTTGCAGACTCCCTTTGCACAGGGGAGGCGTTGGTGTGGCTTTGCCCGTGAAACCTCCCTTTGCACAAGGGAGGCGTTGAGTGCGTTCTTTGCCGTGATACATCCCTTGACACAGGGGAGGCTTTTGGTGTGGGTGTGCCGTGTTGCTCCCATTTGCATGGGGAGGGCTTGTTAACGAAGGCTGATAATCAGCTTTTGCTCTGTATCCCGAAAATGTCTCCCTGAACGAATAGCGTACTCCCAAGGCTCCTTTGTGTAAAGGGAGCTGTCAGCAAAGCTGGCTGAGGGATTGGGAAGAAACTATTGCAGCATATTATCTAACAAGCCAATAAGCCAACGAAAAGCGAAAGAAAAAGCAGCTCGCCAATCGGCGGGGGTCATAAGAAAGTAATATTGCTTTTTGCAGGAACGGCATGGCTTTGGTCATGCCGTTTCCTGTTTCATCAGTTCTTCCACGGGGATAAAGCCCACAAGGTCGTAGGAGATGCGGACGCCCTGTCTGCGCTTTCCGCTGCTCTTGTCGGGGGCTTCGATGTAGATACCCTTGACAAGCTCTCGCAGGGCGTAGGGTGTCATTTCCTGCAAGTCCTCGTATTTGTGCACCCGCTGAATGAACTTCTCTAAATCTTCAATCTGTCGTTCCTGTACTTCAATTTCCTGCCGTAAGCGGTGAATATCCACCTTGAGTTGCGCCTGTTCGTCCTCATAGGTCTTGCTCATAAGGGAAAAGCGTTCATCGGTGATGCGCCCGGAAACATTGTCCTCATAGATGCGGATAAACAGTCGGTCAAGCTCTGCAAGGCGGCGTTCTGCCTGTGCAAGCTGCGTCTTGTAGCCACGGATGGCTTCCTCGCTGCTCATTCGTAACCGCTGCTCCATAACCGCCCTAAAATGCTTCTCGTAGCGTGTCACATAGAAGATAACCGCTTTCATGTGCATCCAGACCAATTCCTCCAACACAACCGCCCGGATAAAGTGTGCCGAGCAGCTTCCCGTGTTGCTGCGGTAGTTGGCGCATACGAAATGGTCTTGCCGCTTCTCAAAGTAGTTGGTGGTACAATACCGCATTTTCGCTCCGCAGTCGGCGCAATAGACCATGCCGGAAAACAAGCTGCTCTTGCCCGTTTTCGTTCTGCGGTGACGCTGCTTACGGATCTGCTGCACCTTGTCAAAGACTTCCTGCTCGATGATTGCCGGGTGGGTGTTGTAGAAAACCGCCTGTTTCTCAATGGGCGTTTCCCTCTGCTTCTTGTCCCAGATAGAGTTGGTGTAGGTCTTGAAGTTGACCGTACAGCCTGTGTACTCCCGCCGTTCCAGAATATGAACAACCGTGTTGGTGTTCCAATGGTAGGGGTCGGCAGTTTCGGGGCTTGGGGATTTGATGCCCTCCCTGCGTTTGTAGGAAGTGGGGTTAAGCACCTTTTCCGCTTGGAGCAGCTTTGCAATCTGCATCGGACCTCTGCCCTCCATGCACAGCTTGAAGATGCGCTTGACTACAAGGGCGGCGGCTTCGTCCACAATCCACTTCGTTCTGTCCTCCGGGTCTTTGCGGTAGCCAAAAGGCACATTTGTTGTCAGCGGTACGCCACGCTCGCCCTTTGCTTTCTGCACAGCCCGGATTTTGCGGCTTGTGTCTTTGGCGAAAAACTCGTTAAACCAGTTTTTGATACCCGCCACATCGTTGTCGGTGCTGTTGGGGTCGATGGTGTCAAAGTGGTCGTTGATGGCGATATAGCGGACGCTGTATTTTGGAAAAGTGAAGTTGATATACAGCCCGGTCAACGAGGAATTACGCCCAAGTCGGGAAAGGTCTTTCGTCAGCACTACTGCTACTTTTCCCGCTTCGATTTCAGACAGCATTTGCTGAAAGCCGGGGCGGTCATAGTTGGTGCCGCTGTACCCGTCATCTACGAAAAAGGTCGGGTTGGGAAAGCGGTGTTCTTTGGCGTAGCGGAGCAGGATGTCTTTCTGATTGGTGATGGAATTGCTATCGCCCTCGTTGGCATCCTCCTGCGAAAGTCGGCAGTATAATGCGGTGATTTTTTCAGTTGCCCGTAACATTTCTGTTTCCTCCTTTAATGGGACAACTGCCAGTACAGGATTGGTTGCTTCTATTGTACCAAGATTTTGTGAATTTGTCATTCCTGTTCCTCCATCTTTTCTGTAAACTTTTCGCCCATAATGCGCTCCATTTTCTTGTCAAGCGTTTCCGTTCCGTCATAGCTGCCTGTGACGGTGTAGAGTGTGCCGCCGATCTCCTTTTGCAAGGTGAATTCCGGCAGCCAGAAAGCGGAAAGATTTTTCACGCAGAGATGCCCGTCCTCGTTAAAGTAGCAGTTGTGGCGTACATGGTCGGGCGGTAGGGGCTGCGGTTTGAGATAGGGGTCAGAGCAGGAGAAATAATATTCTGTCAGCTCATCGTGGTCGGCTTCTTCCCATAGCCGGATTTCCTCTAACAGTTCCGGGTCGATTTCATGTTCAAACTCTTTGTTCTTGTTCATGGTGGTTTCCTTTCTCCGATGGCTCATCGGTCTATATTGTGATTTCTGGTTTTGCTCTGCTGCGGTGCGTCCTCTTTCAGCGCAATATCCACATAGCGGCGGATTTTTTGCAGATCGGAAACGACTTCCCGCTGTGCTTTCAGCTTGGCGTACTCCGCTTCGTTCTCGGCGGTCAACTTCGCAAGCTCAGTCTGCCACGCTTTAGGGGTCAGTTTCATATCCGGCAAGTTCGCCCGCAGATAACGGTTAGCCGCTTCCCATATCGTGAGGTCGGCTCGATGCGTTTCTGCAAACTTTTCCTGCTTGCCTTTCCAACGGATTTGCTTGTATTCATCATGGACGGGCTTTGTCTTTTGGAAGTTCTGCGCCTGCTCAATCAGCTTTTGTAGCTGCTTAATTCTCGCTTCCCTCGGCTTCATAGCACCACGGATTTCGCTTGCCTTGTCGCTGACAGAGGACAGGGCAGCGTCCAATTCCTCCAGAGTGAAGATACCCTTTTCCGCAAGAAGATTGACCGCTTTGGAAATGGCTTTGAGTTCATCGGCGGTGTGCTGTTGCTGCCAACTCTGCGAATACTTCCTGCCCTTTGCTTTCTGAATATCCAGATGGCGGAACAGCAGCGTTGACAGGTCGGGAGATTTCGGCTGTTGCGGCTCGGCTCGCAAGGCTTCCTTTGCCTTGAAAATCTCGGACAGCCATTCTTTCAGCTTGCCGATCTGCGCCCGAATTTCACGGAGCATACGATTAGCCGCCTTGATACTGCGGTTGAGTTCGCCACGCTCGGTAACGATGCCTTTCTTCTCCATCTGTGATGCCGCCACGCCGATGTGAACAGTCGGGATTTGCTCAATGCCCTGCCGTTCATAGCTGCGGTGGTCGATGCGTTCCGGGCGGTTACTCTGCTCCAAAAAACTGTTGGCAAGGTCAGCCCACGCCTTGCGCCAGACCTCGGCGTTGTCGTGGCTGTTCCAGTCCACAAGGTCAACTTTTCGTGTCTTGTATCTGCCGCTTGCAAGACGGATGCGCTCGCCATTTTCATCAAGCACATATTCCTTTTTGGATTTCGGAAGCCACTTACCCTGCTCGTCCATCGGGCGCATCGTCAAGAGGATATGGGCGTGGGGATTGCCGCTGCCTGTGTCGTGGATATTGAAGTCGGCGCACATTCCTTTGGAAACAAATTGAGAGGAACAGTATTCACGGACAAGCCGTAACTGTTCCTCTCTGGATAACTCTATGGGCAGGGCAACTTCCAACTCTCTTGCCAGTTGGGAATTGCCCGCCTTTTCGATTTCCTCCACGCTGTTCCATAGCGTTCCCCGGTCTTTGAAGCCTAGTGGAGCATTGGGTGGCAGCAGGATTTCGGAATGGACGATGCCGCCTTTCTTGGTGTAGTCGTGGGTTATGCCGTCCCACTCGTTTGTGATTTTCTCGCCGCTTCGGTAGGCGGCTGCTGCGACTGCGGATTTACCGCTGCCACGGCTGACGATCTTAATGCTGCAATGGTAAATTGCGATAGTACCACCTCCCGGTTTCGGTTATTCAGACTTGTGGAAAGTGAATAGCTTGCGAAGCAAGGTATTCGCTTTCCGCAAGTGCGCTAAAGGGTAGACAGCGCAATCTGTCGCAGGGAAAATGCAGTTTTCCCTGTGCGGCGCAAGCCGCCAATGTGGGAGCGTGGATTTCCCTAGCTCCCACAAAGCCCTCGGCAGAGCGCACGACACCCGACAGGGTGTATAAGTGCGCCCTTGTAAACAAGGGTATTATTCCGTAGTCCCTCCCTCGGCTCGCTTTTTTAAAAATGCTCTTGCTTCCTCGCTGTGTACTGCTTGGTAAAGGTAGTCTTTCGCTTCCTCATCCGTCATGGCGATCAGCTCCGGCACGATGCTTTCTAGATAGCCGCCACGGGCGCAAAGGCGGTGCGTTCTGATGCGGCGTTCCTCTACGCTCAACTTCCGTGTCAGCATCTTCTCCCGGTTTTGATATTGCTGTAGCTGCTTCTGTGCGAGTTCCAATTCGGCGTTACACTCTGCAAGGGTGGTCGGTTGTTTTCTCGGCATATCGTTCCTCCTGTGATTTTGTTTTGGATATGAAAAGACCGCCTACCTTTTGCAGTAGACGGTCTGCCATTCTTTTTATCGGCAATCTTTACACCAAGACTGGTTTCTGACTTGCCCATTTTCGCTTTTTTTCATTTTTCTATAACCAAAGTCACTCAACGGTTTTTCTTTGCCACAGTGAGGGCAAATACGAGTAGGCTCGCTACCGTTGTATCCACTTGATTGAATAATTGGTCTTTGCTTATTGTCTGCCATGCTTTTCACCCTCCTTTTTAGCGAAGAGTTATTCCTCAACAATTCCCAAAATCCAGTTTATCCAACCTATGACTGTCGAAGAACGCCGTAAATATGTGCTGTCAGCTTCAACATGATATAGGCTTGAGTTCTTCATAATTTGGATGATGGTTTGTTTATCCGGCATTTCTCCGCATTGTAGATGTAACTTTAAGGTTTCGTTGAATACCTTGTGCATCAATATCTGTGTCACAAGAGCAAGTTGGCGTTCCTTGTACTCCAATCTCATTATATGATGTCCACGGGCAGACAACTGGAAAAGAATGTTCCCATCTTCATCATGCCCTTTGTCGATAAGCCCAAGGTATCGCCCTGCATCAGTATAATAATTTGTCTGCCGCTCATCAAATGCGTATTCCGATGTTATATCTTGCTTTGTCATCGGTTTCTCATTTAACAACTCGATAAGGTTTACTATCCGGGACATACGGTCAGCTTGGGGAAATGAAATTTCAGGCTCAGCTACCAACTGAACAGTTGTCAAAAGGTTTTCAATATCTGACAAGCAGATTTCGGTTGCGATCACATAATTCTTCTGCTTTACCAATCTGAGCGAATTATAGTTTTGAGGATCGTCAAACTGATATTGATACAAGTTAAATATACCGTTTGAAAAGATAAGAAATACTGGCTTGACCGGCTTGGTTACTCGGCTACTCCATACACGGAAAGGGTAGTAAAGTTGCCTCACAAGAAAATCATCAGACAAATCCCGCTTCGCTTCAAAAAGAGAAAGATAGTTAATTCCCTCGTATGCAGCATCAATTTCTATTTGAGAATTTGATACAGCTACATATTTCGTGCCGGTTCCCGTTTCAATATTAAAGCCAAAACCGCCGGAACTCATGCGACCGCTTACTGTTGACACGAGAGCATCATCTTCTAAAAAATCACTCAATATACCACAAGCGTTTGCACAATTCAAAGCAATAGCTTCGCTTACGAGAAACTGCGGCATTAGGCTTTGGATATGGGCGGGAATTGAAATTCTCTGCGCATCGGCAACAGGGGGTTCAAATTCTTTATATGCAGAGAATGATGAAATAACATAATCTCCACGAGTAATAGGCAAAATTGCTAATCCATTGTCTGCAAAAATAGTTGGGAGATTAACTTTATGGTCAAACTTGGTCATTAGTCTTGGTTCACGAAATTCTTTGATTTGGTTTGCCGATATTACAAACTGACCATTCCTTTGAATTTCATTAAGAATATTGTACTTGTCAAAGAGGGCTTGCCAAGCAGTATCATTCAGCCCCATAATTTCTGATTAGCACCTCCTCTATTGCCCCGCGCTTGCTTGCATCTGCATTAATTGCTCGCTTTGCCTTTACGATTGTAATATCGTAATCCTTATACAAATCCTTGATAAAATCGGTGGCTGAGTTAGAAAGCATGAATTTTACTCCACGCTTCGTCAGCTCATCACAGCACTGCTTCAATCTAATCTGCTCGTTTCGGTCAAAACCGCCTTTGTTATAACCTGTGAAACTTGCTGTATCTGAAACAGGATCGTATGGGGGATCAAGATATACAAAACCGCCTTTATTTACTCGTTTCAAAGTTTCAGCAAAATCCTCGCTATAAAATGTGATATTGCTTGATGCAAAATATTTGCTAACAGCCCGAAGAACAGGCTCATTAACTATATTAGGGTTTTTGTAGTGACCAAACGGAGAATTAAACTCACCAGAAGAATTAACCCGGAAAAGCCCATTGAAACAAGTTTTGTTAAGATAGATCAATCTGGAAGCTCGTTTAACCTTTGTCATCGCTTGATATGCTTCCTTATCTCTATCCATATCTCGCAGTGCATAAAAATACTCGGAAGTATTTTCGTGTTTTTTCAAATCTTCAAGCAGAGATTCGAGGTCGTCACGGATTGTTTCGTAAACAGCTACCAAATCTCCGTTTAAGTCATTGACGATAGCTTTAGATGGCTGAATTGAAAAAAGAACAGCACCGCCACCTAAAAATGGCTCACAGTAAGAAGCGATCCGCTTTGGAAGCAAAGGCGTAATCTCATCTAAAAGCTGGCGTTTTCCGCCAACCCACTTGACAACTGGGGCAACCAGTTTGTTCTTTGCCATTACCACACCTCCTCACAGATCTTTTCATAATAATTATAGCAAAACAGCCTCGATTTTTCAATCACCTCGCTGCATAAAGTTTGTAACTTTTTTGGCATATTTGCTTGCAGCCTGTCGTCGTTCCTCACTGTATGGGGCGGTCAGCCGGAAAGACAATCGCCCCTTTTCAATCTCAAACGCCTTGTAGCCCGTTTCTGTGTCCTCGTCCGTCACAGTGCAGTGGTCAGAATACCGCTCCGCAAAGGCGGTCAACCGCTTTTTCAAGCTGGTGTTGTGGGTGTAGACAGTGATCCGTCTCTTGGTTTCGTCAAAGAAGATTTCTGTAGTTTTCTGCCGCTTGGTTAGTCCTGTTCGCATTTTAACTCCTTTCTGCGCTCCACTCCGCAAGGGTGGTATTTTTCGGCGATTTTTCTCGGCTCTTGAATTGAAGAAAACAGCGATTTTCAAATAGAAACTGTTCGGACAGGTAGTAGTGCGTTCGAGCAGTCGTTATTGGCTGTTTTCTGTTTTTCTCGGCTCTTGACTGTTGGTGTGTTTTTTCAGCCAGAGCAATAAATCCTGCTTTATGACCAGCTTCCTCCCGCCGATTTTCAGCGTGGGGAAATCGTCTGCATTCAGCAGATTGTAAGCCCCGGCTTTGGATAGGTGCAACGCTTCGGCAAGCTGCTTTGCGTTCAGCACATCGGGTAGATTTGCAAACGGCTCTTTGCTCATTGATACTCCTTTCCTACACGAAAAACAGCAGCCACCTTTCGGGTGACTGCTGCCGTTCTGCGTCATTTACTTGTCCAGATATTTTCCGTATTCAGCGGTCACAAAATCCTCATAGGCACTTGCGATTTTTGCAATCCGCTTGTGTACCGCACTTGCGGTTTTGTAGCCAACCTTGTCTGCGATCTCCTGCTCGGTGTGTCCGTCCATTCGTAGCTTCAATATCTCCCGGTCTTTGCCGGTGATATTCTGCTCGGCAAAGGCGGCAATCTGCATTTCGGAGATAACCATCTGCTCAAACTCGCTTCGTGGGTCGGCTACCTCAAAAATGTCTCCGTTCTCGCTCTCCATCATTTCGTCCAGAGAGATAGGCTTGCCGGAACGGTTGTGATACCACTTCCGCATGAAGTCGGTCTTGACGGTGCTACTTGTGGTTTCGTAGTCCTCAACCGTCCTGTTCTCCCAGATAGCATCAATCATCGGCTGCCAGTTTTCTTCCGCAATTACCATATCGGTGACATTGCCGATCAGATTGCTGAACTGCTGATAGGTCAGCCACGGCACTTCAACACCCTGCGGGATATTGTATAGGTTTTGAAAGCCAAGTCCGTGTTGCTCAAACTTCATTCGGATATATGGAATGATGTTGTATGAGAGCCGCCACAAGGGGAAGTAGCCCGCATACTGCTTCATATCGCCGGGAATATCACGGTAGTTTCCCTTGCGGTCTTTCACTTGGAAGAACTGCCATGCACTCCACGAATAGCAATCCCACACAAGCAGCTTAAACATATCGTCACAAACGATGCTGTCATACTTGTCCGTCCGCAAAACCTCGTAAGGGCAGCGTGGCAAGTCAAAAGCCGGTTTCCACTTCTCGGCAAGCTCCTTTGGCAGACTGTAAAACAAAGTCAGCCACGATTTGTCGCTATCCTGAGGTATCTCGATGATTTCACCGGGCAGCACCACAAGAAAGCCTTTGGGGTCTTTCGGTTGTGTCATAGCGTCACCTCCAATCGTTTATTTTTGCCCCTCTACTATATATGGCATGAGAAAGTTCAAATTGTTCCAATGCGTCAAAAGTTTTTTGAGATTTTTTGAAAAAACCTCGGAAAGGAATGGAAAGGATAGATACGATATGATTATAGCAAAAAAGTGTGAATAAATCTATTGCTTCTACGCAAGGGCAAAAAAATAAGCGATACTCGGCCAAAAAACCAAGTATCGCTCATTTTTTCGTTAGCCAATCCCGCCTGACAGATGCCGTAAGTGTAATTTTTGGTGAATTACTTTCTTACGAGCACCCGCCGAACGTCCTAGGATGCTATTAACTAATGTTACCCTACAATCCCTCCGTCACGGCTTCGCTGTGCCACCTGCCTTTACACAAGGGAGGCTTGTAGTTGCGGTTGTGCCGGGCCACCTCTTTAGCTTTGGTGCGGCATGGGGTAGCCGCCATATTTATGGACGGACAATAGGTGATAATTTTCTTGCATACATTGGGAAAAGATGCTATAATTTGATACATCCCAAAATCTAAAATCTACCCAAGGAGGATAATACAATGGTCAATCGTTTTGTACTCAACGCCGTTTCCTATCACGGCAAGGGCGCTATCGGGGAGATCCCCGCTCTGGTCGCAGCAAAGGGCTTCCGCAAGGCCTTTATCGCCACCGATCCAGATCTGGTGAAGTTCGGCGTCACCAAGAAGGTGACCGATATTCTGGATGAGGCCGGCATGGCATATGAGATATATTCCGACATCAAGCCCAATCCCACAATCGAGAACGTGCAGTCCGGCGTTGCCGCATACAAGGCAAGCGGCGCAGACTACATGATTACCGTGGGCGGCGGCTCCTCAATGGATACCGGTAAAGCCATCGGCATAATCATCAACAACCCCGAGTTTGCCGATGTTCGCAGTCTTGAGGGCGTTGCTCCCACCAGGAACCGCACCGTGTTCACCATCGCCGTTCCCACCACAGCTGGCACCGCTGCGGAGGCTACCATCAACTATGTCATTACTGATGTCGAGCGCAAGCGCAAGTTCGTCTGCGTTGACACCAATGACATCCCGGACATCGCCATAGTCGATCCCGATATGATGTCCACAATGCCAAAGGGTCTCACTGCCGCCACCGGCATGGATGCTCTGACCCACGCAATAGAGGGCTACACCACCAAGGCGGCATGGGCTCTGCCGGACTGCCTGAATCTTGAAGCCATCCGCCTCATCGCGAAGAACCTCCGGGGCGCCGTGCAGAATGATCCCGAAGGCAGGGAGGGCATGGCTCTCGGCCAGTTTGTGACCGGCATGGCCTTCTCCAATGTCGGCCTGGGCATTGCACACTCCGTGGCTCACACCCTGGGCGCTGTGTATGACACCCCTCACGGTGTGGCATGTGCCATGATGCTGCCCATCGTTATGGAGTACAATGCCCCCGTCACGGGTGAGAAGTTCAAGGCCGTTGCGGAGGCCATGGGCGTTGACACCGCCGGCATGGATCAGGATACCTACCGCAAGGCCGCTGTGGATGCCGTCCGCCAGCTCAGCGTAGATGTGGGAATTCCCACGAAGCTCGCTGCCATCAGGGAGGACGATCTTGAGTTCCTGGCTCAGTCCGCTTATGCCGATGCGTGTGCTCCCGGCAACCCCAGGGAGGCATCCGTTGAGGACATCAAGGCCCTTATCCGCAAGTTGATGTAAAACAAAGCTCCACCGGAGCTCCCCCGGGGTCCGTCCCTATAAAAAGCCCGGCCTGCCTGTGGCAAGCCGGGCTTTCGCATTGCAGTGACGCACACGTTAAGCAGGGGAGGTTTTGCACTGCCAACCGGGACAGGAACAAACTGTTGCATTGGACTCCGAAAAAAGCTTCTGAACAGGCCCCGTTCCCCCAAAAGGCTCCCTTGTGTAAAGGAAGCCTTGGGCGGTTCAATGCGAGAGCTGCTTTTCAATCCCTCGATCGGTCGTCAAGGCTCGCCTACGCAGGATTTGTTGATTAGCAGAGAAGGCGGCAGCGGCCGCCCTCTCGTTAATGAGCTCTTTGTAGAGGTTACGGCGGTGCGCAATCATTCCAGCTCAAACGCACCCGTGTAGAGCCTGTAATAAACGCCTTTCTTCCCTATCAGCATATCATGGCTGCCGCGCTCGATTATCGAGCCGTGATCGAGCACCATTATTACATCGGAATTCTGCACGGTGGACAGCCTGTGTGCAATGACGAACACCGTTCTGCCCTTCATAAGGCGATCCATGCCTGCCTGCACCAGCGCCTCCGTTCTGGTATCGATGGATGACGTCGCCTCGTCCAGTATCATCACCGGCGGGTCGGCCACAGCGGCTCTGGCGATGGATATGAGTTGGCGCTGCCCCTGCGACAGGCCGCTGCCGTCGCCTTTGAGCACCGTGTCATACCCCTGCGGGAGCATCCGGATAAAGCCGTCCGCATTTGCCAGCTTTGCGGCGGCGATGCACTGTTCATCCGTAGCATCCGCATTGCCGTAGCGCAGGTTTTCCATCACCGTGCCGGTAAACAGATTGACATCCTGTAAAACGATACCAAGGCTCCGACGCAGGTCGGCCTTTTTAATCTTGTTGATATTAATGCCGTCATAACGTATCTTTCCATCCGAAACATCGTAAAAGCGATTTATAAGATTGGCGATAGTCGTCTTTCCGGCGCCTGTGGCCCCGACAAACGCTATCTTCTGCCCCGGTTCGGCGTAGAGGGTGATATCATGCAGGACATCCTTATCCGGCAGATAACCAAAGTCCACATGGTCGAGCACTATGCGCCCCTCAAGCCTTGTGTATGTCAGCGTACCGTCGTGATGGGGATGCTTCCATGCCCAGAGCCCCGTGCGCTCACTGCACTCCATAAGCTCGCCGTTCTCATCACAGACGTTGACAAGGGTGACATACCCGTCATCCGTCTCGGGCTCCTCATCCATAAAATCAAATATGCGCTGGGCGCCTGCAAGCGCCGTAATTATGGAATTGGCTTGGTTTGCTATCTGGGAGATGGGGTTTATAAAGCTCCTGGAAAGCGTCAGGAATGAGGCTATCTTGCCCAAGCTCAGCACGTTGAAGCCGAGCAACCCCAGGTTTGCGGTACCTGCTATCGCCATGTATCCGCCTATGAGAGCTATCACCGCATACTGTACATAGCCGAATGCATTCAGCATGGGCATCATGGAGTTGGCGTGCCCGTTTGCCTTTGCCGCATTCGTTTCCCAAATGCAGTTGAGCTTGCCAAGCCCCGTTTTTGCCTGTTCCTCATGGCAGAACACCTTTATGACCTTCTGGCCGTTTATCATTTCCTCCACATAGGCGTCAAGATCGGCAATGGATCTCTGCTGTGCCGCAAAGTAGGCGCCGCTGCGCTTTATCACTATCTTTGAGATGCACAGTATTATGAACACGACCACGCACACCACAGCGGTAAGCCACACGCTGATATACAGCATGCAGAAGAACACCGCCACGATAGTGCATATGGATGAAATAAGCTGCGCCAGAGACTGGGCTATCATCTGCCTCAGCGTATCGGTATCGTTGGTGTAGAGGCTCATCGTATCGCCGTGGGTGTGGGCGTCGAAATAGCGTATGGGCAGACGCTGCATTTTGGTGAACATATCGTCTCGGATGCACTTGAGTGCGCTCTGCGCTATCGTAACCATCCGACGGTTATATATCCAGGACGCCAGCGCGCCGATCGCATATATCGCTCCCATCGTGATGAGCGCATGCACAAGGCCGGTGAGCACGGGATTATCCATGCCAAGCATGGGTACTATGTAGTCGTCTATCAGCACTTGCAAAAACATAGAGGATGCGGCGCTTGCCACCGAGCTCACTATTATGCACACGGTTACAAATACCAGTGCCCATCGATGCGGCTTCAAATAGGTAAACAGACGTTTTACGGTATCGGGATTAAAGCGCTTATGTTCCTTCATTCGTCATTACCCCCTTTCTGCTGAGACTCGAATACCTCACGATATATGGGACAGGTTTCGAGGAGCTTTTCATGCGTGCCGACTGCCGATATCCTTCCATCATCCATGACGATTATCATGTCGGCGCTCTGCACCGAGGATACCCTCTGTGCTATGATGATCTTGGTCGTATCGGGAATGTATTCCTTGAGCGCATTGCTTATAAGCGCATCGGTGCGGGTATCCACCGCACTGGTGGAATCGTCAAGTATGAGCACCTTGGGCTTTTTAAGCAGTGCACGGGCGATGCACAGCCTTTGCTTCTGCCCGCCTGACACGTTGGCCCCACCCTGTTCAATATGGGTCTCGTAGCCATCCGGCATGGCGGATATGAACTCATCGGCCTGCGCCATATGGCATGCCTCCTTTATTTCCTCAAGCGTTGCGTCCTCATTGCCCCACCGCAAATTCTCCGCAACGGTGCCGCTGAACAGCTCGTTCTTCTGCAGCACCATTGCAACAGCGCCGCGAAGCGTGTTAAGGTCATAGTCCCTCACGTCCACGCCGCCTAATGTCACCCTGCCCTCCGTAACATCGTACAGGCGGGGTATGAGCTGTACAAGGGATGATTTTGACGAGCCCGTCGCACCGACTATGCCCACGGACTGACCGGAGGCTATGTGCAGGTTTACGCCGTCCAGCACCTTTTTATCGGCTTTGGAGGCATAGGAGAAGCTGACGTTCTCAAAGCATATCTCTCCGTCCCTGACCTCGAATACTGCATGTTCGGGCTCGGCTATGTCAGTCTTTTCGTTAAGCAGCTCGGCTATCCTCTCGGCGGACGAGTTTGCTATGGTGAGCATGGCAAATACCATGGAAAGCATCATTAGGCTGGTAAGTATCTGGATGGCATATGTGATGAGTGCGGTGAGATCGCCAGTCGTCAGACCGAGGGCGGGATCGTTTCCACTTGCGAGTATCGCCTTTGCGCCTATCCACGATATGAGTATCATGCAGGTATACATGCAGGTCTGCATAAGAGGACTGTTTAGAGCTATGAGCCGTTCGCCCTTGCCGAAATACTCATAGATGCGCTGTGAAATGCCCTTGAACTTCTTTATCTCATGCTCCTCCTGATTAAACGACTTCACAACTCGTATGCCTCTCAGATTCTCCTGCACCACGTTGTTCAGATCGTCATAGGTGCGGAACACACGCTCGAATATGGGGCGGACCTTGAGCACCACAAAGGACAGTATCACCGCCATTATCGGTATTATCGCCAGAAACACAAGCGCAATGCTTGCGTTGGTGCGGAAGGATACTATCATTGAAAATATTATCATGATCGGCCCTCGAATCGCCATTCGTATCAACATCTGGTAAGCGTTCTGAATGTTCGTGACATCCGTTGTCAGTCGGGTAACAATGGATGCGGCGGAAAGCTTATCGATATTGGAAAAGGCAAGCGTCTGTACGTTGTCATACATGTCCTGACGTAGGTTTGCCGCAAACCCTGCGGAGGCTCTTGCCCCGAGACGTGCGGATAGCATGCCCACCGCAAGCTCCGTCAGCGCCAACAGGAACAGAGCGGCGGCGTATTTCCATACGGCAGTCATGTCCCCGAGATTTATGCCGAAGTCAATTAGATCAGCCATGCACAGAGGAATGATTATCTCCATCAATACCTCAAGGACCGAAAGCAAAATCGTTGCCAACGAGGCCTTTTTATGCCCTCGCAGGCTTTTGAGCAGTGTTCTTATCATCCCAGTTCACTCCTTGCATATAATCATGTAGTATGCTACACTTTGGAATGGATTCGCAGGTATCGCCAGGTGCGTCAACACCCCTGCCGATGGTGAGCAACGCTCACGGAGCAGTTCAGCTTCGTTCAAGATTTTCCAGTATCAGATCGAGCATCCGCCTGAGCTCGCATACCTCCGACGGCGATAGGGAGCGCAGCAGCATTCGTTCATGCTCGCCCGAGACCACTGTCATCATCTTAACGAATTGATGCGCTTTCTCCGTCAGCCGCACAACCTTGTTACGCCGATTTTCCGGATCGAGCCATGCTTCCAGAAAGCCGTTCCTTATCATGCGAGAAACTATCCCCACAACGGTGGGATGAGCTACCTGCAGATAATCCTCGATCTCCTTCTGCGTCGCTTCGCCTCCCTTTGCACTGAGAAAATACAGCACGCGGGTCTGGGACAGGGTGAGCCCGTGCTGCTTCAGATCCTTATCGGCTCTGACCTTAAGCTTATCCGTTATCAATTTCAGCTTGTAACCGATATCCTGATTCATGTCTGTTCCCCCTGTAATGTAGCACGCTATATATTATAGGCGCCGAATCGACCCCTGTCAATAGACCCGATAAAATATTTTTTGGGCGCCGCAGTACGCAATATTGCAGCGATAACAAAAAGGGGAGCGGCATGACCCACTCCCTTCCTGGTGTGTTTTGCTTACGCAACTGCGTTGTTTGCAATCTTGACAAGCTCGTTGAATGCGTTCATGTCGTTCACGGCGAGGTCTGCGAGAACCTTGCGGTTGACGTCAACGCCCGTCACCTTCAGGCCATGGATGAGCTTGGAGTAGTTGGCGCCGCAGTACGCAATATTGCGGCGATAACAAAAAGGGGAGCGGCATGACCCACTCCCTTTCTGGTGTGTTTTGCTTACGCAACTGCGTTGTTTGCAATCTTGACAAGCTCGTTGAATGCGTTCATGTCGTTCACGGCGAGGTCTGCGAGAACCTTGCGATTGACGTCAACGCCCGCCACCTTCAGGCCATGGATGAGCTTGGAGTAGTTGGTGCCGCAGATTCTGGCGCCGGCGTTGATACGGGCGATCCAGAGACGGCGATACTCACGCTTCTTGAGCTTCCTTCCCACATAGGCGTAGGAGAGGGACTTCATCACCTGCTGGCTTGCCGCACGATAGAGCTTGGACTTTGCGCCCCAGTAGCCCTTTGCCAGCTTGAAAACCTTGCGGCGCTTCTTAGCGGCCGATACTGCTCTTTTGATCCTTGCCATTTTTCTTGCCCTCCGTTACTTCTTATAAGGTATAAGCATAGCAATCTTCTTCTGCTCTTCCTCAGCGATGAAGCCGGTCTGGCGCAGATTGCGCTTACGCTTGGTGGTCTTCTTGTTCAGGATGTGGCTCTTGTAGGCCTTACCCCTCTTGATCTTGCCGCTCTTGGTGAAGCTGAAACGCTTCGCAGCACCCCTATGGGTCTTAATCTTAGGCATGGTGTACCTCCGTCAAAAATTATTTGCTGGTTTTTGGAGCAAGGAACATGTACATGTTCCTGCCTTCCTGCTTGGCGGGACGCTCTATCACGGCGTACTCCTTCACAAGCTCATAGAAGGTGTTCATCACGTTAAGGCCGATGTCACCGTGGGCGATCTGCCTGCCGCGGAAGCGTATGGAGACCTTTACCTTGTTGCCGTCCTTGAGGAAACGAGTGCAGGCCTTTGCCTTTACCTCCATGTCGTGCGTGTCGATGGTCGCAGAGAGCTGGACCTCCTTCATCTCGATAACGGTCTGATTCCTGCGCTGTTCCTTCTCACGCTTGCTCTGATCGAACCGATACTTGCCGTAGTCCATTATCTTGCACACGGGCGGCTGTGCCGTCGGCGCAATCTTCACGAGGTCAAGGCCCCGTTCATCCGCAATGCTGAGTGCAACTCTCGTCTGCACTATGCCCATCTGTTCGCCGTTTTCGTCGATCAGGCGAACTTCCTTATCACGGATCTGCTCATTGATCATCAATTCCTGGATCGCTATGGTGTATCACCTCCGAAAATATTAGCTCTCTGCAAAAACAAAACGGCTGCCTGTTACCAAGCACCCGCAAACAGACCGACTCCCAAATGGACGTTGTCACACTGCCAACGACTGCGCCTGCGACGGAACGCGGCGAGTGAGAAGCGGGCAAGCTTCTGCTTCAAGCCCGCATATTATATGCCCACACCGGTGATTTGTCAATACTGCTTTCGAAAAATCCCAAATATATTTGACTTTTGCGGCTGTCAGGCGAACGGCTGCCGCCGTGCGCATTACTCACGCACGGCGGCACGCTGACTTTAACAATAGGATCAGATATGCGGACCTGCATCGATAATGTTCTGCGGCATGTTCCTGTACCTTGTGAAGTTCTCCACGAAGCGTGCCGCAAGCTCCCTTGCCTGTGCGTCGTAGGCATCCATATCCGTCCACATCTCACGAGGATTGAGTATCTCCGACGGAACATTGGGGCAGGACTTGGGCACCCACACATTGAAAACCGGATGCAGATAGTACTCGACATCCTTGAGCGCACCTGTCAGGGCGGCGGTGACCATTGCGCGTGTGTATTTTATCTTCATACGGGAGCCGACGCCATACGGGCCGCCAGACCAACCGGTATTGATGAGGAATGCGTTTGCCTCATGCTCATCCATGCGGCGGCCGAGCATATCGGCATACACCGAGGGGTGCATGAGGAAGAATGGTGCGCCAAACAGCGTGGAAAAGGTCGCCTCCGGTTCCTTTATGCCGCGCTCGGTACCGGCAAGCTTGCTCGTGTAGCCGGATACGAAGTGGTACATGGCCATGTTCTTATCCAGCTTGGCTATAGGCGGAAGCACGCCGAAGGCGTCTGCGGTGAGGAATATTATCGTCTTGGGATGGCCGCCCACACCGGGTATAACGCAGTTGGGTATGTACTCCACGGGATATGCCGCGCGGGTGTTCTCGGTTATGCTGCTGTCGGCATAGTCGAGGGTGCGAGAGGCATCGTCCATTATGACATTCTCCACAAGGGAGCCGAAACGAATGGCATCCCATATCTGCGGCTCGTTCTCACGGGAGAGGTTGATGCACTTGGCATAGCATCCGCCCTCAAAATTGAACACACCGTCGTCCGACCATCCGTGCTCGTCATCGCCTATGAGCATTCGGTTGGGGTCGGCGGAGAGGGTGGTCTTGCCCGTGCCGGAGAGGCCGAAGAACAGGGCGGCATCCCCCTCCCTGCCCATGTTGGCGGAGCAGTGCATGGGGAACACTCCCTTCTGCGGCATGAGGAAGTTCATAACGGAGAACATGCCCTTCTTTATCTCACCCGAATACATGGAGCAGGCGATGGTGACACGGCGATATTGGAAGTCGAGTATTATCGCCGCCTCGGAATTGACCCCGTCACGCTCGGGAACACACTTGTAGCCCGGGGCGCAGAGTATGGTGAAACCGGGCACGAACGCCTTTAGCTCCTCCGCCGAAGGGCGGACGAATGCCTGCGTTGCAAACAGCGCAGACGCCGCATTCTCGCATATAACACGGATGGGAAGGTTGTACTTTGCATCTGCGCCGACATAGGCATCGACTATGAACACCTCACGATTCTGCATATAGGCGCACATATTGCGGAATATGGCATCTGCCTTTTCCCTCGGGATGGGTACATTGATCTTGCCCCAATCGACCTTGTCATGAATATCGGGTGTGTCGACTATGAAGCGGTCGTTGGGAGAGCGGCCGGTGTACTTGCCCGTGTTGATGACGAGTGCGCCGTTGTTGGCCAGCTTGCCCTCACCCCTTGCGAGCGCACGCTCGGTCAGTTCCGCCGGGGACAGATTGCGATGCACCGCCGTTACCCCAGGTATGCCCATGGATTCAAGGTATTCCCTCATAAAATTACTCCTTTCGGATAATTGTTAGGCGTTATTCTTACTGCGGATAAACAGTATGCCGAGGCAGTTCGGGCCGCAGTGGCAGGATATGGTACAACCTGCACGGGTGATCTTTACCTCGTCAAAATCCATTATGCTCTTGACCTCGTCGGCGCATTCATCGACGAGCTTGGGATCGTAATTGGCGTGGGTAACAAATATCCTGCGACGGACTATATCCTCCCTTCCCTCCAGACGCTCCTTTATGTACTGCCTGAGCACACGCTGGAAGGGCCCCCTATACTTCTTGACGACTTTCATTTTGCCGTCTATCACCTGTATGCAGGGACGCAGGCCAAGTATGTTTGCACCGAGCGCGGTAACCATGGAGCAGCGGCCGCCCTTTGCCATGTAGTCGAGGGTATCGAGCACAAAGCTCGTCTCAACATTGGGGATGATATCCTGCTCCAGCTCACGGACGATGTCTGCCGCCGCCATGCCGCGCTCCGCGCGCTCGGCCGCCTCTATGACGACATGGCCAACGCCGGAGGAGAGGTTGCGCGAATCCACCGCATAGACGCCCTCCATATTCTCCGCCGCAAGGCGTGCGCTGTTGAAGCTGGTGGAGAAATCCGAGGATATGGAGATGTGTATTATCTCACAGCCCGGGCTCTCTTCCCTTATGGAGTTGAAGTATGCCTCGTAGTCGCCCACCCCGTGGGCGGCAGTCATGGGAAGCTCGTTATGCGTCTTTACAAGTTCAAACATCTTGGGGACATCCAGATCCTTGCCGTCGACATACTCCTTGCCGGCAAGACGGATGAACAGGGGCAGTACGGAGACATTGTATCTGTCATACAACTCCTTTGTGAGGTCGCTCGTGCTGTCGGTACTGATACGAATCATCTGCAATAAATCCTTTCAAATAATGTAAACAGCGCATCCACTGGAGACCCGACAGGAAGCGCTAGTATTATAACGGTTATTTTAGCACACCGCTGCAATGGTGTAAAGGGGCATATACGGCGGTCTGCAAAAATTTTACATTGTTTGCAGGTCAATCTCTCCGCTTGAGAAGGCTTGAGAGCATCCGCACGAACTCGTCGGTCTTGTCATAGTTGAGGGAGTAGTATGCCCTTACCCCGTCGTTTTCCACCCGAATGAGCTCAATCGCCAGCAGATGGTTGATGTGATGGGAGACCGTTGCCGGAGTAAGTCCCAGATGAGACGCAAGCTCCCTGCCGTATTTGGGGCCCTGGGCTATGAGAGCGAGTATGTCGAACCTGCTCCTGCTGCCCAGTACGGTCATTATCTCCGACAGCTTGGCGTTGATATCCCTGCGGTTATACAGGCGAAGGTCGAAGTACAGCACGCCTATGCCGCCGAACACTCCCTTGTGATCTTCATCGGTAAAGCCGAACACCGCGCGGTTAAAATACGTCACCAGCGGGTGAATGGTGTAGCTCACATGGGAGTTTTCGTCGCTCTTTATAAGTGCGTTGAATATTTCCGTGTCGTCGGCGGAAGGCCCCGCATAGTCATAACAGCTCTGCTCATATATGCGAAGCAGCGGAGCTATCAGCTCGGAGCAGCTTTCAAATTCCAGCGCAATTGGCACAAGCGCATCGGCAAGCATGGCCTGATACTTGTCCGTGTGAAGGATCGTGTCGATGAGCAGCAGTTTGCTCTCATCCGGGAGCCGAGAGGAGGTGATAAGCTCCATGAGGCTGCCGAGCCCCACATTGCAGTCGGCATCCTCTCCAAGCATGCGCTCCACAAGGCGTCTGTATACCCCATCTGTGTCGGAAAGCGTTCTTTGAAGGCTCTGTTCGTCAGCAAGATGCTCTATGCCGCCTATGACCATATCCGCAACGGTAAAGTTGCCCACGTCACCCTCCACATCCGCCATGTTCAGAGAGCGGTATATCTTCATAAGCTCCGCATCGTCTGGCTTGACACGGCGCTCCAGACGCATATTCAGCTCGGCAATTATCCCCGAGGCCCCCTTAAGGTGATCGAGCTTCCCATGACTGAGCTCGATCTTCTCATTGATAAATGCCGCGGGCAAGAACCCGTGCGCCCTGTTTGCAAGGAAAAAGTGCGCCTCGAGCAGAGGCAGTGGGGTCAGATTCATAATAAATCTCCTTTCCCCGTGCTCTGCACGGAGGCATGGCGGTATTATATCAGTTTTTGAACAAAAAAGCTATTGACATGACGTATTTCCCTATGTATAATGATGCAAATCATACATTAGTTAGTTAATCATCTAACTAATGAGAAGGAGGATAATATGAAACGGGTATATTCAATACTGCTCACAGCCGTGCTTCTGCTCTGCACGGCATTGCCTGTGACCGCCTTAGACGATGTGGAGGGGTTCAGCCCCGTCCGTATCGAGCACGATGGTTCGGTGCTTCGTGATGCTGCAGACCTGAATGAGGCACTCAATGTCGAGGGCGGCACGCTTGAGTTTGCTACCATGGAGATGGCTGATTACGGCATCTACCCATGGGTGGTGGAGGGATATCATGCCAAGTCCGGCAATACCGGCATAGACGGAGATCCCAACACCGTGGGCGTCACCCAGAGCCAGGTATCCACTACTGTCGATGTGGGCACAGACACGGCTATATCCTTCCGCTTCAGGGTGAGCTGTGAAAATGCCGATGGCACCGATTATTTTGCTCTGTTCGATGGATATGACTGCCTTGCCTACTGGTATGGTGAGCACGATTGGCAGACATTTACATACCCTCTGAGCTCCGGAACACATGAGATATGCTTCGTGTACACCAAGGATGCTCAAAACTCCGAGGGTGATGACGCCTCTTATCTGGACGATGTTCAACTTATCGCCGTGACGGAGGATCACATGTTCAACTGTGATGAGTTGGATGAAGCCCTCAATGTCGATGGTGGCGAGCTCGAGTTCTACACGCTTGACGAGCCCTACGGCAACGATCGCCCGTGGGGTGTGGAGGGGGACCATGCCGTATCCCTCAACCGGGGGGAGGACAGCACCATTGCGGTATTGACGACGACGGTCACCGCCTGCGAGGGGGATGCCGTATCCTTCCTCTACAAGGTCAGCGGTGAGGAGGATTTTGACCTGTTGCGCTTCTATGTTGACGAGCAGGAGGCCCTGTGCAGCTCCGGAGAGGTCGGCTGGGAGGGCTTCTCCTATGCACTGACGGAGGGCCAGCACACGCTGAGCTGGCATTACGACAAGGACTTTTCCGGCTCCCATTTTGAGGATACCGCTTATCTGGATGATGTCATGGTGGGCGCACCCATAGCCGTGACAGGAGTTGAGATAACCCCCGAGGTCACGGTTCCGGCCTGCCGTCGGGTTCAGCTCGTATGGGAGGTGTTCCCCTTAACGGCGCACAACAAGGCGGTGACATTCATATCCGTAGACGAAAGCATAGCCACCGTTGATGCAAACGGCGTCGTCACCGGCGTTTCCGAGGGTCAAACGGAGGTTGACGTCATAACCGAGGACGGCGGATTCTCCGCTACATGCATAGTCACCGTTACGGAGGCCCAGCCCCCGGTCGACATATACGGCTTCATGTACGCAAGGATGGAGGATGATGTCGAGGGGTATTATTACGATGTGCAGGAGTGGTGCTCTTTCAATGACGTACATCCCGAGGACGTCGCCTACCTGGGGCCGATGGATTCAGACCACTCGATAGTGCTGTGTGCCGAACAGGTGGGCGACACCATTTACGGCTATGATCTGAACGGCAGATTTTTCCGCATGGACACGGAAACGTTCCTGGCGGGCACGGTCGCTCCCGAATTTAACGACTGCAATGTAACGGGCGATTCCTCATTCTATCCCAACGAGATGGCATATGACCATTCCACCGGCACAATGTATATAATTAATGATGTTACCGGTCTGTGGCAGATAGACCTTGAGACGGGCGATGTGCTGCTCGACACCGGCATTCTTGTGACCTGTGATGAAATCCCCGAGGATGCCGGAACATATGTATACGCCTTTGCCATAGACCTGAACGGCAATGCCTATGTCATGCTTGCCGGCTCCGGCCTCCTGTGGGGCGGCAACGGTTGTTCAAGGCTTGCAAGACTCGACCTTGCGACGGGTGTAGCCACGGTTATAGCTCAGACGGCAACCGAGTGTTGGCAGGAGCAGTCCATGTGCTTTGATCACAACACCGGTGTGCTGTACTGGTCGCAGTTCAACACGACCTACAACCTTGAGCCCATGGATCTTTACATCATCGACACTGCGACAGGCGAGCTTCAGCTCTGCGGCAAAATTAGTCCGTACGGCGCCCAGATACTGGGCATGTTCGTGCCCTACTTCCCCGGCGACGACCCCCAACCCACCCCGGAGCCCACGGCTGAGCCTACCGTCGAGCCAACTGCCGAACCCACGGCCGAACCTACCGCCGAACCCACGGCCGAGCCTGTTGAGCCCACTCCCCAGCCGCCCTTTACGGGTGCGGCGAGCCTCGTAGGCGTAGGCATTATTGCGGCGGCAGCAGGCGCAGCAACGGTGATATTTGGTAGAAAGAACGGATAACCGCCGACTTAATCGCTAATCAACATCTCCGCAGGAGACGTTTCCTGCGGAGATGTTATTTTTTTGTGGGTTTGGCATGAAAAAAGGCTTTGCATATTCTATACTGTCGTGTTATAATGAAGGGTAATGGGTAGTATGGGGGAAAATCCGAATACAGGGATGTTCCGCATGGTACTGGGTTCCATGCCGGGGGTTCGAGGGGTAGAAAATCCCAATATGCTCTCGCCCCTGGTGTTGGCATATATAGGCGATACGGTGTATGATCTCTACATCAGAACACGGCTCATATCCACCACCACCCTTACGGCGCACGGTATGCATGTTGCGGCAACAAAACTCGTGTGCGCCGCAGCGCAGGCAGAGGCTTTCCGCAGTATAGAACCCCTGCTCACGGAGGATGAGCTTGCCGTGTATAAGCGTGGGCGCAATGCCCACATGGGTACGGTGCCCAAGAACGCCTCCATTGGCGATTACCGTACTGCAACGGGCTTTGAAGCGGTGCTGGGCTGGCTTTTCCTGATGGGTCGGGATGAGCGAATTAACACACTGATGAGTTTTGCGGCAGAATAGGAGATGTTATGGATAAAAGAGATCGCAGGCGGTACTCCCGCAATGATGATGAGATAGTGAGCTTCCACGACGGTCAGCCGGTCTATCGCAGCGGCGAAGGCCGTGAACGCAGCAGCGGAGATAATAACCGCCGCTACGGCCGTGACGGCGAGCGCAGGTTTGACCGTGACGAGGGGAGGAGATCCGACCGTGACGGTAAGCGCAGGTTTGACCGTGACGGAGAGAGGAGATCCGACCGTGATGGTAAGCGCAGGTTTGACCATGATGAGGGGAGAAGATCCGACCGTGACGGCAAGCGTAGGTTTGACCGTGACGGGGAGAGGAGATCCGACCGTGACGGCGAGCGCAGGTTTGACCGTGACGGGGAGAGGAGATCCGACCGTAACGGCGAGCGCAGGTTTGACCGTGATGAGGGGAGGAGATCCGACCGTGACGGCAGGCAGAGCGGCCGCAGTGCAGAGGAGCCTGCCCCGATAGTCGAGACGGCTGAGCTTCCCAACATCATAATGGGGCGCAATCCTGTTAAGGAAGCAATAAAGAGCGGTCGCAGCATAGACCGCATTCTCGTCAACAGGGAGCATGACGGCTCTATGAACGAGATACTCGACCTTGCTCATGACAGGAGGCTCGTTGTGCGTGATGTTGACCGCAGGAAGCTGGACGAGCTTTGTATGCCCTTCGGTCACAACGGCAGGACGGGCAACCATCAGGGCATAGTGGCATACATACCCGATGTTGAGTACTGCGAGCTTTCGGACATTCTCGACTATGCCTGTGAGAAGGGCGAGCACCCCTTTGTAGTACTCCTGGACGGCGTCGAGGATCCCCACAATCTGGGCTCCATTATTCGAAGTGCGGAGTGTGCCGGCGCACACGGCGTTGTGATAACCAAGCGCCGCTCGGCACTTGTCACCGCCACCGTTGCAAAGACCTCAGCAGGCGCAACCGAGCATATGCGGATAGCAAAGGTGGTTAACCTTGTTGCGGCGATGGAGCAGCTCAAGGCCGCGGGGCTCTGGATAGCCGGTGCGGACATGGGCGGCGATCCCATCTATTCCGCAGACCTGAAGGGGCCGTTCGCACTCGTCGTGGGTGCCGAGGGCGCGGGGCTGTCCCGTCTGGTAAGAGAAAAGTGCGACTACACCGTGAGCATACCCCTTGCCGGGAAAATAGAGTCCCTCAATGCCTCGGTCGCAGCAGCCGTAATAATGTTTGAGAAGGTTCGTCAGGAGAGAAAATGAGCGATACCGAAAAAGAACACTACGGAGCATACACCTCTGAGGAGTTCGCCGCCATGACGGATGAAGAGCTTGTCGCAATAGCCAAGGTGCTCGACTGTGGTGCATCGGATGAACTGTATCACCGCTATAAATGGATGGTCAGGGCAAAGGCTCGTCCATACTTTCTGATGGGTGCGGACAGGGAGGATCTGGTTCAGGAGGGTATGGTGGGCTTCTTTAAGGCCATACGGGACTATGACAATGAGAAGAACAACCGATTTCGTCCATTCGCTGAGCTTTGCGTCACAAGGCAGCTTATGACCGCAATCAAGGCCGCCTCACGGGACAAGCATATGCCCCTTAACCGCTATGAGTCGTTGTACACCCCCGTGTATGAGGACAGTCCCAACCGGCATCTCATGGATACGCTCGACGTAGGCACTGTGGAAAGTCCTGAGGAGCTGTTCATCAAGGGTGAGCTGTCTAATGCGATATCGGAGGTGCTGTCCACCTCCCTCACAGAGCTGGAGCAATCCGTGCTTGTCCGTTATCTGAGAGGAATGTCCTATTTCCGCATAGCGGAGGAGCTCGGCAAGACGGTCAAATCCGTTGACAACGCCCTTCAGCGCATAAAGAAAAAGCTCGAGCACGCCCTTGACGAGGGTCGGATTGATGCAGGATAATATATTATTTACGCCATGTAACCAAATGGGATGCTTGTGCGTGTTAAGAGTAAAGGAGATACCCGTATGAACAGCTCAAGCAGCAAAGAAATGCTAATTGCTGAGAAGTACGACCTCTATGCGTCGTTGCTGTTCAGGTTGTGCGTCGTCCAGCTTGGGAGCATTTCCGAGGCTGAGGATGTTGTGCAGGACTGTTTCGTGAAATACATGACCTCCATGCCCGTGTTCAACGATGCCGAGCATGAGAAGGCGTGGTTCCTAAGGGTCGCTATAAACCGCTGCCATGACAAGCGACGGTGCAAATTCTTCAAGGACACCGTTCCGCTCGACTCTATCGTTCAGTGTGCGAGCAGCGAGAGTCAGGGCATGGTACTTGAGGAGCTCTCGAAACTGCCCGAAAAATATCGCACGCCTCTCGTGCTCCACTATGTTGAGGGCTACTCCGTTAAGGAGATCGCATCGGTCATGGATCTTTCGGAATCCACGGTTAAGGTGCGGTTGCACCGTGCGAGAGAGAAGCTCAAGTATGAAATTGAGGAGGCCTACGTTTATGTCTGAGCAGGAGCTGTACGATGCGGTGCGCGCTATTACGCCGCCTCCTTCGCTCCGTGACAAGGTTCTGTCCAAGGCGAGGCAGTGCGCATCACAGCGCGATCTGGTCGTCTCCAGAAGCGACAGAGGGCTCGATTTTTTATTTCGCCGAATCGGTGCATGCACCACAGGCTGTACCGAGCTCAACCCCGATTACTATAAGAATTCTCCAAGCTGCTTCATGCTGTGTGACAGCATGAACTTTGAATGCGAATCCGGTCATATGCCGCCGCAGTCGGTACTGAGGTTCGGGACATTGCAGCTCTGCTGAACAGGACAGGTATCGCATGGTAATATATCCTATGCTTGAGGGGCATCGAAGTCGGTGCTCCTTGAGCTTTCCGGCACGTCTGGCAGGATAATATATTGCAACTTTATTCAAATTGGTTCTTGACAGTCAGATGTGGATGTGTTACCATAAACAGCGCCGTTCGGGTCGCGGCCGTTCGTTCGTGCCCGGTACGATAACATCGCGGGGTGGAGCAGCAGGTAGCTCGTCGGGCTCATAATCCGAAGGTCGTAGGTTCGAATCCTTCCCCCGCAACCATCGGCGGCATAGCTCAGTTGGCTAGAGCATTCGGTTCATACCCGGAGTGTCATCTGTTCGAATCAGATTGCCGCTACCAAGCAAGTGTCCGGCAGATTGCCGGGCACTTTTTTGCTCATTTCACAGACAAAAACCGCAGGCGAAGCATCGGGGCAGAAGCTGCCCGCAGCTTGCCTGCGGAATGCTTTGCGGCATTTCGCTAATCGATCACTTCCGGTATGTGCCGGAGTAATCGTTGCCTGCGATGAAGAAGTCCTCTATGGTGAGCTCATCGTCGCTTACAACGCAGGAAAAGGAGCCGAGGCCCGTGATGTGGATGGTGCTGTCATCCTCATCATATGTGTAGTCAAACTCGTAGGGAACGTCGACAAGAGGATCGGGGTTGGTCTGAACCTCAAACTTGCCATTTGACCTGAAGATGAATACGATATTCTCATTCTCACCCTCGCCCTTCCATGAGCCGCTGATAGCGCCCTTGGTGCAGCCGGTGAAGGCAAAGAGCATTGCAGAAGCGGTCACGATAACCAACATGATTGCAAGAACCTTTTTCATAGTTTATACTCCCGTTATCATTGGCATATGCCGTGTATTGGATGTAATTATATCGCTTCCACAGTTCTGTGTCAACCGTAAATATTACGGTATCAGCCAGATATCATTATGCGATCGACCAACAGGGAGGGGCTGCCTATCCCACTGCCTAATCCGAAGAAGCGCAGGTCGCTGCCCACGGCGATGATGCCGCGCAGAAGCGGCAGAAGATTGCCCGCAATGGTTATTTGCTCAACCGAGCGGACACGCTTGCCGCCCTTCACAAGGAAGCCCCTTGCAAGCAGCGAGAAATCTCCGCTTACGGCATTGAGGCCGGAGTGCAGTCCGGCAAGATCGGTTATTATGAGACCGTCGCCCATTGCCTGTGTAAGCTCGTCAAGGCTCTTTTCCCCTGCCTCTATGTAGAAGTTGCTTGGGGAAACGTTTATCACACCTCCGCTGCGGCCGGCATTGGATGTGGACTCACACCCCGCGACGGCTGCTGTTTTAAGGTTGTGGAGCAGCGTGTTCAGCCTGCCGTGACTCACGACCTCCGTCCTGACGGATGGCACGCCCTCGGCATCGAACGCCCGGGGGTTATCGGGATAGAAGGGATCGTCGACTATGGATACGGCATCGCTTGCTATATTCTCCCCCTCCTTGCCCTTGAGGAGCGAAAGCCCCTTCTGCGCCGCCTCTGCGGAGAACACGGAGAAGAAGGCGCCGAGCAGATCGCCTGCGGCATCGTTCCTGAGTATCACGCTGTACTCGCCCGACGGCACGGGGGATGCGTTGAACTGATCGGCGGCTGCCTGCACCGCCTCATTGACCATGCCCTCCATGTCGAAGAAATTCCTGCCGAAGCGAATTGCCCAGCCGCCCTTTTCAACACCGTCCTGGCCGAGTATGGTATCCGATATCGCAACGGCTGTCTCTTTTATGCTGTCGGCCTCCATACCGAGGGTGTTGTGTATGCGTGTGGTGACACGGGAGGTGGACACGGTGCTCCTGTCCATGCGCCGCACCCGTGGATCGGCGGCAAGCGTCGCCCTTTCTATATCCATGGCATACTTGATCTTATCCTCCGCAGTCATGCCCTTTGCCGGATTTTGGGGCATTGTCACCTGCGGATATTCGCATCTGCCCTGCATGGGATGGACATCCTCAGACTCTATGGAACGGGCATTGTCCATTGCACGTCTGACCAGTGTAGCGGGGTCATCAAGCACCTCGGTGTAGGCGTAGCCGTCCTTGCCATCGAGCTTTACACGCAGGTTGAGACCACAGCCGTGCTCCACGGAGTAGTTTTCCAAATCGGCATTCACGACATCGACGCTGAATACCTCCTCATCCATAAAGTAGACCTCCGCTGCGGAACAGCCAAGCTCCAGCGCCGCCTTGAATGCGGCGTCCCTATATTCGATAAAAGTCATTACAGTGCACCTCCCTTGCCGCCTACGGTTATCTCAGAGACTCGTATGCGAGGCTGACCGACATTCGTAGGTATGCTTCCCGAAAGCGAGCCGCACATACCCTGGCCCATCCACATGTGACGGCCTATGCGGTCTATCTTCATAAGCACCTCCGCACCCTTGCCTATGAGCGTTGCACCCCTTACGGGGGATATTATCCTGCCGTCCCTGACCCAGTAACCCTCGGTCACTGCAAAATTGAACTCACCCGTGAGCGGATTGACGGAGCCGCCGCCCATGCGTGCGGCAAAGAGCCCCTCGCCCATCGTAGCGATCATCTCCTCCTCATCGTCATTGCCCTCGGCAAAGAATGTGTTGGTCATGCGTGAGGTGGGTGCAAATGTGTAATCCTGCCTTCGGCTGCTGCCCGTAAGCGGATGCCCGTCCATGCGGCGAGAGCCGAGAAGATCCACCAGATATGTCTTGAGCACTCCGTTTTCGATGAGAACATTGCGTTGAGAGGGGGTACCCTCGTCATCGAACGTTATGGTGCCCCATTCACCGGGGAGTGTGCCGTCATCCACTGCGGTGACTATGTCGCTCGCTATCCTCTGGCCGAGCTTGCCGCAGAACTCGGAATTGCCTCTGCCGACGCTCGTTGCCTCCAGGGAGTGGACGCATGCCTCGTGCAGTATAACGCCGCCGAAGCCTCCGTCTATCACAACGGGCACGGGGCCCGCCGGACACTCGGGTGCATGGAGCATGGTCACGGCTATTCTTGCGGCGGTCTTACCGACATCCGCCATGTTGATGCGGCGATATGCCTCAAACCCCATGCCGAGGCCGGGGCTGTCATAGCCCGTCTGCGCCTCGTTATCCTTCATCGCCACCGCCTGCACGAAAACACGTGTGCGGGGACGGCGATCCGTTGCCCACACGCCATTGCTGTTGCAGACCATTATGCGGTGATCGACATCCAGATAGCGTGCCGCCACCTGCGTGATCTCATCGGAATAGGCCTTTGCCGATGTCGTTGCCTCCTTCAAAAGGGCGATCCTGTCGGCATTTTCCACCTCGGAGAAGCGATGCTCATATGTGCAGGAGCCGCTGCGCTCCGTGCCAAAGGCAACGCTTTCATACTCGCGCGCGCCGGTTATTGCGGCTGCGGCTGAGCGTGCCGCCTCCAGAAGTGCCTCGTCGCTCGTGTCTGCGGTGAAGGCGTATGCGCTCCTCGTGCCCTTGAGCACACGAATGCCTGCGCCTGCCTTGCGCTGGTAGCCGGCATTCTCCACCGCACCATTGATCATTTGAAGATCGTTGAACTCCGAATCCTGCATGAACAGCTCGGAGTAATCGCCGCCCGTCCTCAATGCCTCGTCAAGGACGGCCTGCGCCCTGCTCTTGCTTATCAAATCGAATTACCTCCTTCGTTTTTTATGACTGAAAAGCGCAGCGGACAACCCCGCTACGCTTGTGAAACCATGATTTACTTGGTTATCTTCCTGCACTCAAGGTAGTAACGCTTCTCATGTGCCTCGCCCATGGAGAATGTCTTGCGGGGCAGTGCGCCGTCAAACACGACGGTGCGGAAGAATGCGGACTTGTTCATCGGGGGAAGCAGGAAGCCTATGTTGCCGTATTTGGAGCCAAGCTCGTTCACGACATCGGCGCCGTGGATGTAGTCAATGGTGGCGCCGGCGAACGTCTTGAGTATGGCGTCTATGGCGGTCTGGAGAGTGCCGACCTCAAGCTGTGCGGAGGGACGCCTTACATGAATGTAGCCTATCTTGCCCTGCACCACTATGGGGATCACATGGCCGCCCTCATTGAGAGCGCGGTTGATATTGCGCTCGCAATTCTTCTGCGAGGTGTAGAGGTTGATGTCAACGCCGCCATTGTTGAGCTGGGAGAGCTTTGTACGCAGTGCGGCAATGAACTTTGGTGCGCTGACATTGAACACGACCCTGTGGATGGGCTCGAATATTATGCCCTCGTCATGGACATTTTCAAGCTCCACAAGAGCGAAGCGGGCAGGATGACGCTCCCTCTCATCCTCGGGCAGCGCGGCCTTTATCTTCTCCCAGTTGGCCTTTGCCGTGGCAAAGCTGTGGTTGCCGTCGCCCATCGCAAAGAGCAGGGGCGCCATTTCACGGCCGTACTTGTTGGGATCGACCAGCGCCTCAACAGCATCGATGGCGGAGCGGATGGTATCCTCGTCGTTTACAAACCAGCCCTCTATGTGACCGCCCTTCTGCATGAGATCAAAGTCATAGAGCTTGTCTCCTGCCTTGTCGAACAGAGGCTCGATAACGGTGCGCTTCTCATCATCGATGAGCACCAGTATGTGCGGAAGCTCCAGAGGCGCACCGTCACGGATCCTGAGACGGGGAGGTATGCGCTCCACAATGGTGCCCTCCGTGGCACGGATGAGTGTGGTTGAACCCTTGTTGTAATCGTAGCACTCCAGATCGAGAGCAAGTATGAGGCCGCGCCTCGTCTTGCCGTCCACAGTGCGGCGGCAGAGCATGACGCCCTCGCCCAGATTACGCAGCGTACCGTTTGCGACATATTCGTCCATTGTCTTGCGGATCTCAACTATGCGCTCCGCCTCGCCGGGCTTGTCAAGAAATATCTCCGGCAGCATTATTCGGAGTGTGGAGGGAGCGGCGCCGACCTCCTCCTCGACCGCCTGCCAATAATCAGGCTGGGAGGTGTACTGATCACACGCAACGACCGCCCACTTGGACAGATCTACGGACTCTGCCGGGAAGAGTATCTCGGGCACACACACGCCCACGTTGTTTTTGAATTTAGGGTTCATGGAAACCTCCGTGATAATTACTTATTTTTACAGGCGTTTCCGCCCAAGCGAAATTATAACCCATTTCCCATGGCTTTTCAAGCACATGCTGCGGAGGCGAAAAGTATATCGTTGCGCAGGCATTGATATGCCTCTGCTCGTGACCGATCGCAGATCGCAGAGAACCTGCCAATAATATATTTTGCTCCTTTGGCATGTTCAACGAAAAATGATAATTGCATATTGGAGCCCATTGTGCTACAATCACAGAAATCAAATTGCCGAAGTGATGGAATTGGCAGACGTGACGGACTCAAAATCCGTTGGTAGCAGTACCGTGTGGGTTCGAGTCCCACCTTCGGCACCAAGTTGCACCTTTTAACGAAAGGTGTGGGTTTTTCTGAAATCAGGCATGTCCGCTTTTTAACGAGAGGTCGGCGGCATGTCTTTTTGGTGTCGCTATAGGTTCAATTTTCAATAAAGAGAGAGTAACGTTTGGCGACGCAGAATAAGGAAGTTTTTATGTAAACCTCAGAAACGGGGTTGTAGTGCCGTATTCTTGTTTTCGAAAGCTGTCAATACAGTTTTCCTGCTTGCTAAGTTATAGGACGCATGATACAATAAATACCGAAGATCGTTCTGCAAACAAGGAGATACAATAATGAAAAAGGAATACTCAAGTATCCCCAACTCGATGAAAGGCATGGAAACATATGGATTTTCATGGATGGATTTTGTAACTGCCATACCATCACCGCTTTTTGTTGTAACAACATATAAATCCAACGGCAAACCAAATGCTTGTTTGCAGTCATGGGCATGTTTTAACGGGGGTCCTGATGGATTTTACGCAATTCTTTCAAGCGTAAATAAATCAGGACATTTATATAAAAGCATAACTGAAAAGAAAGAAGCGGTTCTTAACTTTCCTTCCGCCGATTGGTATGATAAATGTTTGGACACAATTCGAAACAACGAATTTGAAAATGATGAAATAGCAATGTCCGGACTTACTTCTCAGCCGGCTTCAATTGTGGACGCTCCTTTAATAAAAGAATGTTTCTTAAATTTGGAATGTCGTTATTTATGGGAACGAGAAATAATTGATGAAAGCACACATGTTTTGATGTGCTTGGAGGTAGTTAATATTTGTATAGATGAAACTTATTTAGATGAAAAATCAAAAGGAAGATACGGAGATACCGGATATCTATATAATGTACACTATCCGATAAACCCCGAAAATTTTACCGGAAAATCGCACGATTGGATTGCAACATTGCACAAGAAAAGAGATATGGGCGAATACTGAAGCTAACGCAAATAATCATAATCTTACATAAAGCAATACTCACCGAAAGATTTGATTTTTCGGTGGGTATTTTTATACTTCCTTATCGGGAGTACCCTTCGTTGCCCTCTCTTTATTGACAATGGAAGATGGCGGGGCTCGAACCATAAGCTCCAGCCTGCTGGGGCAGGCTGACGACGAGGGCTTGACCGAGCCGAACCTCTGTTTGCCACGAAGGAGAAAACGTAAACGAGTCTCGACAACGGCGCCATGTTGGATAAGCGCCGCTTTTCGAACTTTTTATCGAGAAGCGGGGCTCACAGCTTGGGAAGCCTTTAGGGCGCAAGGCTTTCCCGTTCTCATGTTTCTGTGATTCAGTTTTCTAAAATGCTCAAAGTATGAAAACATAATTCACACACCGGGCAGGACTTCAGACAGTTCTTTCCGATATCGTTGGTTTGTATGCATCTTCAAATGCCTGAGCGTCCTATCGTTGAGGGTTTGATGAGGGCGCATTTCGTTGCTTATGCAGGAACCATTTATGGGAACCAACGCCGGAAACAGCGATAGTTTCCTCGTTTAATTATTGAAATTCCAGTAAAGACGAGCTATAATACTTCGCAGAAAGTGACACAGGAGGACGCGGCGCAAAGTGGAAGTAATAGACGTTGTAAAGCTCATTCACGCTGTAGCCATAACAGAGCAAACAGTCATCACCCAACTCAAGCACATAGAGGATGACGAACCGTACCAAGTATGGAGCATCGATACAGGAGTCGCCCGATACATTCTCAAAGAGGCAAAAGGAGACGAAGCAGAAATATATCGCTTGATCCTCTCAGAATTAAACGACAGCTGCATCCCCGTCGTATATCAAAGGATCTCTGCTGGAGAAAACATCTATCTTCTTATGGAATACATAGATGGAGAGAACCTGTGCAAATGTAATCGCACAAAACTCACCTTAGCCCTGGACGCTTTGATTTCCTTGCAGAGAAAGACTTGGAATAACCATTCTCTTGCCACCTGTGGATATTCCTTTGACAAAAGCCTGCGGGGCCGTGAACATCGTGGTAAATATCTCAACGATCCGCTTCTGGAAGAAGCATACGAAAAGTTTATGCGGATGTATCACACAGTGCCAAGAGCGCTGTGTCATGATGACCTGCTCCCATTCAATGTGATTGCTTCGGATCACAGAGCCGTCCTAATCGATTGGGAGTGTGGCGGTATTCTTCCGTATCCAACAGCATTCGCTCGTTTGATTGCGCATGGCGAGGATACGGAAGACGCCATGTTCTTTATGACACCTGAAGACAGAGCCTTTGCCATTGATTACTATTATGACAACTTGCTGAAGCAAGCGGGTATTTCCTGCACAGAATGGCGCAATACGCTCGAGTACTTTTTGTTCTATGAATACTGTGAGTGGGTGTTTGTAGGGAACAAATATGATGCAAAAAACAGCGACTTCTACAAAAAGTATCTCCCTATCGCCAAACGTCAAGCTAAAAAAATCAAGATGCTCCATGACAATTGATAGATGCTATCCCGCCTCCCTGTAATATCTGTAGCGTTGGGATGACACAAGAAAGGCGCTCCCTCGGGGGTGCCTTTTTGACCGGGACATAACCCATCTGAATGGAACCGTCCGGCGGACGGTTCCTGCCCGACAGTTAGATGCCGGACGCTCCTTAATTTTCCCGGAGGGAAAAATGCAGATCGAGTCCGGCCGCAAAACCGCCGAAAATATCTATTTTATAGCCCTAAATCGGGTAGGAGGGGGCGACTAACCCCCGTCCTCCCACACCACCGTGCGTACGGTTCCGTACACGGCGGTTCGGTTGGTTTTGACCATTGACTCGCTCCCCCAGCACAATCTGAGCATTTTTGAATTCTACTATCGGTTTCCAACCTGCCCTCAATCGTTAAATCTCCGTAGAGCAACTG
>CALVLD010000021.1 GCA_944336475.1 uncultured Clostridia bacterium
TCAACGAGGATCGTAAGGCGGTTACCGCATCGTGCCCCCAAATGGCGCCCACTGTGCGTAAAGCCGCCGCTCAGTCTGCAGGATGCAATCCGTTGGGTTTGTTGATGGTCCGAGGCGTGGCAGCCGGGCCGCCACGCCATGCGGGACGGGGCCTCACTTCATGTTTCGACTGACCATCTCGGTCACGGCGAATGTAGCGACATCATCCGCATATGTGTTTGCGCCGAAGCCGGCGTCATAGCCCAGCTCCTTTGCAAGCTCATGGGTTATGCGCGCGCCGCCGCAGCAGAGTATGAAGCGGCTTCTGAGCCCCTCCGCCTCCAGAAGCTCCACCAGCTCGGTGAGGTTCTGTATGTGGATGTTCTTCTGCGTTACGGTCTGGGATACCAGCAGCACATCGGCGTTGACCTCAACGGCCTTCTTCACAAAATCCTCGTTGGCGACCTGTGCGCCGAGGTTGTACGCCTCTATCATGTCGTAGCGCTCAAGCCCATAGTGGCCTGCAAAGCCCTTTCGGTTCATTATGGCATCTATGCCGACGGTGTGAGCGTCCGTGCCGGTGGACGCGCCTATTACGACTATCTTCCTGCCGAAATGCTCACGGATGTAGTCATCCGTCTCCTCCATGCTCATGGTCTCCGCCTCAACAGCCTGGACGTGTATGTTGGTGTAATCAACGGTGTGGGAGACCGAGCCGTATACCACATAGAACGTGAACTCGGTATCGAGGGTCTTTGCACAGGCGACGTTCGGCTCCTCAACGCCCATCTTGCGGACGAGCTGACGTGCGGCCTCCATGCCCTTTGCATCGTTCTTGACGGGCAGAGTGAATGAGAACTGCACCTTGCCGTCATTCATGGTATCGCCGTATGCCTTGAGCCTCGTGAGGTCGAGATGCGTGTCAAAATCCGTCTTGTGTGTGTTGTAAAGTCCGCTGCTCATGTGTTACACGCTCCTTTTCATAAGCTCGATAAAGGGGTTAAAGTAGAGCTCGTCCTTCTGCGTAACGCCGGAAAGCCCCTTGCCGCCGTCGCGGGAACGCTTGATGTCGGCAAATATGCCCCTTTCAAGCGTTGCAAAAAGGCCGATGCGCTCTATCTCATGCAGAAGCTCGGCAGCCTTTGCGAGCACCTCATTGGCGCGGGTTTCCATTATGCCGCCCTGCTTGAATTCGATGTCGTTGCCGAGCTCATGCATGGTGCGGAATATGTACTGCGCATTCTCAATGGAGAGCGCACGGTCGCTCATAAATGGGGTGTGTATGGCTTCCGTAAGCATACCGAGCAGGTGCAGACGCTGGCCCGTCATTATCGTCACCATGTTGAACAGGGCATCCTGCACATGACCGCGGAATATGTTGCCCGTCATGAACTTTGTCGGGGGCATATACTTCAGCGGAGCCTTTGGAAATATCTGCCTTGCCATCTGCGCCTGAGCAAGCTCATAGAGGAAGCCGTTCTCGACATCGGGATCGATCTCGAATGCGTGGCCCAGACCCTGCTGCTCCTCCGGCAGACCTGCGCAGAGCGCAAACTGCTCATTGAGGAACTGGGAGGCAAGCACCGTGTGAGCCTCCTCCACGGCGTCGGCGGTGGTGAGGTAGTTATCCTCGCCGGTGTTGATTATAACGCCGGCAAAGCCGTTTATGACACGGGAGAAGTACTGGTCGATTATGGTTCTCTGCGGATTGATGTCACGGAAGAGTATGCCGTAGAGGGCGTCGTTGAGCATCACGTCAAGGCGCTCCAGCGCGCCCATAGCGGCGATCTCGGGCATGCACAGGCCGCTGCAGTAGTTGCAGAGGCGTATGTAGCGCTTCTGCTCCTCTCCCACCTTGTCAAGTGCGGCACGCATGAGGCGGAAATTCTCCTGCGTGGCGTATGTGCCGCCGAAGCCCTCCGTCGTCGCACCGTAGGGAACATAGTCGAGCAGGCTCTGACCCGTCGTGCGGATGACGGCGATTATGTCCGCGCCCTGCTTTGCGGCTGCGGTAGCCTGGGTGATATCCTCATATATGTTGCCCGTTGCGACTATGACGTAGAGGTAGGGATCGGTCTTGTCGCCGTACTCGGAGAGATAGCCATTCCTCCTGGCGACATTGCCCCTTATCCTCTCCACCGTTGCGGCGGCCACAGGCATTATTGCGGCACGGATCTCCTCCTCCGTATGGGGAGGGAGTCTGGACAGATCGAGCTCGCCTGCGTCGATAGCCTCCGCTATAGCCTGGGGGGAGAGCCCCGTCTCCACCATGGCGTTGCCCATGGTATATGCCGCGCCCACGGAAAGCAGCCCTTTGTCCTGTATGTGATCCACCACGGCATTGGGCAGGGGCACATCAACGGCATTCACGCCATCGATGCCGAGCAAACGGCAAACGGTGCGCTCCACCGTCACAGTGGTGTGCACGTCTATAAAACGCTGGGTATCCTCCGCTATCCTGCGGGCGGACTCCCTTGCGCTGTCAACATTGGCCTGGTTCAGACGGAGCTTACTCATGGCGACCCCTCTCAAGCCTTGCAAGACCACGGGGCTCAAGGGATATCGCCCCGTCCTTGCGACCCTGCTCAAGACCGGCAACGCCCACGGGCTCATGCCGTTCTGCAGCGGCCTTGCGGCACTCCTCGCAGTGGCAGTCGTCCTCATAGTGCTCCGGCTCGGTGTAGGTGGTTATGACGCCCTCGAAGTTGCGGAGAATGGTCTTTCTCGGCGTCTGGCTTATCACATAGTTGGGCATGACGGGGGTCTTGCCGCCGCCGCCGGGGGCATCGACCACGAAGGTCGGCACGGCATAGCCGCTCGTGTGCCCACGGAGCCCCTCTATTATCTCGATACCCTTGCTGACGGGTGTGCGGAAGTGCGAAAGCCCCATTGAGAGATCGCAGACATAAATGTAGTACGGGCGTACCCTTATGTACACGAGGGACTGCACGAGCTTTTTCATGACATGTACGCAGTCGTTCACGCCGTGAATCAGCACGGACTGGTTGCCCAGGGGCACGCCGGCGTCGGCAAGCCTTGCACAGGCGTCACGGGCCTCCTCCGTTATCTCGTTGGGGTGATTGAAGTGGGTGTTCAGCCACACGGGATGATACTTCTTAAGCATGCCGCACAGCTCGGGAGTTATCCTCTGCGGCATGACGACCGGGGTACGGCTGCCCAGACGGACTATTTCGACGTGCTCTATCTTGCGCAGCTCGGAGATTATGTACTCCAGCTTCTCGTCGCTTATCATCAGCACATCACCGCCGGAGAGCAGAACGTCCCTGACCTCGGTGTGCTTGCGGATGTAATCCAGGCATGCCTCCACCTGAGAGTCGGGCACGGCGGTGTCCGTCTGCCCGGCAAACCTGCGGCGTGTGCAGTGACGGCAGTACATGGAGCACTGGTCGGTGACAAGGAACAATACCCTGTCGGGGTAGCGGTGGGTAAGCCCCTTGACAGGTGAATCGGTATCCTCATGCAGGGGATCGAGCTGATCCTCGGGAGCCTGATACAGCTCCTGCGCAGTTGGTATTGCCTGACGGCGCACGGGATCAAACGGGTCATCGGGGTCGATGAGGGAGAGGTAGTATGGAGTTATCGCCATACGAAGCGTGCCGAGGCACTTTGCAACGCCCGCCTCCTCCTCCGGAGTGAGCTTGATGTATTTCTTCAGATCGTCAAGCGTTTCTATGCGGTTGGCGACCTGCCAGCGCCAATCGCACCAAAGCTCGTCGGGAACATCGGTGAAAAGCCCGTACTGACGACTCTTATTGATCTTTATCATGGGTTAGCTCCTTTCTCATTCTGCGATGTATTCGATTGCGGTCACGGGACCGTCGGGATAATTCTCAAGCTGGGATTCCGCCATGTATGCCACCACGGTATGGGTGGCGCCGTTCGACAGCACGAACTGGGTGGTCACCACATACAGGTTGAACTGCGCGCCCTGGGTGCGGTAGATTATATCGAGGCGGACGACGCCTTCGCCCCGCTCAACGTTAAGATGCTCAACGTTTGCGGCAGGGGAGCCGGAGAGATCGTCCATATAGTCGACAAGCTCATCCTCGGCAAGTGTGTCGATGGTCTCAAAGGCATAGCCCTCGGCAAGCTCCTCCACCTGGTAGAACAGTATGGAAGCGCCCGTCATGCCGTACATCATAAAGCCCTCGGGCTTTGACTCGCCCTGAAAGAGATCGCAGTAAGCAAACGACACCGTGCCGTTGTTGAACTCATGATACCCTGCCGGCACATTGGATTCGGGCACCGTGCCTATAAACTCGGCATTCTTAAAGGGCTTGCCGTGAGCCTCATACGCCGAATGGGGCAGGAAGGAGTGGAGCGTGTACACCGTGCTGTCGGGGAGTATGACCTTTTCAACGAAAATATCCTGCACGTCACCCGACTCATAGGCTGCGCTCACCCACAGGTACATGTGGATGTACTCCTCCACGGTGAAGGCAAAGTCCTTCTCGGTTATCTCGGCATTGAGGGAGGATACCAGCCCTGCGGCGAGCTTGAGCATGCTCTTGGCCTCGTCCGCATTATAGGCTGCGACCTGAGAGTAGGTGCGCCCGCCCAGGTCGTCCACCTCAAACATGAGCACGGACTTTCCGTCGGGGGTCTTTGCAACGAACGTATCCCCCTCCTCGGAGGACTGCTCAAAGCAGTCGAGGTATTCAAACGTAAAGCTTTCATCCTCGGTATACTCGATATAGGCGACGTCGCCGTATGTGGTATCCGGTTGGGGCGTGGGAGTCTTGCTGCATGCGGCAAGCGCAAATGCGACAAGGAGCAGTGCAAGCATGGCTGAGATGTATTTTTTCATCGTTGGCCTCCTGATGATACGAAGGGGCAGGTCGCCCTGCCCCGCAAAAACCTGAATCAGCAATATTTCTCGTCGAACAGACGGCGGAGCTTCTCGTTCTCGCGGAGAACGTTCAGCGTGATCTCGGCGTGGTCCTTGGTGTAGCCGTTGCCGATGATCATGTTGACATCCTTGCCGATGCCCTCTGCGCCGAGAGCCGCCTTTGTGAAGCTGGTCGCCATTGAGAAGAAGTAGACGGTGCCATCGTCACGGACGGGGAGTATGGCGCTCATCTCGCAGTTCTCGATGTTTACGCAGCAGATGGAGAGATCGTACTCACGGCCGCCGTTGGCCTCGAGCGCCGCCTCAAGCACGGCGATGGGCTCCGTTGCGGAAGCGACGATGACCTTGTTGTACACGCCGAGCTCCATAAGAGCATCGACCTGGCTCGGGTTCCTTACCAGACCGACAACATTGCCGTTGGGGCCGACCTTCTTCATGGCCTCATAGCCGCAAAGCACGCCGCTCTTGCCATTTGCGCCGAGAATGAGGACGGAATCACCCTCCTTGGGGAGCTTGCGCGCCTGTGCGGGAGCGCCGGCAACGTCGAGCGCCGCAAGTGCAAGGGGCTCGCTCATATCGTCGGGGAGCTTGGCGTAGATGCCGCTCTCGAACAGCACGGCCTGACCCACGATGTCAACACGGTCGATATCCTTGTGGATGGCAAGAATCTTCTCGATCTTGAGCGGTGTGAGGGAGAGGGATACGAGGGAAGCGATCTTGTCGCCGACTTTGAGGTTGCGGTCTGCCAGATCCTCACCGATGTAGGCTACACGACCGATGAACATACCGCCGGAGCCGGTAACGGGGTTCTGCTGCTTGCCGCGCTCGGCGACGATGTTCATTATCATCTCGCCTATCTTCTGCTCGTCGCCGCCGCAGGCCTCCTCGATTTGAGTGAAGGAAGCGGAGTCGATATTGAGGGAGATGACGTCGCAGATTATCTCGTTGGAGTAGCGCTTTGTCATGTCGTTGTCGATTTTCCAGGCCGCCTGGGTAAGAACGCCCTTTGGCTCGATGACCCTGTGTGTACCGTACTTGTTGCCCTTGAGTGCCATAAATTTTACCTCCGAATAGTAATTGTATTATAGTTTTGTTTTATGAGTTAAGGGGTGCAAGGCCCAGTATCTCCCTTGCCTCGGCAGGGGTGGCGACCTCTCTGCCAAGCTCACGGGCAATGCGCGCCGCCTTCTCGACCAGCTCGCCGTTGCTCTTTGCAAGCACGCCCTTGGAGAGGTAGACATTATCCTCAAAGCCCACCCTCACATGGCCGCCGAGCAGTATGCTGAGCGTTATCATGGGGAATTCGCATCTGCCCACGCCTGCGGTGGTGAATGTTGAACCCTCTGGGATGCTCTCCGCCATGAACACGAGATCCCTCGGCTCACCGGATATGCCGCCGTTTACACCCATGACGAAATCAAAATGCATGGGAGACTTTATGTATCCCTTTTTGCAAAGGCGCTTCGCCATATCGATCATGCCCTTGTCGAACACCTCGACCTCAGGCTTTATGCCGCGCTCAATCATACGCTCGCCAAAGTATTTGATCTGATTCTCGGTGTTGACGAATACGTCGTCGCCGCCGAAGTTGCAGGTGCCGCAGTCAAGGGTAGCCATCTCGGGATTAAGCTGAATGGGCTGCAGACGCTCGTCATCGGTCATGCCGACAGCCCCGCCGGTGGAGGGCTGTATTATGACGTCGGGACACTTCTTGCGGATGGCCTTGATGCACTCCTCGAAACGCTTGACATCCTGTGTGGGGGTGCCGTCGTCGTAGCGAACGTGCAGATGGATTATGGATGCGCCCGCACGGTATGCGGAGTACGCCTCGTTTGCAATCTCCTCCACCGTATAGGGGACGGCAGGGTTGTGCTCCTTTGTTACCTCTGCGCCGCAGATACACGCTGTGATTATGACCTTATCCATAGCCGCCTCCTAAAGTATCAGTAGCTGCCGCGCTGCTTGGCCTTGGGAACGACACAGGTGCCGCTCGCACGGCAGACCACTATGGGCTCTGCCAGCACATCACAGGCGGAATCGTTGATGTCGGGACGGGGGACTATCACCTTGCGCGCCTCAAACACCATCTTACGGGAGCTGTTGCCGATGTGGGTGATTTCGCCGTATGCCTCGATATAATCGCCTGCATAGACGGGGGCAACGAACTCGACCATGTCGTACGCCTTGAACAGCCCCTCATCGCCGTCCAGCTTTATGAGAAGCTCCGTTGCGACGTCCCCGAACAAGGCAAGCATATGCGCCCCGTCCACCAGATTGCCGCCGTAGTGAGCATCCTGCGAGCTCATGCGCAGGCGTATAGTGGATGTGATTTTTTCTTCCATTTCATATTCCTCCCGCAATAGTTTTTAATTAAAATGTGCTATCGGCGAGCCCCATCGAGGGCTTGCCGATAGCGCATCATCACAAGCGTTTCAGGATGACAGTCGTGCCGCACTGAGCGTCACGCCCAAGCGGGGCATATGCGGAGCATGCACCGCTTTCGGCAGCTCCGCATTCACACCCGGGCAGTGGCGTCCGCACCCCATGCGCCCGGGCGCTACCTCGGCGGCTGCGCCTCTATCGCAGAGACATTTTACATTATGCAAAGGGGGATTGTCAACACCCCGAGAGGGGGAATTTTATTAAATATTCACACAATACGGGCGTTCTGCGGAGATGTTTGAGCAGTAGGTGAAAATTTGGACAAATCTTCGGATTGTCATTGTTTTTTTTCGAGGGATGGCTTACAATATGTGTGCCCGTGAACGGGCGCAGAGCTGTTTGAGGTGTATCATGAAAAATACCGTTTGCATCATACTTGCGCTGGCGTTTGCGCTCTGCGCCGCCGGCTGCGAGGTAGAGCTTCGCTCCGTGTCGTCCGACACCCTCTTTGTGGAGCCCGTGGAGCTGCCGGAGGATTTCATACTCGGCATGGACGCCTCCTGCGTGCCTGCGCTCGAGGCGGCAGGGGTAAAATATCACGACTTTGACGGCAGCGAGGCGGATGTGTACAAGGTGCTCCGTGACAGCGGAGTGAACTATATCCGAGTGCGTGTGTGGGTGGATCCCTATGACTCCGACGGCAACGGCTACGGCGGCGGCAACTGCGATATAGAGAATGCCGTCGAGATAGGCAAGCGTGCCGCCAGGTACGACATGAAGCTGCTTGTGGACTTTCACTACTCCGACTTCTGGGCAGATCCCTCCAAGCAGATGACCCCCAAGGCCTGGGAGGGCATGAGCATCGATGAAAAGGCCGAGGCGCTGTATGCCTACACCGTCGATTCCCTAAAGGCCCTCAAAAGGGCAGGGGTGGATGTCGGCATGGTGCAGGTGGGCAATGAGACCAACGGCGCCATGTGCGGCGAAAAGATATGGATGAACATATACAAGCTGATGGATGCAGGCTCCCGTGCGGTGCGCGAGGTCTGCCCCGGGGCGCTCGTTGCGGTGCATTTTGCCAATCCGGAGAAGGTCACGAACTACCAGGACTATGCAAAAAAGCTCGATTACTATCAGCTCGACTACGATGTGTTTGCCTCCTCCTACTATCCCTTCTGGCACGGCACTCTGGAGAATCTCTCCGCAGTGCTGTCCGATGTGGCGACCACCTACGGCAAAAAGGTGATGGTGGCGGAGACCTCCTACGCCTTCACCAATGAGGACAGCGACTTCAACGGAAACACGATATCCTCGGAGAGCGCCATAGTCAAGAACTATCCCTTCACGGTGCAGGGACAGGCAAACTGCGTGCGTGATGTAATAAACGCCGTTGCAAACACGGCAAACGGCATAGGCGTGTTCTACTGGGAGGGCACATGGATATCCACCGGCGGCAGCACATATGAAGAGAACTCCGCCATGTGGGAGGAGCTTGGCACGGGCTGGGCATCATCCCACGCAGCCGAGTACGATCCCGACGATGCCGGCAGGTACTACGGCGGAAACGCTGTTGACAACCAGGCCATGTTCGATGCGGAGGGCTATCCCCTGGAGTCCCTCAAGGTGTTCGGCCTTGTGCGAGGGGGCAATCCGGTCGAGATAAGGCCCGACGCCATAGAGGACGCCAACCTTACGATAGACCTCAACGGCGACATAATCCTGCCCGAAACGGTCAATGTCGTCATGACGGACAACTCCAGGCAGGCGGTGCCCGTTGAGTGGCTTGATGCCGACTATGCTGCCATGAGCAGCGGCGGAGTCGCCAAGTACGAGATACACGGCGATGCCGGCGGCATGGAGGCGGTCTGCTACGTCTCCATGGTGGAGTACAACTTTATACGGAACTACAGCTTTGAAACGGGCGATGACACGGGCTGGACGGTAATAGGCGGCGAAGGCATGGATGAGCTGTATGTTGAAAACAAGCCCGCCGACTCCCTCACGGGGGAATATCACTATCACTTCTGGAGTGCGGATGAGAACAGCGTCGAGTTTGCGCTTGAGCAGACGGTGGAGGGGCTGAACGATGGCACCTACAGCTACTCCATATCCATAATGGGCGGCGACGGCGGCGAGACGGAGATATACGCCTATGTAAAGATAAACGGCGAGATAGCCGCAACCTGCCCCATGGAGATCACCGTTTACAACAGCTGGGATACCGCACTGATAGAGGGCATCGTGTTCAGCGAGGGAGACGTCGTCACCGTGGGCATCTTCGTCAAATGCCGGGGCGCCGGCAACGGTGCGTGGGGCAAGATAGACGATGCGCTGTTCAACTCTATATAGCTCTAAATAAGGAGGAAACATGAAGCTCAAGGCCATTATTGCGGGTGCGCTCGCACTCATGACGCTCTTCTGCTCCCTGGGCTGTGCGCCCAAGGGAGAGCCCGATCCCATTGCGGACAACTACAGGGTGTTCTACCAGATATTCGTAGGCTCCTTCTCCGACTCCGACGGCGACGGTACGGGCGACATACGGGGCATAATAGAGCGCATGGACTATCTGAACGACGGCAATGTCAACTCAACGGAAAGCCTCGGCGTGCAGGGGATATGGCTCTCACCCATATTCAAATCCCCCTCATATCACAAGTATGACGTCACCGATTACTACACAATAGATCCCAAGTTCGGCACGGAGGAGGATCTTGTCGAGCTCATAGACCTATGTCATGAGCGCAATGTCAAGGTGATACTCGATCTGGCCCTCAACCACACATCCACGAGCAACCTGTGGTTCTCAAAGTTCTGCACCGCTCACAGGGATGGCGCAGTCAACGACCCTTACTACGATTACTACACCCACTGCCCCGTGACCGATGTTCCAAACGGCAGGGCGTTTCAGCCCATACCCAACAGCCCCCTGGAAATGTATGAGTGCAATTTTTCCTCGGATATGCCGGAGCTCAACTACGATAACCCCGATGTCCGGCAGGAGGCGGTGAACATCGCCAAGCACTATATCGATCTCGGCGTGGACGGCTTCCGCTTCGACGCCATAAAGTACATCTACTATACTGAAACGGAGCGGAGCTGTGATTTCTGGGATTGGTACATGGAGCAGCTCTTTGCGATGAAGCCCGACATATACTGCGTGGGCGAGTGCTGGTCTGCCGACAATGAAACGCTTGCCTATGTTGAGAGCCTCAACTGCTTCAACTTCCAGATGGCGCAGGGGGAGGGCATGATCTCCAACACCGCCAAGGGCGCTAGCATGGCGACGTTCACCCAGTATGTGGAGAAGTACAGCCGTCAGGTGGAGGATGCCAACCCCAACGGCATGATGATACCCTTCATATCCAACCACGATATGGACAGATCCGCAGGCTACCTAATGATGGCAAACAAGCTCTGCTACATGGCGGCAAACCTGTATCTGCTCTGCTGCGGCTCGCCGTTCATCTACTACGGCGAGGAGATAGGCATGAAGGGCACTCGAGGCGGCGCATCCACCGATGCCAACCGCAGGCTTGCCATGCTCTGGGGGGATGACGACACGGTAAAAAATCCGGTGGGCTCGTCCTATGCCGCCGACAAACAGACCAACGGCACGGTTGCGGAGCAGGACAAGGATCCCGACAGCCTGCTTAACTACTACCGCAGGCTCATAACCATCCGCAACACCTATCCTGAAATCGCCAGGGGCGCCTACACCTCCCTCATGTATGACGACAACCGCTTCGGCGGCTTCCTCGTGCGGTATGAGGGCTCGGCGATAGGCATATTCCACAACACATCCAACAGAACCATAACCATAGATCTTGCGGACAGCATAAACGCTTATGACTATACATTCACCGAGCTGTGCGAGTCCATAGGCCAGGGCGATGCAAGTCTGGAGGGCACGGTGCTCACAATAGCCCCACAGACGAGCGTCATAGTAAAATGAGGAGGAAAATATGTTTGCATTGAACGTCATACACCGCCCCGAGCTCTCGCCCGAGTACGCCGAAAAGGCGCTCGGCGCGGCAGGCGCAGGCGCGGTGCAGGATGAATCGCTGGAAATATTCCGCTTTCAGCAGGACACTGCCCATAAGTACGGGCTCAAGACGACCATACACATGACATACGCATCGCTCTTTTCGGACGAGGTGGTAGCAATGGCAAAGCACGACGCCCAGACATACGGCGACGAGATAGCGCTCTCCCTGCTGGGTCTTCCGTGCAAGCAGTTTAGGGAAAAGTACAATACCGAGGACTTCTGCATATGGATGTTTGACGAGACGACCAAGCGCAGGATTATCGACGACGTGTTCGGCATGTTCCACGACAGGTTCGGTTTCTGGCCGGCGTCCACGGGGAGCTATTTCCTCGATGCGTATACCGTCAATTACATAAAGGAAAGGTATCCTTCCGTAAAGTGCGCCGTCGCCACCTGCTGGGAGGAGGGGCCAAAGGCATACCACACCTGCAACAATTCATGGTACACATTCATGGACGGAGGCCCATGGAATCCGTGGATACCCTCAAAGACGAACACTCATTGCCCTGCATCCTCGCCGGAGGATGATTGCGGTATAGTCGCAATACCCCACCTGTCCAGAGATCTGCTCGCATGCTTCGACGGCAACGGCTCCAACTTCGGCACGCATCCGCAGAATGTGCTGAGGGGCATGATCTACTACAAGCGGAAGGAGCGGTACGAGTACCCCTATCTCTACAACCTCATAGATCAATACAGGCATCTGGCAAAGTATAACGGGGGCTATTCCTACAATATGATGTTCGTGGGCCCCGGCTGGCTCAACAAGCGGGGCAGGTGGGAGGCGCCCTACTCCCTGCTTGCCCAATCCTACGACGACGCCATGAACTATTACGGCAGCCTCAAAAAGCGAGGCGAGCTCGTGGATATGACTATGAGCGAGTTTGCCGACTACTACCGCAGCGTCCACACCGACTATAGAAGGGGCGAGTGCGCACTCTGGAAGGACATACTCTACGGCAGCAACAAGCAGTACTTCTGGTATGCAAGCCCGTACTACCGCACCTGCCTCGATTTCAATCAGGGCGGCGCCATGATAGACCTGCGTCCGTATGCGGCAAAGCTGCCGCAGAGGACGGGCATAGGCACGGAGAATGTCTACGACGCCTCCTATCCCTACCTCATTCAGGCCAACTACCGCGCCGGCTACTTCACCCACTATGCCGGCGCAGGCACCGTCAAATCCTGCCGGGTGCGCTATCACGGGAGAGAGGCGGATCTGTGCCTCTGCCGCACCATGGCAAGGTTTGAAAGGACTGAAAAGGGCGTCCGTGTGACGGCGGATCCCGTGACGGTCACGCTGGACGGGCTCGATATAGTCATCCGCTCCGTGTTCGATTTTGACGAGACCACGGGCGAGCTGTGCGTCACCCGTGAGGTGGCAAACGATCTATGCGGCGAGGAGGTCGAGCTCGCCGAGTATCTTACGGGCGCATACGGCACAACGGAGTATCAGTGCGATATGAGCTCCGTCACGCTCGGCGTTGGCGGCGAGGGGATGAGCTACTGCTACCTCGGCAGGGTCGTGCAGGGCGACGCCACGGCGTGGGTGAACATACCCGACATAATGACAAGGATAGAGCTTCACGGCGAGGGTTGCGCTACCTCTGCGCAGGAGGGAATCGCCTTCTCACCCGTGTATCATCTTGCAGCAAGCAAGAAGCTTTCCAAAGGAGGTATGACGACATGGCTCAGGCTTCAAAGGGCAAACTGAACTACCGCTGTCCCTGCTGCTTCATGCGGGATATTGATATGGACATGTTCTATGATGAGGAGAAGGGGGAGTATTACTGCCTCCGCTGTGCCTATCATGGCACAAGGACGGATGTGCTTCGCCTCAACCGTCAGGCGAGGTATCGCTACAAGGCGCTTAAGCTCCGTGTGGTCGACTTCGGCGAGGACAACGAGCCGATAGTGTTCAAGCCCCATGACGGAGGTGCGGTGTGAGGCTGGGCGCTGACATATCCACATATCTTGAAGAGCTTCGCCACGGCGCAGTGTTCCGCAGGGACGGCAGGGTGACAGATCCTCTGGATGAGCTCCGCAAAAACGGCGTTGACTGCGTGCGCCTGCGCCTGTGGAACGACCCGTACTCCGAGGACGGCAAACCCTATCTTGCCGGCACCTGCGACATAAACAACTTCATTGAGCTGGCGCAGCTCGTCACGGGCAAGGGCTTCTCCGTTATGCTCGACTTCCACTATTCGGACTTTTGGGCGGATCCGGGCAAGCAGTTCATACCCAAGGCGTGGCGCGGGCTCGATGCCGTCGGGCTCGAACGGGCGGTGTACGATTTCACATGCGACACGCTCCTGCGGTTGAATCATGAGGGCATATCCCCCGCATACATACAGGTGGGCAACGAGATAACCAACGGCATGCTTTGGCCGGCAGGCAGACTGGATGAGAGCACAAGACCAAGGGGCAACTATGATGCGCTGTGCAGGCTGCTTGACGCCGGTTCGCTTGCGTGCAGGGAGATAAGCCCTCAAAGCCGCCTGATACTCCACCTCGAGCGGAGCCACGACAAGGCGGTGTATAGGGAGTTTCTATCCGAGACGGCGGCCCGCGGCGTGGACTACGACATACTCGGCGTCTCCTACTACCCCTATTGGCACGGCACAATGGATCAGCTCTTTGACAATCTCAACGCCTGCCGCGCATTCGGCAAGGATATAATGATAGTCGAAACGGGCTATGGCTTTACATTCGAGAGCTACATATCAGGCGGCGGCGAAGCAAGGCTCGTGGTGGACGCAAACCGCCTGTCGCAGCTCGGTCTACAAATGAAATATCCCCTCAGTCCGGAGGGGCAGGCGGGCTTCGTTCGGGAGCTGCTCGCCCGTGCAAAGAGCAGCGGCCTGGCCGCAGTGTTCTGGTGGGAACCGCTCTGGCTCCCCGGCGAGGGCATATGCTGGGCATCCGAGGCGGGGCAGGACTATATTTGCGAATCCGGCAAATCCACTGCAAACGAGTGGGCAAACCAGTGCCTCTTCGATTATTCGGGGAATATGCTTCCCGCGTTCGATGAATTCAGGCTCGATGTGGACGAAGTATAATACTATTCCAAAATTTGTATGTTTGCCTGCAAAAAGCATTGACAAAACAAATTGTTAGGAGTATAGTTAACGTGGACGTTTGTCCGCCATATTATGGAAAATCAATAAAGGAGATTTGAACCATGAAAAAGACTCTTTCCGTACTCCTTGCCGTGCTTCTTGCACTGGGCATGGTAACAGCTCTTGTCGGCTGTCAGGATAATCCTGATCCGTCTGGCGATGTTGGATCCCTTGAGGGCACTTACGACATCACCGTCTGGGTGAGTGAGATCGAAGGCGTTGCCGACTTAACTGCACAGCAGATCGATGCCTTTGAGGCAGCAAACCCGGGCATCGTGATCAACCCCACCATCGAGGGTATCAGCGAAGGTGAATCCGCCACGCAGATGATTACCAGCGTTGAGGATGGCGCAGACATCTTCTGCTTCGCACAGGATCAGCTTGCTCGCCTGGTTATGGCCGGCGCTCTGAATCCCCTTGGAGAGCAGACGGCCGCAACGGTCACCGAGATGAACGATGCCGGCGCTGTCGCCGCCGCTTCCGTCGGTGGTCAGCTCTACTGCTACCCCCTCACCTCCGATAACGGCTACTTCATGTTCTATGATAAGAGCGTTATCGCCGAGGATCACATCGATTCCCTCGAGGACATCATCGCTGACTGCGAAGCTGCCGGCAGAAACTTCTCCTATGAGCTTGAGGGTTCAGCATGGTACACCGCATCCTTCTTCTTTGCCACCGGCTGTAAGTCCAACTGGACTACCGATGTCGACGGTAACTTCACCGCCGTTGACGATGACTTCAACTCCGATAAGGGTCTCATTGCGATGAAGGGTATCCAGAAGCTCGTCAAGTCCTCCTGCTATGTGAACTCCAGCAACCATGCTGACTTTGCAGCCGCTACCCCCTCCGCCGTTGTTATCAGCGGCACCTGGGGCACTGCGACCGCTCAGGAGATCCTCGGTGCCAATTTTGCAGCTACCGATCTGCCCTCATTCACGGTGGATGGCGAGACCTATCACCTGGGCTCCTTCTCCGGCAACAAGCTGATGGGTGTAAAGCCCCAGACCGACGCCAAGAAGGCCGCCGTCCTCCAGAAGCTCGCCCTGTACCTGACCGGTGAGGAGTGCCAGACCGCAAGGTTCGAGCAGTTCGGTTGGGGGCCCTCCAACAAGAATGCTCAGGCTGCCGATGCCGTTAAGAACGACGTCGCTCTCTCGGCTCTTGGCGCACAGAATGCGTACGCCACGCCGCAGGGTCAGATCCACGGCAGCTGGTGGGATATCGCCAAGGTCGTAGCCACCGCCGCTAAGGAAGCCACCACCGATGAAGAGCTCAGCGCTGCTCTTGCCGATTATCAGGCAGCCATCGACGCCCTCTTCTCCATGGATCCCGAAGTAGCCCGTGCATTCACGGTCATAGGCTCCATCAACGGCGACACATGGTCGATCGATCTGCCCATGACTGAGGAATCCGAGGGCGTCTGGGTCACCACCGAGGCCTATACCCTCAATGCCGGTGATGAGTTCAAGTGCCGTCAGGGCAAGTCTTGGGATGTTGCCTATGGTATGGACGGTAACAACTATGTTGTTGAGACCGCCGGCACATACTACATCAAGCTGACCATCGTCGGTGAGGTGGGTACAATAGAGCTCGTGCCCGCCGACTAATTGAATAGCATACGAAAGACCATCTTGGGGTTTCCAAGATGGTCTTTCATAACAAACGATCGATCTTGACGCGGCGACCCCGCAATAACGGCTGGAAGGGGGACGGTGCAGGCGGCGTCTGTACCGAAAGATATGAAACGCTTATCCGATTTGGAATACCTGAGGCTCAACAGGTTTCAAAAATTCCTTTACAGGATAGCCGTATTCTTTATGGGCATTCCCGCATGGTTTTGCAAACTCGGCAAAAAGATTTGGGAAGGCATAAAGCGCTTCGGCATCGGCGTAAAGGATGAGATATTCGACATTGGACGAACATTCAAAAACGGCTCCTGGCAGACAAGGGTCTCATACCTGATAATGGGCTTTGGCAACATCAGCCGCGGTCAAATACTGCGTGGGCTGATGTTTTTGCTATTTGAAGCCGTGTTCATCGCCTACATGGCCATCGCAGGCGTACACTGGCTCTCCAAGATGGACACGCTTGGCGATGTCGGCGCACATCTGGAGTACGATCCCATACTGGACACAAGTGTTCGTGTCCCCGGGGATGACTCGTTCAAGATACTGCTCTACGGCGTTCTCACGATATTCTTCGTGATCGCATTCATTTACACATGGAGGCTGAATATCAAGCAGAACCGCATTGCCGATGAGATAATCGCCTCCGGTAAAAAGCTAAAAAGCGCCAAGGATGATCTCAAGTCCCTTGTGGACGATCAATTCCACAAGACGCTGCTTGCGCTTCCGCTTGCAGGCATACTGATATTTACAGTCATCCCCATGGTGTTCATGATACTCATTGCGTTCACCAACTACGACGGCGCGCACGACGGCTACAGCAACCTGTTCACATGGGTGGGCTGGGATAACTTCAACGCCCTGCTTTCAAGTGCGGATGGCAACAGCCGGCTCTCCTATACGTTCGGCGAGATACTGTCGTGGACGCTCATATGGGCAATTTTTGCAACGTTCACCAACTACTTCCTTGGGATGTTCGTTGCTATAATGATAAATAAAAAGGGCATTCGGTTGAAGAAGCTCTGGAGGGGCATACTGGTGCTCACCATAGCTATACCGCAGTTCGTTTCGCTGCTGTATGTGTCGCGCCTGTTTGCCAGCAACGGTATAGTTAACAGCACGCTGATGGACTGGGGCTGGATAGACAGCCCAATCCCCTTCTGGACGGATTCGACCATAGCTCGCATAATGGTAATAGTCATCAATATCTGGGTCGGCATACCATACCTCATGCTCGTTGCAACGGGCGTTTTGATGAATATTCCTCAGGATCTGTATGAGTCCGCCAGGATAGACGGCGCAAGCGGCTTCCAGCAGTATACAAAGATCACGCTGCCGTATATGCTGTTCGTCACAGGCCCGTATCTGCTGACCAGCTTTATCGGCAATATAAACAACTTCAACGTCATATACCTGCTCACATGGGGGCAGGCGGTCGCCGACCCGAGCTTGACCGTCAACGGCACAAGCGCAATGCGTACAGACCTGCTCATCACATGGCTATTCAAGATCACGCAGGGCGCAGACAGCGATTATAAGCTCGCCGCAGTCATCGGTATAATGATCTTTGTGGTGATCGCCGTGATCTCGCTTATAATCTACAACGTTATACCCTCCACAAGAAATGAGGATGATTATTCATGAGCGCAAGAGAGATCAAAAAAGTGCGGCGGCACATAGGTATGCACGCAAAAAAAACCGTTGCCAATACCGCTATATACATTGTCCTTACCATAATGATGATAGTCTGGCTGGTGCCGTTCGTGTGCATACTTCTGGAGTCCTTCCGCACGGAAAGCACCTATATGGTCGGCTACATAATTCCCAAGGAGTGGGGCTTCGACAACTACATCTCCCTGCTCAATTCCGACTTCCCCAAATGGTATGGAAATACTCTGCTGATAGGGCTCGTCTGCGCAGTGGTGCAGACGGCGTTTGTGCTTGCGATGAGCTATTGTCTCTCACGCCTGCGCTTTAAGGGCAGGAAGGGGCTTATGAACCTCATCCTCATACTGGGTATGTTCCCGGGATTCCTCACAATGATAGTGCTATATAAGGTGCTGAGCGGCATAAACCTCACGGGCGCAAACGCCCCGTATGGACTTATGCTCGTGTACTGCGCAAGCAGCGGCATGGGCTATTATGTGGCAAAGGGCTTCTTCGACACAATACCCCGTTCTCTCGATGAGGCGGCAAGGGTCGACGGCGCAACCCGTCTGCAGGTGTTCACAAAGATAACGCTGCCCATGGCAAAGCCCATAATCATCTACACCATACTTACCGCATTTATGGCTCCGTGGGGGGATTTCATGTTTGCCAAGTACATTGCCCACAATACCAGCGCCGGCTACAATGTTGCGGTCGGTATGCAGATGTGGCTCAACACACCTCAGAACACTTTTGCCCACTACACCGAGTTCTGCGCAGGCGGGGTGCTTGTTGCAATACCCATCACGGTGTTGTTCATGCTCCTGCAGAAGTACTATATCGAAGGCGTTACCGGCGGCGCCGTGAAAGGATAATTCTATGGCAACAGTTAAGCTGACAAATGTAAAAAAGGTCTACGGTAAGAAGGTCGTTGCGGTCGATAACTTCAACCTTGAGATCGCCGACAAGGAGTTTGTCGTGTTCGTAGGGCCCTCCGGCTGCGGTAAGTCCACAACGCTCCGCATGATCGCAGGACTTGAGGAGATTACCGAGGGAACCATCGAGATCGACGGCGTGGTTGTCAACGACTTTCAGCCCAAGGACAGGGATATTGCAATGGTGTTCCAGAACTATGCACTCTATCCGCATCTCACCGTGTTTGAGAACATGGCGTTCTCGCTCCGTCTCAAGAAGATGCCGCAGGATGAGGTCTACCGCCGTGTCACCGAGGCGGCGGAGATATTGGGCATTACCGAGCTGCTCATGCGCAAGCCCCGTGAACTCAGCGGAGGTCAGCGCCAACGTGTCGCCATTGGCCGTGCAATGGTACGTGACTCCAAGGTGTTCCTCATGGATGAGCCCCTCTCCAACCTTGATGCCAAGCTCCGCAACCAAATGCGCGCGGAGATAATACTCCTCCGCAAGAAGATCGACACTACGTTCGTCTATGTCACCCATGACCAAACGGAGGCAATGACGCTTGGCGATCGCATCGTCATAATGAAGGATGGCCTGATCCAGCAGGTCGGCACACCCACAGAGGTGTTCGATATGCCCGTCAACCTCTTTGTTGCAGAGTTTATCGGCGCACCCAAGATGAATATGTTCCCCGCCACGCTCAAGCGTGACAACGGCTATACCGTGTCCCTCTATGGGCGTGACATTGCCGTCACCGGGGCAAAGGCCGATGCGCTCGCAAAGGCGCAAGTCGCAACGCAAGCCATCACCCTCGGCGCGCGTCCCGAGCATATCACCCTCTCGAATATTACAAATCCCTCCGCCATACCCTGCACCATAGAGGTCAATGAGATGATGGGCGGCGAGCTGCACCTGCACGTCGTTGCACCGGACGGCAATAAGATCATCGTCCGTGTGCAGACAATCAGCCTTACCGAGCAGCAGCGCAATGCGCTAACATGCGGCGCTACCGTCTATATTGCGTTTGACCCGAAGGCAATGCACTTCTTCGACCCCGAGACGACCGGAAATCTGCTCGTGTGACGTTTTGGGAACGTTGGGGACGCTTAAGGAGAACGTTGGGGACGCTTTTTCCTAAAAAGCGTCCCCAAACCCCTTGAAAAAGGAATGAGCAAGGCATACGGGCTTGCAATTAAAAGACAGATATGTATTCAAACTTTAATCCCGAATTTGCAGCGCAAATTCGGGATTAAAAACATCATTCGGAAGTAGCATTTAAGGGGCAGCCCCATAGACGAACCCTGCGGGTCAAGGGACGCAGTCCCTTGCAGGGGTCTTAGGGGGCGGAGTCCCCTATAGGGGGGAACGGGGGGACGCTTAAGGAGAACGTTGGGGACGCTTTTTCCTAAAAAGCGTCCCCAAACCCCTTGAAAAAGGAATGAGCAAGGCATACGGGCTTGCAATTAAAAGACAGATATGTATTCAAACTTTAATCCCGAATTTGCAGCGCAAATTCGGGATTAAAAACATCATTCGGAAGTAGCATTTAAGGGGCAGCCCCATAGACGAACCCTGCGGGTCAAGGGACGCAGTCCCTTGCAGGGGTCTTAGGGGGCGGAGCCCCCTATCGTTCCCCCTTGCAGGGGTCTTAAGGGGCGGAGCCCCCTATCGTTCTCCAAATCAATAATTCTCGGCTCTTACCTCAAAGAAGGCCTGCGGATGGGCGCAGACGGGGCAGACGGCAGGCGCTTTCTTGCCGATCACGAGATGTCCGCAGTTACGGCACTCCCACATGGTCTCCTCACTCTTGGCGAACACGGCCTGCATCTCGACGTTATTGAGCAGAGCACGATAGCGCTCCTCGTGTGCCTTTTCGATCTTACCGACCATACGGAACTGAGCGGCGATGGCGGTAAAGCCCTCCTCATCGGCCTCCTTGGCGAAGCGGTCGTACATATCGGTCCACTCGTAATTCTCCCCCTGTGCAGCGGCAAGGAGGTTTTCAGCGGTGGTGCCGAGGCCGCCGAGGTGCTTGAACCACAGCTTGGCGTGCTCCTTCTCGTTGTTGGCAGTCGTCTCGAATATGGCGGCGATCTGCTCATAGCCCTCCTTGCGGGCTACGGATGCAAAGTAGGTGTACTTGTTGCGAGCCTGGCTCTCGCCTGCGAAAGCTGCGGCGAGGTTCTGTTCGGTTCTGGTTCCTTTGAGTTCCATTTTGTTGTTCTCCTTTTCGATAGAATTTTATATTGGGTCAAACGGTTATCTTTTCAAATGCGGATGCTCCGTGCATACACCACGGGCACTCTATATCGGGGGGGAGCTCCTCACCCTCGTACTCATAGCCGCAGACGGTGCAGCGCCAGACGGTCTTGCCGGCAGCGGGTGCGCCGGGACGGGGCTTGATATGCTCATGATAGTAGGCATAGGTCACGCTCGGAGCGGAGGACAGCACCCTGGCATCGGTCACCTCTGCAACGAATATGGTGTGCGTGCCCATGTCAACGGTGTTTATGACACGGCCGCTTATGAAGGAATTGCAATGCTCCGTGAGGTATACAACCCCATTGGCTGCGATGCCATGGGGGACGCCGGCGAACTTGTCGGCATCACGACCGGATTGGAAGCCGAACTGCTTAAACAGCTCAAACGTTGCATCGGTGGTCAGCATGGAGATATTGAACACTCCCGTGCTAAGCATCATATCATGCGTGAGGTTCTTTTTGTTGACCGACGCCACAATAGTAAGGGGGGCGTCCGTCACCTGCATGACGGAGTTGACGATACAGCCGTTATGGCGGCCGTTTTCGGCGGCGGAGATCACATAGAGTCCGTATCCGATGTTGTTCAGTGCCTTGCTATCCAATTTGAGCCTCCTTTTCTTCGTTGCACCTGCGGCAAACGCCGGAAACCATAACGCCGACTTCCTCCACGATGAAATCATCCTGAGGTAGTACGGTGGGAAAACTGTCCAAAATACAGTCGCACACACAGCCGCAGACGGAGCAGCGAAAATGCGCATGACGCTCCAGTGTGTGGTCGTAGCGGTCGGGAGCGTTCGCAACCCCAATGCGCAGTATCCTCCCCTCGGCGGCAAGGGTATTGAGGCAACGGTACACGGTGCTGCGGCTTATGCTCGGACACCTCTCGACCACAGCGGCATAGACCTCCTCCGCAGTCGGGTGACCGTGTATGCCGTGCACGGCCTCCAGTATGAGCATCTTTTGCACGGTATTACGGGTCTTAATGAGAATTTCTCCTTATCAGTAACAAGTCTTAATTAGTATTATACCCATTTCCAAAGCAGTGTCAAGGGCAGGAGCTCTTGAACTGCAATATATTTACGCAGGCTCAAAATGCGCTACGGCTCCCTGAACGGTGCGTCAAAGCATGAGCGGAACCCTTAAGGGGCATAGGGAAAGCTCTCAAACATCTTCAGCTTGAATCGGCTTGCGGCGTGGCGGCGATCTATATTGGCCTTTATATTTGGGTCGTCGCATACGCCTGTTCGGATGTACTTATCCAGCACGGCATAGGTAAAGCCCAGGTTATCCTCATCAGTCTTGCCGCATAGCCCGTCGATGGGCGGCTTTTCAACCATATCGTCGGGCAGGCCAAGGCTCCTGCCGAGCTTTTTGACCTCATCAACCGTGAGGTTGGACAGGGGTGAAAAATCGCCTGCAGCATCGCCCCAGCGGGTGGAGTAGCCCACCCAATCCTCTGAGAGATTGCAGGTGTTGGCAACACGGCCGTTGTTCGACTGCGAAACGGCATAAACCGCAGTCATGCGCAGGCGTGGGGATATATTTATCTGCGCCTGCTCGCTCAGTTCGATACCGGCAGCCTCGATCTGCTCGGTAAGCGCATCATACATGCCGGCAATGTTTATCTCCACACTGCGGATGCCGAGCAGCGCACATACCCTGCGTGCAACGTCTATATCATGCTGTACCCCACGAGGCATGAGCACGCCTATGACACGCTCCGCACCGAGCGCCGCTGCGCACACGGCGGCGGTGACGCTGCTGTCCTTGCCGCCCGATATGCCTATCACCGCGTTGCATCCCTTGCCGTTTTTTTCAAACCAGTCACTTACCCACTGTACGACATCACGTTTTACGGATTCAACATCAAACATAAGCGCCCCTCTCAATCTATAAATACTGCGCTGTACCAGTTCTGCTCGTCGTCGGCGGAGGAAAGGGTGGAGATATTCATACCCAGAGCCCTCACCGTTTTGAAGACGTCTATGCCCACGCTGTGCAGGGCGGGCCTTGCACGCTTGGGATCACGGCACGGCGTATCTGCAACGGCGGCACACTCACGGCATATGGAGCAGTCGCTCATGGAGAATGCAAAGTAGTACCCGTCAATGAACGCGCGGCGTTCTATCTCGAACGATATCCTCTGGGAGAGCGCCTTATCATGGGTGTGGATAATAACGCCGCCCCTGTAGCGCGAGAGCATCTCCCTGTACTCGGCAAGGGACGCATTACCGGCACGGCTCGGGCAGGTGTGATTCCTTCCCCAGTCGCTGCAGCCGAACATGCACTTGAGCAGAGTGCGGCTATCAAAGCAGACTTCGTCAAGGGTGAACTCCACGCAGTCGGCCGCACCCTCCTTAAGAGCATAATCTATGTAAGCGGAATAGTCCATAATTACCTCCAAAACACCGTGTACATTATACAATCAACCGGACATGATTGCAACAAGCGCATGGGGCTAAAATGGCCCTGCGGCGACCGCAGGGCAGAAGTGTTCATTACAGGCCCATCGAGCTTCTCAGCACGAGCAGAGCATCGGCGCTGTTTATTATGCCGTCTCCGTCAAAGTCCGCATTGGGCGGAAGCGTGCCACCTGCGCCGAGAGAAAACCTCATTATCAGGAGGGCATCGGCAGAGTTGACGACGCCGTCGGAGTTTGCGTCACCCGGCAGACCGGAGGCGCCCGTGACGGTCACAGTGATGCTCAGCGGACTTGCCTCACCCGGGTACACCGGCAGGGCAACCTCGGTTGTACATGGGTATAGGCCGGTGATCGTAACCGACCCGTTTTCCACATCGATTGCAACAAGCTGATCGTTGCCGACAGGCTCGGGCACAAGCATCAGCCTGCACTGGGCAAATACGGGATTCACATTCTGCACGGTAAAGGACAGCGACTGGCCGACATCCACCGTGACATTGCTGCCGCAGGAGATATCTGCATCAATATATTCGGGCAATGTCGATATTGACCTGCACATGGGCACGGCAGCATCAACGTTGTCGGTGGGTGTGGTATCGGGTATGTTGCTGGAGAAAAGCTGTACCCAGCAGTAGGACGAGGCTGACTTAAAGCACCCAACGCCGATGTAGGAATACACGCCGTTAAGTATGTTTGCGCGATGCCCCTCGGAATTCATCCACCCCTCCATGACTGCCTCGGGGGAAGCATAGCCTGCGGCGATATTCTCAGCCTTATATGCATTTAGACCATCAAACACGGTGAAGCAGCTCGTGCCGTCGGGACGGGTGTGGCTGTAGTAGAGCGCTATCTCTGCGGCACGCTGCATTGCCAGCTCGGTGATATGAGCATTGCGGCTGAGAGGAGAAAGACCGGCGGCGGCGCGCTCCTCATTGACAATAGCACAGACCTCGGCACTTAAATCATAGTATTCCCACCCAAATGCGGTGACGTTGACGGCTGTGCCGTCACCCAATGCGGTCGGGCAGAGCACAATGAGCAAAAACGCCGCCACGAGAATGGAGAACAACCGTTTCTTCATATGATAAACCTCCTTTTTGGGCTTTACGGTTGGTTGCCGTGCAATGATACCGTGTCCTGCCGCCAAAGTCAAGTGGCGGCAAAAAATGCCGATGGAACCCGCCGGGCGGCGGAGAGCCATCCTCACACAGACGGGTATCCTGCCGGCTGAGCGCCGGCTTTACGCACAGGAGAGCAATTTTCAGGCATAGTGCGGTAGTAAATGCTTTGCAAACATGGTTGACAGTACAGAGCCTTCATTATGAAAAGGAATGCGGCATGGCGCAGCCACCCAAAAGACAAGGGAGGCTTTTGGCGTGGGCATGCCGGTGACACCGTTCTTTGCACAAGGGAGGCTTTGCATCCCCGGCGAGAATCGTAAAGCGGCCGCCGCATTGCGCCCGGAAAAAGGCTTCCTCTTCCCGTTAGTAAAGCCGGCGCTCAGTCCACAGCATATTGACTATGGGGCTTGTTGATAAGCTGAAATCACGCAGATGCGGGGTTTTTCATCCGCCGGGAGTATAACGCTGATGGTCATGTTGCTGAAACCACGCAGATGCGGGGTTTTGTTGACGGGCTGAACCACCGTGAGGAAGCACGGTGGTTCGCCGATCCCACAGGGAAGAGGAGGGCTGTCCCCTTCCGCGCATGCTCACCATTGCATATAATGGTGGCACGACTATAAATTATAATAGCAACACATTGTGTTGTCAAGCCGAATTTTAACTAAACTAATAGTGAAAGTTTTAGTGGGGGCGATGTTCGGCATGAGGATTAAAAAGGACTTTAACGTGCAGATAGGCGAGAGGGTACGGCTTGCACGAGACGCCGCAGGGTTCACGCAGGAGCAGCTTGCCGAGCGTGTCGGCGTATCGCCGCAATATGTATCCGATCTGGAGAGGGGCGTTGTCGGGCTGTCCGTTCCGACATTGCGGCGTATATGCCTTGCCCTGCACATATCGAGCGACAGCATACTGTTTGGAGGCCTTGCGGAGGACGAGGTCAGCGAGATAGCCGAAAAGTGCAGGCTGCTGCCGAGGGAGCAGCTCCGCATACTGTCCGATATTATCGACAGATATGCGGAGGCTGTGCAGCTTGCTGAGCATACGCAGCCGTAATATATGCACACCCGTGCTTGACATGGTCGTACGGCGCAGGGTATAATGGCAGGGCGTCCCGTGCGGCGCCGATGCTTTGAAGGAGGACGGCGCATGCGAAATATGGCACGCAATGGGTATAAGTTGGTTCAGCTCTGCGGAGCAGGCGCTTTCCGTTCCGAAAAATCGTTCCAAACCGAGGGGTCTTGATCCTTCGGTTTTTATTTTACAAAAAGATTTGAAAGGATGATACACTATGCTAAAGGGAAGAAATCTCATTGCACCGGTGGATTTTACGATGGAGGAGATACACTCCTTACTCGATCTTGCCGATGCCATAATTGACAATCCTGCGGCGTATGCCGAGAGCGCAAAGGGCAAGGTGCTTGCCAGTCTTTTCTACGAGCCGTCCACGAGGACCAAGTTCTCGTTTGACACGGCGATGCTCCGTCTTGGGGGAAGCGTGATAGGCTTCTCCGACCCAACGACCACCAGCACCGCCAAGGGCGAGACGGTTGCGGACAGTGCAAAGACGATATCCCAGTATGCCGACATAATAGCCGTGCGCCATCCCAAGGAGGGCACTGCGCTGCTGATGAGCCGCTACTCCGACTGCCCCGTTATAAACGCAGGCGACGGCGGCCATATGCACCCCACGCAGACGCTCACGGATCTTTTGACCATCCGCAGGCTTGAGGGCAGGCTCGATCACCTCACCATAGGCGTATGCGGCGATCTCAAATTCGGTCGCACCATACACTCCCTTGTAACCTGCCTTGCAAGGTGCGAGGGCATGCGGTTCGTGTTCATATCTCCGCAGGAGCTGCGCATGCCCGACTATGTAAAGACCGTACTCGACCGTGCCGGCGTGCCGTACTACGAGACGCACGATCTGGAGGCCAGCATGCCCGAGCTGGATATACTCTATATGTCCCGTGTGCAGCGGGAGCGCTTTGTGAGCGAGGAGGAGTATCTGCGTCTGAAGGATTATTTCATACTGACTGCGGATAAGATGCAGCTTGCCAAGCCGAGCATGATGGTGCTGCACCCTCTGCCCCGTGTGAACGAGATCGCCGTGGAGGTCGACTCTGACCCCCGTGCGGCATATTTCAAGCAGGTAAAGTTCGGGATGTTCGTGCGAATGGCACTCATACTCAAGCTCTTGGGGATAGAATGAGGAGGATAATATGATAAACGTATCAAAGCTCAAGAAGGGCATAGTGATAGATCACATAAAGGCCAACCACGGCTACAAGATATTCAAGCAGCTCGGCCTTGACCGTATTGACGACACCGTGGTGCTGATGCGTAATGTAGACAGCCGCAAGATGGGCAAAAAGGATCTTATCAAGATAGAGACGGATGTGCATCTCAACCTGGATGTGCTCGGCCTCATTGACCCGGATGTGACCATCAACTATGTTGAAAACGGCGAGCTCGTCCGCAAGGTGCGGCTGGAGCTTCCCCTTGAGGTCACGGGGATACTCACCTGCAGAAATCCTCGCTGCATCACCAATCAGGAGCATGTGGAGGATATACGCTTCAGGCTCGTCGATCCCGAAACAAAGGAGTACGCCTGCGAGTATTGCGAGGCTAGGACGCACCTGTGAGGACTCGGTTCGTAAACGGCACGCAGGTCGACTGCACGGGCGAGCGTCCCTGCGGCATAGTGACGGAGGCCGGGCTCATCAGCGTCGACACGCTTTCCCCCTGCGATGTAACGGTGGACTTGAACGGCTGTGTGCTGATGCCTGCGCTGGTGGATATGCACTGCCACCTGCGCGATCCAGGCTGGCCGCAGAAAGAGACGCTTGAAACGGGGCTTCGTGCGGCAGCGGCAGGCGGCTTCGGCACGGTCTGCGCAATGGCAAACACAAGCCCCGTAATGGACAATGCCGCCGCAGTGGTGAGCAATGTCCGCCGGGCGGAGAGCCTGGAGCTGTGCCGTCTTATACAGGCGGCGGCCGCCGGTCGTGAGCTGAAGGATGCCGAGCCCACCGACTATGCAGAGCTTTCGTCCGTCACGCCCGTGGTATCCAACGATGGGCAGACAATCTTCTCCGACACATTCATGGAGAGGTTGCTTGCCGCCTCCGAGCGGCACGGGTTCATGGTCAGCACTCACTGTATGCCCGAGGCGGAAATTATTTCCCGGGACATAACGCTGTCGAAGCGTGTCGGCGGCAGGCTGCACGTGGGGCATATAAGCCTTGCGGAGTCCGCACGGCTCATCCGTGATGCCAAGCGGCAGGGGGTGAACATCACCTGCGAGGTAATGCCCCATCACCTGTTTGGGTGGGACGACGCCTACCGTGTGAATCCGCCCATGCGCACCCGTAAGGATGCGCTTGCGCTCATCGATGCGATAAGGGACGGCACGGTGGACTGCCTTGCCACCGACCATGCCCCCCATACCGAGGAGGACAAGGCAAACGGTGCGGCGGGCATATCCAACTTTGACCATGCGCTTGCGATGCTCTGGCAGGTGTTTAGGGAGAACAAGATATCGCTGTCAACGCTTTCCAGGCTGGCGTCCAAGAATCCCGCCCGTCTGCTTGGACAAAACTGCGGCGCGCTTGAAAGAGGCATGCGAGCCGACCTTATCGTGTTCGACCCCGATGCAAGGTGGGAGATTCGGCGCGACGCCATGCTCTCACGCTCGCATAACACCCCGTTCGAGGGGCGGCAGGTCTGCGGACGTGTGATAAAGACTTTTATAGGAGGTAAACTCGTCTATGATAATGGAGCGTTTGTGTAAGGAGGTTCACGACAAGAGCCCCGTATGCGTTGGGCTGGACACCGTTCCCGGCTATCTGCCGGAGTGCCTCAGGGGTCTTCCCACTGCGGAGGCGGTATTTGAATTCAATCGTGCGATAGTCGATGCTACCCGTGACATTGCAGGCTGCTATAAGCTGCAGATAGCCTGCTACGAGGCAATGGGGCTTGCAGGACTCAACGCATTTGCAAGGACGCTTGCCTATGTCCGTGAGGGAGGCAGCGTCGCCATAACCGATGCCAAGCGCGGGGACATATCCTCCACGGCAAAGCAGTATGCCGTGGCGCATTTCACGGGCGAATTCGAAAGCGATCTGCTTACCGTTAACGCCTACATGGGCGAGGATGCCGTGTCGCCGTATTACGACTTTTTGCGTCAGGGCAAGGGGCTGTTCGTGCTTGTAAAGACCTCCAACCCCAAGAGCGGGGAGTTTCAGGATCTCTGCGTGGACGGCAGGCCGCTGTATGAGACGGTGGCAAGGCATGTGTCCGACTGGGGCAGGGATTTTATCGACGCTTCGGGCTTCTCCGCAATAGGTGCGGTAACGGGTTGCACCTACCCCCATGAGTTCGCAGGCATAAGGGCAAGCATGCCGCACACGTTCTTCCTCATACCAGGCTACGGCGCACAGGGCGGCACGGGCAGGGATATCGCCGAGTTCTTCCGTGATGGGATATGCGGCGTCGTCAACTCCTCTCGTGGGATAATCTGCGCCCACAGGGGGCATACCGAGGGAGCTGACTTTGCCGAGTACGCAAGGAAGGCAACCATCGCCATGAATGGGGACATAATGCAATGGCTCAGATAGTTTCAAACGAACGCATAGCGCAGGATGTGTTTCTGCTCACCCTGAACGGCGTGCCCGACGCACATCCGGGTCAGTTCTTGCAGGTTCACATACCCGACGGGGCTATGCTCCTGCCGAGACCCATAAGCGTGTTCGACTGTGCAAACGGGTTCACACGCCTGCTCTATCGTGTGGTGGGCAAGGGTACGGAGTATATTTCACACATGACGGGCGGAGAGCTCTGCATAACGGGCCCCCTTGGCAACGGCTTTCCCCTTGATGGAGGCAGCGCCGTGCTGATAGGCGGAGGGCTGGGAATAGCTCCCCTGCGGCTGCTGGGCAGGGAGCTTCGCCGCATGGAGCCCGACCGCAGCATCACCGTTGCGCTGGGCTTTGGTGCGGAGGAGTTTTTGACCGATGAATACAGGGAGTTTGCCGACGATGTGATAGTCGATATTGGCGGCTTCATAACCGACAGGGTGGATTTTGCCCGAAACGCCACATATTATGTCTGTGGCCCGACGCCCATGATGCGCACTGCCGCCGCAAGGGGCGCAGGGCGCATGTATGTTTCGCTTGAGAGGCGCATGGCATGCGGCGTCGGCGCATGCCTTGCGTGCAGCGTTGCCACCCGTGAGGGCAACCGCCGCGTGTGCAGGGACGGCCCTGTGTTCGATGCACGAGATGTGCTTTGGGAGGTGGGAATATGAACCGGCTCTCCGTGAACCTCTGCGGCGTGGAGCTTAAAAACCCCGTGATAGCCGCGTCCGGTACATTCGGCTTCGGCACGGAGTATGCGGAGCTGTTCGATGTATCACGTCTGGGGGGCATCTCCTGCAAGGGGCTGACGCTCGGCGGCTCAAGGGGCAACCCCGGCATCCGTGTGTGGGAGACTCCGTCGGGTATGCTCAACAGCATAGGTCTTGAAAATCCATCCGTACCCGTGTTTGTGAAGAGAGAGTGCGCCCGTATGCGCAGCCTCGGCACGGCGGTGATAGTCAATCTCGGAGGCCACTCGGAGGAGGATTATCTAAGGGGTGCGGAGCTTTTGAACTCCGCCGACATAGACATACTGGAGCTCAACGTCTCCTGTCCCAATGTCCTGCAGGGCGGCATGGCGTTTGGAATAATGCCCGACTCGATAGAGCACATCACGCGCCGGGTTAGGGAGGTCACACGCCATCCGCTGATGGTCAAGCTCACGCCGCAGACGGCAAGCATTGCAGCTGCAGCGCAGGCGGCGCAGGCGGGCGGGGCCGATGCCGTTAGCCTTGTAAACACATTCCTCGGCATGGCTATAGACACAAAATCACGCAAGCCCGTTTTCAACAATGTATACGCAGGGCTCTCCGGTTCCGCAATAATGCCAATCGCCCTGCGGATGGTGCATCAGGCGGCGCACGCCGTTAGCATACCCGTGGTGGGCATGGGCGGCATCGCCACGGCTGACGACGCCCTGCAGTTTATAATGGCAGGCGCACGGGCGATACAGGTGGGCACGGCAACATTTGCGAACCCCACGGCCATGCTTCACATAATCGACGGGCTGAACGCATGGTGTGCGGCAAACGACACAGACATAAACGAGATATACAAAACGATATGAACGGAGGGAATCCATGGACACCATTGAAATTTTGAAGGACTGCGGTGCATTTTTAGAGGGGCACTTCCTGCTATCGTCCGGTAGGCACTCGGGCGGATACTGCCAGTGTGCGCAGCTCCTGCGCTATCCCGACAGAGCTGCGGAGGTGCTTGCCCCCGTTGCCCAGGCGGTAAAGGGCCTTTATGCATCCAAGATATGCGGCCCTGCCATGGGCGGCATAATCGTTGCCTACGAGCTTGCAAGGCAGCTCGGGTGTGAGGCGATATTCACCGAGCGTAAGGATAACATAATGTGCCTGCGCCGTGGGTTCACAGTCGGTCAGGGTGAGCGGATACTCATATCCGAAGATGTTGTCACAACTGGCAAATCCACAATGGAGACCGTGAAGGTGCTGGAGGAACTCGGCGCCGTTATCGTGGGCGTGGCCTGCATCGCCGACCGCCGTGCTGCCGACTGTGCGCTGACACTGCCTGTATTCCCGGCGGTCAAGCTAAATATCGAATCCTATGAGCCCGATGACTGCCCTCTCTGCCGTGAGGGGCGCATGCCCGTGGTCAAGCCCGGCAGCAGGGGCAGGTAAGCAAACGGCAGGGTTGGGAAATCCCGCAAACACCGGCCAAAAAGGAGCCGGGCATGCATGGGAGCATGTAATTACAGGCATCTGATTTTCAAAACTCCAAGCCCCCACGCCTCACCCATCCCTTTTTCAAGGGGTTTGGGGACGCTTTTTAGGAAAAAGCGTCCCCAGCGTTTCCCCTTAAGCGTCCCCAACGTTCCCCCCCAATAGGGGGCGTCGCCCCCTAAGACCCCCGCAAGGGGCTGCGCCCCTTGACCCG
>CALVLD010000022.1 GCA_944336475.1 uncultured Clostridia bacterium
GTCGTTCCCCGCACTCCGTCATCGGTGAAGTGCCGGATATTCGTAAAGCCGTTCTTTTGGGCGTAGTCCTCCAAAATGCGCTTTTGGTTTTCTATCGACACGCTTTCCCCGGCTCGTTCATCGTCATGGGAAAGACGCTCGTACAGGGCTGTGATTTTTCCCTTGTCCGGCTGTTTCTTCATGGGGTGTAACCTCCTTTCTTGAGGGTGCGCGCTCCCTTTATCCTTATTGTAAATTACCATTCGGATCTGTGACCACATAGCTGCTGTGCATCTGCATGAGGTTTGGCTTGACGAAAAACCGGGTTTTACCTGAGCCGGAACCGCCGATGACAAGGATGTTCTTGTTTCTTGCGTACTTCGGCTGCTTGGGACGGCTGTTCATCGTGAGGGCTTCGGTCTGGGTGAGGATTACATTCTGGGAAAACTCCGGGTCCACATAGGGCTTGATGTCCTCCGGCTTGCCCCATCGTGCAGAGCCGTACTCTTCGCCCTGACGGAACTTCTTGCGGTTTTTGCCCTTCAAGTACACTGCCAGCTTGAGCAATGCTCCTGCCGCTACACCGACGAGCAAGTCAATCGGATTGAAGCTGGGCAGCGGGTTTGCGAAGGCAGCTCCGAAATTGGCAAAGCCGCCGGTGAGCTTGTCAACCATCTCTGTGCCGGGTGCCAGACGGAAGACCGTGGCGATTTTGTTCACGAAATAAAACGCGAACACATACGGGAGGTTGAGAAGGATGAGACGCTTGATGTCGATTTTTCTTGTCATCGGTCAACGCCCCGATCCATGTTTTTGAACTTGACCTTTTCACGCTGCTGCTTTTTGGACTGCTCCTGATGACGGGAGAGCTTCTGGCGCAGCGAGGGCTTGTCCTTCTGCTTGACAGACTTTGCGGAGAACTCCTTAAACGCCTGAGTCATCACATCCACATCGCGTCCCTTGAAAAAGACGAGATAGCGGGGAGGCTGCTCGGAGGTGTCCTTCTTGAGAGCATAGTCAATCCCGTATTTCTTTGCAGTGCGCTCAAAGGACTTGATATTGCCGTCTGTCACCTCGATGTTGCTGATGGTGGCATTCTGCTCGACCAGATGCTTGATGGACTGCTTGCCTCGATAGGTCTTCGGCTGAGAGGCGGTCTTCTGAGCCTTCTCGATTTCCGCTATGAACTTCCGGAGAGCCTTTTCCAGCACTTCGGCGGTGATCTTGCCACCCTTGACTGCGATAGCAACAACCTTAGTATTTACTTCATCCTGCATGGGAACCTCCTTTCCGGGAATTGGTGGGGAGCGTCAGGGCTAAGGCGGCACGCCCCGAAGATAGAGAATTGTCACGTCTGATACCTCCTTTCAGTTGAATAATTTCATGACCGGTCAAGGCTTCCTGCCTCCGCCGTAGAGGTCATGATTGACAAGAGCCGAATAGTAGTTGTCCATCGTCAGGGATGCGTTATAGAGTGTCGTGAGCATATATGCTCTGATGTTCCGAATGTCGGAAGGGCATTCATCCATTGCCTGAAGGACATACTCTATATGGCTGCTGTTCAGTTTCAGGAAGCGGGATTTGACCACTTGCTGCGGCATATCCTCGCCGTTGATACGGATAGTGGGACGGGTAGAGCAAATGACATCCAGCATGATCTCAACCATCTCATTTACACGGTCGGTATCGAAGCGTTTGTCGTGAGAGAGGATTTCAAGCTCAAGGTTATCCTTGATAATCTCTTCATAACGCGCTCTTTCTTCCATCCCATCCATCCCATCAAGATTGATAGATTGATAATTGCTCAAAGAGTTATTTCTTTCTTGAGTAATTACTTGATTAGTATTTATTTGTGCGGACTTATCCGTGTACGGTTGTTCCGTAACCGGATTTACCGTATCGGGATTTTCCGTATGCGGTTTTTCCGTGTCCGGCAAAACCTCCTGCGGCTCTTCATAAATTTCAAAGACCATACTGCCCATTTTGCCGTTTGCGTTCCGTTCCTGATGACGGACGAGATAGCCGGTCTTTTCAAGCTCACGGAGAGCCGAGAGGATCGCATCGGGACCTTCCTTGCAGATGGCAGCGAGACCGCGGGTAGAGAACTTCCAGCCGTCGTTGAACGAGAGCATTTTTGAAAGCAAACCGACTGATTTGAGGGAGAGCCGCTTGTCTCTCAGGTGGAAGTTCGCCATGACGGTATAGCTGCGGTTTTTGTTTACGCGGTAGACTGCCATGCGATCAACGCTCCTTTGCTTCGCTGCGGCGAGTGGAAAGCTCTCTTGGTGAATAAGGGCAATTCTCAAACACGCAGGATTGATATTTCCAATGAGGACGGTGGAAGCGGCAAGTCCGGCACTCAGGAATGATGCCGTCGTAGCCACTGTCATATTGGGCATACGGCGTTTCTTTCATCATCGCCTCGAATGCCACTGTCACGGTAAGTTTATTACGGTGCATCTTGCTAACCTCCAATTCTGATAGAAATAGAAAAAGCCCCGTCATTGTTCTGCTTTGAGTCATACTCTTGCGCAGTTGCAATGACGGGGCTTCCCGTTTGTATTAAGTTTTGGCTTCCTTGCAGCTATCGAGATAGCTGCGGATGAGCAGTAGGTGTTTCCATGTCTTCCGGGTGATGCTGCAACAGTACGGGGAGACAAGAAAGTCGATGAGACTGATTTTCGGTATCAATATTTTCCCGGAGATGAAGAAGGACTTCATGCGCTTATCCTGACACCAGCGATGGAAGGAAGTATCACAGTAGCCAGTGATCTCCGCTGCATCCTGAATTGTGAGAACATCGTCATACTCAGCCAGCTCATCTACGATGTACTTTCGGAAAGCGCGTCTTTCTTCGTCGGTCATGCTGAACAGTTCTCTGCGATAGGTAACGCGGGAGTTGTAATGACCGGACCGCTCCTTGTACCAGAGATCGGGAGCGCGATAGTTTTCCGGGTTAATCTCTCTGTCAATGAGGTAGAGGATTATATCGTCAATCCGAATTGCGTAACGGCGGGTTTTCTTGCCGGAGTCCTTGCAGGGGACTTTTCCGCTGCTCAAAAGGTAGAGAGCGGTCGCTTTGCTGATGTGAGCGATACGGTAAAACTGATCCTTTGAAACGACCTCGGGGTACTCCTTTCGGATGGAGTCATAGTATTTCATTTTCGATTTCATGCTGATAACCACCTTGTTTTTATTCGGCTCTTAGGTAGGTGTCATCTGCATTCAATACTGTAATTTTCTCCCCGAGTTCTCCCCATCTTCTCCCCAACGCGCTTTTTTCTCCCCAAAACCGGAAAATATTCGAACTGCTTGTAACACAAGGCTTTTTGGGGAATTAGCCCTTCAAGAGCGAAAAAGCCTTGATTTTATAAGGGTTTTTAAGCTCCTGCATCGTCGTTGAACTTCTTTTGTTTTCCGCCAAAGTCTGAATGGCGACTCCGACTCGAAATCAGTTTGGGAGCAATCCCACGCGGGTTCGAATCCCGCCCTCTCCGCCAAAAACCCTTGAAAATGCTATGTTTTCAAGGGTTTTCTCTTTGCTTCGTGGTGCCCCGCTTTTTGCGAATGGTGCCCATGGTGCCCTCATTTGTGGTGCCCTGCGTCGATTGTTCTATGCAGTTTATTCATCAAAAATGTATGCTGTGGTGCCCGAATGGTGCCCGGAACTCCTAAAAACATATAAAAAGCAGCGTGGAGCTATAAAGAGATACTGCCCTTAAAGCTCAATATCGCTGCTTTTCTTTTTTGTTTTTTTCGGTGCTGTCTTTGTGTCTGCTTCTTTTTCCTGTGCTGTTTTTTGCGGGTGTAGCGCTTTATGGTAGGTTTCAAGCACAGATTTTTTTCGCTCTAACCGCACATTGACATACTGTGCCGTCACTGCTTCAAGGTTAGTTGAGATACCGAGCGACATACCAATACCTTTTAAGGTATGCCCCAATATCTCGCCTACCGTGTAGAAGTCGCCCGTCAGTTGGTGCATATCGGTCGCCGCCGCATGTCTCAAATCCTGAAAGCGCATTCTCCGCAAACCGTGTTTTTGAGTATATTGTGGGAAATGGCCCATCAGATATCCGGTCGTATCAAATTGCCCGGCTATTCCACAAAGACATAATCGTCATACTTGCAGTTGTAGCAGTTGCCGCAGACCTGTTTATTCAGCTCCTGCGCCGCCTGAACCTCTTTACAGTATTCGGCAAAGCTGCCCGCTAACGGCAGTGTACGCTACCGGATTTTGTTTTGCCGTCCACCTGCAATATGACCGTGTGCTTTATGGTAAGCGTGCCACGCTCAAAGTCGATGGCGTCCCATTTTAATCCACATATCTTGACACTCCTTAACCCGTAAAAAGCGGCAACCAGAACCGGCGGCTCGAGCTTTCTTCCCCTTATCACCTCGGGCAAGCGCTGAAGCTCATCAGCATCTAAGAAAACCGGCTGATAATCGTTCTTTTTTGTGCGGTCTACCTTCATCGTTGCATTTTGCGTAACAAGGTCTGTTTTCATTGCGTATTTCAGCGCCTGATGGATCACAGCATGGTAGTGGATGACGGAACTGGCTTGACCGTCCGCAGCTTCTCGTAATAAAACTGCTGTATATGCCGTGACTCCAACTCCTTCAAGGTAATCGGCCTGATGCGGAAATACGGCTCGATGGTCTGCTTCACCACGCTCTCGTAAGAGCCAAAGGTGGTGGGCTTCACCCTCACCTTTACGATCTCCGGCCAGCCGAGCGGATAGTCGGCAAAGAGCATGTTGGAGCAAAGCTCGCCGATCTCGGCGGGCGGCTCAAAGGCGCTGCGGATTTTCACAAGCGCCGCTTCAGCTTTTCGTCTGCTTCCCTTTTCGGGAAGTCCGGTGGATACATATTTGATATGCCGCTTGTTTCTGCTGTCGTAATAGCTCGGCACGGCGTAATAGTATCTCTTTTTTACCTGTGGGTGCCCTGATACCAATTGATAAAACTCCTTTCTTTGCTTTTGCACAGGGCAGATCAACACCGGCGCGGTCATCGTACCCTGCCGGCGCCGTTCTTTCCATTGTGCGATTTGATCTTTTGCAAACATGAGATAGTTCGAATCTGACTTACGTTTTCAAAAAGAGACGGACGGGCTTGTTATGTGCCTTGCAATGCTCGATGACGAATTTAGTCCCTCTTGACCGCCCGTCCCAAAACGCCAGCACCTCGTCTGCGTAATTGATGATCTGTAAGTTGCGCTTGAGCGGCGCTCCTTTGCCGTATTTCTTATACTCCGGTAGGAACTCGGTGAGCTTTAGCCCCTTTGCGAGGGCGTATTCTTTCGCATAGGTGTCGATCCCTTTCGCCCCGCCGGATACAATTTCCGTGGTTTCTTTTGGCAGATACTGTCCCAAATCTTGCACCATTAAATTTCTTGAGCCGATGACTGCGACTTTCATAACAATTCCTCACTCATATGTCCCACTGATAGGACATATTTTCACTTATATCAGTATACACTAAAAATGTCCTAAATCAAGACATTAAGGTGTTATTATGAAACGAATACTCGATTCTGAGAAATTAAATATGATCGGTTCACGGGTAAAGGAAGCAAGAACAAAAGCGGGATTAAGTCAAAAGCAACTATCCGAAAAATTAGAACTGCTTGCCGTTTACACTTGCCGTGGTTCTATTTCCCGTATTGAAAACGGTCAGAGAACCATTACGGATATAGAAATCGATGCAATATCAAAGGTTTTAAATGTTTCCCTCGATTACCTGTTTGGGCGGGAATGAATAAATGCTTCAATTTAAGACGAGTTATTCACAACGATAACCCGTCTCAGACTGTCGAAAAAGGCCACCGAAAGGCGACCTTTTTCTACAGTCTGTATTGTGTGGAACTATTAGGAGGCAATTTTCTGACGGCTGTAGCAAACAACCAACAACGCACCCGCATAAACACAGGTGCGTTGTCAAATTCAGGTTCTTATTATCTTGCCACAAGCGATTTTTGTACCGGCATTTCCCGACGGCTGCGTGGAGAAGTCGTCTTTACCGCCGTGAATGATAACAACCTTGCCTATGATTTCGCTTACCGTGAAGCGGTTTGTGAGTACGGACATATACGCAAATCCGTTGTTCCCGAAAAGCGGCGGTAAATCTCCCGCATGACACGGATGAGGACACCCCTGCGGATTATAGTGACTGCCGGCATTGCCAAACTCGTCTTGCGCAGTACCGGTACAACTGCCGCCGTCATGTATATGGAATGCAAATATTCCTCCGTTGCACATCGTATTTGGAGGAAGTCCCGTCACCCTGACAGTTACCAAAACTCCGGCATCAGTTTGCTTAAACCAAGCCGTTCCGTTCAGGTTCGGATAATTATTACCCCCGTGAATATGTGCAGTTGCACTAAGTGGCCCAGTCAATCTTCGCATAATAAACACCTCCAATAATTACATTATGCCGTGATAAAAAGAATGTTGATATAAAAGAGTATTCGGCATGTTAAAGGCAAGACTAATATCCTTCTTTCAAGAAGCTGCTTAAAGGAGTCATGGCAATTTAAAAATTTGGGCAAAAAATGGGGCGTTTGAGCGAGCCATCAAAGGTATTTCTGGCACATCCCAAACTCGTAACCGAAGCTGGATTTCAACATTTAAAACGTATTGAACGCTCCAATTTTACATCCCAAAGGCCTCTTGTGTGAATGGAGCTGCCAGTGCAACGCCCCAAAGGCTCCCGGAACGAATAGCGTGCTACAAAGGCTCCCATTTACACAAGGGATCCTTCGGGTTATTGTTATTCCGTGCTATCCTCTCTGCACGAGGCGGTCCTGCATTGTCAACGAGGATAGCATAAAGCAACTGCCGCATCGCACCCCAAAATGGACGCCCCTGTGTGTAAAGCCGCCACTCAGTCTATATGGTACCATCCTGTGATGTTTGTTGATTGTCTGAAGCCTGTGTTTAACGGGCTTGTTCGTGTTTCTTTTTTGCTTTTTGCAGAGTGTTCGTCAGATCATATCATGCTGTCAAGCAGCGTGTTTACAGAGCTTACAATGCAGTTGAGCTGCGTTGTGCTCGTCTCAGCACTGTCGCCCACCGAACCCACATAGAGCTTCAGCTTGGGTTCGGTGCCGCTTGGACGGATGACCACCCATGCGCCGTCGGGCAATATGTAGCGTATGGCATTTGATTTGGGCAACCCCGTCGTACCCTCCGTTCCATCGGCACAGATACGCCTGTCACAAAGGAAGTCCTCGGCTGCGACCACCGGCAGACCGCCCAACTCCTTCGGCGGAGCCGAACGCAGCGCGGCCATGGCACTTGCTATTCGCTCCATACCCTCCTTGCCCGAGAGCGAGCGAGATTCCACTTTTTCGCTATAGAAGCCGTAGAGCTCATACATCTCCTTCAGCACGTCATAGAGTGTCTTGCCCTGCGTCTTATACCATACTGCCGCCTCACACACGAGGCAGGAGGCGCATATGGCGTCCTTATCCCTGGCAAAGCCGCCGGCCAGACTGCCGTAGCTTTCCTCAAAGCCGAACAGGAAGGTGTACTCGCCCGTTGTTGAGGCATGCTCTATCCACTCCGAAATGAAGCGAAAGCCCGCTGGGACATCCTTTATGGTAACTCCGTAATGGCGGCATATGGCATCCGCCATTGCGGTGGAAACAAAGCTCTTTACCACAAGGCCGTTCTTGGGAAGCTTGCCCATCTCTGCCAGAGACGAGAGTATGTAATGGCAGAGCAGTGCGCCCGTCTGGTTGCCCGTCAGCAGCATAAATCGACCATTAGGACGGCGTATTGCAACACCGAGTCTGTCTGCATCCGGATCGGTGGCAAGGCATATCTCCGCACCAACCCTGTCGGCAAGCTCTATTGCAAGCGTGAAAGCGTCGGGATCCTCCGGATTGGGGGCCTTGACCGTCGGGAAGTTACCGTCCGGCGCAGCCTGCTCACGCACAACGCTGATATCCGTGATGCCGATGCGTGAGAGCATCTGTGTCACGGGGACATATCCGCTCCCGTGCAGCGGTGTGTAGACCACGGCGGTGTCGCAGCCATGCTCCCGTACACACTCCGGATGGAGCAGCAGCGACTGCGTTGCGGCAAAGTATCGCTCATCGATCTCGTCGCCTATCGTGGTGAGCACATCCTCCGACAAGGCATCGTAATACGGCATTGTTTTAACATCGAAATAGTCAACGGAGCGGATGTGGCGGAGTATCTCGGCAGCCTGGTCGGGCGTGCATTGTCCGCCGTCGGCCTGATAGACCTTGTAGCCGTTGTATGCAGGCGGATTGTGGCTTGCGGTTATGACAATGCCTGCGGCACAGTTCAAATGCCGCACAGTGAAGGACAGCTGCGGTACGCTGTGAAGCGTGCGGAACAGATAGCACCTCACCCCGTATGCACAAAGCGTGCACGCCGCCTCCTTTGCAAAGCTGCTCGAACGATTCCTTGAATCGTACGCTATGGCGACGCCCCGCTGCGCTGCGCCCTCTATGCCGAGCAGATATTGGGCAAGGCCGGCAGTTGCTCTGCGCACTACATATTTGTTCATGCGGTTGGTGCCTGCACCGATTACTCCCCTGAGCCCTGCGGTGCCAAACTCAAGCTCGGTATAGAAGCTCTCCTCACGCATGGTATCGTCCGTAAGCTCCTCCATGTCCTCCATGAGCTCTGCGTCGGAATGCGCTTGAGCCATCCAGCGGTCATACTCATCCTTCCACATACATCTGCGCCTCCTTTTCTTGCGTCTTCATCTGTATTATACCCTGCTTTTTCCATCTGGGCAACATAAATAATTGAAATAAAGCCAGCCTCCTCGCATGAGGTATGGCGAGGAGGCTGCTATGGGCGCTTTCAAAGCATCTGTTTGCCGCATGATCGGCCTATTGCAGCACAAAGCTTCATCAGGCGTCAAATGCCGCACGGTGCAGCATGAGCACATCGGTCATGTTTATCTCACCGTCACCGTTCATATCGGCATGCTCCGCCTGCTCAAACGTACACAGCCGTAGGACATGGCGCATGAGGAGAAGAGCATCGTCTATCGTGACCGCGCCGTCCTCGTTGATGTCGCCCGGTATGCTCTGCTCGCCGAAGCAGGCGGTAAGGACTATATCGGTATCCGTCACCTCGCAGGGATTGTCCGAAGAATAGAGCATGCCGTCACAATACCAGCCGGAGAATGGAACCGTGGAGGTCAGCGCAGTATCGGCATAGGCTATAATGGTGCCGTTATCAAGCGTACAGCCGATCCTTCCCATTTCGGGATCAGTGGTGATATGCACATCGCTGAGAATTATATCTCCAAGGTATGTGTTGAGGCAGATGAGGCTCGTAAGCCCGGTGCAGTCGGAAAGATCAAGAGTCCTGAGCCACTCTCCCGAAGCCTGGTTGATGGGCAGATCGCTCAGCTCGACGACCTCAAGGTTGGGGGTTCCAATAAAGTTTGCATAGAGCACTATGTTGCTGTTATTGCCATAGAACTCCTTCAGCCCCGTGCAGTCCACAAACGTCACGCCGGATGTGCTGCATCCGTTCATAGTGAATGTCTCAAGCTCGGTCATACCGATTATGTCTACCGGCCCTTGGAAGGGACGGTCATCAAAATTGATGCGGGATATGCGGTTGTTGTCGTTCCACTCCGCCACATCGCCCCATGTAGTGAAATCGTTGCTGTCGTAGTCGGGACTGACCGCCTGACCGTGGGTGATGAAGTTGCCGTCAACCTCACAATAGTAGTTGAGATAGATTCGCAGGGAGTGGATATCGTTTGCTGCGCCTGCGGTCATGGGTACGCCGCCCTCGAAGCGAGCCTCTAATGTGATGGCGGTACCCCATGTATAATCATTAAGGGACGGTTCGTTGGAATAGAGCTCTCCGTTGAGATACCAGCCGGTAAATTCGGCGCCGAAGGACGGGTATGCTATCAGACTGAATATCTGACGGGTCTCCGACTTGGGGGCGATGCTTCCCAGGCCGCCGCCCTCGCCATAATACGGGGTTATTCCGACGCCGCCGTTGCCGACTGCGGTGAGCTCAAGCACTTCGCCGCTGCGGACATTGCCCAAGCCGCCTCCTTCGCTATCAACGGTAGAGAGCTTGATATGGGTGTATGTCTCACCGCCTGCGGCGCTGAAGCCGCTGATGGTGCCATTCTCGGAGAAATCGCAGTCTGTAAGCAGTGTGTTGTCCAAATAAAGGCCCTCAAGCCCGGTCACACCGTCAAGGTTGAGCTCGCTGACACGGGTGTTTGAGAGCGAGAGCTGTGTGATATGGGGACTGTTGCTGCAATCGAGCGAGGTTATTGGGGTGCCCCACGCATAGAGCGAGACGAGTTCCGTCAGATTGCTGATGTCAAGCTCTGATATTCCCGTATTGTTCTGTGCGATAAGGCTTGCAATGTTCGGCGCAGTGGACATGTCTATCTCCGTCATAAGAGAGTTGTAGGATATGTCAAGTTCCGTGAGCGCAGGACAGTTTGCAATGGAGAGCGAGGAGAGGTTTGCGTAATACACTGTAACGCTGCCAACATCCGTACATCCGTCAAGACGCATATCGCCCTGCAGGAGCGTGAAGAGCATGAACACCTGGCTTATGCGGCCGCTTTCATTGAACGCATAGCCCATACCGTCGCCGCTAAAAGTGGAAGGATCGTTTGGATCATAGTTCGGGTTGAGCCTCAAGCCGTTCTTAATGCCGTTGGTCTCCTGCTCAAGGAAGTCACGGGCAAGGGCGACATCGTGCTCGTTATAGTCGGCAGGAGCAGGGGCATTTGCCGCTAAAACGAATCTGTCTTGGGCGGCTTTCAGCCTTGCGCCGTCGGCGGACTCGACAAAAAACCGGTCAAGCTCGGCTTTGGTATCAGGGATATTCAAAGCCCGGGTCGTCGTGTCTGCTGCAAATGCGGCAGGTACAAGGCTCAGCATCATGGCAGCTGCCATGATGATCGCCGTCAGCTTTGCAAAATGCTTTCTCATAGAAACCTCCATCAATATGTTTTTAGTGATGCTTGCGTTTGAAATCACTATACTCATAGTATATATTGGATCGCAAGGGGTGTCAATACCTATTTTAGCTTGACATTAGGTCAATTTATAATGTAGTATTTCCTCATGAGTTGATTGGGAGGCGAAAATGACTTCATTGGTTGAAAAAAGGGTGTCGGTTATCAGTGAGATATGCCCCGTTATAGAGGCGCTGCTTTACTGCACGAACCGTGCCTGCGGTTACACCGTTGAGCGCGAACTTCAGGAGCTGTGCCTGGAATATCCCGAGAGCAAGGATGACGTCACCGCTGCCTTTCAGCCTATCGTCGAGCTTGAGCGTCTGCTAGATAGCGCGACCACGGGCATTGACGATGAGCGGCTCCACTTCTTTTTCGATCGCATTGGCGAGGAGGATAAGCATCCTCGCGGATACTCGGTGGCAAACTCGCTGCTCATGCCTACCGAGCGTGAGCGCCGCAGCGCGCTCCCGTTTTGCGGATATGCGGAAAACGGCATTGCCCTTTCGCAATCGGACATAATAGTCCGTATGCGTGTCGCCTTGGCGATAAACAGTGATTCCTGGGCGACCGACGACTGTGCCGACATCGCCAGCTTCATGGGGTACATCCGCCAGTTTCCGGCAAGCGACGCCGATAGGTACAGGCTGGTCGACGCCGCAGTAAATTACAAGGAGTACATCGGCGAGCTTTACAGTATGCTCGCTCCCATAGTAGATTTGATAGTGGCTCGCCACGATCTGTATGCGCCCTTGCTGGCTCGCTTCAGCGCACTCTATTCAAATGTTACGTTTGGGGAGCTCAATGAGCGTTTCTCCTGCGGAAGCGAACGGCCTATTACGCTTGCAGAGATGGATCAGGAGATCGAGCTTGTCCCCTGTCTTTTTAACCATTCAAAGCTGTACTCCGTAACATTTGGTTCCGAGGATGATTCGCTGATAGTCTCGCGGATAGAGATGCACATACTTCAGGATATGACCGCTGCCTGCAAGCGAAGGGATATTCCCCTTGCCGGTATCGCACACTGCGTAAAGGCGCTGGGCGACCCAACGAGGCTCAAGATACTCTCCATGCTCCGCAACCATGAGGTCTATGTCCAAGAGCTGACCGAAAAGACGGGACTGTCGTTTACCGCAATATCCCACCACATGACAAAGCTCATGCTTGCCGGGCTTGTTTCCTGTGAGCGGCGCGGCAACTGCGTCTATTACTTTTCCAATGAAAACAGTATACAGTGGCTCATAGACAAGGTAAGCTCATTGCTGCTGAACGATGCTAAATGAACATGTTTGAGGAGAGCTACGGCTCTCCTCGCTGTTTATTTTACATGTATCGTGAACAGTGCGGAATCCGCCTCTATCGAGAGCGCTTTTTCCCCCTGCCCTGTGAAAAGCTGCGCATAGCCGCCTATGCGGTAGAGCAGCACATGATCGCCCTTTTTAAGCTCGATGCGTCTCGTGGTGCGCTCGGCGAACAACTCGAGCTCTCCAAGGCACGCTCCCTTTCGCAGCATGAGGTTTAGGTCGATCTCTCCACCTATGCAGCGGGTCGCATCGGCGCCGTCAAACACATGCACTGTCCTCATGGGCGCTATGTAATTGGTTTCACCGCCGTTGTGGGTGATGTGCATGTCCCCACGAACGGAGGCAATTATGCGCATATAGTCCGGCAGCTGCGTGAAATCGCTCTGCTCTGTCGTTATGGTCGCCGTGCTTATCCTCCACAAAAAATTGCGCTCCGCATAGATTCTACCCCTGGGAAATATTGCGATCTGGGTCGTTTTGCCTCCGCTCCACGCTGTGGTGGGCATATCCTCCCTGAGTATGCTCTCAACGGTGATCATGCACCCACTCCCCACTCAAGCAGAAACTCCGTCAGCTCATCCACAGAGCCTGCGATATGCAGGGGCTTTGCATGCGTGAGCTCATCTTCACCACCGTAGCCGTATGCCACCGCAGCGCAGGGTATGCCATGTGCCCTTGCACCAAACACATCATGCTCCTTGTCGCCCACCATTATCACATCACTTCTGTCCTCACCGATACCAAGGCGTCGGAGCGCTTCCTCCACCACCTCGGCCTTGTGTGTGCGCTTTTCGTCCATGGTAGCACCGATCACCTCGATAAAATAGCTGCGGATATTGAACCAATCGAGCACCCTTTCAACGAACGGCTCAGGCTTTGATGATGCCACCGCAAGCACATGCCCCGCTTCGCTCAGGAGCCTCAGCATGGCTTCAATGCCGTCATATAGGCGGTTTTCGTATATGCCGATGGTGGAGAACCTCTCCCTGTAGCAGGCAAGCGCCCTTTCCGCCTCCTCTAGGCTCATGCCTGTATAGTGCATGAACTGTTCCTTGAGCGGAGGCCCTATGAACACACGGAGCTTTTGCCGATCATGCTCCGGCCTGCCCACACACTCAAGCGCATACTGTACAGACTTTATTATGCCCTCGCCCGATTCAGTGAGGGTTCCGTCCAGATCAAACAATATCGTGCTCATCGCTGTCCTCCGCTGTTCGCTTTTTCTCCATAACATAGTTGGTGAGCATCACGCCGCGCCGCTCTACCTGTTGCTCTTTGACAACGGTGTAGCCGCGTTTTTCAAAGAACGGTCTTGCTGTGATAGATGCGTGGGTTGTAAGGCTTCCGCTCGCAAGACTCTCAAGTCTGTCGCATATGGCGGAGCCTATCCCCTGCCCCTGATGATCGTGGTGGACATACAGGCGGTCTATATAGCTCCCGTCAATATCACCAAAGCCCACAATCACACCGTTCCTGACCGCAACAAAGCAGCGATGCCTCTTAAACGAAGCATCCCATACGGCTGCATCCTCACTCCCCGTGGCCCATGCATCGAGCTGATCCGGGTCGTAATCCCTTGCATTTATGGTATGGACGGTGTTGTAGAAGAGCCGTATAAGCTCATCACAGTCCGAGGATCTGTATTCACGCAGCATGGCGTCACCCCCATTGTCATCACGATGACTATACCACACGTAGACGCTCTGTGCAATCTTTTGATGCAAAGGACTTTCGCATCCAACACGAGCTGCTCGGTTTTCAGATCGAGTCGCTGCCGGCAGAGCATGGCGCGACCCCGGCTTTTATTGTCAGGGGGAATCCGAAGCTCAACCGATTGGGCGGAAAAGCCGCATTCAATGCCGTGTACCACCATCATCACCATGGTGGAATCAGCCGGTTGGCCGTTGCCTGCGGCAGAGGTGCGTTCAAGAAAAAATGGCTAAAAATAGACCAAAACCGAAATTATCTGTTGACAGCACGGGCGCAGCCGTGGTATCATATATTTACGATAGTTGGGGCAAGCTGATTGCCTCAACGGGCACCTTGGCAAACACGGTCGGGCTTAACAACCCGTTCCGTTATAGGGGGTATGTCTACGATACCGAAACGGGTTGGTACTACCTCCAGTCCCGTTACTATAACCCCGAGCTCTGCCGCTTCGTCTCCGCAGACGTCTACCTCTCCACCGGCCAGGGGGTGCTGGGACATAACGCTTTTGCGTATTGTGGGAACAATCCGGTTAACATGTCTGACGAGACTGGTACTTGGCCGAGCTGGGTTAAAAAAGTTGTAGCAGCAGTTGCAGTTGTAGCTGTCGTTGCTGCAGTAGCAGCCGTCACTGTTGCAACAGCAGGTGCAGGAACTGCGGCAGCTGTCATTGCGGTAGGAGCCGCTAAAGGAGCTGCTATTGGAATGGCTTCTGGTGCTGCAATTGGTGCTGCGACAGGAGCAGTAAGGCATAGAGTGTCTACTGGCAGTTGGAGTGGGGCAGGCACAGCTGCACTTAATGGAATGGGTGACGGAGCATTGTCGGGTGCCGTTACCGGCGCAATAACAGGTGCTGTCGGTAGTGCGGTAAAAGTGGGTCAAGCGGCAAGGGCATGGGATTCATCATCAAAAGGCGGTCCATGGACGAATATGTCTGATCATTATAAAAGGCATGTCCTCCAGGAAGGCAAAAAGTCTATGACTCAAAACGTTATTACTTATACAGATGATGCGGTAGCATTATGGAATAATTGTAATGGAATGGGTAAATTAATGAGTTCTGGTAGCTTAAGACTGAAAGGCCCAGGAGTGGGTGGCTTTTATTCTCAATCTGGACTTATACGTTCTTTTTTCTACCAGTGAGGGCATGTGTATGAAACTGTTATGCAGAGAAGAAGTGAAAACGCTTAGGGCATTCTTGGAAATTCATATTCCTGAGTATATATGTGAGTATAGAGATGGACAATTTGATCTTATGGACTGTTATGAAGTGGCATTCACTTTTGCTAATGATCTCTTAAGGGGAAGAAAAGTAAATCCACATGCATCGCCATGGGGAGATGGTAAAAGCGTAATATTTGATCCTTGTTATGCGAAGCTATTGTCAGAGATTCAAAACTCCAATTTCGGCACAGATATTAACAACTACTGCAATGTATTTTTGAAGGTGTTGGATATTTTTAAGGCGCATCTTGTGTAAAAGCTTTTCTTTGGAATATTCCAGCAAGCATCGCCTTATGGGGATAAAAAGCAGTTGGTTGGATTCTCCCAACCAACTAAAGATTTCAGGAATATTCCTGACAAGTGTCGTGGTGTCACAACGGCAATGCTTTGTTCTCGGCAAGTAATCAACCGAAAAGTGCTGCCTCCGAGGGGTCTCCCCTTCGAGCACATGGCATGATTTAGCCGAGGCGGTGTTGTTCCACCTACTACTACCTCCGGAATGCGCAGAACGATGTCGTTTCGCTTATTGACGGAAGCGGCAGTACCGTTGTACAATATACCTACGATAGTTGGGGCAAGCTGATTGCCGCAACGGGCACCTTGGCAAACACGGTCGGGCTTAACAACCCGTTCCGTTATAGGGGGTATGTCTACGATACCGAAACGGGTTGGTACTACCTCCAAAGCAGGTACTATAACCCCGAGCTCTGCCGCTTCGTCTCCGCAGACGTCTACCTCTCCACCGGCCAGGGTGTGCTGGGACACAACGCATTTGCGTATTGTGGGAACAATCCTGTAAATATGTCCGATGAAACTGGACATTGGCCGAAGTGGTTGGAGGATGCTGTTAGTTGGGTTAATGATAAAATAGTTCAGCCTGCAAAAGAGTTTGTTTCTGCTGTGGTTGAGGATATCAAAAATTTCGATATAAACAACCAAAGTGAAATAAGGGTACTAGAATCAAATTATTTTTCTGCTTATAAGGGTGTACCAGTAGTCCGAATTAATGGCAATCGTTCGGGATCATTCGGTGCAATCTTTTTGACACGGGAGACCAATAACAGAACTAATCCTGAGGATGTTGTTCGCCATGAATATGGACATACCAGACAGTTGCAGGAGTTGGGTGTAGTAAGATATGCCATCGATATAGGAATACCCTCTGCATTGGAAATAGGCGGCGGTGATTACTACAGTAGGCCTTGGGAGATAACCGCAGATATTTATGGTGGGGTTCAATCCAGACAGCATACAAACAAAGATATAGAGGCTGGCTTCTCATATTTGGAACGTAGTAAGAAAAACGGACCTTTTGTGTGGTTATTTATGGATTAAAGGTGGTGTTAACGTGGGAAAAAGAAATTTCGATTTAAAAAAAGCCGTCTTGGTACTCTATTTACTGTGCTTGCTCGTCTTCTCGACATCTTGTGCAGCAGAAAAAATGAAAGACTATTACTCACGAAAAAGCAATTATGTAAATGCAACAGGAGTTGTGACACACATTTCTTATAATGAGGACGGATCGGCATTATATTTGGGTTTTTCAGATTTGAATCCACAATTTGATGACAATAGTTTCAAAATTGTTGGTGATAACTTGTCGATTGTTCAACAGAATGGAATAGACGGAAAACTTGAAATTGGGGATCAAGTTGACTTTATTACTGCTGCAAGATATTTCGGTGATGGCTATGTAATGCCAATTGTGGAGTTAACTATAAATGGAGAAGAATTATTGAGTTTTGAGGAAGGAGTTTCCAATTTATTGAAGTGGTTAGATGATTAGCCGTGATTTATAGTAGGAATTCCAATTCCTTAAAAAGGTTTCAGGAAACTCCTGACAGCTGCCGTGGTATCACATTGGCGATGCTTGCCGGCACATAACACCTGTTCTCGGCAAGTAATCAACCGAACAGCGCTGCCTCTGCGCAAGTACCTGCTCAACTTGAACATATTTTCCCAATTATTTGGGAAATATTCTTGACAGCGCCAACAATGCCGTGATATAGTATATAGAGGTGGGGAGCGCATATCAACATATGGGAGGTATCTATGAAAAAGCTTACGGTAATACTACTTGTTTGCACTCTTGCCGTACTATCTGCCTGCGCAGAGCAGATTCCGGATGCTCAACGTGCATCTTATACTGCGGCGCCCTCATGCACAGAGCAAGTTTCAGTTTCCCCGGATACGGATATAACGCAGCAGCCTTTGGCTACCGAACCAAAACCATATGAAATCATGATTGAGCAAAAAGACGATCAGCGCACACTGTATGTCAACGATGTTGAGTATTTTTCTCTCGGCCTTTTTAACTCGGGTTTGATGGGCACCCTTGGCGAGAAGATTGGCGAGTGGGAGTTCCAAATCGACACGATATCGTCATATACTGCGGATGTGTACGCCGTTGAGGGTGACGTGAATGAGAACTTCTTTGTAACGGAGATCGGCGGTTTTCAAGCGCTGTATATGCGGAGCTCGTTGGAGTTGCCGATACTGTACTCGAGTGAGATCGAATCCTGCGTATACTCCTGGTTTACGGACGGCGATATTGAGGAGTATACAGTGCATGGCGGCGGCGCTTGCATTGAAAAGATCGCCAAGGCTGTTGAGAGTGGAAATACAGTTGAGGAGGTCGCCTTCGACACAAAGATACATCTGACGGCCACATTTGTCGGTTATGAAGGCATACAGTGGTCATGCTATGACCTGTATGGAAACATTGAGGGGGACTTCTACTATATCGACTGGACCAAGTGGACTACACCCGGTACATCGTATTACGGCCCTGCCTGGACCGCTGCCGATGGCAACATAATCGATGCCATAATAGCTGCATCAGCGGTGGCCGAGTAGAAGGGGTACATACAGTAAACGGATATTCCTGTATGGGCTGTGTCGCTACCGATTCGCTCACAGTCAGTCATATTTTGCCGGGAAATTTGCTTAAAAGAAAATGGGGCGAGCTGGTAACGGTATGGTTCGCTATGCATGAGCTGACAATTTGCCTGCAGGAATGCTCTTTTGCGAGGGGCAAGACAGCAACCGACGTCATCGCATCGCAGCGGATAGCTTAAGCGGGTAGACTGCTTATGTGATGCTGGACCACCGTGCAAAAAAGTGATAAAAACAAGTAAAGATACAATTTTATGTTGACAGCACGGGCGCAGCCGTGGTATCATATATCTACGATAGTTGGGGCAAGCTGATTGCCTCAACGGGCACCTTGGCAAACACGGTCGGGCTTAAAAACCCGTTCCGTTATAGGGGCTATGTCTACGATACCGAAACGGGTTGGTACTACCTCCGGTCCCGTTACTATAACCCCGAGCTCTGCCGCTTCGTCTCCGCGGACGTCTACCTCTCCACCGGCCAGGGGGTGCTGGGACATAACGCTTTTGCGTATTGTGGGAATGATCCTGTAAATCGGGTTGATTCTACGGGACATTTTTGGAGTGAAATTTGGGAATTTGCCAAGACAGCTGTAACTGAAATTGGAAAAGCCATAGGAGTATTGTCACCTGCTTATGCTGGCTGTGGTGGGGCCGCAGTAGCTGACGGTCCTCTTCCAATTGGGGATATAATTGGCGCTGCTGGAGCAATATTACTAACAGTTGGAGCTGTTGGATACGGAGTTTATCAGGCAACACAAACATATATATCCACTCCTCGAGTGAGAGAAGAGGCGGAAGATAAAGATATCCCGAATGAACCTGATTGCACCGTGATTTTTCCAGTCGATCCAAATTGTTTTAATCCTATAGGTTTGGTTAAGGTATATAGGCCGGGGTCAAAAAATGGAGCGTTTATCAGTTGGATGGATCCTCTAACGAATACGGAAGTATTTCGATGGGATGAAAATCCAAATCATTCCAACGGATCACATTATCACATATGCGGCACAGGGCACTATTATCCAGGAGCTGTTGTGCCTGAACCTTATGCAACAATCTATTTCCCATACGAATAATATGGAGGTGATAAAATGCCGAGGTTTGATTGGGACAAGAGCAAAGAATTGAAAGAATTTCTGCATGAAAGTTGCATTCATGATTCGAAAGTGGAATGTATGAGATATAAATTTGTAGAAGATAGTCTCATAATCGAAGCGTTTAATCCGATTTTTAATGTCAAAATTATCTTCACCTTTCGCAATGTTAAAATTGCGCTATTCGTCAGAGGCAATGGTATTGGAAGCTGTGATACAATCCTTTCGCTCACAGTGGAAGATGATTTTTCATACCTGCACAATTACATTCTAAAGCACGTTGAAGGAGCAGAGAGTCATCTTTATTTGCTGTTTCAAATGTTTTCTGGAGATGAATTACACATTTTATCTAAAGAGGTGACTGCTGAAGTTATAAGATAGCGAGACGACTATGGCCTTGATATATATATAGAATAATATATCAACTATAGTTAGAGCACCTTGGCAAACACGGTCGGGCTTAACAACCCGTTCCGTTATAGGGGCTATGTCTACGATACCGAAACGGGTTGGTACTACCTCCAAAGCAGGTACTACAACCCGACCGTAGGCAGATTCATCAGTGCCGATGTATTGCTCTCCACCGGCCAGGGGGTGTTGGGGCACAATGCATTTGCGTATTGTCTGAATGATCCGACAAACATGACTGATGAGTGCGGATATATTGCAACGGCAGTTTTTGAGGGTATAGTTTTGTCTTTTACCAGTTTGGCCGTGTTGCTTGTTTGTGGTGTGATAATACTTGATTTGTTGATCAATCAAGAAGCATCATTGGTAGCAGTTTTTCTTTCTGTGCTCTCAAGTATATGTATACAAGCGGTCGAGGATGTAACCGCTGCATGGGATACTATATTGTTGAGTGATCCTGATCCTTATAGACGTCCAGGACAAAAAAAGCAGGGAAGAGAGCTCAAAACAAAGGCTAGAAAAAATGTGAGTTGGAAGCCGAGAAAGAAGGCGCGCCCTCCTAAGCATCATACCCCTGGCCGTGAACATAGAAAATATGGGCTGCCGGTAATTGATTGGTGTGATGACTATATACAGTAAATCAAGGAATGTGCATATGAACCCGTGGATTACGAAACTGCATGGCAAAGACACAGAAAAAAGAAACTTGAGCAGGAGTGGTTTGCGCCTTAGATTTGAAAAGGGCGTTGCCACCGAATTGCGCGAAACTTTTCTACGCTTTGCTGATTGGCTTAGGATGGTGTATGAATTCCCGATTAGAATTACCGTATACATAAAGAATAGTGATTTCATTGTTGCTTCAGATAAAGATATGGTTGCAGGAACATTTTTCGGCCCATATGATAAAGAGCAAGAACCATATATTAAAATTGCTGCCGGTGAGTTTACAAAAGAAAGAGAAAGGCACAGCCATCGCGAGATTGCCTACGATTTTTGTGCGGTGCTTGCGCATGAATTGACTCATTATTTTCAGTGGGTAGGCAATCAAACCTTAAGTAAACGTGGAGAGGAATGGCAAGCAACTTTTTATGCAAATCGGGTTGTATATGAGTACATTGAAGCGACTGGTGATGTTGAGGCGCAGGTATAGTTGTTTATATCAGGCAATATATTAAACCTAATGTCAAAGAAGAAGGATAGCTATTATTACAATACTATGCTCATCAAAATGGCCTGGGGCATCACCGGTGCCGCAAAGATCATGTAGTTCAGCTACGACGCAAACGGCAATCTTCCGTCTGTGGATTATTCGTCCAACGGCGGCAGCACCTTTGCCACCTGCTACTACCTCCGCAATGCGCAGAACGATAGTGGACCAGGGCATATCAATTGCCCTCTGACCCACCGTAAAACTTATTGACGCAGCTTGTGCGTATGGTTGGTTTGAGCATCAAAGGGCGCCGACGGCACACAGCCACATTTTGAGATCCAAGAAAGCAAAAGAAAACGCCCGCTTCTGCTGAAACGGGCGTTTGTGGTACCCGGTAGGGGAGTCGAACCCCTGTTACCGCCGTGAGAGGGCGGCGTCCTAGGCCACTAGACCAACCGGGCGTCTATTTGCTGCACGATCCATTATACAGATTTGCGGCCGCATGTCAAGTATATTATTCGAAGGTCAGGCATATATTTTACCGGCTTGGCGCAGCTACTTGTGATATGGTTCGCCGTTTATTATCTTGAACGCCCTATAGAGCTGTTCGAGCAGCATTATTCGGAATATTTGATGCGAAAACGTCATGTCGGAAAAGCTCAGTACCATGTCCGCACGCCTACGCAGCTCCTCGGTAAGTCCGCACGAGCCGCCTATCACGAATGCGATGCGGCTCGTGCCTCGGAGCATTATGCCATCTATCCTCTGCGCCAGTCCCTCGGAGGAGAGCTTGCCCCCCCTCGGATCGAGAGCGACTATGTACTCGCCCTCCGCAAAACGCTCCTCTATCCGGCGGCATTCTGCTCTGCGGACACGCTCTATCTCCGCAGCGGATGCTCCGTCGGGTATGCGTTCGTCCGCAAGTTCGACCACGACCACCTCCGCAAACCGTGACAGGCGTTTTGTAAACTCCGCTACAGCTGCAGTATAAAAGCTCTCCTTCAAGCGGCCTACGCAGAGCAGGCGTATCCTCATGCGGTTATCACCCCAAACTCAACGAGTGCGCTATAGATGTTCATAATCACCAGTACCGCAAGGCATATCCAGAAGCAGCCCCCAAGGCCGCGCTCCTGCGGAAGATCCTCCGGCTTATCCTGCAGCATCGGCTCCGGCCTCGGCGCATATCGTCCTATGCTGCGCTTCTTTGCATGGTGGTTGAGCAGGAATATCGCAGGCATAAGGAATATTACCGCAGTGCGGAGCATCTGCAGTATAAGGATGATCGAGCTTATCAGGATCTCCTCATCCCCTGCGCCTATCTGCGGCGTATCCTGCACTTCGGTCATGGCCTGTGAAGAATACGACACTATCAGGCTGGCAAAATTATTCACAAAATGAGGTATCACGGCAAGCCACGCATTTCTCGTTATGTAGTACACTATGCCGAACACTGCACCTATTGCAACATAGATGATAATGTTGCTCGGCGCCATATGTATAAGTGCGAACACTATTGCCGAGAGCAGTATCGACAGCGCAGGCGATCTGCCGTCCATCCAACCCTCGAGCAACGTCCCACGCATGAATATCTCCTCACTTATGGGAGGGATAACGGCTATCGCAATTATCATGACGGGCAGTGTGTCGGGCTCAAGTCCCGTCAGTGTAACGGCATTGGAAGTCACCTGAATATCCCCTAACAGCAGCATACACAATGCCGAGAGAGCAGAGTTCAGATACAGCGCCCCTACTCCTGCAATCAGGCTGAGCAGCACCTGGAGCGGCTTGGGCGCACTCATACGGGGCATACCGACCTTTTTGCGGAATATCAGCGACGGTATCAGAAATGCCGGTACGGATACCATCAATGAATTCAAGAGCAGAACGATCGAATAGTCGTCTATGCCGAAGAGCTCCGTCACCACCGCAAGCAGTACGGAAAGCACAAGGTATAGGCCGAGCGAGATAAGCATTAGTGCAGAGCTCTTTTTTGCCATAGCTCCCTCCTAAATATCGAATACTCCGGTAACGCCGTCACGACGGGCGACGGTGATGAACATAGCCTCATCGGGTATGCTCTCGCTGCGGAGCATACCCCTCACCGTCTCGTACGCGATGCGCTCGGTGTTGTTGTCCTTGCTGAGATGTGCAAGTATCGCACGCCTCACGCCGGTGGGGTATAGCCTGCAAAGCAGTTCCCCCGCAGCGTTGTTTGAAAGATGCCCTTTTTCGGAGAGTATCCTCTGCTTAAGCGGATACGGATAGCGTCCGCCTTTGAGCATGCCGACGTCGTGGTTGGACTCCAGAAACAGCAGGTCAGCGCCCGAGGCCGTCTCCTGCAGGGTTGGGGTTATGCAGCCGGTATCGGTCAAATACACCAGCGATGAGCCGCGGAAGCAGAATTTATACCCTACGGACTGCGCCGTGTCATGGCTCGTTGCAAACGGAGTTATGTCCATATCGCCGATGTAAAAATTCTGCCCCGTGATGAATGTGCGTATGTTTCGAAAGGCAATGCCCGCTGCCTTGCCCTCCATGGCACGCCATGTCGGAGCATTGGCATACACCGGCAGATCGTATCGGCGTGAGAACAGCTCCATGCCCTTTATATGGTCGCTATGCTCATGCGTTATGAGTATGGCATCTATCTCGGAGGGATCCAGCCTTATCTGCCCGAGCGCCGTCTCTATCGCCCTGCACGACACGCCGGCATCGATCAGCAGTGTGGTTTTTCCGTTTGACACCACGGAGCAGTTCCCCGATGAGCCGCTATACAGCGGAGAAAATCGAAGGTTCACTTCACACCTCTAAGCCAATTTGAGTATCGCCCACAGCCCCCATATCAGCAGCATATGTGCGGGATAGAATACATAGGTGAACCACTTTATATCCCTGCCCCGCTTACCGTCGTACAAGGTCATGAACACTACGGAAAACAGCATGCACAGGCACCTTACAGGGCCGCTTACGAGCTGCACTATGTCCGCATCCGATATGCCCGTTGGTATGCCGCCCAACAGCTCCACAATGCTTGTGTTGTAATAGAAGGTACAGAGCAGCGCAACGGCTATCACCCTTACGAAGCGATGTTCACGGGTGAAATAGAGCACCATTATGAAAACCACACCGAAAAAGCCATAGTCCATTCCGGGATATGCCGAGAGTATGAGCGCAAACGGCAGGGCGAGCGCCGCCCAAGTATGCTTGCCCTCTCGTATAGAAATGCAGCATATCAGACCGAGCAGGAGGGTAACCATCACGGAGAGACCGCCGTAAATGGGCACTCCCCTGCCCAATACCGTTATGTAGAACGACGGCTCCGCAGCGCCGCGCATGAGCATATACGGTATCTGCGCAATAACGGCAAACACCGCCATGCGCAGCACATAGCGTTTTGAGTTTTTTGTACGGACAGCGCCCTCGGCAATACCGAATGCAAACAGGGGGAATGCCATGCAGCCTATCGCTCTCATTGCCAGATACAGCACGGGGCTGACTGCGGATATCTCCGCCTCAAACACCGCAGCTATGTGTGACAGACACATCGATATGCATGCAATGACCTTTATAGCGAATGCTGACATACTCCCTCCTTGCGAGCCTTTTCCGGTATTTTACCACAGTTCGGCACCTTATGACAATACCCGTGAAAGGTGTTAAAAACTACGCAGGCAGGTACTTGCATTTTATGGGGGATATGCTTTATAATTTCAGTGGATCAACTGTAAAAAAGCAACAAAGGAGATAATTATGGACACCAATGCTGTTAAGGCGGCGGCTCAGGGCTATCTGCTGCAGATGACAAGGTTTCTTCGTGACCTCATCCGCATACCCAGCGAGAGCTGCGAGGAAGGCGGCGTTATCCGCCGTACCATTAAAGAGATGGAGGCTCTCGGGTTTGACAAGGCATGGATCGACCCACAGGGCAACGCTCTGGGCATAATGGGCGAAGGCGAGAAGCTGATAGCTTTTGACGGGCATATAGATACCGTCGGCATCGGCAACATCGAAAATTGGACGAATGACCCCTATGAGGGCTATGAGACGGATGAGATCATATACGGACGTGGCGCGTCCGACCAGGAGGGCGGCGTGGTAAGTGCGGTGTACGGCGCCAAGATAATGAAGGATCTGGGCATCATTCCGGATGGCTACGCCATACTCGTCGTTGCCTCCGTGCAGGAGGAGGACTGTGACGGCCTTTGCTGGCAGTACATCTACAACGAGGATAAGCTCGTTCCCGAGTTTGTCGTGTCCACCGAGCCTACCGATGGCGGTGTGTATCGTGGTCACAGGGGCCGCATGGAGATCCGCGTCGATGTCCACGGCGTTTCCTGCCATGGCTCCGCTCCCGAAAGGGGCGACAATGCCATCTATAAGATGGCCGACATACTGCAGGATGTTCGTGCCCTCAATGAGAACGGCTGTGCCGACGCTGATGAGATAAAGGGTCTTGTTAAGATGCTCGAACCCGAGTACAATCCTGATCACTATGAGGATGCCCGCTTCCTGGGCCGTGGCACCGTTACCGTTTCTCAGATATTCTACACCTCCCCCTCCCGCTGCGCCGTTGCGGACTCCTGTGCGATATCGCTCGACCGCCGCATGACCGCCGGTGAGACCTGGGACTCCTGCCTTGAGGAGATCCGGGCGCTGCCTGCCTGCCGCAAGTACGGCGACGATGTAAAGGTAAGTATGTACATGTATGACCGTCCTGCGTGGACGGGGCTCGTGTACAATACCGAGTGCTACTTCCCCACATGGATCAACCGTGAGAGCTCCGCTCATGTTGCGGCCGTTGCGGATGCGCACAGGGCTCTTTACGGTGACAAGCGAATAGGCGCCCCCTCCGCAATGGATAAGCGCACCCGTCCCCTTGTTGACAAGTGGACATTCTCCACCAACGGCGTTTCCATACAGGGTCGCTACGGTATCCCCTGCGTGGGCTTTGGCCCCGGTGCCGAGTCTCAGGCGCACGCCCCGAACGAGATCACCTGGAAGCAGGATCTTGTGACCTGCGCCGCCGTGTATGCGCTCACTCCCTATATGTACATACAAAAGGAAAAGACGGATGATGTCTGCGAGTATCGTTCAGGTGCGACGGGCAATGACATCCGCTGACGAAATTTTAAGGAGGCTATATATGGAAATCAAGAACGTATCATTCTTCACCGACAGGCTTGCCAGGCTCGACAACGCCCGTATGTATGAGGGCGACTTCTTCCTCACCTGGGAAAAAACGAGAGACGAGCTTGAGTCCGTGTTCCTCGTTGCTGACGCTCTGCGTCATCTCAGGGAGCGCAACATCTCCACAAGGATATTTGACAGCGGCCTGGGCATCTCCCTCTTCCGCGACAACTCCACCCGTACCCGTTTCAGCTTTGCCTCCGCCTGCAATATGCTCGGCCTTGAGGTTCAGGATCTGGACGAGGGCAAGAGCCAGATAGCCCACGGCGAGACCGTGCGTGAGACTGCCAATATGATTTCCTTCATGGCAGATGTCATAGGCATCCGTGACGACATGTACATTGGCAAGGGCAACGCCTACATGCACAGCGTTGTTGATGCCGTGACCCGTGGTCATGCCGACGGCGTTCTGGAGCAGAAGCCCACGCTTGTAAACCTCCAGTGCGATATTGATCATCCCACTCAGACCATGGCGGATATGCTCCATGTCATCCATGAGTTCGGCGGTATCGAGAATCTCCGCGGCAAGAAGATTGCCATGACTTGGGCATACTCCCCCTCCTACGGCAAACCCCTCTCCGTTCCGCAGGGCGTTATCGGCCTGTTCACACGCATGGGCATGGATGTCACGCTTGCACATCCCGAGGGGTATGAGGTCATGGACGACGTGCTCGATGTTGCCAGAGCAAACGCCGCCGCATCCGGCGGCAGCTTCACGGTCTGCAACTCCATGGAGCAGGCGTTTGAGGGGGCTGACATAGTCTATCCCAAGAGCTGGGCTCCGTTCAAGGCTATGGAGCGCCGCACCGAGCTCTACGGCAACGGCGACTTTGACGGCATTAAGGCTCTTGAAAAGGTGCTCCTTGTCCAGAATGCATCCCATATGAATTGGGAGTGTACCGAGGAGCTCATGGCAAAGACCCATGACGGCAAGGCGCTGTATCTGCACTGTTTGCCTGCGGACATAACGGGCGTGTCCTGTGCCCACGGCGAGGTGGCTGCCTCCGTGTTCGACCGCTATCGTGATCCGCTGTACAGGCAGGCATCCTTTAAGCCCTATATCATCGCCGCCATGATATTCATGGCAAAGGTCAAGAACCCTGCAGAGATGCTCAAGAAGCTCGAAGCGCGTGCCGCCGAGAGGCATATGTTCTGATTAACTCGTTTTACGGTTCGATGCCCGTGCCGAAAGGTACGGGCATCGTTTATGGTGCATGGGGTTTGCAATAGATGACGGGTTATGCCGCACGCCTATGTGTGCTCATCCGCTTCTTTAATATCGTGAGCATCTGCATACCGAAGCACAGCCTTGGCTACCGAGACAGGACGCTATTGGAGAAACGAAACGCCGTCTGCATGACCTGTGGACGGGTGAGCAGCCCCAATATCAAACTGATCTTTGATGAGCTGTCCACCATGTTTGAGGGCAGCGGTGCGGACGGTGCAGAAAAACCTACCGTCGAGCCGTGGAAAAGCTGACCCGAAATTTGGTGTAAGCCGGGGTGCTTCATGTAACAGAGCTGCGGAAAAAGAAAAACGCCGCCGCAGTCTACCTAATATCGGGTAGATTACGACGGCGAATGGGGAGAAATACTGTTTGATTTTGAGAATGGGGCAACAGAGATTGTCCATCCGGCTGATTGGGATACGGTGAAAACAAATAAGTTTGCACACATGGCAATATCCTATCTGCTGAATTGTGAGAATGAGAAGCCGTCTAAAGAAGCTGTGATTTCTTTTGCGCTGTATGTCATCGTTGCAATAGAAGTTGGTCGTTGTGCAGTCGGCGTCTTTTGCGTCCTTAGTCCGTTCTCGTCATATGCATATGCTAACTTGCACAGCAGGGTAAACATATTCTGATCTGCATCGTCAGTTATTCTTATTGCCAATGCAGCGTTTCAAGAGAAGCCGATTTTGCAAAGCGAACTATAAATCGGCTATCATGCGGAAAAGCTCCGACCAATCGCTGCCCTCGTATTCATAGTGACGGGCATCGTTGCCGATATTTCCGGGAGACAGCTTAGGGTCTGCCTCCGGTTGCTCCGAGGGGCTGATATTTGTATGCATATAGAATGTGGCAAGCCCTAAGGCGCGTGCTCCGAGGATGTCGGCATACCTGTCGTTGCCTATCATGAGCGTGCTTCTGGGGTCGAGCCCACGCTCATCGAGCAAAGCCCTGAAAAACCTGCTGTCGGGCTTGCGGCAGCCGTAATGCGATGATATGTATATGCCGTCAAAGGCCTCGTTAAGGCCAATCATTTTAAGCTCATATTCTGTAAATACCCGTTGAGCGTTGCTGAGAAGCCAAAGGCGGTGTCCGGCCTCCCTAAAAGCCGCAAGCGCCTGCTTGGCATATGGATACGGACGAATATAGTCTATCGACAGTACCCTGAAAAACTGTGCCGCATTAAATCCAAGTGCGTCGGCATTTTCGGATATGCCCCCGTCACGGAATAACTGCGCCATGACATTCTCAACGGGAACATCGGGATAGCATTGGCTATATCTGCCGACAGCCGCTTTGCGCTCGCTCATCCGCCTTCGAAATGCCCGGCTCAGCGACTGGCCGCTATATTGTGCGCCATGAAAGCCAAAGTACATGGCCGTTTTGTTCCAAACGCTTGCATCCTCATCCGTATGTATGTCAACAAGCGTGCCGTAAAGGTCAAACACCAGATCGGTAAATCTCATATGCGCATCCTTTTGCAGTCGCGGATCGTGCTTGGAAAGTCAAGACGCAATTCCTCTCATCTCACCGTACAACGATTATATCACAGTCGTTCGTACTTGTGAATTGAACAAGCCATATTTTTGACGACATAGCGCTTGCCCGGGGCGTCCACAATACGGAAGCCGGGGTCGGAAGGGCCATCGTATGTGCAAAATGGAAACGGAAGGATTGGAAACGGATGCTCTGTCCGATATGATGTGTGTATAAAAATGAATAATCTTGCAAATATAGGGTTAACAGCCGCACATTGAATATGATATAATTCTCCCGGTGTGTTGGGGATTTGGCATCACAAAGCATCAGAAATAATTTATACCGTTATCTGTGGCAGAAAGGGAAGAGTCATGAAGAGGAGAATGGTAACTATGGGCGTCGCCGTTTTGATAATGGCGGCGATGTGCCTGAGTGCGTTTGCGTTATCCGATGCGACACGCTCCGAGAAGGAGAGCGGGATGAATGTCGTTCTCCGCCTACAGGGAACGACTGCAGACAATAGCGGCGTGGCGAAGGGAGCGATTTCTTTCAGCGATACCTCGGGGAGCGGCGAGCCTACGAGTGGGCCGACGGATTTCAGGATGTTGCCGGACGGGCGGCTCTGTGTTCTGGATTCACAGGTAAAGCGGATCAATGTCTATGACATTGAGGAGCAGAAGCTGGCGTTTTCAATCAATGTATCTGAGTGCGGCAGGCCGCAGTGTGTAAATGCGATAGGCGATGTGTTCTATGTTTATGATGTCGCTGAAAAGGCAGTCATGGCATATTCAAAGAATGGGCGGCTGTTGGAGACCGTTGCCGCGCCTGCGGCGGTCATGCCCGAGGATGAGCTGTTCATGCCGGAGTATGTTGCATTCGACTGCGCCCTGTTCTCTGCCGATTTGGTCGTCCGGGATGGGGAGCTGTATCTTGTGTGCGGCAAGGATGGCAGCCATGTGTTTAACGACTATGTACTGAAGGACGGTAAGTTCGTGTAGTGCAAGCCTTTGTTTACACAGGTCACTGATAAAAATCAAACGACCACGGTGACTATGGGTGAAAGCAGGTGGTGCTTTAACACGTATGGGGTCATGACGGATGTCATATCGAGTGATGATAGCGGCAATCTCTATGTATACTGCGTTGCGGTCATCGAGAATGATGATGGAACGATCTTAAGCAAAGCGGAGGTCAGGGTCTATGACAGGGACAGCGTGCTTGTCTCCGCAACTGCGATAGACTGTTCGAGCTTTGTCGCGCGTCCAGAAGCGCCGCTTTTCATCCAAAGGCGGTGCGCGGGCATTTTGGGAACCCGGCTTTAGCAAGCCGGTAA
>CALVLD010000023.1 GCA_944336475.1 uncultured Clostridia bacterium
TAGGTCAATGTGCGTCTAGTCCTGAAAAGCAGATCACTAATTGCAGCATAGTGACTCTCTAAAAGCCGCCATGCCGGCGCATCCTGAGTCCCAGTCTTATTCTTGATACAGGCAATATTATCAACCGTAAAGAAGTCTGCTTCGTCATACATGGAGTTTCCCTGCTGACGGACATAAGCGTACCCCCGGTTGTGAAGTTGTTTATACCATTCTGCAATTCGGCGAGCAACCTGTGAATCAAACATATCTTCCCGGACACCAAGCCGGTAAACTGGACTGCACTCGATATCCTCTAAAAGGAGGGCAGACTCCGTAGAAGAAACCACCTGGATTGTGGGAACGCCAAGTGTTGCCAGTAGCCGATAGTTTTCCATTTCCCGCCTATATTCTTTATTTTGGAAGCATTTCACCACATAGGATCTTTCACCGCTTATAACCCGGGCAACGATGACGCCATCTTTATCCTGCAAAATAGAAAAGTCCTGATAAGTGATACCCAATTTATGTAGTTCATCTTGGATGACGCCCATAGCCAGCTACTCCTCGTGCCAATATGCATACTCTGTCTCTACTCTGAGGCTAAACCAACGTTTATCTGAAACACCCTCCGTTTGTTTTCTTGACTCCTCACATGATTGTAGCGTTTTCCGAGCGACAAATCAATAGAAATTGAAGAGAACATTGACCCACATTGTATCAAAATTACGGTGCTTCTATGGTGGAGCGTCCGCAACCAACGGCGAACACTCCGTATGGCTTGACATTGCTCCTTCAAGCTGCTCCTCTATCTCATCCAGCAGGATATCGTCAAGGGTGATGGGCCGCTCTCCACCGTTGAAAATCAGAGTCATCCGGTCATCGTAAAGGTAGGTCGCCCGGAGAAAGATGTTGATGATCCCCCTCTTGGTGTTTTCATCGTCTATATCTCCGCATTTGAGCGCATACAGGAATGCCCTGACTTGAGGCAAAGTAAGAGTGACCTGCTTTCTCATTTCGATAGCAAGTTGGCCTTGTAATTCGGCCTTCTCTTGTTTGCGTTTCTCGATCCGCTCGGTTATCATGTCCACGGCCTGCCCCCGTTCCAGGGCTTTCCAAAGATTTTCGATGGCAGTATCGGCTTCCTGGATGGCCAATTTGATGCGTCTGATAACGGAAGTGTCCTGCTCTGCTTTGCAGACATCCGCCACGGCGGAGGCGATCCGCTCAATGTTGCTGTCGGTCAGCAGCTTGCAGCATTCCAGTACAATGCGGTTTTCGATTTTCTCCTTGTTAACCACTTTCTTTCCGCACTTGCGCCGCTTGAAATTGTTGCAGGCGTAGTAGTGATATGCCCTGCCAGATTTGCCTGTGCCGCCGTAGCCCGTCATCATCTCCCGGCAATAGCCGCAGAACAACTTGGTTGTCAGCAGATATTCTTCCTTGCCTCTGGAACGGGCGGGGGCTTTCTTGTTGCGGTCAAGGATATGCTGCACCCGTTCAAACAGCTCGTCCTCAATGATGCGGGGCATACCACCCGGCGTTTCGGTGTCCTTGTAGATGTAATAGCCGATATACCGCTTGTTTCGTAAAAGGCGGTGCAGGCTGTTCTTGTTGAACTCCTTGCCCAGCGAGGTTTTGACCTGTTTGGCATTGAGATACTTGGTGATTTCTGCAACGGTTTTTCCGCTGGCATACATCTCAAAAATCTCCCGGACAACCGCCGCCCCCTCCGGATCAACATGAAAGCGGCGCTCCTCGTCCACATAGTAACCCAAACCGGGATTGCTGCCGTTTGATAAACACTTTTCGGCATTGATGTCCATGCCTCGCCGTATTTTCTGGGATAGCTCCGCCGAGTAATATTCAGCCATGCTCTCCAATACGCCCTCAACGAGGATACCGCTTGCATCATCGCTGATGTTCTCCCTTGCGGAGATCACCCTAACGCCGTTCTTTTTCAGCTTGGCTTTATTGATTGCGCTGTCATAGCGATTCCGGGCAAAGCGGTCAAGCTGATACACGAGGACAGCCTCAAAGGTGTGCTTGTCACTGTCAGCAATCATCCTCTGAAACTCTGCCCGGCTGTCTGTCGTCCCGCTTTGCGCCCTGTCGATGTACTCACCGATTACGATATGCCCGTTGTTCTTGGCAAACTCATAGCAGGTTTGAAGCTGGCCCTCGATGGATTGCTCGGTTTGGCTGTGACTGGAATAGCGGGCGTAAATGACAAGATTCATCGTTTCACCTCCCCAAGCATTTGCAGCAGCGTCTCTTTCAATCGCTCATTCATGGGTGATTTCGGGTCAAAGCACATCTCCACAAACTTTTTCATCTCCGGGTCGGTCTGCTCAATTTTGGGCTTGTATTCGTATAACTTTCCCTGCGGGTTATCTGTGCGCCCGAAGATATAATCCATCGATACATCAAAATAATCCGCATAGCGGGTAAGGGTTTCAAAGGTAGGCGAGGCTTGGTTGAGTTCATAGCGGTTCAGGCTCGATTGCTTTACGCCAACGATCTCCGCCATTTTTACCTGCGACAGCTTGACGCTCTCCCGCAAATACCGCAATCTTTCCGCAACTTCTTTCAAAGAAATCACCTCCCGGTCTTGTGATTTCATTATATAAGATGGCATCATATTATTCAACCCTGATTTAGCATAATTTCAAAAATTATGTTTATCGGCCTTTGAGATTGGCTCGCAAATGTAATCTCAAAGGTATCCCGTTGGCAGGGCAGATGGAGCTGCAAAAAGGGAGCGCATTACTACCGGATCGCCGGGCGGTAATACGCTCCTTTTTATGGTTTTGGAGGACGGGACATGCAAACCTTTGGAACAAAGATGTCGTGTGCTATACCTACTGATGCGGCTGTCTGGCAAATTGTGGATTTCACTGGGGGAAAACCCTCGTTTTGCCAGACAGAAATGCGGACTGTAACTATAATATGACGAAAGCAGGGGTGCGCCTTGTTTGTCTTAACCGCTGACTAATTTCACTTTCCCATTTTGTGTCTGTATTCTCGCGGCGTACAATTATAAAATCGGCGAAAATGTTTGGTAAAATTGCTTGGACTGTCAAATCCGCAGTAAGTCGCTATTTCTGAAATGCTTTTTATCTGATCGCTGAGTAACATTTCAGCTCCTTGCATAATGCGATATTTCAGTAAATATTGAACAGGAGAAATTTGAATTGTTTTTTGAAAACACCGCATACATTCCCGCTCACTGATGTCGGCAGAATTTGAAATATCTGCTAACGACAGGTTATTTGCAAAATTCTTTTGGATAAATTCAAGCATTTTCCTGATCCGCAAATTATCCTGATTGAGAGGTTGTTCCTTGTCGGAAAACTGTTGTTCAAACTGCTCATACAAATAAAAACAAATGCGGGAAAGATTCTCCCGGACAGTAAATTCAAATCCACGGCTATCATGCGAAAGAGCTTCAAATGCGTCGTTGAACCAAACAGCTACATCTTCAATTTCCATGTCAATAAACAGGCCGGAAAAGGAATTGCAGGATACAAGAGGCTGAATATACTTTTTTGCATAAACAGAATTGTCATTTCCTGTGATAAGCACAGGGCTGAAAACAAGAGAACGCAAACGGCACTCCCCAACAGCGGAAGCATAGTGGAGAATATTAGAATTGATGGCAACCATGTCGCCCTTTTCCAAAAAAAGACTTGGAAGGTGTCTTGACTTTCATTTTCCCCTCTGCCATATAGACAAGTTCCATTTCATCATGCCAATGCCACGGTATAACATCTTCCTCTCGTTCTGTATGAAAAGAAGTATATCCGGCACAAGGAAATTCGATGGTTCCATGTGGTTGCAATTCCTTTGATACCCGGTTCAAATTCAATCCGCACTCTTGTAAAGCCATTGTAATATCCCCTCCTTTTGCTCGGCGGTTTTGTTATATTATACGGCTATATATGAGTTGTTTCAAGTGAGGATTGACGATATTCTTTTAGTAAAGGAAAACACAGGAGGACAATGCAATGTTTCAGTTGCTGTTAGTGATTATTTATCTGGCTTTTGTCAGTTTGGGACTTCCCGATTCCCTTTTAGGGTCAGCGTGGCCGTCCATGTATCAGGAGTTTTCTGTTCCCGTTTCTTATGCGGGTGGAATTTCCATGATTATTGCGGTAGGCACCATTATCTCCAGCCTGCAAAGTGACCGGCTCACCAAAAAATTTGGTACAGGAAAAGTAACCGCCTTTAGTGTGCTGACGACTGCCGCCGCTTTATTTGGTTTTTCTGTAAGCCATTCCTATGTGGAGTTATGCCTATGGGCGATTCCCTATGGGCTTGGTGCCGGGAGTGTAGACGCTTCGTTAAATAATTATGTTGCGCTTCACTATGCCAGCAGGCACATGAGCTGGCTTCATTGTATGTGGGGTGTCGGCGCTTCTTTGGGGCCTTATGTCATGGGATATGCTTTAACCAACGGCGGCACCTGGAATATGGGGTATCGTTATATTGCTATCCTGCAAATTGTTTTAACCGCTATTCTTTTGTTCAGTTTACCACTTTGGAAAAACAGAACATCGGCGGACTTAACCCTTGATCCGGAGAAACAAGAACCGCTTTCGCTGAAAAAGATTATTTGTATTCCGGGTGCAAAAGAGGTCATGGTCACATTTTTTTGTTACTGTGCCGTAGAACAGACAGCGGGTCTGTGGGCAAGCAGTTATCTCGTATTGCACCGTGGACTTTCTGAGGACATAGCAGCCAGCTTTGCCAGCCTGTTCTTTGTAGGGATCACCATAGGCCGGGCGCTGGGAGGATTTTTAACGCTGAAACTGAATGACACACAGATGATACGATTGGGTCAAGTAATTGTGGCTGCGGGTGCGCTGTTCCTGCTTCTTCCATTGGGAAATGAAATTGCTTTGACTGGATTGGTTTTGGTTGGCCTGGGCTGTGCCCCTATTTATCCGTCTATTATTCATTCCACGCCGGAACGTTTTGGCGCGGATAAATCTCAGGCGATTATTGGCGTACAAATGGCATCCGCCTATGTGGGCACCTGTCTTATGCCGCCTGTTTTCGGGCTGATTGCAAACCATATCAGCGTTTCATTGTTGCCGCTATACTTACTGCTTATTTTAGTCCTTATGGTATTTATGCACGAGAAACTGTTAAAAGCAACCTCGAAAGAGAGGGATCACGATGCTGCATATTAAAATTCTTTACATACCAGACGTTGAGAAATTGATTCACTTAATCCAAAAGAGCTGCGGACAGGTATTGTTCTTGTGCCCAGGACACGCACTCTACGATTTATCACAGGAAAATGCGGATATGGAACTGCTAAAAGAAGAAATTCGGAAAGGAAAAGGAATTGATGTATTCCTGTCCGATAAAGATGACTATTTCAGATTTATCAATTATATGGTATATGCCGGTTATGAGTAAATATCAGCTGATTTTCAGTAGCAAGCAGAATGGAGGAAAAAATGATAGCCGATTATCACGTACATACAGAATATAGTGACGATTCTGTTTATCCGATGGAAAGTGTTGTAACCGATGCGATTGAGCTCGGATTAAATGAGATCTGTTTTACGGATCATGTTGACTATGGTGTAAAATGCGATTGGGGAGGCAGAAAAAGAATTAAATATCGAAATAGCGAACCGCTTGCTAATGTATATTATCCCCAGTACATAGAAGAAATCAAAGAGATGCAATATCTCTACGGAGATAAAATTGGAATACGAATGGGACTGGAATTTGGCGTACAGACACATACAATTCCTATGTTTCAAGCTCTCTTTCACAAGTATCCTTTTGATTTTATTATTTTGTCCATCCATCAGGTTGGAAATCTGGAATTTTGGACGCAGGATTTCCAGAGAGGTAAAACGCAACAAGAATACAATGAAAAGTATTATGAAGAAATGCTCGCAGTCATTCAGCAGTACAAAGACTACAGCGTTTTAGGGCACATGGATTTGATTGTACGTTACGATAAAAACGGCGTTTACCCGTTTCAAAAAATCAAACCGTTGATAGAAAAGATTTTAAGAACCGTCATTTCTGACGGAAAAGGGATTGAAGTCAATACATCTTCATACAGATATGGGCTTTCTGATACAACGCCCTCTGTGGACATTCTAAAGCTGTATAGAGAACTTGGAGGAAAAATCATAACGATTGGCAGCGACAGCCATAAATCGGAACATTTAGGCGCTTACATAAAAGAAACAAAAGAATTACTGAGGGATTTGGGATATACGCAGTTTTGCACCTATAAAAAAATGTCGCCTATATTCCACGATTTGTAGATATAAGTAATGAAATGCCGCCCAACGGGATAATAAAAAAACCGTTGTCTCGGCGGCTGGTTATTCGTGCGCCAAAACAAGACAGTAGCCATACGGCGGTTTTGAAATAACAAATTTCAGGCCGCCGTTTTCTTTTTGAAAAATGAGAATACGGGGGGTGTGTTAAAGTCGCCCTTTTTTAAGGATACGGCGGTGTCCGGGAGGTATCGCCGTGTCCTTTATACGGCACAGACAGCGAACCAACAGCGGACGAAATTTTGATTTTTTCAAAATCCCGTCCGCTTTTCTGATAATTGGAATTGCAGTTGTATATCATAAGTCAGACCTACATAGGCAAAGAGAAACCCGGTGACAAAACCAGGGCGGTTCTTCGCCGCGATAAACAACAGGCAACACAGCGGCGCGGCGGGAGCCGTGCCGCCCTGGGAAATCAGAAGAAGGAGGTACAAGCAGACAGGTCCATCAAAATGCAGGTGTAACGACAACAGGCACGATCTACCACATGGCAGCCAGCCATGGAGGAGCAGACAGCCTCAGGCTACGGAGGTCAGCTGTTTCCGGCAGGAAACGCTGACCATGCAGGCGGTTTGCTTGCATAGCCGTTTCCGTATCCCGCTTTTCCGGCAGCCAGCCGGGGAAACGGGCGCGGAACGGCACCAGGATGGAAGCGCAACCATTTGAAAAAATGCGCTTGTCTTAACACCTGCTTTTTGAAATGGTACGAAACAATCAGCTTTTTACATTGGAGAGGTGGCAAGTAAACGGGCGGGCATGAAATGCACGCACGATTACTTGTCATGCCAATAAGGAGGGACCTGTCATGCCAGAATTAAAAGGGGCGGCGAAGCGGATCTTCGGCGGTCTGCAGAACCGGCTATCCAGGCTGGCCCGGTTTGGGCAGAGCAAGCACGAGGCCAAGCAGTCGGCACGGGAAGCGTACATAAAGGAACACGGAAATCTGGAGGGCTATAACCCGGCCAGGGTGGAGGGAATTTTCAGCCTGAGCACCATGAAGACCTACCGGGCCGCCATGCAGCCCTTCGCAAAGTGGCTCTCCGCCCACAAGGTGAAAAATGCCTCTCAAATCACAAAGGAACACGCCGCTGCATATCTGCGGGAGCGAGAGTCAGAGGGACTGTCCGCCTGGACGGTGAGCCGGGAGATGGCCGCCATCAATAAGGCGCTGGGCTTTGACCTCACCAAGCGGGAACTGGGCTTGCGGCAGCGGAAGAAGTCAGAGATCACCCGCAGCCGGGAGGAGACGGAAAACGATAAGCGGCGCTTTGCAAAATTCCAGGACCAGATCACCGTTGCCAAGGCCTGCGGATGCCGCCGGGCCTCTATCACCAAGATCACCCCCAACGACTGTGTGCGGAACGAGAAGGGGCAGGTGGTGGGTATCCGCGTGGTGGAGAAGGGCGGTAGGGAGCGCGTAGCGCCCGTTCTCAACGACTATAAGGAACAGGTGACTGCCATCGTAGACAGGGCGCAGGAGGCCGCTCAGCCCCTGTTTACGGCCTATGACAGCCACATCGACAACCACCGCTTCCGGGCCGAGTACTGCGCCGCTCTGCTCCGTCAGTTGGAGCAGGAGCAGGCCCAGGGAAAGCCCTGGTTCGGCGGCGATCTCAGTCCTCAGAACTACATCCATCTCAGCGGGCGGGACAAGCACTGCGGCGACACCTACCGGGGACATCCCACTCAAGTGGTGGCCGCTGTCAGCGGAGCCATGGGCCACAACCGCCTGGAGATCATGTTTTCCCACTACAACTACACCGATTGACCGTCCCCTGATAGCCAGCGCCTCCTTTGCGTACTGTAAAATTGCGGATGACCCGCAATCTTCCATAAGGAGGTGCCTCCTGTGGCCCGGCGGAAAAAGGTGGTCAATCACACCAAGATCCCGGACTACAAAATTGAGGCGATCGCCAGGTGTATTCTTCCAGACATTCTGGCTTATTACGAAAGTGAAGAAGGCCAGCAGGAATTTGCCCGCTGGCAGCAGGAGCAGAAAACCCAGGTAGCAGCAGGACTGATTTGCCCCTTAAAAACTGAATATTCAGGAGATACATACTATGGCAGATAAGGAAGTCAGGCAGGATAAATATGATATTGAACTTCCCCAGTCCATCATAGAGTCCTTTGCCCGTTTCCTTGTCCCGGAGATACGAAAATACTATGACAGCGAACAGGGGCAGCAGGAGTTCGCCAAATGGCAGGAGGAAGAAAACAGATAACAGAAAGCGAGGGCCAAGGCACAATGCCTTGACCCTCGCTTTCTGTTTTGACATCACAGCCACACCCTTACGGCAAAGCCGCCTTTGAAAAAGCAGGTGTTCGTGTAATGTCCATCTGGTGGAGGCGAGGGGAGTCGAACCCCTGTCCGAAAACCTGTTTACAAGACTTTCTACGAGCGTATACGGCGGTTTAGTATTCCCGCTGCCGCACGCCCACCGTCGGGCTTACGGCTTTAGTAGCCTCTTGATCCCACCGAAGTCGAGGCACTCATCGGCTGGTTCCCCACATTGATGACGCCCGTATCCGCAGTCGTGGGCAACTACGGGCGGACGGTAACGGCGGTTAGGCCGCTACGGCGACAGTGTTGTTGTCGTTTAATTTTTAAGTTTCCCGATTTTAACGAAGCTCGGGGCTTCGGCTCGCTTATCCGGCACCCATGATCCCCGTCGAAACCATGTACGCCCCCATAAAACAACGTCATTATATCACATCATGCGTCAGGGCACAACGCCTGAATACCTCATTCCATTCAATACCTGGCGGCATGCTCGGCATCGCGCCGTTCTATGGCGCGCTTCGCATCACGCTCGGCAAGTGCTGCACGCTTGTCATAGAGCTTTTTGCCCTTGGCCACAGCAAGCTCGAGCTTTACCAGCCCATTGCTCAGGTACAGGCAGAGGGGGACAAGGCTGTATCCGTCTGCCTGAGAGAGCGACTGAAGTTTGCGTATCTCTCGCTTGTGGAGCAGGAGCTTTCGCTCACGGAAGGGATCCCTGTTGAATATGTTGCCCTGCTCGTAAGGGCTTATATGCATACCGATGATATACATTTCTCCATCCCTGACACGAGCATATGCGTCCCTGATGTTCACCTTGCCCATACGGATGCTCTTTACCTCCGTACCAACGAGCACCAGCCCACATTCACAGGTGCTCTCAATAAAATAATCATGTCTTGCCTTGCGGTTTTCAGCAAGCAGTTTTCGCCCTTTCTTAACAGGCATGATTCTTCTCCCAATACAACAAATACAGCACCCCGCATGGCCGCCGAGCACTGTATCCAAGTTCAATCACAATCAGATGATATTATTGATATAGCTCATCAGAGCGGCGGAGCCTTCCTCTGCTGGGGTGATCCACTTCTCAATGGCCGGAAGGAGCACGACGATGAGAGCCAGAACACCAACGATAATAGCAAGTATCACGGTAATCTTCTGAAGCTGCCTCTCACGGCTGGCCTTCTTGCTGCGTGCGCTGCCGAAAGAGGAGGTGTCGGAGCCGAAAGCACTGCCAAGGCCGGAACTCTTTGAATCCTGAAGCAACACTACAACGATAAGAAGAGCCGCAGCGATTATCAGCAGGATATTGATGATGATCTCGACGATATTCATAGTTCTTTCCTTTCAAAAAGTCAACTGCGGGAGCTATTATAACACCCACATGACAAATATGCAAGCACATTTTGTGCGCATTTTGACCGCAATGCGGTATATTTTCCGAACAAAATATACTGTCAGACCTCTCTTTTAGTCAGCAGGCAGCGACCGGTCATGGCTTGAGGAACGGGTAATCCCATGAGCTTAAGCAGGGTCGGGGCGATGTCCGAAAGCCTTCCTCCGATAGCAAGCTCATAAGCAGAAGCATCCTTGCCGATGTAGATGAGCGGAACGGGGTTGGTGGTGTGCGCCGTCATCGGACTGCCATCGGGATAGCGCATGACCTCACAGTTGCCGTGATCCGCCGTCACCAGGCAGCAGCCGTCGTTTGCGAGTATAGCCTCGACAACACGGGCGGTACATTCGTCAACAGCGTGGACTGCCTTTATCGCAGCATCCAGATCTCCGGTATGGCCAACCATATCGGGGTTAGCGAAGTTGAGTATCATCAGGTCATACTTGCAGCTGTTTATCAGCTCAACCGCTTTATCTGCGACCGTATATGCGCTCATCTCCGGCTGGAGATCATATGTGGCAACCTTAGGTGAGGGGATGAGTACCCTGTCCTCGTTCACATTAGGAGCCTCAACGCCGCCGTTGAAAAAGAATGTAACATGTGCATACTTCTCAGTCTCGGCAATGCGAAGCTGTCTTTTGCCGTGGGATGCTACATACTCGCCCAATGTAGCCGTCAATATTTCAGGTTTGAACGCAATGGAGACCCTGTCCTCAAACGCTTTATCATACTGCGTCATGCAGACATAGTGCACAGGAAAATAACCATATCTCCGATCAAATCCGTCAAAATCAGGGAATATGAACGCACGGGTGATCTCCCTGGCGCGATCCGGGCGGAAGTTGAAGAACACTATGCTGTCGTTTGCAGAAACGGTAGCAGTAGGCTTGCCCTCCGCATCCGTAATAACAACGGGCACAATAAATTCATCGGTGACGCCGCCGTCATAGGAGGTTTTGACAGCCTCACACGGATCTGTGGCATACACGCCCTCTCCGTACACAAGTGCGGCGTAGGCTTGCTCAACTCGCTCAAAACGGTTGTCCCTGTCCATGGCATAGAAGCGCCCCATGACCGTTGCAACACGGCCGCAGCCTATTTCCTGCATGTCCTCGGTCAAACGTCTGATGTACCCAAGACCGCTATCGGGAGGAACATCACGACCGTCCATAAAGCAATGGAGGTAGACCTTCTTCAGCCCGTTATCATGTGCAAGGCGTATCAGCGCCTTGATGTGGGCATATGCGCTATGTACGCCGCCATCGGAGCAGAGCCCCATTATATGCAGTGAAGAGCCGTGCTTTCTGCAGTTCTCAACAGCGCCGAGGAATGCGGGGTTGGTAAAGAAATCTCCATCCCGTATGGACTTTGTTATGCGTGTGAGTTCCTGATATACCACCCTGCCGGCGCCGATATTGAGATGCCCGACCTCAGAGTTGCCCATCTGCCCATCTGGCAGCCCGACATCCTCACCGGATGCTGCAATGAGCGTATTGGGGTAGTCCCTCAGGTAGGAGGATATATTGGCAATACCGTCGAGCTTTATGGCGTTGCCGATGGTATCTTCCCTGTAACCGAACCCGTCAAGTATAATTAATGCAGTCAGTTTTTTCATCAATCGAGCACTACCTTTGCAAAGTCCGCGGGCTTGAGACTTGCCCCGCCGATGAGACCACCGTCTATCTGTGGCATGGCCTTGAGCCCATGAGCGTTCTTGGCGTTCATGCTTCCGCCATAGAGTATGCGGAGGCCGTCGGCGGCATCCATGCCGTACAGCTTCTCAACCGTGTTGCGAATCACCCGGATGGTACGGTTTGCCTCCTCATCAGATGCGGTTTTGCCGGTGCCGATGGCCCAAATGGGCTCATATGCAATCACTGTGCGGCAGGCATCGTCCATGGAGAGCCCGTCAAACGCACCGTTGACCTGCGCTGCAAGTAAGTCATCGGTTATTCCTGCTTCACGCTGCTCAAGAGTCTCACCAACGCAGACGATGGGCGTAAGCCCGGCGGCAAGCGCCGCCTTAACACGGGCATTGACGGTCGCATCCGTCTCACCAAAGTACTGGCGGCGCTCACTGTGACCTATTATGACATGGCTCACGCCAAGCTCGGCCAGCATACAAGCCGAGATCTCACCTGTGAAAGCACCCTTTTCAGCCCAATGCACATTCTGAGCTCCGAGCTTTATGTTTGTGCCCTTGATCATGGGAGCGACCACGGGTATGTCGACATAGGGGGGACACACAACAACATCACAATCAGCATCCTTCACAAGCGGGATGAGCTCACTCACAAGAGCCTCGGCCTCAGAGGTGGTCATGTTCATCTTCCAGTTGCCTGCAATGAGCTTTTTACGGGGCTTTGCATTGAGCGCAGCTACGCCGGGAAGCACCTGCCCTTCGAGGAACTCCAAGGAGGCGCCACCGCCGGTGGAGATGTGGTCGATCCTGTCGGCGTAGCCAAACTGGTTCACAGCAGAGGCAGAGTCGCCGCCGCCGATTATGGTAACCCCTTCGCACTCGGCACATGCCTTTGCAACCGCTTTAGTGCCAGCGGCATAGGGCTCAAGCTCAAACACGCCCATGGGCCCGTTCCAGACGACCGTCTTAGCACCTTTAATTATGTCGGCATACAGAGCGGATGTGGCAGGGCCGATATCAAGACCCTCATAACCGTCGGGCATGGCATCGTAGGGAACCGCCATATGCTCCGCATCTGCGGAGAATTCCTTTGCAACAACACAATCTATTGGGAGCACAAGCCTGACCCCACGGGCCTTTGCATCGGCCATGAGCTGAACGGCAAGATCAATGCTCTTATCATCGAGCAGGGAGTTGCCTATGCTGAGTCCCATTGCCTTGTAGAATGTGTAGCTCATAGCACCGCCAATGAGCAGTGTGTCGCACTTCTTGAGCAGATTTGTAATTACGCCGATCTTGTCTGCGACCTTCTTGCCTCCGAGTATGGCAACAAAGGGTCTTTCGGGGTTGGCAAGCGCCTTGCCCATTACGGAGAGCTCCTTCTCAATGAGGAAGCCTGCAACCGCAGGGAGGTAATGTGCAACGCCCTCTGTGGAGGCATGGGAACGATGAACCGTACCGAATGCATCGGAGACATAGATATCCGCATAGGAGGCGAGCGCCTTTGCAAACTCAGGATCGTTCTTCTCCTCTTCAGCATGGAAGCGGAGATTCTCAAGAAGCACTATCTCACCGTTGTTAAGGGCGGCGACCTTAGCCTTAGCATCTTCACCTATGACATCGGTTGCGAAACTGATTTTGACATCGGGAATAAGCTCCTGCAGACGCTTTGCAACGGGTGCAAGCGACATAGAGGGAACGACCTTGCCCTTGGGACGTCCCAGGTGGGAGCAGAGGATTATCTTAGCCCCGTTTTCGACCAGATAGCGTATGGTGGGCATGGCGCCTAAAATTCTGCTTTCGTCTTCGATGTGCTGTTCCGCATCGAGGGGAACGTTGAAGTCAACACGGACAAGCACACGCTTACCGAGGACGGAAATGTCACGCACCGTCAGTTTGTTCATATCTGTTATCCTCCATAAGGTAATTATCTTTAAGCGGATCTCTCCGCTATATTGAGCTTATTCTGCGTATCCTAACCGTTGATATGCTTTCTCAGTATGTCGCCGGCTCGGAGCGGCTCGCTGCAACCTATGCGCACTCTTTGCTTGGGATGAGGGACTGCCGCTACAGCCTCGCCATACTCCGTGCGAATGCCCTTCACAACAAACTCACGCAGCACATCGGACGGTGCCAGTATGCTTAGCGTATCCCCGTCAACAAAGCGATTGCGCTGCTCCACAAATGCGGTCTGCGAATCCTCGTCGTAGTCAAGCACAACGGCGCTTATCTGACTTTCGGAGATATAGCCGCCCGAATCGTACTCCATTAACTCATCGGATATCGAGGACGTTGCATCCCTGTTACCGTATGTGCCGCCTCGGCAGACCTCGCTGTCACGGAAGGCAAACCCGGTGGTGTACGGGCGATGGCTTATCCGCATAAGCTCACGCATCACGGTATCCATAGGAGCACCGTCGATAGCCATACGATAGGCGTTTACCACCGTTGCAACGTATAATATAGACTTCATTCGCCCCTCGATTTTCACGCAGCTTACGCCTGCATCCTCTATCTCCCTGATATAAGGTGCAAGGCACATATCACGGGAGTTAAGTATAAAGCTCCCCCTGCCGTCATCCTCTATTGTGAGATACTCGCCGTTCTTACCGTGCTCCCTGAACTCGGCAGAGAGCACATTGACGGAAACACCGTCCTTAAGCTCATAATTCCAGCGACAGGGCTGAACGCATTCGCCACGGTTGCTGTCACGACCGTCAATATAGTTGCTCAACAGACAGCGTCCCGAATAGCTCACGCACATTGCCCCATGCACAAACATTTCAAGCTCAAGCTCCTTGGGCAATCTCCGGCGCATGCTGCGGATCTGCTCAAGCGTAAGCTCACGGGCAAGCACTATACGCTCCACACCCTGCTCATACCAGAACAGCGCAGCCTCCGAATTGAGGGTGTTTGCCTGCGTGCTGAGGTGGAGGGGGATACTGGGAGCATGCCGCCTGGCAAGCCGAATGGCTCCCGGGTCATTGACTATGAGGGCATCCGCACCGCTGCCGTCAAGACGGCGCAGCAGATCAATGAGATCCTCGGTATCATTGTCACGAAGGAAGGCGTTGACGGTCACATAGACCCTGACGTTTCGGGCATGGGCGTAATCGACCGCACTCGGTATGCTCTCCCGTGTGAAGTTGTCTGCAAGGTTGCGTAGCGAGAAAGCATCCGCGCCTATGTACACCGCATCTGCTCCGTAGCGGACGGCATATATGAACCTTTCCCAATTGCCCGCAGGGGCAAGCAACTCGAGCTTCGACATGTCATCACCAGTTGGGACTGTATCGTTCAACATTGGCGATATGCTCCTCGTATGTTCGAGCAAACACCAGTGCGCCGGTCTCCGGATCCATAAGGCAAAAGTAGAGATATCCTTCAGACATGAACTGTTCTTCGGGATACAGTGCCGCATTTATCGCATCGAGACCAGGGTTGGCCACAGGGCCAAGGGGCAGACCGGGGTACAGGTGCGTGTTGTACGGGGTGGGATCGGCAAGCTGCTCCGGTGTGAGGGAGAGACCGCCGGTCTTAAATATATACTCAAGCGTTGCATCCGAGCTCAAAGTCATGTTCAGATACAGACGGTTGTGGAACACGGCGGATACCTTGTTGAAGTCAAACGTTTTGGCTTCCTTCTCGATTATGGATGCAAGTATGATGACCTGATCCATTGTAAGCCCAAGCTCCTCCGCACGCTCAGCATACTCATTGGTATAGACCTGCGCAAAGCGGGAAAGCATCTTGTCGATCACGGCCTCCTCGGAGGAATCAACGAATATCTCGTATGTATCGGGGAAGAGATAGCCCTCCAGCAGATACGGACGAGACTGACCCTCCGGCACAACTATATTGTTGAGGAAGGAATACTCATCCAAGAAGCCCTCTCCCGTGGCGCATATCTCCAGGAATCGGGTCTTGTCCTCAAATACGCCGAGACTCACGAGCCTGTCGGCAATGGCCTCTATGGTCATGCCTTCAGCCACTGTAAACGTCATGGTCTCTCTCGGCGGATTTCCGGAGCAGATTATGTCTACGATCTGAGCAATTCCCATATTGCGTGAAAGCACATATGTGCCGGCCTTCAGACTGCCGGATTTGCCTTTGAAATCGGCATATATCTTGAATGCCGCCTTGAAGGAGATAAGACCCGGCTCGTCCTCGCCGCCCGCCTCATAGAGTATCTTTGCAATAGCGGAAGAACCGCTTCCTCTCGGTATCTCTACCACTATGGGGGTGGCGTCGTTGGGATCGACCGGCATGAACACCTTGCGTATCACCGCTTTGCCGACGGAAAGGAGTATAAGCACCGCTATCACTATCGAGCAGACCGTAGCAAGAACAGGACAGATATGTGTCCAAGCCGCAAGGAGACGCTCACGCTTTGGGGCGTTCTGCTCCCTGCGTTCCTTACGCTTCAGCCAACGCTCATAAGAGGCAAGACTGTGTCGGATACCCTTGTCGTCAAAGAAAATGTCATCCCCGACATCATCCATAAATGCGGTGATCTCAGGAGGCTTTTCACCGGCGCGAGCACTTGGCGCTTTATCCAGAACCCCGTCTTCGGCATTGCCGTTAAACATGGGGTCGGACGACTCAGCTTCAATGCCAACGTCAACACCCGGGGAAACAGGCGCATCCGAAACGGGCGCATCACTCTCGGGCGCACACACGGCATTATCCTTTTTTTCAAATGCGTCGTTCATAAAACCCCAAATCAATCCTCAAACATGCTCAGATCGACATCGATGGCGTCGGCAAGTATCTTGTAAATATCGCCGAGCATACGGTTGAGCTGATATTCCGCAATGAGGTATGCGGAGGCATCTGCATTCATTTGAAGAAGCTCTCCAAGCTTCTGGAGGCTCTCCATGATCTCGTTGTCGGTGTTGCCGGCAACCATTGCCGCCTGCGCCTTATACTGAAGCTTGCGATACTCCTTGAGAAGGTTTACCGTTGTTTCGTTATCCGAGATTCTTTCCTTAGCCTCGCAAAAACGCCTGTACTCATCGCTTTCGGCAATCTCTTTAGCCAGTTCGTTAGCTCTGTCGTAGATCATAATACTGCTCCTTTCAGTCAACTTCGACTATCAATGGCATTATCAAGGGCGCGCGCTTTGTCTTTTTATAGAGACAATTGTCTATACCCCTCGCCATGTCGTTTTTTATTGAGTTCCATTCATGCCTGCCGCACTCTGCAAATCGCAGAGCCTGTGCCACGGCAACGGCTTTTGCATCCTCTAGAACGCCCTCAAAGTCCTTTTCGTAGACGAATCCACGCGAGACCACCAGGGGCTCGGCAGCAAGCTCGCCTGAGGAGCGCTTTATGGCAATCACTATGGCGAACATTCCGTCCTGTGAGAGCCGCTTGCGGTCTCCAAGCACCGTTGATCCTACATCACCTATGCCTGCGCCGTCAACCAATACCTCGCCGGCGGGCACTCTGCCCACGACCTTGCCGCCCCTGCGAGTCAGATCAAGCACATCGCCTGCATTGAGCACGAACACATGCGAAGCATCAACGCCCATCTGTTCAGCAAGCTGTGCATGATGATAAAGATGCCTTGCTTCACCATGAATGGGGATAAAGAACTTAGGCTTGATAAGGCGGAACATCAACTTCAACTCGTCACGCCTGGCATGGCCGGATACATGAACATCCGCCAGCGGATCATAAACGACATTGCAGCCTCTCATAAAGAGCTGATTTATGACCTTACTCACCGCCTTTTCATTTCCGGGAATGGCAGAGGCAGATATAATCACCGTGTCGCCTCTGCCGATGTTCAGCTTGTGATTGGAGTTTGCCATGCGAAAGAGGCCGCTCATGGACTCGCCCTGGCTCCCCGTGGTCAAAACGCATATCTCATCATCGGGTATGTGGCTCAGCTTTTCAAGGCTCACAACACAGTCATCGGGGATGTTGAGATAGCCCAGCTCCCTTGCGATGCGAGTGATGTAGATCATGGAACGCCCCTGCAGGCATATCTTTCTGCCGTGACGGATGGCAATATCAGCAATCTGTTGTATACGGTACACGTTGGATGAGAAGCTGGCAACTATGACCCGGCCCGTCTCCTCGTCAAACACCTTTTCAAATGTCTTGCCGATCTCCACCTCCGAAGGGGTGGTGCCTGCAAGCTCTGCGTTTGTGCTGTCCATGAGCAGAGCAAGCACCCCGCGGCTGCCGTAGTAAGCGAAACGATTGATGTCGATGGGTTCATTGTCGATAGGCGTGTAGTCGACCTTGAAATCACCCGTGTGAATCACAACGCCAAGAGGCGTTGTGATGGCAAGCGCAACGGCTCCGGCAATGGAGTGACCGACCTTGATGAACTCTATGCGGAAGCACCCAAGCTCAATCGAATCGCCTGGCATCACGCAGCGCAGGGGCGCATTTTTAATCCTTGCCTCCTCCAGCTTATGCTCGACCAGAGCGAGCGTAAACCTTGTACCGTATATGGGGACATTGAATTTTCTGAGCGCATACGGGAGTGCGCCTATGTGATCCTCATGGCCGTGGGTTATTACAAAGCCACGAATCCTGCTATAGTTTTCTTCGAGATAGGTCATATCTGGAATGACATGATCTATGCCCAACATATCCTCACTGGGGAAGCAAAGTCCGCAGTCGACAACGATGATGTCATTCTCATACTCGAACACGGTCATGTTCTTGCCGATCTCGCCCAAACCTCCGAGAGGTATTATCTTTAATTTTGATTGTTTCTTAGCCAAGAATATTCCTCGCTTTCCTGTATTGGGAAATTATACCACAATATTGAAATTATTCAACTCGTCCGCCGACCGTCCTCAAGCTGTGCGAGTCGCTCTGCAGCGGCCTCCCAGTCGGCATAGAGTGTCTCCAGCTCAGCGGTGACAGCGTCGGCTTGCTCCGAAAGCTCACTCGCACGGATGTAATCGGATGCGATCTCAGGCTGTGCCAATCGTGAGCTTATGTCTTCAAGCTCCTCCTCTGCTTCGGCTATCCGCTTTTCACAGCGTGAGAGGGCGGTCTTTGCCCGTGTCAACTCACTCTGAAGGGCCTTGCGCTCACGATACTCGACCGCATTCGCCGACGGGGCCTGTGCTGTTTGGGAGACGGAGACACTGCGCTTCTCTCTGATGGCAGCGGCATAGTCATCATAGCCGCCAATGTACTCGGTAAGGCCGGATGCATCCATGTGCAGTATTCTGTCCGCAAGTCTGTTGACGAGATACCTGTCATGGGTGACAATGAGTATGGTGCCGTTGTACTCCTCAAGCGCCGCCTCGAGCGCCTCACGGGAGGCAATATCAAGGTGGTTGGTAGGCTCATCGAGCAGGAGCAGGTTTGCTCGAGTGAGCATCAGCTTGAGTAGCTGCACCCTCGCCAGCTCGCCTCCGGAGAGCTGGCCTATGCGCTTTTCAACATCATCACCACGAAATAGAAATGCCCCCAAAGCATTGCGGATATCCCTATGCGATATGGTGTTGAAGTATTTGTCCCAAACCTCGTTCAGAACTGTGTTGTCTGGGTTTAAGGATGCCATTGTCTGCTCGTAATATGCCGCCTCGATATGTGCGCCGAGGTAGTGTATGCCAGATGTCGCACGCATGCGTCCGGCAAGTATGTTGAGCAGTGTCGTCTTGCCGCAGCCGTTGTCACCCAACAGAAAGACCTTTTCACCACGTTTGACGAGCATATCCACTCCGGAGAATATCACTCGCCCGTCAAATGATTTGGAGAGATCCTTGACAACGATGACATCATTGCCGCCGCCCTCCTTCGCAGAGAACGTGAAGTGTATCGAAGCAGGGTCACGCTCCGGCTCCTTGAGCGTTGCACGCAGTCTGTCGGCAGCCTTCTGCTTATGCGCGGCAGTGACAAAGTTGCGCTCCTGTCCCCAGCGACGCTGCTGTTCGATCATGCCCTCTATGCGCTTTATCTCCTTCTGTGCACGGCGGTATTGCCGCAGCTCAAGCTCCCTTGCGCTGCTCCTCAGCTCCATGTGGCGTGAATAGTTGCAACTTGAGGCATAGAGCCTGCAATCCTTGAGCTCTATTGTGCGATTCGTCACCTTGTCAAGAAAGTAGCGGTCATGGGATATCACTATGAACGCTCCCCTATAGGAGACAAGGTATTCCTCCAACCACTCTATCGCACGAACGTCCAGGTGATTTGTAGGCTCATCAAGCAGGAGCAGGTTTGCGCCTGACAGCAGAAGCCTTGCAAGCTGAGCCTTGTTCCTCTGACCGCCGCTGAAAAGCCGGACGGACTTGTCAAGTTCATCCTCAGTAAAGCCAAGCCCTATGAGCGCCGAACGGGTGCGAGCACGGAATGTCAGCCCGCCGCCGTCTATAAAACGCTCCTGAAGCCGGTTCTGCCGCCCTATTAGTGCATCGACATCATTGGGAGATTCGGCAAGCCTGCTGTTTATGGCATCCAACTCTGCCTCGGTCTGCATAAGCCCGTCGAATACCTCAAGGGTATAATCGTACAGCGTAACACTTTCATCAGTGACAGCCTGCTCCATTGTGCCTATGACTGTGCCGTGCCCGATATACAGCGAACCGCCATCGTAGCTTTCCTGACCGGTAAGTATGCGAAAGAGCGTACTTTTTCCGCATCCGTTCACGCCGATAAAGCCAATTCGGTCGCCGGCGTTCACCTCAAAACTTACTCCGTCGAACAGCAGACGTGTGACGAACGTCTTTTTCAAGTTGTTAACAGCCAATAACGGCATTGCATACCTCAATTCAAACGCCTATGACGGTAAGCTCAAGCCCCTCTTGCATGGCCATGCGCATCGTTGCGGCTGTGCCGCCGGAGGAACGACCGGAGGAAACGCATATTATCCTGCTGGAGTGCTCAACGAGAAAGCGGTTTCTGCGCATCATGCAGTAATTATCAAACCTTTCCCCAAGAGCCATCACCCGAGCCGCGCTATGCTCGATGCGCCCGGTACGCATATTCCCAACGGGCATGTACGGATACACGCAGATAAGCCCAATATTGGGATACTTCTCCTTAAGCGCAAGCACAGCCTCGGCAGCATATATGTCCACCCCTGCGGCCATGCCGGAGAGAAAGTACCTAAAGCCCTTGCTAAAGCACTCGTCTGCCACAGAACGCAGTTTAGACTTCAACTCCACACAACGTGCATCGGACTCATCGCTCCCCCACGGCAGCGACGAAGGCCTGTGACCGGTAAAACTGACGCACATCTCTCTGCTCGGCAGCGGAGCACCGTTGCATGAGTCAAAAGCACAGGGGAAATGCGCCATCATAGCCCTTTGTCGGTGTATCGCTCCCAATCACGGTGCATATACCGCTTCAGCTCAATGGGCTTGCCTATGTAGGTGAAGTCAGTGCCGATACCGGCAGCCTCGTTGACGAAATCAATGAGCACCTCAGGCAGTCCCAGTGTAGCAGCAACGGGTATTCCGGTAGCCTCGGATAGCCGCCGAGTCACCTCAAGACCGTCAAACAGATCCTGTACGGTGGTCTCGTGAGCAAGATTCGTGTTATTGATGAGCCCTGTCACGGCAAGCCTGCTAACGCCCTGTATCTTACCGAGCATCTCCAGATTCTCATCAAGTCCGCCGGACAGTGGTCTGCGGATGTTTATGACATAGTACACGTCGAGCGATTCAACCTGCGTGAAATAGCCATAGTACTGTCCGAGGGCAATGGCGCCCACGGGATCGCCGCCGGCATCGAATATCACGAGATTGGAATCGTCCGAAAATGCGGAGAATATCTCCGCAGGTATGCTCGGTACCTCAACACCCGATGTGGTAAAGTTTGGGGATATGAGCCTTATACCTGCGGCGACAAGCTCCGCTTTGCGTTCGGTAGAGCGAAAATATGGGTTGATCACATCGATGTCGACGAATGTGACCTTCTTGCCCTCACTTGCCGCACGAAATGCGGTATTGAGCGCAAATTCGGTTTTCCCAGAACCGAAGTTACCGATGATTACGGCATATCTTTTCACAGCAGCCTCGATTCAGCCATTACTTGGCTTGTACTGAGATATTATTCTTTCCGCCGCACGCATACCGTCAACGGCTGCGCTCACGATACCCCCTGCGTAACCTGCGCCTTCACCAACGGGATATAGGCCGCAAAGCCTCGATGCTTCGCCCCGCTCATTGCGCACAATGCGCACGGGAGCACTGGTGCGGCTCTCAACTGCCGTGAGAACCGCCTCAGGCATGTCAAAGCCACGGAGCTGTCCGGCAAAGGCAGTTATCCCGTTCGCAATGCCCTTGTGGATAACGGGGGGCAGGCACTTTCGGATGTCACGGGGGACGGCGGCAGGACGATACGTGGGCACAACAGAGGTAAACGGATGCGGGGCGTCGTTTTTCAAAAAATCAACCACACGCATGGCAGGGGCGCTGAAGTCGCCGCCGCCCAAGCGGAACGCCGCACGCTCCAACTTCTCCTGAAACTGCAATCCACAGAACGGCTCGCTCCCCAGATCGGAGGGGTTGACCTGGACGATTATGGCGGAGTTGGCATTCTTGCCGTCACGTGCGGAATAGCTCATCCCGTTCGTAACGACTTCGTTTGCATTGGACGATGAGGCAACGACGAATCCTCCGGGGCACATGCAGAATGTGTAGACACCACGCTTGCCTGTTTTCCCTGCGAGCCTGTATTCGGCTGCGCCGAGGCGGGGATGTCCCGCAAACTTACCGTACTGTGAACGGTCGATAAGCCCTTGCGGATGCTCTATGCGAACACCGACGGCAAACGGCTTTGCAACTATCTCAATGCCCATGGAATACAGCATCCTGTAAGTATCGCGGGCAGCCTGCCCGAGAGCAAGCACAACGGCGCAGCACTCGATGGCCTTGCCGCCGTTTACGATAACGCCCGTAACACGACCGTCGGCGGTCTTGAGTCCCGTCATACAGGTGTTGAATCTGACGTCGCCGCCTGCCTCGATTATTGAGCTGCGCATATTGCGCACCACCGCCGTGAGCACATCCGTACCGACATGAGGCTTTGCGTCAACGGCTATCGCCTCGGGAGCGCCGTTCTTCACAAGGGTGTCAACGACCAACTCCGCACGGGCGTCCTTTATCCTTGTGGTCAGCTTGCCGTCGGAGAATGTTCCTGCGCCGCCTTCGCCAAACATGACGTTGCTCTCGGTATTGAGCACGCCGCCGTTCCAGAATACATCCACATCCGTGCGACGCTCGTCAACGGGCTTGCCTCGTTCAATGAGTATGACGGAGTAGCCGTGAGTGGCAAGCGTATGAGCCGCAAACAGACCGGCAGGACCAGCCCCGACGACAACGACGGGGGAGGGCTGCGGAATGCTTCCCATCTCACGGGCAATCTCGGGCTTCTCAGGAGCCCTCCCAATGTTCTTGGGAAGGTCGGATGCTATTCTGCGAGCATCCTTGTCGGAGATATCAAACGTTGCGGAGTAGATAAAGCGTATGTCGTTCTTGTTCCTTGCATCGCAGGAGCGGCGAACTATGCGAACGTTGGAGATCCTGTCCGCAGGAAGCCTTGTATCTGCGGATATAAGCAGATTCAAAGCCGATTCATCCGCATTAAACGGCATATTCAGATTTGTGGCAAAAAGCCTCATGACAGTCCTTTCATGCCCAACAAGCTCATCGTGACGGGCGAATATCTATTCTCACCATGCCGAATTGTAACGTCACGCTGAACGATGCGGTGAATATATCCTGACCGGCGATCGACCAGTTGACAGGCACCTCAGCCGAAGTTCCGCTCATAAGGTCGGCAACGTTCACGGTCAGATAGATATCCTCGGCGGTTATGGCCTCGACATAACGTGTGGGGCCGGATATGGTCACGGTCATACCCTCCTCGAAAAGCGGAAGCTCGGTTTCCTCATCACCGCCGATAAATGCAAAGTCGTAATCAAGCGATTGAGAGGCGTTGATAGCATATATGCGGACGTTCTCAAACGTTACCGTCGATTGCTTATCCTCAACGGTGAGGAAAACTATTATATCATCCATATCGCCGCCGTTCAGCACCCTTGCACCGGATGGCAGATCCTGGAGTTCCACCGCATATTCGTAGCTGCCTGCCTGAGTGAATGTGCTCAGATCTATGGGCGTTGTATACACGAATTTCAACTTGTCGAGCGAAGCCTGATCACAGGCGATACGAACAGTTGAAACGCTCAGATCGGCATACACCGTGAGATACTTATCGAGTTCGTTGGCATACTTGACCTCGACAGGCACATCGGCATAGGGGTATACGGTCATATTAACGCAGACCTCGGGGATGGTGCCCGTGATGGCGGTCATGTCATCCACTACGTTGCCGGAAGCATCGTAGAGGGTAAGATCGCACCATGTGTTCACAAGGGATGTAGTAAGGTCGCTGAGATCGACCAAACACTTCACATTCTTGATTTGCTCGATTTTTTTGTTTGCCCCCGTAAGCGTACAGGACGCCGAAAGCATCGTGGGCGTGCTGTTCCAATATCCATCGGGGAGGCTGCCGACAGTCTCGCATGATACTATGTACGTTTTGCTGACCATATTGTCAACAGTGATGGTGACGGTCGCAGGCTCAATGCTCACAATGTCGCCCAAGGGGGTGGATGCGCTCAGCGCAAGCTGATACTGACCCGCACCGTGAACACTGTTGAGATCGATCGTTGCGGAAATATCGTCGGACGAGATACGGGTAATGTCCGTAAGCGGAGCGGACACCGTCACCGTGACGTCCCTGAGCACATCGGCAGCATTTTCGTAAACCATAAGATTGCGAAGCGCAAGGTCTGCCTCGCTGCCCGAAACGTAGCTCAGGGACACGTCGGAAAACTCCTTCGTCCTCATGGGGTTTTCAGAAAACAGCGCATAGCCCCAGAGCACCACCGCACCCAAAAGGGATATGGCGCAGTAGAATATCGTTTTAGCCGTACCGGTCTTATACCATGGGGCCTTTACCTCGGAGCCGTTGTCATTCTCCGGCTGCGTCTTTTGGTTCTGTTGCGGTTTCATCATTGCCTGATCTCCTTCCTCCGAAAAGTGAGAAAACCTTGCCCTCCTGCGGCGGACAGAACAGCTCGTTTAGCACCGTTTCGAGGGTGTCGTGGTCAACATAGCGGACGAGCTTGCCGTCTCTTGCGTAGGATATGACGCCCGTCTCCTCCGAAACCACAAGCGTCACGCTGTCCGATACCACGGAAATGCCCAGTGCAGCCCTGTGACGGGTGCCGAGCTCTTTGGAAATATTGGGATCATCGAATAAGGGCAGCACACATGCAGCGGCATATATACGCCCGTCACGGATGACCATCGCCCCGTCATGCAGGGGCGTTTTGGGCTCGAATATGTTCTCGATAAGCGCATCGGAGACTGCGGCATCCACAACGATTCCTGTTCCAAGTTGGTCGTTGAGCTTGGTATTGCGCTCGCACACTATGAGTGCGCCGACCTTGCGGCGAGACATATTCTCGATCGCAGTCATCATGTTGCGAACGATTTCATAGGAGGGCGTCTCACGCTGTATCAGGTTGAATTTGAAACGGCCTATGCGTTCCAGAGCGCGGCGTATCTCCGGCTGGAACAGCACGACGACCACAACGATACCGGAAACCAGGAAGGAACCTATAAGGTAGCGAACCGTAAACAGGTTGAACACATTGCTTAGCACAAGTACCAACAGCAAAATCGCAACGCCCTTCAATACCTGATAGGCTCTTGTGTTCGTCATGAAGCGAATTGCCAGATAAAACACGGCGGCAACGATCAGAATGTCGATCGCATCCTGGAATCGGAATTCCATCAAACCGCCCTCTATGGCAAGAAGAATGTCCGTCAGCGACATAAACAAGACCTTTCTCCCCGAAGCGCATAAGCGGATGAGCTTGGGGTAGTTGTGGCGTAAAATGACCGCGCCGAAACCGACACACACCACACCACAGGACATCATAACACATTTTTATTTAGATTTGTAGTCCTAAAAATGAATAATTTGAAAATTTGCGATTAAGTGTTGTATAATACGGTCAATGGCCATACTAAGGCATGCGGGGAAAGGAAGCAATGACAAATGCATTACACCGTTGACCGATACGAGGGGGATATTGCCGTCCTCATAGCTGATGATGAAACGGAGCTAAAAGTTGGCTCCGCCGATCTGCCCGACGGAACCATGGAGGGCAGCGTGCTTAAACTGACCGAAGGCGGGCATTTTGAGCCTGATATGCAGATGGAGGAATCAAGGCGCACACGGTTGGCACGCTTGAAGGATAAGCTCCTGCACGGCGGCGATCTCGGTTGACAAGCCCACGCCGGTATGCTATTCTCTAAAAGGGAAAAAACGGAGCGTTAAGTATGCACGATTACACAAAAACACGAAATGAAAAGGGTGAAACTCTCGAGGAGTTTCTTGCCTCCTATGATCCGGATCGGTTTAAGCATCAGTCCAGCACCGTTGACATGATAGTGATGACGGTGTCCCAAGGCCAGCTCAAGCTCCTGCTTATCAAGCGCAGGAATCATCCCTTCATTGGGTGTTGGGCGACCCCGGGAGGATTTGTGGGGTTTGGCGAGGATCTTGATGCCGCCGCACTGCGCGAACTCCAGGAGGAGACAGGTATTGCGGACGGCATATTATTCAAACAGCTTTTTACGTTTGGGAAAGCGGACAGGGATCCTCGCACGCATGTGATATCGACGGCCTATTTTGCGCTTGTCCCGGAAACGGCTCTGCGCAGTACGGCCGCAGGCGATGATGCAGCACAGGCGCTCTGGTTTACCGTGTGCATGACTACTGAGTGTGAGACGGATACCGGCCGCACGGTTCGCCTTTCGCTTGCGAATCGGGAGCACGGCGAATCCATACAGTATCGCATCACAGAGACTGCATACGGCATACGGTACGAAATCATAGCGTCCGAGTCCACGAATCAGCTTGCAGGGGATCATAAGGAGTCCGTTTACATGGCGGTCGACGAGGTCATGCGTCATGCTCTTTCAAGCGGTATGATATTCAACATGGTTCCCAATGAGTTTACGCTCGATGAGCTCCGCACCTGCTATGAGGGCATAGTGGGGCATGCCGTGGATCACAACACATTCAGAGCCGTAACGGCTCCCATGCTCATAACGGTGGATGAAACTAAAGGGCTATATCAGCGCAATGCGATGTATAAACACACCGATATATAACATACAAGGAGTAAACGGCCATGGAAAATATCGATGTTATCCCCTATATACCCGATGAGGATTATGACAACCCGGCAATGGTAGTGGACTTTTATGAGTTTACAATGTCCAACTGCCTTTTCCTGCAGGGCTACAGGGATGTGGTTATGGTGTTCGATATGTTCTTCCGCAAGAATCCGAACGATCTTGGGTACTCCATATCCGCAGGTCAGCACAAGCTGACCAAATTCCTGCTCAACTACCATTTCACCGAGAGGGATCTCATATACCTCAGAACAAAGGGTATGAGCGAGGAATTCTGCGAGTATCTGCGCAACTACCGCTGGAAGGGCAACATGTATGCCTTGCCGGAGGGGACGGTCTCATATCCCAATGTCCCCATGGTAAGAATAGAGTGCGACATGGTCGGTGCGATACTGATCGAGACATATCTTCTCCAAACGATGAACTTCCACAGCCTTATCACCACAAAGGCAACCCGCATAGTCGGGCTCAACACCAAAAGCCCGAGAAACGTCATGGAGTTTGGCACACGCCGTGCACAAGGCGAGTCGGCTGGCAATGACGGAGCCTATGCCGCAGTGATAGGCGGCTGTTCGGGCACTGCAAACTGCCTGGCGGAGATGAAATTCGGCTCTGAAGTTAAGGCGGTAGGCACCATAGCACACAGCTTTATCGAGTTTTTCCCTACGGAGTACGACGCATTCAAGGCATATGCAGACACATACCCCACGAATGTCAGCCTCCTGCTCGACACATACAACGTGTTCACGAGCGGCCTGCCTAACCTGATTAAAATCGACGATTACCTTATCGAAAAATACCCCGATGATCCCGAACGCCGTGTAAAGAGTGCGCGCATCGACTCGGGCGACCTTGCACGCAGCTACAAGCGTTTGCGCAAGGCGCTTGACGCCGCCGGCAAGAGCTATATAAAGCTTGTAGCCTCCAACAGTCTTGATGAGAAGAAGATGTCCAACATGGAGCTCTATGAGCAGGCTCGGTTTGATGCCTATGGTGTGGGTGAGAAGCTCATAACCTCCGCATCCGATCCGGTTTTCGGAGGGGTGTATAAGCTCGTCGCCGTCAAGACCGATGACGGGGAATACGTTCCGAAGATGAAATGCAGCGACACCGCAAGCAAGGCAATAATTCCCGGCAAGAAGATGGTTTGGCGTATGTATGATGAGCATGGCCAGGCACAGTGCGACATAATCTCAATGGATGACGAGGAGATAGTCGAAGGCGAACCAATCACGGTCATCAACCTTGACCGTGATGCGTTCAAGCGCGAGGTAACGCTTGTGCCTCTCAAGGTAAAGCGCATGCTCGTGCCGTTTATAGTCAACGGCGAGCTTGTGAGGGCGCTGCCAACCGTAACCGAAAAGAGGGAATACATTGCTCGCCAGCTTGCGCATGAAACATGGGAGAGTGAGCTTCGCAGCGAGTATCCGCATAAGCACTATGTCAACATGACCTGTAAGGTTGCTCAAACAAGGGACGATCTCTACCGCAGTCTCCACGGTGGAAGTCTCAACTGACGGCCCCGGCATACAGCAAGTGTCCCCGCGAAGCTTGGCGTTCGCAAACATTTAAAGCAATTTCCCTGAGATAGGCATGCTTTTAATCATGCCTCGGCCCATCGCCCCCGCGTCTGCGGGGTTTTTTCTATAAGACGGCTACAAATTGGATGACATATGCCATCACCCCCGCGTCTGCGAGGTTTTTGATTTGCGATTTTAGAGCGGAGGTGGAATAATATATGCGCAAAATGCCTGCAGGAAGGAAAAAATCATGCTTCGCAGGCGCAATGCACAGGCGTCGTTTTTGTTGGTGATGATGGAGTACTTGGTTCCCAAGGCTCACCTTTTTCGTATGATCGGCGCCGCAATAGACTTTAGCTTGATCCGTGCCTTCTGCCAGTCGCTATACTGCAAGGATAACGGCATTACGGCAGCGATACCAAGATGCCGCTTATGTAATACGGGCCGCATACGCACAGGGGAGAGGGGGAAAGGTGTGGGCAAGCAAACGCCCTTTTCAAACGGGCCGCATGCGCACAGGGGAGAGCGCCTTGGCAAGCGCCGATTCTGATATGACTGAGGGCTAGATGCGTGCGTCTGTCCCAACAAGCTCGAGCTAAGGTATACAACGACCAACCGAGAGGGATACCGAGAATACGCAAGCGGCGGACGAATGTGCCGGGGATGTAAACACAGGAAAAATGCTTCAGCCAAAGCTAACGAGGAGCATGGCAGGATCGTTTGGATGACACAAAGGAATTTAACAGGAATCCCCAGCAACTATGCTCATGTTGAAAGGAAACCATCGAGCGCTCCTTCGCAGACGCAAAGGTACTGCACGACATGTGGGAGGCACGCTATCTCGGCCTTGCACGGCAGGCATGGGCAGAGCTTTCTCACTACAGCCGTGCAGAACATGAAAAAGAAGCTCCAGGTACTGTTGGCTCAACACAAACTCAATCCTTTTATCCATACTGCACCAATGAAAAAACCCGCTTGCCGAAGGCGTGATGTCTTTAAGGGAAAAATCAAAATGACCGAATAGGATACTACCAACAAGCATCAGATGTTTTGTCTGATGCTTGTTTTATTTGGCGGCTTGAAGCCAAATAAACCCCCGGTTCTACCGGGGGAAATAAGAAACTTTAGTATATGAAGAAATAACCT
>CALVLD010000024.1 GCA_944336475.1 uncultured Clostridia bacterium
GTCCGTTTTTCCCTCTTGCCGTATGACTTTTTTGTCGCTTAATCCTTTTCGTGAAATGATATATTTCTAAATATATCGCGGTTTATTTCGATATGTTTTTTGTTGCTGGCGCAGCTTATCGGGCTTGCAAGAACTTATATTTTGTGATACACTTGCATCCTGTGGGAAAGCGTCGCAATGCTGTTTCCACAAATCCCTTCGGAGGGAGCCATACGGTATGCCTACAATAATCGAACGAATTGCCGCCGCCGAGGCGGATGCGGACGCCATCCGCCGCAGTGCTCAGGATGCAGCCCGTGCGGCAAAAGCCGATGCTGAGGACGGAGCAGCAGCTGAGCTTCGCCGAGCTCGGGAGGCTGCAAACACGGAGCTCAGCTTGGCCGAGCAGCTTGCGGAGGCCGAGGGCAAACGGCTGTCGGCAAGCCTGCTTGCGGAGCGTGATGCCGAAGCCACGGCCTTGGTTGCCGCCGCAGAGGCGAACCTTGACAGGGCGGTAGCTCTCATATTGGGCAGGGTCACGGGATGATCGTTCCGATGAAGCACATCACCCTCTTTGCGCTCAAGCGTGATGAGGCGTCGATAATGAAAGCGCTCCAGTGCGCAAACGTTGTGGAGGTAGTTAAGTCCGCAGTGGATGGCGACGCCTTGCTTGACGAAGCTGGCGAATTTCTGCACCAGTGCGAGAAGGAGCTTGCGGACAGGGAGAACGATCTTTCCCGCATCAATGCGGCGCTTAACCGTCTTGCCGTATTTATTGAGAAAGAATCCCTCATCGCATCCTTCACGACGCCGCAGCCGGAGGCAGACGCAGACGAGCTTGATGCGGCGGTGGAAGGAGCCCTTGCGGTTACGGATAAGCTCGATGAAATTCTGAACGAGATCGCTCAGCGCAAGTCCGATATGGATAAGCGCAACGCAATTATTTCTCAACTCCAGCCCTTTATCGATATGGACATTGAATTGGGAGACATACATCCTACGCGCTATGTCAACATGCTGACCGGAACGGTTCGTGCCGACCGCCTTCATATTTTGGATGAGGCCGGCATTGCGTATGAGGCGTTTGGTGATTCAGGCACTGTTGCAGCCATAGTTGCAGTCCCCAAGAGCGAAACCGAGGAAGCAAACTCCGTACTCAAGAGCGTTGCTTTTGCGGAGGTCGTTCTGCCGCCTCTTGACGGCACTCCGGCGCAGAACATACTCGCTTTGGAGGGCGAGATGGCAGCCATCAACTTCGAGCTGATGGATCGCTGTGCGGATATAGAAAAGCTCGCAGAGAATGCCGAGCTGCTCAAGCAAGGCTTTGACGGCGCGCTTATTGCAAGGGATCGTGCCAAAGCAAGGCTGGAGCTGTTCTCGACTCGCGAGACGTTCATGCTCACCGGGTGGGTACGCTCCGACGAGGTCGGCAGGTTCACTTCTGCGCTTGATTCCGTGACGCAGATATACTGTGTGGATATGCGTGATCCCTTCGACGAGGAAAAGCCCCCCACGGCGGTCAAAAACAGCAAGTTCTTTGCTCCGTTCACATTTGTCACCGATATGTACTCGCCGCCCGACCCGAGGGGATACGACCCCACGACGGTGATGGCGCCGTTCTATCTGCTGTTCTTCGGCCTTATGATGAGCGACACGGGCTACGGGGCCGTAATCTCTCTGGCATGCGCACTTGTGCTCAAGCTCAAAAAGCCCACGGGCGGCTTTGAGAAGATCTGCCGCATACTCGTGTGGGGCGGTCTTTCCACAATGGTATGCGGCCTGTTCACGGGCACCTGCTTCGGCTTGAACTGGAGCGACATATTCGGGGAGGGCTTCCCGTTCCCCCTGCTTGATTCAATGGACGACCCGATGACGGCTTTGATATTCTACTGCGGTCTGGGCTTTGTTCAGATAGTCACGGGCATGATAATCTCCATAGTGCTCCATGTAAAGGCCGGCGACTGGCAGACGGCGCTGTTCGACATAGGCTCCTGGCTCATGATATTTGCAGGCCTGGGGCTTGCATTCGTACTCAAGGGCGTTGCGGTATACGCCGCCTACGGACTCATCGGAGTTGGAATTCTTCTTATTATAACGTTCGGCGGCCGCAGCAAGAGGGGGTTGAGCCGTATCACGAGCGGCCTCGGCAAGCTGTACGACATAACGGGCTTTTTCAGCGATGTGCTGAGCTATTCCCGCGTGTTTGCCCTTGGCCTTGCAACGGGCGTTATGGGCAGCGTGTTCAACATGATTGGCGGCATGATAAACGATGCCTTTGCCGGCATACCCGTGGTAGGCGGCATACTGGGCTTTATAGTTGCCGGAGCCCTGCTTGTTGTGCTCCACATATTCTGCATCTCAATAAATGCGCTGGGTGCATTCATACACTGCGCAAGGCTGCAGTTTATTGAGTATTACAATCGGTTTTATACCCCGGACGGCAGGATATTTGCCCCCCTGGGGTTCAAAACAAAGCACAATAGGGTGCGTCAATAAATAGGTATACTATATTTCAGGAGGATTTTTAGTTATGACACTTGGAGTCGCCTTGGCGTCGCTCGGCGCTTGCTTGGCACTGATACTTCCCGGCATAGGCTCATGCATCGGCGTCGGAATGGCCGGTCGTGCCGCTGCCGGAGTTATCGCAGAGGATCCCGAAAAGGCCGGTCAATGCACCGTCCTGCAGCTTCTGCCTGCTACGCAGGGCATATACGGCTTCGTGACCTCGTTCCTGATAATAATAAACGCCGGCCTGTTGGACAGTTCTGCAAGATCGCAGCTCCCCGATGAGGTCGGCAGGGGCTATCTCATCGCCTCCCTGCCCATAGCTGTAGTCGGCCTTATCAGCGCATACTATCAGGCTCGCGTCTGCTGCGCCGGTATGAACATCGTCGCAAAGCAGAACGCAGGCGGTAAGGGCGTCACGCTCGCCATAATGGTCGAGACATACGCCATTCTGGCGGTTCTCGTATCCGTGCTGATGGTCATCGGCGTTCAGTAATATGGCGGACATCGGAGCCGAAAGGCTTATAAATTCAATACTCGACGATGCCCGGGCAGCGGCGGCGGCAACGGAGGCAGATGCAGCCACCGCTATCGCACAGATAAACACCCGCTTAGAGCAGGATAAGTCGGACATCCGCACAGCCTCCGCAAGGCGTGCGGAGGCTGTTCACGCCTCCATTCTGGACAGAGAGCGCATCAACGCCGAGCTTGACGGCCGCAAGCTGCTTCTGCAAAAACGGCGCAGGCTTATGGATCGTGCCTTTGACGAGGCATACGCAAGTCTCTGCTCGCTCTCGGGGGATGAGCGGTACGCCCTCATACGCCGCACGCTCATCGCCGAGGCGGAGGGCGGAGAGAGGGTTCGCCCTGCCGGATGCGACACGACGCTTGTAAAGCGCGCCGTTGCGGAGATAAATCCCATGCTTGCCGAACAGGGGAAAGCCCCCCTTACGGTGGGCGGCACCGCCGATATTGAAGCGGGCTTTGTGCTGGTGTCCGACAGGTTCGTCAAGGACTGCTCCTTTGCTTCCCTGCTTGCGGCTGTCCGTGAGGATTGCGAGCCCGATGTGGTATCAGTATTGTTTGATTGAAAAGTTTTATGGCTGAAAGCTATTACAACAGCATAGGCCGCCTGCGTGTGGCGGAGAAGGGTCTGCTCACACGGGAGCAGATATCCCGTGCGGCAGCCGCCTCCTCCCATGATGAGGCGCTGCGCCTTGTCATGGAGACGGGCTACGGCGCCGGGTGTGAGAACCCCGACGACGTGGAAGCCCTCATAGAGCATGAGCTGATCAGGGTATACGGTTTCATTCGCGAGCTGGAGGTGGATCCTTCTGTGCTCGACATATTCCGTCTGCGTGCCGATGTGCTCAACCTCAAGCTGCTGCTAAAGCTGCGGATGCAGGGTGCGGAGCTTGGCGATGTCCGCGTGCTTCAGCATGGCGGCGTGTACGATGCCGAAACGCTCGTACAGGCTGCCTCAAGCGGAGATTATTCCGCTCTGCCTAAGCCCATTGCCGATGTGTGCGAGGGCTTGGATGTTGAGATGCACCAAAGCCCCGATCCTCGCCGCCTCTCCACTGCGCTTGACTCGGCATACGTCGCCTATGCGATGACGCATGGGGATCGCTTTGCCGGGCGCTATTTCAGGGCCGTCGCCGATTTTGACAACATAGGCATACTCGTAAGGCTGAGAGCGATGGGCGCCACGCAGAGCATGTATGAGAGCTGTCTGCTACCTGAGGGGTACATACCCCGCAGGCTGTTGACAAAGGCCTATTCCATGACGGATGAGCGCATCGCCTCGGATGTGATATTCGATATGGTTGAACTCCGCGAGGATGCCCTGCGTGAGCGTGAGGCTCTCCGTACCGCATTCAACGCCTGCGTACGCGGAGGCGGTGCGGCGGCCATAGAACGTGCAAGGGACAACTTTCTCATTGCGCTTGCGGCGGAACACAGGAACGACATTGACAGCGCCGCTCCAATAGTGGGCTATATGCTTGCAAGGGAACAGGAGGCTCGCTGCGTACGCCTGATACTCACGGCAAAGCGCAATTCACTGCCCCAGTCCGTCATTGAAGAAAGGATGAGGGAGCTTTATGGCTGATATTGCAATAATAGGCGACAGGGACTCCGTGCTCATCGCCAAGGCCGCAGGACTTGACGTTTACTTTGAGACGGAGGGCGAGAGGGCCTCCCGTCTCATAAGCAGGCTTGCAAGGGAGGGCGTTAAGGTCATATTCGTGACCGAGCCCGTATATGCGGCCTGCGGCGAGGTCATCGCCAAGTACAGATCGGAGACATTCCCTGCGATAATCCCCGTACCCGACGGGTCGGGCCCCTCGGGCGTATCCATGGCGGCGATAAAGGCCAATGTTGAAAAGGCCATAGGCGCCGACATACTCTTTAACGAATGAGTATCCAGTCCTACCGAAAGGATCACTTTATATGAATGATAAGCATGGCACTATTGCAAAGGTTTCGGGGCCGCTCATTATGGCGGACGGTATGGGCGACGTGCAGATGTACGACGTCGTTCAGGTATCCGAAAAGCGGCTCATAGGCGAGGTCATCGAGCTTCGTCGGGACAGGGCATCCATACAGGTCTATGAGGAAACGGGCGGCGTCGGCCCGGGCGAGCCCGTATATTCCACGGGTGCGCCGCTCTCGGTAGAGCTGGCTCCCGGCCTTATAGAGTCCATTTACGACGGCATACAGCGTCCACTGAATGTGCTGAGGAAGAATGCCGGCGACCGCATCACAAGGGGCATTGCCGCACCTGCGCTCGACCACGAAAGGCTGTGGGACTTTGTGCCCATCGCAAGCGTGGGGGATGAGCTTACCGCAGGCGACATACTCGGCACGGTGCAGGAGACGGAGGCCGTGCTGCACCGCATAATGGTGCCGCCAAACGTATCCGGCAGGCTTGTCTGGATATTCGAGGGTAGCGCAAACATAGACGCCCCCATTGCCAGGCTCGCCACGGACAAGGGTGAGATCACCCTTTCAATGCTGCAAAAATGGCCCGTCCGCAGGGGCAGGCCCTACAATAAAAAGCTACCGCCGAACGAGCCCATGGTGACGGGGCAGCGTGTTATAGACACGCTCTTCCCCGTGGCAAAGGGCGGCGTGGCGGCCGTCCCCGGTCCGTTTGGCAGCGGCAAGACGGTCGTTCAGCATCAGCTTGCAAAGTGGGCGGACGCCGACATAATCGTGTATGTAGGCTGCGGTGAGCGAGGCAACGAGATGACCGATGTTCTCATGGAGTTCCCGGAGCTGAAGGATCCCCGGACGGGGCTTTCCCTCATGAAGCGCACGGTGCTCATCGCCAACACATCGGATATGCCCGTTGCCGCGCGAGAGGCATCCATATATACGGGCATCACCATTGCGGAATACTTCCGTGACATGGGATACAAGGTGGCTATAATGGCCGACTCCACCTCACGCTGGGCGGAGGCTCTGCGTGAGATGAGCGGCCGACTTGAGGAGATGCCCGGTGAGGAGGGCTATCCTGCATACCTCTCCAGCCGCCTTGCAGAGTTCTACGAGCGCGCCGGCATGGTGGTGGCTCTGGGCAGCGAGGGCAGGGTCGGTGCGGTCACTGCGATTGGCGCCGTTTCGCCCCCCGGCGGCGACATATCCGAGCCCGTTTCGCAGGCGACGCTCCGCATAGTCAAGGTGTTCTGGGGGCTTTCGTCCAAGCTGGCGTATGCCCGTCACTTCCCTGCCATAGACTGGCTGCAGAGCTACTCTCTCTACCGCGACAGGCTTGAGCCGTGGTTCGATACCAACGTTGCGGAGGACTGGGGCGCCCTTGTCAACCGTATGATGTCGCTGCTTCAGGATGAAGCCGAGCTTGAGGAGATAGTCCGCCTGGTGGGCATTGACGCGCTGAGCTACGCCGACAGGCTCAAGTTGGAGGCCGCACGCTCAGTGAGGGAGGACTATCTGCATCAAAACGCATTCCACGAGACGGATACCTATACATCTCCCTCCAAGCAGTACTGCATGATGAAGCTCATACTCGACTACTACGAGCTTGGCGTTGCCGCTCTGGATGCGGACGCCTCGTTCGCAAAGCTGGCATCGCTGCCCGTGAGGGAGCGCATAGGCAGATACAAATATGTTCCCGAGGCGGAACACAAAGCCCGTTATGAGGAGCTCACGGCCGAGCTCATATCCGAAATTCGACAGCTTACGGAGGTTGACGACGATGCGTAAGGAATACACAACGATTCGTGAGGTCGTAGGCCCCCTTGTTATGGTAGACGGCGTCGACGGCGTCAAGTACGACGAGCTGGTCGAGATAGTTCAGGCGGACGGCAGCATCCGTAGGGGCAAGGTGCTTGAGGTCAACGGCGACAGGGCGCTGTTGCAGCTTTTCGAAGGCTCGCAGGGGCTCCGCATATCCGATGCCCGCGCAAGGTTTTTGGGTCACAGCATTGAGCTTGCCGTTTCCCCCGATATGCTCGGCAGGGTGTTTGACGGCATGGGCAGGCCAAAGGACGGCGGCCCGGAGCTTATACCCGTTAAACGTATGAACATAAACGGCTCGCCCATAAATCCTGCCGCCCGAGATTACCCAAGTGAGTTCATACAGACGGGCGTTTCGGCTATAGACGGCCTTAACACCCTCGTAAGGGGACAGAAGCTCCCCGTGTTCTCCGGAAGCGGACTTCCCCATGCCCAGTTTGCGGCGCAGATAGCACGCCAGGCCCGCGTGCGGGGCACCGACGATGCGTTTGCCGTTGTGTTTGCCGCAGTCGGCATAACGTTTGAGGAGGCGGACTTCTTCATATCCGACTTCAAGGCGACGGGCGCAATCGACAGGACGGTGACGTTCGTCAATCTGGCGAATGACCCCGCCATTGAGCGCATCGCAACGCCCAGGATGGCGATTACCGCCGCCGAGTATCTTGCATATGATCTGGGTATGCATGTGCTGGTCATAATCACCGACATCACCAACTATGCCGAGGCTCTGCGTGAGGTCTCTGCCGCACGCAAGGAGGTTCCCGGACGCAGGGGCTACCCAGGCTACCTCTACACCGACCTTGCAACGATGTACGAGCGTGCCGGCAGGATAAAGGGCAATCGTGGCTCCATCACCATGATACCCATACTCTCCATGCCGGAGGACGATATCACTCACCCGATACCCGACCTTACCGGCTACATAACGGAGGGGCAGATAATACTCTCCCGTGAGCTCAACCGCAAGGGCGTCACCCCTCCCGTGAATGTTTTGCCCTCGCTGTCCCGTCTTAAGGACAAGGGCATTGGCCGAGGCAAGACGAGGGAGGATCACGCCGATACCATGAATCAGCTCTTTGCCGCCTACTCACGGGGCAAGGAGGCCAAGGAGCTTGCCGTCATACTTGGCGACGCCGCGCTTTCCGATACGGATAAGCTCTATGCACGGTTTGCGGACGCCTTTGAGGAGGAATACGTCTCCCAGGGATATTACACCAACCGCTCCATCGAGGAGACATTGGATACAGGCTGGAAGCTCCTCCGCATATTACCAAGGAGCGAATTGAAGCGTATCCGCGACGAATATCTTGACAAATACTACGAGGATGTGCAATAATGACTCTAAGTTATAAGCCCACCCGTATGGAGATGACGGCGCTGAAGAAGCGCCTCGTCACAGCAAAGAGGGGGCATAAGCTCATGAAGGATAAGCGTGATGAGATGGTTCGCCGTTTCATTGCGTATGTCCGCCGCAACAAGGAGCTCCGCGAGCGAGCGGAGCGCATGATTGGCGAGGCTATGGAGGCATTCGTTCTTGCAAGGGCCTCAATGAGCGCCGCCGAGATAGAGGAGGCTCTGTGCTATCCTGCAAGCGGCGCAGGGGTTGCGGTAGGCGTCGATCATGTGCTGAGCATTGAGGTTCCCAAATTCAGCTTTGTCAGGAGCGGCGACGTCGGCTACCCCTACGGCTTTATGACCACGGGCGCAGAGCTGGATGAGGCAGTGCGCAGGTTCACTGAGGTCATGCCGATACTCATCGAGCTGGCAGAGGTCGAAAAGACCTGCAATCGCCTCGCCGACGAAATAGAAAAGACCCGCCGGCGCGTAAATGCGCTTGAGTATGTCATGATCCCCCAGCTTGAAGAGGCTATCCGCAGGATATCCATGAAGCTGGAGGAGAATGAGCGGGGCAATCTCACCCGTCTGATGAAGACCAAGGACATGCTCAATGCCAAGGAGCAGAGCGGCTGAGCTGCCTGCTCAAACAATTTTTGTTTAAGGAGATGTCTTGTATGAAAAGATTCGTTACCGTTGTTCTGCTTGCTGCGCTTGCGCTGCTCTGCGCATGCTCAGGCGGCCAGAATGATGACGTTGCCGTTTCCCCCACCCGCTTGCCCGGTGCAACGACCGATCCCGATGCCCCTGACGCCCGCAAGGCGACCCCCACCCCCGATACCGAAACAGGAGCGACCTCTACCCCGAATTCCGCAGCCGACACATATGCCTTTGCCGATGCCCTTACGGAGGAGCAGATGGCGGATGCGATGGCCGCAGCGGTCGACTACTATGCGGTATCCGGCCAGGTGGCGACTGTGATAACCGCCGATGACCTTGAGATAATGCCCGATTCGGCAGCCATATACCAAAGCGTCCGCGGCAGCGTTGTCGGCAGTGCCATTGCCTTTAGCGTCAGCATAGGCGATCAGGTTCGCTCGATACTCCTTATACTGACCGAAGAGGGCTGGCAGGTACGCAATGAAGGTTAACACTCCTTGCCGATGATCGACCGGTATAATGGCATTCGGTCGTTCTTCGGTCTACGGCGTGATATAAAAACAAGCAAACAGAAAGGACATGGAAAATGAAACTCAAAAAGCTCTTTGCAATGTCACTTGCGGTCATCATGGCCGTTGTGCTGCTCCCCGTGGCGTCCCTTGCGGATGCGGTGGGAGCGGAGCTCATGTATCGCAAGATGTGGAAGGACACCGACGCCATTTGGGCTGAGATCGAGGCTGTTGACGCCGAGATGACTGCAGCCGGCGCATCCGATAAGGAAATACTCGATGCCCTCTATGCCATCGCCGAGGATGGAGACGGCATAGTCTCCATACAATGGGATAACGACTACACCTTCAGCTTTGTCCACGAGAGCGGCATGATAAATGCCTATGACGTAAGGATAGAGCATTCCGACACCGCTATCGAGAGCGACGGCTCACAGGACTATGTGTTCTCCACACTGGATCGCTACACCACCGCCTCCAGCCTCGACTGCGTGCTCCTGGGGCCGTACTATGGCTATGATTCCAGCTTCACCAATCAGTATCGTGAAGAGGTTCAGTCCGTTGCCGAGTACACCCAGGGCGAATATACCATCTATAGCGGAGCAGAGGTCGATGCGGACGCCTGCCGTGCCATTGAGAACTACGGCACCATATTCTTTGACAGCCACGGCAACACCGCTTCCGGCAAGTCCTGGCTCTGCCTCAACTCCTCGAATGGCTTCACCGACGAGGATTACTCCGCACAGCGTGCGCTCAGGAGCGGCAACTCCGCTTGGGTCACCGGCTCCTTCTGGGAGTATTACTGCCCCAACATGAACGACTCCTGCGTTTGGATGGCTATCTGTCTCGGCATGGCCACCGATACCCTCTGCGAGCCCCTCATCAACGCCGGGTGCAGCGTTGTGTTCGGCTATTCCCAGAGCGTCACATTCGTGGGTGAGTACGCCTATTCCGAGCTGTTCTGGAACGAGATGAAGCAGGGCGCCCTCTTCTGCGACGCTTTCGAGGCCATGACCGATGAGTACGGCTATCCCGAGCCCTACGGCGATGCTTACCCCGTCGTCATGAGCGAGTCCGATCCCTATCCCAGCAACCCCGACTCCCCCCAGACCGTCTACTGCGACTGGAAGCTCCCGACCCCCTCTGATCTTGTGATTACCGACGCCACAGGCGTCAGCTTTGCTGATGACGAGGTCGGCGTTGCTCCCATGTTCAGCACAACGCTTGAGCCCATCGTGACCCCCGAGGGCGCCAACAACTTTGATGAGACTTGGACCTCCAGCGATGAGTCCGTCGCAACGGTCGATCGCCGAGGCAATGTCACCGGCATCAACCCCGGCACTGCCCTCATCACCTATCAGATCGACTCCACCGAGCACAGCAATACCCAGTATTCCTACAGTGCAAGCGTGCTTGTGACGGTCTCCAACGCCTACCTGCCCATGGATGTCATGTATGTTCCCACAACCACCATAGTCCCCGGAGAGGAGTACCTCATCGGCTACAGGTTCGGCGGCGCCAATAACTACATCATGACAAACAACTACTTTGACTCCAACAACAACCGCAGCCTCTGCACCGAGGCCGTCGAGCTCGGCGAGTACGGTGAGGATGAGATCATATACATCACAAGCGAGGTCGACCCCGCCTATGAGGTTACATTCTCCTCTGAAAACGGCGGAAGTATACAGTTCAGCGATAGCGGTCTGTATCTCGATGTAACCGGCGCTGCCGGTAATTACCTCTGCATGTCTGAGAACGGCGTCGAGTGGCTCTGGACTCCCACCGAGGGTGCGGACACCGGCGTATTGGAGAACACGGAAGCTTCCGCCTTTAAGTATGTGGGCATAAGCAACCAAAAGACCTACTTCGGCATGTTCATCGCATCCTATGAGATCACGCTGTTCCGCAAGCTCGTCCGCGACGGTGAGGATCCGAATCCCCCCGAGCCCGTGATAGGTGACGTCGACGGCGATGGTTCCGTCACATCCTCGGATGCTCTGCTCGTAATGCGTCACGTCCTTGGCGGCAATGTGCTTGATGCCGCTGCGCTTGAGGTCGCCGACTTCAACGGCGACGGCTTTGTTGACACCACCGATGCACTGCTTATAATGCGCAGAGCAATGGATCTGTAACACACTCATGCAATTTATGGACCGGGCGGCCGAAAGGCCGCCCGGTCCATATTCATTAAGGCGATATTTACCGATCAGCCCATTGTGCGAGCCGCTTCCCCTCCATGCAAGCTCCGCCCTTCGATGCCGAAGAGCGGTATTTTTGCATTGGAAGGTGGTAAAAACCGGCCTCCGATGCGGAAGCCGGCGGACTGCGGTGCGCAGCTATGGGTCTCAAATGTTAAAGGGTCTCTGGAATCTCGGCAGGCGCTGTGGGAGCGGGCTCTTCCGAAGCGCTGAGTTCCTTATAAAAGTCGGCAGCCACGAGTCCGAGGAATATCTGCCCGACGGCAAGGCAAATGAGCACGAACATTACCATGATTATCGTGAACAGGACGCCCACATAGGGGATCGCAGCGAACAGCCCGAGTATGAGGAGCGCTATCACAACGGCCACATACCACAGCACATCGGCGCCGAACATCGCGCCCTTGTGGCCCTGCGTCATCCGCATGGAGACCTTTATGGCATCCATTGCATCAACCTCGGGGTTATTGAGCAGTATGTATGGTGTAAATCTGTATGCATACGTCTTGATTACGGCAAATACCGGCCCGACAATGGGGATAAGCCCCCACAGGAATATCCAAAGCGTCATCCAGGCCATGCCGCCTGCGACACGCTTGAAATTCTTGAAGCCCGTAAAGAGATCCTTTGAATCGACCTCAGCGCCTTTAAGGCCCTTGAGATAGAGCGCACTGAGGCTTGCTTCGAACGCAAGGCTTATGGGCAGCGCTATAATTGGCACTGCACCGCCAAGAATCAGCGCAAGGGAGGCAAGGAACCCGTTCAGCAGCGTGAGTCCCCAGAGGCGGAAGGGTTTCCTTGCCAATATGGCAAGAGCGTTCTTGTAGTGCGTAAAAATTGACATATTCATCCTCCTTAACGATTGCGGTACCGCACCTTACGGCACAGTGGCATTATATCATCTATTCTCCGCACGGTCAACATATTATGCCATATTTTTGTAACAGTTTATACAACTCATATTCATAATTTATTTTGCGGAGCAGGCTCGGACGGGACGGCCGTCCTGCCGCTCTTCACAAAAACGCTTGATACCAGCGCTGTGAGCGGCACCGTCAGAACAAGCCCAAGGCTGCCGGCGACGGAGCGGATGATCTCCATCATTACGTCATCATTGTTTATAAACTGATACGGCTGCATGCCTGCGGCAAACATTACTATCATAAGGTTGAGCGATGAGCCTGCAAAGGCAAGTATGAGCGTGTTGGTCATAGTGCCTATCATGTCACGGCCGATATTCATGCCGGAGCGGAAGAGCTGCCGTGAGGTGAGCGCAGGGTTGACCTCCGCAAGCTCGGTCACTGCGGAGGCTATGCCCATGGACACGTCCATCACCGCGCCGAGCGCCGCTATGAGTATCCCTGATATGAAGAGCCCGCGAACATTGAGCACCATCTCGTTGGAGCGCGCCTCATCAAGAAGCCACTCCGCCTCCTCCATATTGAGCCCCGATATGCCTGATATAGCCGTGCATATCCATGCAAACAGCCCTGCGACGAGCACGCCGAGCACGGTACCGAGCATTGCCGACGCGGACTTTCGGCTTATGCCGTCGAGCAGCGTAAGGCACGCTATCGTCACAAACACGCATATGCCGAGCGTCAGCGGTATGGCAGGGAGCCCCTTCAGCCACAGGGGGATGAAAACAAATACCACCGCTGCTATTGTGACTGCAAGCCCAACGAGGCTAAGCACGCCCTTACGCCTGCCCACTATTGCGACTGCGGCGACAAACACGGCGAGTATACCCACAAGGAGCCATGTGTAGTCATAGTTGACGAGGGAAAGCTGATACCCCTCGCCCATGGTGGTGGTTATGGTTGCGGTCATCACCGTGCCGGCTTCGGCGAGCTTTGCATGCATGGGCCCCATGTAGTTGCCCACTGTGACGACATCGCCCTTGTACGGACCCGTAAGTATCACGACATTTAGCGTCTGCGAGCCTCGTATTATCTGCTCGGAGCTGTCGTCCACGGTGTAATCATCGAATAAGACCTGTGTGACACGGACAAGCTCATAATCTATGCGGTAGTTGCGGTTGTACTCCTCATCAGTGGGTCTGTTTGCCAGCCATACCGCAACTGCAAAAGCTGCCGCACAGACCGCAAGCACGGCGGCGCTTATAAGGATTCGTTTTTTGTCAAATCTCTGTTTCTGTTTCATTTATCGGCTCTACTCCAATAAAATTTGAACCGCCCCCTTGCGGGGGCGGTTCGATGAAGGCTTTACCTATGCAAGAGAAAGTACATGACGCATGTGGAGCAGTGCGTCCACGGTCGTGACGATACCGTCTCCGTTGACGTCCATAAGGGCAACAGTCGCTTCGGGATAGCTTGCGACCTCCATGGCCTGACGCAGTATCATCAGAGCGTCAACGAGATCAACAAGCCCGTTGCCGTCAACATCGTTGTATGCGGGATAGGGGGGCTCGATACCCGTCACAACGACCTCAGCACGGTTCCTTACACGGATACGGGGTATGAATCCGCTGTCGGGATCCTCGGTATCGACCGTAATGGAAGCAAGGCCGGTTGCGGTCACTGTGTCGCCCACCTCGACATCGATGACGTAGTCGCTCATGATGTAGCCGTCGATGAACACGCGGGCAACGGCGGTGCCGTCGTTGACCATTATGGTCTCAAGCGTGCCGTCGGAGGAGTAGCCGAGCGACTCGACAATTCCGTGCACCTTGATGAGGGAGCCGGTGTAGTCCATGCTCATGGCCTCCGCAGCGGTGAGCTCGGTAGGCTCAACTATGAACTCCTCGACATCGGGAACGACCTCGATGTCGGTAACGATGAGCTCGCGCTCGCCGTTGTAGGAGCCGGTGACGCCCGTGACCCTCACATACTGGCCTATGTGGAAGTCGCCCGCAACTGGGAAGAGGTTGATGCCTGCCGTCTCATCCTGGATATAGATGCAATCGAAGAATGCGGTATCCTGGTCATAGCCGGAGGCGTTGGATGTCACATAGCCCTCTACGGTGAACTTCAAGCCCTCATCTGCGGCATTCACCTCGGCAATGGGGGTGATGACCGGCTCGGGGATTACGGCATTGATTATGTTCATAACGAGCTGATAGTTGCTGTTCTGCAGTGTGGTGGCGTTCTCGACCTCAACCTGAACCTCGAATGTGGAGAAGAATGTCACGCCGCTGGTGATGAGCCACCCGCCCGCAGGCAGCGTTTCAAGCGTCATTACGGTTACCTCGCCCATGGGAACGACAACGGTGTCATTCTCATAGTCGGGAACGTAGCTGGAGGAACCGCCGAAGTCGGCCGTGTAGTTGGCGCCCCATGTGGTGGAGTAGCCGACTATAACGGGGATGGCGTTTGCACCGGGCAGCACGGGTGCGCCGTTGTAGCAGGAGAAGCTGTTGTTGGTCGTCTCAAGGACATCCTCAAGCAGCCACACGGGCTCGCCGTTCCAGGTGTAGTTGTAGTTGGACTCCTCGGTGAAGTAGAGGCGGTATGCCTCGTTCGCCTTCTCCTCGTTGTCAACTACGATACCGTTGGCAATGGTCGTATCGGTGCCAATTGCGGCCAGTATGCCGTTGGTGATGTTGTGAGCCTGCTCAGCCTCGTTCTCGGGATTGCCTCGGTCGGACTTGGAGCAGACGATGAGGTTGCCGCCGTTGGCAGCATACTGTGCGATCGCCTCAAGCTCGGCAGCGGTGTAGAGGTTGGCCTCACCTACGGACTGCCAGCCGTTGTAGGGAACGGTCAGAACGAGGAGTCTGTAGTCCTTGATGTTATCGTATGTAAGCTCGCCTGCCTGTATGTAGTTGGTGCGGACGGCATTCTGAGCGCAAAGCTCTATGAATGCAGCGTCGCTGCCGGCATAATTGCCGCTTACATAGAAGTTGACGTGGCCGGAGTCGATACCTATATCCACGAGCTCGGAGGGATCGAGCACCTCAAACTCGTAGTTGTAGGCAAACTGCATCTGAGTCTCGCCCAGATAGCCTACCACCGTCACGGTGAATGTCTGCGCGCCGAGCGCATACGGTATGAATGTGTGCAGGAGATCAAGCTCGCTGTTTACCGCTATGGTGCCGGCATTCTCAATGGTCTCAAGCACCACGGCCTCATTCTGACCGACGGTCAGGGAGTAGGTGACGGTGCTGATGACGAACTCGGCATCCTCATAGTTGTACAGGGATGTTGTGAACTCCATTGCCTCATCCTTTACGGGGATGACGGTGTCCGTGGAGACATTGCTGATGCCGACCTTTGATACATCGCCCACCCACACGGGAGCGGTAACGGCTATATCGCCGTCGGGCTGATCCACACGGATAAAGTAGTAGGAGTAGTCATTGGCAAGGGTTGTCTCGATGACGGCGCTTGAGCCGGTGACCTCCTGCGAGTAGGCCACTATGCCGCCGTTTACAACGACGGAGACGGTGCCGATGGCCTCGCCGTCGGGATCGTTGACGGAGACGTAGATGTTGATGGCCTCGACGGGGTTCTCCTCGTCATCTGGGATTATGGAGCCCATTATCTGGTCGTTGAGAGCATAGTATATCTCAAGATTCTTATCCTCGGTGGCGTACATGGTCATGTTGCGCATGGCCTCGTACAGCCCCTCCTCGGTGAAGTTGTCGGTGATGATAACATCACGGGCGGTGTTGGAGTTGCCCCACTTGCCCCTGTGGTTATCCTGGTTGTTGGTGGGGGCCACATGCCAACCCATGTCGAGGGCAAGCGTATACTGCTCGTAGCTGGGCCAATAGGCGGAGCCGCCGACGGCACCCTCGCCGTTGCCGACCTCTATCATGGTGATGAGCTGATCGGCGCCCGCATCGTAATAACCGAAGTTATCGAAGTTGCCGAATGTCGTACCGGGGTGGTTGAACTGGTGGATTGTCTCGGGATAGTTCTTAATCATGTCGTAGTAGGCGACAAGACCCGCTCCGCCCTGCACCGTGTAGGTGCTGTTCTGACGGCTTGCAAAGCCCACGGAGTTGAACGTGTTGATGTGGCCGTACTGACCGCTCCACGTCATCTCGAAGCCGCCGATGAATATCACTCTGTCCTGACGCTCATTGAAGCTGTCAATGGTGGTGGTATAGTTGTACCACTTGGAGTGACCGTTGTCCGCCTGAGTGCCGCTTTCGACATCGTCGAAGTTTCCAAGATTGGATGAGGTGTCGAAGTAGTTGGAGTGGTCGGTGATGGCGATAAAGTCGACATTCTCGCTCTCGGGCAGAGCCATTACATAGGAGTAGACATCCTCAAGCGTGCCCGTACCGTCGGAATACTCGGCGGTGTGGCTGTGGAGCTGGCCGAAGTAGAACTCGTACACAGGCTCGCCTACAGTAAAGCTCCAGGTGTAGGTGACGGTGGCCTCATCCGCACGGGTGATGGTGACCGAGGCGTTGTACTTGCCGTCTGCAAGATCGTCCGTATAGGAGAATGTGGCGACCTCGCCCTCAACGGCCGTGACGCCTTCCACGCCCTCAACGGTTATCTCAACGGTGGGAGCCTCGCCCGCATTGGCAAATGTCACGGATACCACGGGGTGCTTGTCCTCAAACGTTGCGGAGTTGGGTGCAGGCGCAACCTCGACTATCTGGGGCAGATCGACAACGACGATGGCGCCCTCTGCGGTGGATACTGCGCCGTGGGTGTCGGTGGCGGTGAATGCAACGGCGATCTCTGCGGCGCCGGAAACTATCTCCGCACCGGGGATGACGGCCTGATACTTGGTGTTGGTCTCGTTGTAGACCATTGTGATCTCGGTGGCAACGCCTCCGATAGTGTAGGTCATCACAACGGTGTCGATGCCGTAATCATCAAACACATTGATGGCAACGGTGTAATCGATACCCACCTCTGCATCGAGGAATGTGGGTAGCGTGATGGTTGGCGCCTTGTTCTCGCCATAGTACTCGCCGCCGCGGAGCTGATCCGTGGAGCCGTACCTGCTGAGGGCTGCGGCAAGGTCGACCACCTCGCCCTCGGCAACGCCGTATGCTGTGTAGGGAACGGCACGGTAGATGCCTATCTGGGTGCCGTTGGCGTCGGTGACATACGTCGTTCCGTTATCATTGTATGCGCCGAGCGTTACATCATATACAATGACATACTCGCTCAGGAGGTTTGCCTTGTCCGCAAGCAGCTCGGAGAAATTTGCATAGGGCTGAGCGGCAATAGCCTCAGTGTTGTAGAGCACCTCGACGGCGGTAACGCTCTGCACCTGGGGAACTCCGCCGTATGTGGACTTGGTGGCGGTGATCTTCAGCACATCGCCTATCTCGTAATCATCGAAGGAGTTGTAGGCCTGTATGCCGACTATCTCGCCGCTGATAATATCCTCGAATATTGCGGAATTGTTGCTGTCATAGTTACCGAAACGATACACGAGCTGGCCAATAAATGTGCACTCGGTGGAATCCGCAAGCGCAAGCACCTGGGGGATTGTGAGGACGCCGTCCGTGAAATGCTCGCTGTCATCGGGTATTGGATCTGTGAATGTCACATGCTCACGGATGCAAGTCGCATCGGCAACACGGAGCTGTGCGCTGTTGTAGCAGGAGACTATTGCAGTGACATCGACGCAGTCGCCCTCGACAAAGTCGGTCTCGGGTATCCTGTAGATGTTGATGCTGGACTCGCCCTGCGTGAGCGGTGTGGAGCCGGAGGTGTCGACGGTGCCGAGCACGCCGCCCTCTATCTTGACCCTCTCGCACATATAGGCGTCGGGCGTGGCAAGTATCTGCGCTATGGTGACCGTCTCAAGGGGCAGAGCATTGCCGGAGGAGAGGACGCTGAACACCTCGGCGTTCGTACCGTCTATGCCGGAGAGCTCGGGCAGACCCTTGTATACCGCGCGGGTGCCGGTTGCCTGCACCATGTCGCCCATGGCGAGCGTCTCGGGCACCGTGCCCGAGTTGAGATACAGATCGATGGCGCCAGTGTCATCCTGGATATAGACATTTCTGCCGTCGATGAATGTTACAACGCCGCGGACGGTGATGTCGGTGGTGCCGGTCTCCATAGCAAGAGCCTCGGCAATGGTTACATAGGCTGTTGTCTCGGCGACATAGTCCTCAGAGGAGCCGTTGCGGAGCTGCACAGTGGCATTGTAGCGGGACGCCGCACCGTATACGCTGACGACATCGCCCTCGACCACGCCGTCGGGATATGCAGCCGCACGGTAGATGGGCAGGGAGCCGGTGGCATCGGTAATGGTGGTGGAGCCGCTCGTCGCATATGCGCCCAGGGTGGCGTCCTTTATGACGACGTACTCGGAAACGTAGGAGTCGATATCGCCGGTGATTTCGGCAATGGTGACCTCCTGCGCCTCCATGGGCTCAACGGTGGCGTCGAGCGTCACCACCTCGGTAACGGACGAGAGCTGACGGACAGAGCCGTAATCGCCGACCGTGCCGGTTACTGCGACTATCGCACCGACCTCATAGGAGTTTATGTTGGTGTAGTCATATATCTGCAGGCCGATTATCTCGTTGTCGACGACGTCGCCCAGCAGTATGCTGTTTAGGGAGCCGAAGTTGCCGAACTTGTATGTCACCTGACCGACGACGGTGACAACGGAGCCGGTCTCGGTCATGGCAAGGACTTCCTCGATGAGGGTATAGTCGGGATATTCCGCAGGGTCGATGGGATCCGGTATGGGAACTACCACCTCGACGTCGGCTGCAAGCGCAACACGGAGCTGTGCGCTGTTGTAGCAGGAGACGACGGCGGTGACATTGACCGTGTCGCCCTCAACGGCATCGTTTGCAGGCATCCTGTAGATATTGATGCTCGACTCGCCCTGTGTAAGCGGAGTGGAACCGGAGGTGTTGACTGCGCCCATCGTGGCGCCCATTATCTGTACACGCTCGCACATGTAGGCGTCTGGGTTGGCAAGCAGGTCGGCGATGGTCACGACCTCAAGCGGTAGAGGATTGCCGGATGAGAGCACGCTGAATGCGGCTGTGTCCGTGCCGTCGATGCCGGAGAGCTCGGGCAGACCCTTGTATGCCGCACGGGTACCGACGGCCATTACGGAATCGCCCAAAGCAAGCGCAGAGGGCACCGTGCCGGAGTTGAGATACAAGTCGATGCCGCCGGTGGAATCCTGGATGTAGACATTCCTGCCGTCGATGAGCGTGACCGTACCGACGACGCAGAGGCCCTCCGTACCCACCTCGGCTGCAAGCGCCTCGGCAATGGTGATACTGGCGGTAGGCTCGGGCGTGGGTTCAGCGGTGGGCTCGGGCTCGGTACCGCCGCCCGTGGCAACGCCGACGATGGAGACATCATCTATGCGGAGCGTACCGCCGGAGCCTATGGTGCCGCCGTTTGCGGATGTGGTATCGGTGACCGCAAAGCGTATTGTCAGCGCAGTCGCACCATTGCACTCCGTGGGCAGAGCAATGTTCGCCATTGCGGCGCTCCAGCTTCCTCCGGAAAGCGCAACTGCGGAGCCGTCCACAGTGGTGAACGTGGCGCCGTCAATGCTGTACTGAACGCAGACATTCTTAGGGCCTGTGTTGGACGGGCGGAACGCCGCCGAAACGGCGATCGTTTCATATCCCTCAGCATTGACGGTTACGGCATAATACTTGGGGGACTCTGAAGAAGCATCGTTCCATGCGTTGGTGTTAAGGCCCTTGCTGCTGCCGTTGTAACCGCTGGCATAGTTGAAGGTCACTTCACTCTCTCTGACGATGGTCGCCTCGGCATTGTTTGCAGATGCGGTCGAAGCAACGGCCGAGCTCGCCTCAAAATCCCATGCGGCGATCGTCTCGGTCGCCGACGGACGCGGTATGCCTGCAACTGCGGAAAGTGGCAGCAGCGCAAGCAGCATAGCCACGGCCGACATCAGAGCGACCAGTTTGGATACACGTTTGAACATTTTCTTTCCTCCTAATAAGATTTATGTGACATGCCCGCGTCAGGGCAATACTCATACAGCATAATTGTACCACAAATTATGGAGTAATGCCAGCATCAAATATTTTTTTGCAATCCTTTAATGATTAGAGCGGCAGATATTCGAGCGTGCTCGTATCGATATTGCGTGTCTTTGGCATTTTGGGGATTCCAACTCCACACCGCATACTTTATATTATATCTCAATTGATTCAAGAAGCCCTTTTGTTCATGCGCAGGCTGATAAAAGCATTCATGGCGGCGTTTCTCCCAGGCGTAGGCTCCGTCCCTGACGCTGCAAAGACAGGGCCCAAAACCGATCATGCATGTGAACGGACCGATCTCATCTGGAGCGTCGCCGCCGAGCGCAACGTTGTCCCAACGGAGCCCGTCCCACCTGCCGCCATATACGCCGCTACTATCTCAACAGCTCCGCCTCCGGCGGAACGGTCGATCTCGGGTGGGTATCCCTCCCCTCGAGCTGGCCCGGCGTGAAGCAGACCATCACCGGCCCCGTCTATGGCGTCAAGGCGGCGGAGCACTCTGGATCCCGTGTCCACGGCTCTGACAGCGATAGTGATTTCTTATACATAGCGCAGATTAAAATTGGCGCTACTACCGCTCCGAGGGCAGGGTGACCATAACGGGCATGCTCGGCATGGCGTATGACTGCAGCGCCGGCCGCATGTTTGCCGCAAGGGAGTACAACCGCCTCTATTACATAAGCAACATGGCAACGGGCGGGCAGACGCTTGCGGATGCGCTTAACGCCCATGTGTATGCCATTTGCTGCACCACGAACGGGCGTATCTACGGCATTGCCGGAAACGGCTCCCCGTACAGCATCAAAAAGAACACCGGCGACATGACCGTTGTCGGCCGCACCGGCGTGGAGAGCGTCTACTTCCGTCAGAGCATAAAATATGACCGCAATGCAGGCAAGGCATACCGGCATGCCTTTAACCTTGACATAGCGGGACGTCTGCGTAAGGTCGATCTCACAACGGACGCAGACGAGGCTCTGGGTGTGCTGGAGCACACCGCCGACCTTGCGGGAATGTTCAACCCTATGACTGCGGCACGACGTCCAACCCCCATCCGAAGCCGGAACCCACTCCCACTCCCACGCCCGAGCCCCATGCGGCGGACGGCAGGCCATATGCGTGCAGTCCCGAGTGTGTTATGTTGCCGTTGGCGTCATAGGTATAGCGGCAGGCCATATGCGTGCAGTCCCGAGACCCTTCCCAATCAGAACGGCACAAATGCGCAGCCCAGCATAGATACGGAGGGGGCGACGGATATAGTGCATGGAAACCATCCCCCTATGTATTCTGCGCCGCAGCCTGTTACAACGGTGCGCTATATGCGTTTGACCGGTACGGCTTTATGATTCGGTATGACATAACCTACTGGAGCACTGCCGTTGCCGGCTACTGCGCACCGTGCCTTGTATACGACATGGATGTCGACCTCGCTGCGAACGCAGTGTGCGCATTCACCTACAGCGACGGCAATGCCGCAGACCACAGCCAAATCGCATCGAGGGCTATTACATCGCCATGGTCAGCATGGAGGACGGCTCTCTGACCGAGCTGTATAAGGTGGGCGCAGACTTCCTTCCCATAAGCGTTGCTGCCGTGAGCGGCGGCGTACTCATTAGCATGGATGTGCTTACCGACAGGGTGGCGACAGTCGATGCTGAGGGCCGCTTCACCCTCCGCTACCCCGTGGGATTCGATATGGGGCAGACCCCACAGTCCTTCACACACAACCTCACGGACAGCTTTGTTTACCGGGGTGCGGTCACCTCAGCAGGCTATGGCGGACTCGTCACCACAGACCCCGATACATATGCGATCGCAAGCCCCGGGGAGATGGTGCCCGTAGATATGCTCATACGGCCAATGGGTCTATTGTTTACGAAAGACGATGAGTTTCGCCTGACTATCTCTGCATATAAAACAATGAAAATGCGGTCGGGTTCGTTCAAGCTCAAAAAGGCAAGGATAGGACGTCCTCCCTGAGAGGAGCTACGCCTATGTGTCCGACAAAAAGCCCCGTATGTACGCCATAGGCGGTTCCAAAACGTTTGCCGGGAGCATGGATGCAGGGACGGAGCTCCCCGAGGCTCACAACAGCGGCAGGCAAACCGCCTGCACGGGGGCAGGTATGACGGCCTGCCGTATATCCCGATAATTCCCATGAGGCAGACCCCTGTGGGGCGGCCATAGGCGTAACGGGCAGGAGCAGTTCCCTTAAGCATATGGCATAGGACTGCCCCTTAATTTCGGCCCGGATCCGGATGGCGGCAGGCTCAATCGTCTCCGCTTCGATCCGGAACACCCCTCATGACCCTACTGACGTCGGCAAACAGGTCTGTCAGACGATCCAGCTCCCGTGCCTCCACGTCGAGGTAATAGTAGACGCAGGTTCCTTCCTTTCTGCTTTTGACGATCCCGGCGTCCTTCAAGATCTGCATATGATGCGACACGGCGGGTCGGGAGAGATTGGTCTTTTCCGCTATATCCACGACCCGACTGCCGCTGCATTCCCCACGCAGCATCATGCAGATCAGGTGCCGCCTTGTTTCGTCCCCCAGAGCATTCAGTATCTTATGGCAGTTCCGAAGCTTCTCCTCTATGCGGCCGACGTCGTCGTTTGTGACGATCACTTTGTCCATGTGAAATTTTCCTTCCCTGCTCCCAGCTCAAAGTGGTATTTGGCAATCCCAAGATCGATTTTTGAATAGAAGCCTCTGCCGGCGCTTGCCGATACCCCCTTGCCGCTTAAACGGAATTTGAACTTCTGCTGATTCATGGCGGTGGGAGCAAGCAGCGCCGCATCGATACCCCGAATGAACCACTCGGGCTTATGTTCGTCTCCGTCTATGACCTCCTCACGGGTCTTGATCTTATGCGGCGTGCCGTCAGTCGTCCCGTAGCCAACGGCGATAACGATGCAGAGCTTTTCCCCCGAAGCAAGCCTGACGGCGACCTTTCTCCTGCTGTAGGTCATGGCCACCCAGCAGGTGTTGAGCCCCAGCTCCTGGGCAAGCAGTACCGCCCTTTCGCCGTAGTAACCGCATTTTTCTTGCAGCTCCGAGCCCTTTTTGCCGGCAAGCACGATGTAATTCCGAACATTGCTGAACTTCCCGTAGTGCGCCATAAAGCCGTTGAAGGCGTTTGGTTCATCGAGCACGAGCTGCATATTCAGTCCGCCCTCGGAGTTGCACTCCTCAATACAGGCGAGCAGACGCTCCCTTGCTTCCCCGGTTATCCTCTCATCCGTATAGGAGCGTACCGAGTGGCGCTCCCTCATTGTTTCCCACATATCCATGCCTAATTACCTCCGATGACATTATCTGTTCAAGCACACGAACAGGTATATTGTAGCATACAAATTCGAAAAAGGCGCATCTGTAAAGAAAATCGATACGGATATTTTATGCGGCCCCCCTGCCGGCAGTCCTTTACTTTTATCCGATTCCGAACCATAATCGCAGCAGTTCTGATTTGGAAAGTACGAGGTAAAAAGTACGAGGGAAGAGGTATAGTTGCCCGTGATGAACGGTATAGGGTCTATGCGGCGGCGCCGAATCGGTGCGACAAGGAGCCCGACGAGTCGTACCACAACTATGCGGTGAGCTGCAGAGTCTCCGAGCCCGTGCTTTAGGCGCTTTATACCGTGTACGAATCGGATGAGGCGCTTACGCAGGCGGAGCTGTGCGGCGGATGGAATTTGGAGCATTATTATGGTATAATGTAACCTGTCCGCAGGACCGCCCCATGCGGGGCGGCGGCTCTGCGGCATAAAACGTATGTAGGGGGAACGAATGGACTATTTCTGCATGCTTATCCACAGGGAACGTCTGCGCCGCAATTGGAGCCAGGAGGGCTTGTGCAAGGGCATATGCTCCGTCTCTTACCTTTCCAAAATAGAGCAGGGGAAGGCCGTCCCGTCGGAGGAGATACTGACCGCTCTGCTGAGCAGGTTGGACATCGCCGCATCTCCTGATCCCGAGGCCGTTGTGGAGGCCGCCTATGAGGCGCTGTTTTCCGGAGATCAGGAGGGCCTCCGCACAATCGTGGCGGATACGTCCCGTCATGCAGGGATAGACCTGCTCCTTTTGCGTGCCTTTGCAGACCGCTCCGGGCCGCTTGAGCCCGAGCTTGAGCGCTGTATGCAGGGAGGGCGGCGGCTTGCCCTTCAGCGGCTTATGCAGGAACGGTATGACGAGGCCGTCGCACTGTGCCCAAACGGATTCTTTTATCGTTCCGTCGGAATACACGCCTATGTCAAGGGCAACGATGCCCGTGCGTTGGAGTATTTACAGACGGCATATGATCTTGCCTCTCAGGAGGGGCGCCCTGCGCTGATGTTGGACGTCCAGCTATACATGGGCAACTGTTACAGCAACCGCATAGACCTGGAAAGCATGGAGCGTCACTACCAAGTAGCGGAGCGTTTGGCGCAAGCCCTTCGGGATAAGGACGCCCTTGCCTACATCCGCTACAACCGAGCCGCCACTCAGATGGAGGCAGGCGAGTACGAGGCGGCCTACGCCTTCTTTTCCTCCCTGACGGAACCCGACGGCATGGCGCTGCACAAATTGGCCGTCTGCTGTGAGAAATTGGGAAGGCCGCAGGAGGCGTTGTCTGCGTTGGATAGGGCGGATGCTCTTACGTCGAACGAGGTCGTCGGGGAGCTTCAGGATAGCATGTGCGCCATTGTGCGCTTCCGACTGGAGCATCCGGACTATATTTCCCGACCCGAGTATGGCGCGGCATTGCTTGACTGCTTTGCGCAGCTCAGGCAGAAGCTGCCCATAGGCTATGCCGTGTTCCACCTGCCGTGGGTGTTGGAGTGGTACAGAGCTAACAGGCAGTACAGGCCTGCGTACGATTTACTTATGGATTTTCCTCTCAGACCTCGTTTAACATGAGTTAAGGCCATAATTACCCCGTGTATTTTCCCAAATATACGGGGTTTTTTCATGTAAGCCCTCATGTTATACTGTCAGAGGAGGTGATATCGATGAAACAGACTCTTTGGAGCAAAAATTTCACGCTGGTAACCGTGGCTTCGGCGCTGGGCGCCATGGGCGGCATCGCAGGCGGCTTTGCGCTGTCGTTTTTGGTATTTGACGAAACGGGCAGCACGCTGGCCTCCGCTCTGATAGCCGCCATTCGATTTATACCATCGATGCTTCTGCCGGTGATAGTGGCTCCGTGGATGGACAGGCTTCCCCGAAAACGTGTTTTGGTGGCAGGCGATCTCTGCTGCGGCGTTATCTACGGCTGCATCGGGCTCTACCTCATGAAATATGAGTTCTCCTATTCGGGCTATCTGGCGGTATCCCTGCTGCTGGCCTGTCTGGGCGCAGTGGACGAGCTGGCGTTCAACAGCATCTACCCAAGCGTGATCCCCAAGGGAATGGAGCAAAAGGGCTACGCCGTGTCGTCCATGCTCTACCCCGTGCTGAAGGTTGTTCTTATGCCGTTGGCAGGCATATTGCTGGATACGGTTGGGGTCGCCGTGCTTTTGATGTTTCAAGGCGCCTGCTCTGCTGCCGCCGCTCTGATAGAAAGCCGGGCACAGGTGGCGTACACCCCTCCCCAAGAGCGGTACTCCCTGAAGGGCTGGATCCGTGACATCCGAGAGGCGGCGGCCTATCTGAAGCAGGAGCGCGGTCTCAGGAGCATATACGGCTACATGGCCATCACCAACGGTGTGGCAAGCGGATATTCTCCAATCATGGTAGCATTTTTCCGTACCGCCCCGGGAATGACCGCAGCCATGTATTCCATGTTCTCCGTGGCGGAGTTTCTGGGCAGAACATTGGGGAGCGCAGTCCAGTATCGGGTAAAGATACCCGACCGCAAAAAGTTCCCCCTTGTTTTCGGAGTATATCAGTTCTATGAGACCATGGATATGACCCTGCTGTGGCTGCCATATCCGCTCATGCTCCTCAACCGGGGACTGTGCGGCTTTCTTGGAAGCAGCAGCGCCATACTGCGCAGCGCCGCCGTGCAGCGCTATATCCCCGAGCATCTGCGTGCCCGTATAAACGCATTTGAAAATGTGCTGCTTACCTCAAGCTGCAGCGTATTCTCACTGTTGGTGGGAGCCTTGGGGGAGGTGCTCGACTATCGGCTGTGCGTAACGCTATGCGGAGCATTCGCCATGGCGGCCTGCTGGCTCCTGATCTGGTGCAGGCGCAGATGCATCCGCCCGATATATGAGCCCGAAGCATAGCCGCAATCCGGCTCTATCGTCGGGATGCGGTGCGAGGTACGCCGAAGCGATATGCTTGTATTGCATCCCCGTGCCCTTTGCGTGCGGACAATCGCAGTACACGCTCCGCTCGAGTGCACTATCTCCTCTGTCACCCGCCATGCGTACTGGGCGGCAAAGCTCCCGGTCTATACAGGCAGTGCGGCAGGGCGCAGCATAAAATTCGTAAAAACCCATATCCGCAAAGGCAGATCCCTTGACTCTGCCGCCGAACCGGGGTACAACATAAATGACAAAGCAAAGGAGAAAGACAATACCGGAGCGGAAGATGAGTTTAGAAGAATACAGGCAGAAAGTTTGGGAATTTCTGACGCAGACCGTTGGGACTACCAGTCAACACGCCGAGGAATTGATGAAAGCGCACGAGGACGACTTGCCCGAGTTTTCAGAGAAAAATTGGCCGCCGAAC
>CALVLD010000025.1 GCA_944336475.1 uncultured Clostridia bacterium
GTTATTTCTTCATATACTAAAGTTTCTTATTTCCCCCGGTAGAACCGGGGGTTTATTTGGCTTCAAGCCGCCAAAAAAACGTGGCGCTGCCATTTGGCAGCGCCACAACTGTTTAGCAGTAATCAAAAATCGATCTTTGAACGAATATAGCCTTCAAGCTCTGCAATGGGCAGACGGATCTGTGCCATTGAATCCCGGTCACGCACCGTAACCGTATCGACGGTGTCGCCCTCAAGCGTATCAAAGTCGATCGTGATGCACAGCGGCGTGCCTATCTCATCCTGCCTGCGGTAACGCTTGCCGATGGCGCCCGTTTCGTCATAGTCGACCATAAAGAACCTGGAGAGCTGAGCATACACCTCACGAGCTTTGTCGCCGAGCTTCTTCTGAAGGGGGAGTATGGCAGCCTTATAGGGCGCAAGCGCAGGGTGGAGATGCAAAACATTGCGTATATCTCCTCCCTCAAGCTCCTCCTCGTCGTACGCATCGCAGAGGAAGGTAAGAGCCATGCGGTTTGCACCAACGGAGGGCTCTATGCAGTATGGGATGTACCTGGTATTAGTAAAGGGATCAAGATACTCCATGGACTTGCCGCTATGAGCAGCATGAGCCTTGAGATCATAATCCGTGCGGCTTGCAATTCCCCAGAGCTCGCCCCAACCGAACGGGAACAGGTACTCGATATCCGTAGTACCGTTTGAGTAGTGACAAAGCTCGTCTTTGGAATGCTCGCGCAGGCGCAGATGACTAGGATCCATGCCTAGTGAAAGCAGGAAGTTATAGCAATAGTTCCTCCAAAACTCGTACCAGTCAAGCTCGGTACCCGGTTGACAAAAGAACTCGAGCTCCATCTGCTCAAACTCCCTTGTGCGGAAAATAAAGTTGCCCGGGGTAATCTCGTTGCGGAACGCCTTGCCGATCTGGGCGATACCGAACGGAAGTTTTTTGCGCATACTGCGCTGAACATTCAGGAAGTTGGTGAAAATACCCTGTGCTGTTTCCGGGCGCAGATAGATCTCGTTTGCAGTCTCCTGATTTACCCCCTGGAATGTTTTAAACATCATGTTGAACTTGCGGATGCCGGTGAAGTCGGACTTTCCGCATTCGGGACACCTGATGCCCTTCTCGGCAATATACTCCTGCATCTGCTCGTTAGTCCAACCGTCTGGGTGAACATCATCAAGACCGTTTTCTGCCGCATAGTCCTCAATGAGCTTGTCGGCACGGAAGCGGGCCTTGCAGGATTTGCAGTCCATAAGCGGATCATTAAAGTTGACGACATGACCGCTTGCGACCCAGACCTCAGGGTTCATCAAAATGGCGCAGTCCATGCCCACATTATAGGGGTTTTCCTGCACGAACTTACGCCACCAAGCCTGCTTCACATTGTTGAGGAACAGCACCCCAAGGGGGCCGTAATCCCAACAGTTGGCAAGACCACCGTAAATTTCCGAACCCGCAAAAATGTAGCCCCGATTTTTACACAGAGCTACAAGCTTATCCATTGTTAATTCAGTTTGCATACAAACCTATCAGACGCTGCGCTGTACCCTGCCCGTACGCAAACAACGGGTGCAGACATTCATCTTCTTGGGGGTGCCGTTAACGATCACGTTTACGCGCTGAATGTTGGGTGCCCAGCTGGTTCTGGTCTTCCTGTTGGAATGGCTGACCAAATTACCGCTCATCGTGCCCTTACCGCAAACCTCACAAAACTTACTCACAGTATTACCTCCTTGCCGATATAGACGACATATACTCATTTTTGAGCACAGTTACACACAACTCAAAAATCTAACAACGCATTTTAGCATAAGGGGATTAATTTTGCAAGTACAAATCACATATAAATCTGCATATATTATGTGCATCGCTTGCAAGAACGATCCCCGTGCAACGCTTTAACTGCAGTTGCTCCAGCCGCATGGCGGAGCTGCCGATGCTATCAATAGGACTTTGCAAAATAAGTAACTGCGGTAGCCTTTTTACCACAGCATACACAGGTTTCACCTACGGGCTCGTGGTTAAAGGGCATACAACGGGTCGTTGCACCCGTTGCCGCCTTGATCTTATCCTCGCACTCTCGGTTGCCACACCACATGGCTTTGGCAAAACCATCCTGAACACGGGCATTGAGCTCATCCGTGTTGTGGACAACAGATACTCTTGCTTCACGAAGGGCGAGCGCACGATTGTAAAGAGCGACCTGCACCGTATCGAGCATACTCTTTACGAAGTCAACCAGATTCTCCATGGGAACAAAGCTCTTTTCGTGGTTATCACGACGCACTATTACGACCTCACGCTTTTCGATATCCTTGGGGCCGACTTCAAGACGCAGGGGAACACCTTTCATTTCCCACTCATTGAACTTCCAACCGGCAGACTGCTCGCTGTCATCGCACTCAACACGGATACCAGCTGCGGCAAGCTGCGCTTTAAGCTCGTATGCCTTATCAAGCACGCCTTCCTTATGCATGGCGATCGGCAGTATTACAAGCTGTATGGGAGCTACCTTGGGCGGGAATATCAGACCTCTATCATCGCCGTGAGTCATGATCAGACCGCCTATCATACGGGTGGTAACGCCCCAGCTCGTTGTATAGCAGTATTCAAGCTTACCCTCACGACTGAGGTATGTGATATCGTAAGCCTTTGCAAAGTGGTCGCCAAGGAAGTGCGATGTACCCATCTGCAATGCCTTGCCGTCCTGCATCATTGCCTCCAAGGTGTATGTTGCGACTGCGCCGGCGAACTTTTCCTTATCGCTCTTTCTGCCGCATATGACGGGTATGGCGAGGAAATCCTCCATAAAGCTGCGATATACTTCAAGCATGGTCATGGTTTCGGCTTCGGCTTCTGCGGACGTTGCATGGGCGGTGTGTCCCTCCTGCCACAAAAACTCCATCGTGCGGAGGAAGGGACGGGTGGCCTTTTCCCAACGAACCACATTTGCCCATTGATTGTACAGTATGGGCAGATCACGATAGCTCTGTATCCAACGGGAATACATGGAGCAGATAATGGTCTCACTTGTAGGACGCACACATAGCCGCTCCTGCAGCTCCTCGGAGCCGCCGTGGGTCACCCAGGCGACCTCTGGAGCAAAGCCTTCGACATGATCCTTCTCCTTTTGCAGCAGATGCTCGGGAATGAAAAGTGGGAAGTACGCATTCTTGTGCCCTGTCTCCTTAAAACGGCGGTCAAGCTCATGCTGAATGTTTTCCCAAACGGCATAGCCATAGGGCTTTATGACCATGCAGCCCCTGACGTCGGAATAGTCGACCATATCGGTCTTCATTATTACGTCGGTGTACCACTGAGGGAAGTCCTCTGTACGAGATGCAATATGAGTTACAAACTCCTCGTTTCTTTTTGCCATATCATCCTCCTGTTTTGTGTTAAAAATCAAGGAGCTTCGCCCAGACATAAGGGCGAAGCTCCGCGGTACCACCTTAATTCCCGAGGGCACGCCCCCGGCTCATTGACCCATAACGCAGGTTTGCGGCAGGGCATTTCCTCCCTGCGGAAGAACGGGTGGGAGTCCAAGTTTCTCTCAACGATTCGCATCAACCATCGTCTTTCTGAATGGGAACACCGAGAACAGTCCCGTCTATATCCATTAACAGACGCAATTATACAACCGAATCAGGTCGGTGTCAACTATATTTTAGCGGCTTACATCAGGACGATTCAGCACACCGGCGATGAGGCTGTCAAGATCGCTGTCAGCCGGTATATTTGCAGCATCGGGATCAAGCGGAGTTCCACCAAGCTCATCCTTAAATACAAGACCGCCTTCGGGAGAGGCATCGCCTATAAGATCGCTCTCATCGGAATTTGGAATATCACGACCCTCGAGGCTATAGATGCTACGCATGAGCTGGGAGGGGTTATCGTACTCATCTGGGGGGATGAATCCGTCCGCACCTTCGGATTCATCAACGCTTGCTTCCACCTCTGGGCACACTTCACCCTCTGCAGCTTCTTCGCAGCAGAGCGTGGGATCGACACTGTCGGCCGCATTATCCTTTGGAAGCTCGACACAGCCTTTACACTCTGCACAGTTGCAGGAGCAAGCATCGATCTCGGCACAGGCAGATTCGGATTCGCCCTCGAGCCGAGCCGCAAGATCTTCCATCAAGGAGGCATAATCTTCGGCAGCCCTGCGAGCCTCGGTAGCGGCAGTGCGAAGGCGATCGTTGAGCTCTTTTACAACATCCCTGCGCCTGTTGACCTCGATCTGAGCGGCAATTACGCAGCGTTCGATATAGATGTTGGCATCTGTTCGAGTCTTTTCGGCATATGCGTCTGCTTCAGCGACCTTCTCAGCATAATATCTGTCGCCTTCGGCACGTTTCTTGGCATAGTATGCATCGGCATCGGCAGAGATGTTGTTTGCGTTTTCCAATGCATCTGAAACGGCTTTGCTTGCCTCATCAAGCAGCTCATCGCGCTTGGTATTGGCCGCAGAAATGATGCTATCAGCCTGTGCGCATGCATCCTCACGGATTCTGCCTGCTGCACGGTTTGCTTCGGTTATTGCGGCAAGCACGGCTCTTTCCTGCTCACGAAGCCTGCTAACCTCGGCCTCGAGCTGGCCTATGCGATCACGCATAAGCTCATTTTCATGCGTGCGCTGGCCGAGCAACAGTTCCAGTTCCTTTGCCTTTCTGCTCATCATTAGAATTACCTCCTGTTATAGAATTGACTCAAAGAAAACTTACTTGGGAGTTTTCGTCCCTGGGGGGCGCATAGCCCATGTGGGAGTATGCGGCGGGTAGAAGTACGCGGCCTCGCGGTGTTCTTGCAATAAATCCCAACTGAAGCAGATACGGCTCGTAGACATCCTCGATAGTGGTAGCATCCTCGCCTGTTGAAGCCGCAAGCGTGCTTAGCCCAACGGGCCTGCCGCTGAATTTTGTTATCATTGCGGTGAGCATGCGTCTGTCAACGGCATCGAGACCCAATTCGTCAATGCCCAGCATCTCAAGACCGCAGCGTGCAGAATCACGGTCGATTATACCGTTGCCTGATACCTGGGCAAAATCTCGAACACGCTTCAGCAGGCGGTTGGCAATACGGGGTGTTCCCCTTGAACGTGAGGCGATCTCAAGTGCGCCGTCAACAGTTATGGTGATATTCAGTATACCCGCACTTCGAGTGACGATTTCGATAAGATCCTCGTGCGTGTAGAGCTCAAGCTGTTCCTTTATGCCGAATCTGTCACGCAGCGGAGATGTCAAAAGCCCCATTCTCGTGGTTGCGCCGACAAGCGTGAACTTGGGCAGCTCAAGTCTCAATGACCTTGCCGACGGGCCTTTACCTATTATGATGTCATACGCAAAGTCCTCCATTGCAGGGTAGAGAACCTCCTCGACAGTGGCGTTTAATCGGTGTATCTCATCGATAAACAGCACATCACCCTCGTTGAGATTGGAGAGCAGCGCCGCCAGATCACCAGCATGGGAAAGAGCAGGACCTGAAGTTATGCGCAGATTGCCGCCCATCTCATTTGCGATTATTGCAGCGAGAGTGGTCTTGCCGAGTCCCGGAGGACCGTACAGCAACACATGATCAAGCGCTTCATTACGGAGCTTTGCAGCGCTGATATAGACCCGTATATGCTCCTTTGCGTTAGCCTGGCCGATATATTCGTTTAAAAAACGGGGGCGCAGGCTATACTCAACGCTTGCATCCTCTGCAAGCATTGAAGATGAGATCAAACGCTCGTCAAAATCCATAAACCATACCCGCCCATTAATGTTTTGACAGCTCGCGCAGGGCAAGCGTTATCATGGTCTCAACCTTGTCGCACTCACCGACTGCGGCGACGGCACGTCCGGCAACGGCACCATCATATCCGAGAGCGACGAGCGCAGCAATGGCATCGGTACGCATTGAATTGCCTTCGACGACGCCATCATGCACAGCAACAACTCCGGGGTCGGTCGAAGCGACCCTTTCTTTAAGCTCAAGTATCACACGGGCGGCAGTCTTTCTGCCCATGCCCTGAACCCTGTCAAATGCTGCGATATTGTCAGTTACAACTGCAAGGGCAACATCCTCGGGGGAGAGCACGGACAGCACGTTAAGTGCGACCTTCGGCCCTATGCGTGAAATAGATATCAGCTTGCGGAACATGGCCCGCTCAGCCTCGGTAAAGAAGCCGTAGAGGCCGACCGCATCCTGCGACACGGCAAGATGCGTGTACAGCTTTGCCGTGTTGCCGCAGCTTAAGCACTTTAATGTCAGCGAACTGCATACAAGCTCATAGCCGATACCGGCTGCCTCGATTATTGCTCGATCCGACAGGATCGCATCAACATTTCCCTTGATAAAAGCGTACATTACTTTATCCTATATTCCTCCAAGGCGGGGCCGATTGCATAAGCGTGACACAGTGCCGCACCAAGCGCATCGGCAGCATCATCAGGTTTGGGAAGGCCGCCAAGCTTAAGAAGCAGCTTGACCATTGTCTGCACCTGAAGCTTATCTGCATGTCCATCTCCCGTGACACTCTGTTTTATCTGCATGGGCGTGTATTCATACATCGGCATGCCTGCCTCCTGTACGGCAAGCAGGGCAACCCCCCTTCCTGCAGCAACCTGCATAGCCGTTTTTGCATTGTGGTAGAAGAATAACTCCTCAAACGCAACATGATCAGGGCGGAATGCGGAAATCAGGTGCGCAGTACCACGGTGCAGCACCTCCAAACGTTCCGGGAATGACATAGAAGGAGTGGTCTCGATAACACCGTAATCTATAGCGGAGGGCTTGCCGGAGATGAAGTTGATCACCCCATAACCCAAAATTGCATATCCCGGATCAATCCCGAGTATCACCATTCGTCACACCGCCAAACTGACAAAATTCACAAGAACAATATAACACAAACGCTTATATTTTACAAGCGGTTGAGAAAAACTAAAGCAAAATCGGAGGCGTATATGGATATAGTCCTGATAACAACCGTCATATTGTTGCTGACTTTGGGCGTGATCTTCGTTCTGCTTACGAGGGTAAAAGTCTGCTTTCGCATTTGGCTCAGAGTGGGCTTCTGCAACATTAAAATAAAGATTGGGATACTTCCCACAGTAAAGCTGCATGTAGCGTATAAGAAAAATGCCGGCGTATGTATTTGGCTGGTCAAACGCAATGGATATTGGAAGCCAATCGGACGATCAAAGCGCAGCACCAAACAAAACCGTATGCCGCTCGCAAACATATTGGCACTCGCTCGAGAGTGCATCTTAACAAAAAAACTGCAGATAAACGGTGAAATTGGCGTTGAAAGCGATCCTTGCACCTCCGTGATGCTTGCCGGTATTGCGAATACGCTGTTGAGTGCCGCGCTTCCGCTTGCGATAGTTGTGATGAACGATGAGAGCGTCGCAATATTTATTTCTCCCTGCATGGGGAGAAGCTCGTTTGCAATAAATGCTACCGGAATACTGAGGGTGAATGTGGGAAAGCTAATCTACAGAACTGCAGTGATAAAACTGCACAAAGCACAAAAGGAGGATAATAATGTCACACCCAATCGAAAACCTTATGCAGTCATCTCTGACGCAGATCAAGGAGCTTGCGGATGTTAACACCGTGATAGGTACTCCTATCGTGACTGAGGACTCTACCATGGTCCTTCCGGTGTCAAAGGTCTGCATGGGTCTGCTTGTAGGCGGAGGTGAATATAACACCATGACGCCTGTAAAACGAAGTGGAACTGAGGCAGAGACGAACGGCAAGTACCCGTTTGCCGGCGCATCCGCAGTCGGCATGTGTCTAACGCCGCTGGCTTTCCTGGCGGTTCAGAACGGAACCGTAAGAGTGCTTCCCGCAAAACAGGAGAATGCCGCAGAGCGCATAATCGACCTTATCCCGCAGACGGTTTCAACGCTTGAGCGGCTTTTAAGAGAGTTCTTGTCCAAGCAGGATTGCTGCAGCGGCACAGCAAGTCAGGATCAGGGCACTGCTCCGATGGATGCCGAATCGGAATGATGTGCGCACGGAATAAAACGTGGGTGAGCCTGCTCGTCGCTGCAATGCTTGCATTGAGCCTAAGTTTTCCAAGTGCAGTTGCGGCAGAGCCGGCACCATTTGAAACAGAGTCTGCCGCCGTTGCACTGATGGAGGCCAATACTGGCACATTCCTCATATGCCAAAACGAAAATGCGCGTTTGCCCATGGCGAGCACAACTAAAATCATGACAGCACTCGTAGTAGTGGAGAATGCTGAGCTTTCAGACATGGTAACTGTGGATGAGAGCGCGGAGAACGTCGAGGGCTCGTCTATGTACATAAGTGCGGGAGAAAGAATTTCCGTGGAGGATCTGCTCTATGGGTTGATGCTGGCATCGGGCAACGACGCAGCAGTCGCTTTGGCCGTCCATGTCGGTGGCGACGTCGATTCATTTGTTGCAATGATGAATGACAAGGCGGATGCCCTGGGTCTCGAGAATACTCACTTTGTTACCCCAAACGGTCTGCATGACAGTGACCATTATACTACTGCAAGGGAGCTTGCCCTGCTTGCATCGGAAGCAATGAAAAACGAAGAGATCTACAAGATAGCAAGCACGAAGTATCATTCCACAACAACAGGCGAGCATGTTCGCACACTAAAAAATAAGAACGCATTGTTGTGGGACTATGAAGGGGCGTTTGGAATAAAGACAGGGTATACGTCGGCTGCTGGACGCTGCCTCGTATTTGGGGCAAACCGGAACGGGATGCGTCTCATAGGTGTGCTTCTAAACTGCAGGCCAATGTTTGAAATATCCTCAAGACTACTCGACTATGCATCAGAAACATATGCACTATGTTCTGTGATAGAGCAAGGGGAGTGCGCCGCATCAATATATGTTGCAAACGGTGAGGATAGCATATTGGCAGTCGTTGCCGAAAAGGGTATAATGGTAGTATTGCCAAGGGGAGAGGAGCGCAGTTTTACAACGGAAATAATACTTCCAGATGAAATTGCCGCTCCCATTTTTGAAGGTCAGCATATCGGAACGGTAAATATATACCATGATGGTACGCTTGTCGCAAGCGACAATCTTGTTGCGCAGCATGGTGTTCCGGTAAGAGGCTTTCTTTATTGGTGGCAAATACTGATACAAACGCTGGCAGGCTGATGATGAGATTGCAGAAGTATCTTGCAGACGCAGGAGTTGCATCAAGAAGAAAATCGGAAGAGCTTATCGTTGCGGGCAGGGTTCGTGTAAACGGCGTTGTGGCCACGATAGGCTGTTCCGTTTCAGAGACAGATTTGGTCGAGCTCGACGGACAAGCCGTTTATCCGACTGGGGAACGGGTGGTCTATGCTTTTTACAAGCCCAAAAGTGTTATATGCTCCAGCGCTGAGGGGGAGGACAGGGTAAAGGCTACGGACTATTTCAAGGATGTCCCCCTCAGACTGTACACGGTGGGGAGGCTTGATTACGATTCGGAGGGGCTTATACTGGTCACGAATGACGGTGAATTTGCGGAGCGAATGACGCATCCACGCTACATAAAGGAGAAGGCCTATCGTGCGCTCTGCACGGGCGAGGTAACGGATACGGAGGTGCGCCGACTCAGAAACGGAATCGAACTGGATGATGGCTTTACAGCTCCTGCCAAGGTCAGGATCAACTCTGTGAAAAATGGGAGGACTGATCTGACGCTCGTAATACATGAAGGCCGCAACCGTCAGGTTAGGCGTATGCTGGCGTACTTCGGGCATGATACCCTCAGGCTGTGTCGCATAAGGATAGGCAGCATCACGCTTGGCGATCTCAAGGCAGGGGAGAGGAGGCTTCTTACTCGGGAGGAGATCGGAGATGCCCTGCGTTAAATATATAATCGAATGTTTTTTTGAATTAGCAGGGAAAAAGGAATTTATGGGGAATATGGCTAAACTGGGGTTCAGTGAAGCGTTCACAAGAACCCGTTGCATTCCCGCGGAGGTTTTAGCGAAATGAAAGATGCTCTGTTGACGATGGGCATAGGCATGGGCGTTGTGTTTCTCGGCTTGATCTGTCTGATAGCCATAATCAAGCTGATGAGCTGTTTTGTAGGTATCTTCCGTAAGGAGAGTCGCAGCGCAAGAGCCAATTCGGGCAGATCGACTGCCCGGGCAGAGTCTTCCGTGCCGGTTAGTGCTGCTGCCGGCGCTGCTGCAAACGCTCGCCGCAGTGATGTTGTGCTGGGTGGCCGCAGCGGCGAAATAGCTGCGAATGGCAGCGGGAGGCGTGAGCTTGTTGCCGCAATATCCGCAGCGGTTGCCGAGTATGCAGGCATTGATGCGAATACTATCCGCATACACTCACTGCACAAAGTGGGTGATTCACCGGCGCTGGACGTTGCAGAGCGCCGCCAGCTTGTTGCCGCCATCTCTGCCGCTATATCCGAGTATGCGGGAATCGATACTAACGGAATGCGAATACTCTCCATCAGGCGCATTGACGACCATGCCACAGCGCCATCGGCGGACACAGCCGAGCGTCGTCAGTTGATCGCCGCCATTTCTGCCGCCGTTGCAACCGAAATGGGTGCGGACGTATCTGCGATCCGCATCCGGTCGCTTCGCAGAGTATCCTGATCCCGTACCCCAAAAACGCAGTTTATTTTGGCAATATGCCTTAGGAGGAATATATGCGTAGATTTATGGTAAACGTCAACGGCACTTGTTACGAAATAGAGGTTGAGGAGATCAACGGCGCAACGCCGCCGGCGAATTTTACCGCAGCTCCTACCGTAGCAAAGGCCGCAGCCCCGACTCCTGCTCCAGTTGTCAGCGACTCTGCTGAAACGATAAGCGCCCCTATGCCTGGCTCCATTCTTGCGGTCAACTGCAAGGTTGGTGACGGCTTCAAGCGTGGCCAGGTTCTCATCGTGCTCGAGGCCATGAAGATGGAGAATGAGATACTTGCTCCTCGAGATGGTGTCGTTGCCGCTGTTTACACATCAAAGGGCTCGACCGTCAATTCAGGCGATGCTCTCATTGCCTTTAATTAAGGCTTATGGAAGCAATACTGGATTTCCTTACCGCCACGGGATTCTATCAGATATTCACTGATGAAGGTTGGTGGAAGATCCTGGCGATGCTTGGTATTGGCTGCCTGCTTCTTTACCTTGCAATCGTAAAGAAGTACGAGCCGATGCTTCTGCTTCCCATTGCTTTCGGACTTCTTCTCAGCAACCTTCCCGGTGCAGGTATGTACCACCCAGAGCTGTTTGAAGGCGGCCACGTTGATTGGGCAGGGCTTGCAAGCGGCGGTGGTCTCATTGATTACCTGTACCTTGGTGTAAAGCTCGGCATATATCCATCGCTGATATTTTTAGGTGTCGGCGCAATGACGGACTTTGGTCCGCTTATTGCAAACCCAAAGAGCCTTCTGCTCGGCGCTGCTGCGCAGCTCGGCGTATTTGTTGCATTCGTCGGCGCTGTTGCGATGGGCTTTGATGTTAGTGTTGCAGCTGCCATCGGTATAATCGGTGGCGCCGACGGTCCAACAGCCATATACGTCACCTCAAAGCTCGCACCCTCTTATCTTGGACCTATAGCTATAGCGGCATATTCATACATGGCGCTGGTACCAATGATTCAGCCGCCTATCATGCGCTTGCTCACCACACGCAAGGAGCGTATGATAGTTATGGAGCAGCTCCGTCCCGTTTCCAAGACCGAGAAGATAGTGTTTCCAATCGTGGTCACCATATTCGTGGCGCTTATTGTCCCGTCGGCCGCCTCTCTCGTCGGTATGCTCATGCTGGGAAACCTCCTGCGTGAGAGCGGTGTCGTTGACAGGCTAAGCAAGACTGCGCAGAATGAGCTTATCAACATCGTGACTATACTGCTTGGTCTGAGCGTTGGTGCGACTGCGACGGCTGATAGGTTCCTGAGTCTTGATACATTAGGCATATTTGCTATGGGTATAGCCGCATTTGCGTTTGGCACGATAGGCGGTTTGCTTCTTGGCAAGCTCATGTGTCTGCTCACTAAGGGAAAGGTGAATCCGCTGATAGGCTCTGCAGGTGTATCGGCCGTGCCTATGGCTGCAAGGGTATCCCAGGTCGTTGGCCAGAAGGATAATCCTTCAAACTTCCTGCTAATGCATGCCATGGGCCCCAATGTGGCAGGCGTCATTGGCTCAGCTATTGCGGCGGGCGTATTTCTCGCCCTTTACTCTTGATCGTTATTTTAGAAGGATGGTTGAATTATGTCAAAACTCTTAATTACCGATACGATACTGCGTGACGCACATCAGTCGCAGGCGGCGACGCGTATGCGTACGGAGGATATGCTACCCGCATGTGAGATACTCGACAGCATCGGTTACTGGTCTCTTGAGTGCTGGGGCGGTGCAACGTTTGATAGCTGCCTCCGCTTTCTCAATGAGGATCCGTGGGAGAGGCTGCGCACGCTGCGCAAGGCGCTTCCGAACACTCGCCTCCAGATGCTGTTCAGAGGTCAGAACATACTTGGCTATAAGCACTATGCGGACGATGTCGTCGAGCAGTTCTGTCGCAAGGCAATTGAAAACGGCATTGATGTCATAAGAATATTCGATGCCCTGAATGATGTCCGAAACCTTGAATCCGCAATTAAATTCACAAAGAAATATGGCGGTTGGTGTGAGCCGGCCCTCAGCTACACCATCAGTCCGGTTCACAGTGAGGACTATTTTGTAAAACTTGCCAAGGAGCTTGTTCAGATGGGAGCGGACTCCATCTGCATCAAGGACATGGCAAATCTTCTTCTTCCGTATTCGGCTTATTCCCTTGTAAAACGCCTTAAACAAGAGGTAGATGTTCCCATCCATCTCCATACCCATAATACGACCGGCACGGGCGATATGACGATACTAAAAGCGGTCGAAGCCGGAGTTGATATTGTTGACTGCGCATTGTCTCCCTTGGGCAATGGCACCAGCCAGCCCGCAACGGAGCCCCTTGTGGCAACCCTTGCAGGCACAGACCGGGATACGGGCCTTGATCTTGCCAAGATGGCTGAGGCTGCCAAGCATTTCCGCACTGTTGCTGCAAAGCTGAAGGAGCAGGGCTCCCTCGACCCCAAGGTGCTCTCGGTCGATACAAACACCCTCATGTATCAAGTTCCCGGCGGTATGCTTTCAAACCTCATTTCTCAGCTCAAGCAGGCCAACGCTGAAGATAAGTATTATGAGGTCTTGGCAGAGATCCCCCGTGTTCGTGAGGATTTTGGTTATCCTCCTCTTGTTACGCCTACCAGTCAGATAGTCGGCTCCCAGGCGGTGCTCAACGTCATTTCCGGAGAGCGCTATAAGATGTTCACAAAGGAGTCAAAGGGTCTGCTTGCCGGTGAGTACGGCAAGGTTCCCGGCAAGGTCAATGAGGAGGTTCGTCGTAAGGCAATAGGCGAGGATGGCAAGGTCATCACATGCCGCCCTGCCGATCTGCTCCAGCCTGAGCTTGAAAAGTACACCAAGGAGCTTGAGGGCATTGCCCGCTGCGAGGAGGATGTCCTCAGCTATGCCCTGTTCCCACAGGTGGCCAAAAAATTCTTTGAAAATCGTGACAAGCAGGATGAGCCAACGGTGGAGTTGCCGATGCCCACGGCTGAGGCAAAGTCTGCGTCGTCTGCCCCTGCTGTAAATGCAAACGGCGTAAGGGTGCTCTACGTTGAGGATCTTACTGAGCAGCTTTGATAGCTAAACGGCTACAGCGCATCCGAGCTTTCGGGTGCGCTTTTTTACCCGATTGAAAAGCTTCGAAACTTTTGCTATAATGAGCCGATGATGGATACAAGGGGTTTCTATGCGCATACTTGTTGTAAATGATGACGGGATACACGCTGTAGGTATCCGTGAATTGGCACTCGAACTGAAACGCATGGGTCATGAGCTTTTGCTGTCCGCTCCTGCTGATAATCAAAGTGCCGTAGGGCATGGTCTCACACTTCGGCGCAAGCTCTGCGCTGAAAAAGTGATTTTAGAGGGGCTTAAGGATGTCCGCGCATATGCCGTCGATGGCACCCCTGTTGATTGTGTCAGACTTGCCTTGGGCAACTTTGATTTTGAACCCGACATAATAATTTCCGGAATCAACCAGGCGCCGAATCTCGGCACGGATGCCCTGTACTCTGGAACGATATCCGCTGCTTTGGAGGGAGCGATGCTGCGCTATCCATCCATAGCCGTATCAAAGGATACATTTTGCACCGACTACATGGCAGAGGCGGCGGGTTTTTTTGTTGGGATACTGCCGGAGCTCGTCGAACTTACAAAGTCATGCGGCGCTATGCTCAGTGTGAATATCCCTTCAAAGCCTGCTTCGGAGTATAAGGGCATACGGGTAGGCCGACTTGCGCTTCAAGATTATGAGCTGCGCTATATCGAGGAGACGTCCGAAGACGGACGGACACTATATTCGGTAACGAGCAATAAGCTGACCGACTGCGGTGAGGATGAGGATACCGATGAGCGGTATATGCGTGACGGCTTTGTAGTAGTAACTCCACTCACATACGATATGACCGCATACGCCTCAATGGAAGCAGTATCTCGCTTCATTGAAAGGAACTTTTAGCATGAAGAGGCTGTGCGTGATAGGAGCTGGCCCGGCGGGGCTCATTGCCTCGGCTTTTGCGGCTGAGAGCTGTGCCGTTGACCTATATGATCGCAACGAAAAGACAGGTAAAAAGCTCTACCTCACCGGTAAGGGGAGATGCAATATCACAAACACCGCGTCCATGGACGAGTTTATAAAATGCATCCCCAGAAACCCACGGTTTATGTATAGCAGCCTTGACGGCTTTTTCAACGATGACATCATCAGCCTGATCGAGTCACAGGGCGTTCCCACAAAAGTCGAGCGAGGCGGAAGGGTTTTCCCCGCCAGCGATAAGTCGAGCGATGTCATCCGTGCATTGACCGGTTTTGCAAGGAACAGGGGAGTAGATATAGTTCTTAACTCAAAGGTCGAATTCGTTTCAAAGACTGACAATGGCTTTTGCATCGGGTTTGCCGGCGGCGTGGTCATTGAGTATGACTGTGTCGTTATCGCAACGGGAGGTAAGAGCTACCCATCTACCGGTTCAACGGGAGACGGATACAGGTTTGCCGAGTCGCTGGGTCACACCATAAACGAGCCTAAGCCATCGCTCGTTCCGCTTATCACCGAGGAGGACTGGGTCTGCAGACTGGCCGGGCTTTCGCTGAAGAACGTTGTACTTTCAGCATATTCAGGCAGGAAAAAGCTTTTTTCCGATATTGGGGAGATGCTCTTCACTCATACAGGCATCAGCGGCCCTCTCGTTCTTAGCCTCAGTGCGCTTATTGCGGATGAGCCGCATGGGATACGACTGGCAATAGATATGAAACCGGCTCTCGACATTGAAACTCTCGATACCAGAATACTCCGTGATTTGGAGGCAAATAAACATAAGCGCATCAGCAACGCCATAGCGAGGCTTCTGCCGCAGAGGATGATACCAATACTCCTTGAACTTGCAGGTGTCGATGCCGAGAAAACCACGGATAATCTTTCAAAGGTTGAGCGACGCAGCATAGTAGAGACATTGAAAGCTATACCGCTGACGGTTAGAGCGGCCGCTTCGATGGACGAAGCTGTCATTACCCGTGGGGGTGTGTCCGTCAAGGAGATCGATCCCAAAACAATGGAGTCAAAGTTGGTCAAGGGACTTTACTTTGCAGGCGAGGTGATAGATGTTGATGCTCTTACGGGCGGATACAATCTTCAGCTTGCCTATTCGACTGCGGCTGCTGCCGGCAGAGCAATAGCATTAAAAAATAGAATCGGAGGAACATGTGATGAACCCTAAGGCAGATGTTATCGCAATAGCCATCGACGGCCCCTCAAGCTCCGGCAAGAGCACCATTGCCAAAGGCGTATCAAAGCGACTCGGTATGATCTATATTGACACGGGCGCAATGTACAGAGCTGCGGCGTTGAAAGCAATACGTGCCGGCATTGAAACGGGCGATAGGGAGGCCGTTGGCAATATGCTCCCGTCTACGGATATCTCAATTCGATTCGTAAAAGGTGCTCAGCGTGTTTTGCTGGATGGAGAGGACGTAAGCGATCTCATCCGCACGCAGGAGGTTTCGAACGGTGCGTCAAAGATAAGTGCTATAAAGGAGTGCCGTAAGAAGCTCGTTGAGCTGCAGAGAAAGCTTGCCGAAGGCGAGAGCGTCGTAATGGACGGACGTGACATAGGCACAAATGTGCTGCCCAATGCAAGGTTTAAGTTTTATGTTACCGCCGATGCGGACGTGCGCGCTATGCGGCGTTATCTGGAACTCAAAAATGCGGATAGGCTCGGGGGCATGACATATGAAGATATCCTTGCCGAAACACATGAGAGGGACGAGCGTGACAGCAACCGAAGCATTGATCCGTTGCGCATGGCGGAGGATTCTGTGCTTGTCGATACCACTCACATGAGTGCGGACGAAGCTATAGACTTCGTTGTAAGATTTGTGACTGAGCGCATTTAATAAAGTAAAATCAATGTCTTTTGACGGAATGGATCGAATATGCTGTACGTATTGCTTTGTATATTGCTTAAGCCGTTGCTGCTGTTGCTTGTGCGCCCTCGCATATATGGCAACCGCAGAGCGCTGTCAACGAAGGGCGGCGTGATATTTGTTGCAAACCATATCTCTATGCTGGATCCCGTATTGTTAGTGTTGATCAGCCCGAGAATTATCCACTTTATGGCCAAGAAAGAGATATTCCGCAGTCCGTTTGGGAAGATTTTTTTTGACTTGCTGAACGTATTTCCTGTCGACAGAGGGATACCTGATATAAAATCTATTAAAAGATCTTTGCACCTGCTTCAAAAGGGGAAGGCCTTCGGAATATTTCCTGAGGGACGCAGAGCGGTGACGGACGACATGGATGAGCTTGAACTTGGCACAGCGCTGATAGCTATGCGCTCCGGTGCACCGGTCGTGCCCATTTATATTCGCCCCGACTCATATCGTCGGCTGCGGCCTGCTGTGATAGTGGGCGATCCCCTATATGCAGAGGACACACGCATATCCGCCTCCAGGCGAGAGAACGAAGTGCTTTTCATGCAGCGTATGAGCAATACGATGGTAGATCTCAAAAAGAGGTTGAATAAAATATGCAAATAGTGCTTGCGAAAAACAGCGGCTTTTGCTTTGGAGTCAGAAGAGCCGTGGATATTGCACTCAGTGTCGCAAGGGAGTGCGGTGTTGTTTATACCTTCGGTGAGCTGATCCACAACAGGGGCGTTATCGATTCCCTTGCAGAGCAGGGGGTGCACAGGGTCAATTCACTGGATGAACTCCCTGCGGGTGCAACGCTGATAATTAGGTCGCACGGAGTTCCGCCATGCGTATATGAGAAGTGCGCGCACAGGGGGATCGCGCTTGTGGACTGTACCTGTCCATTTGTTAAGAGGATACATTCCATTGTCGAGGATGCGTATTCTGCCGGAATGCAAGTGGTGATAGCAGGCGACTGCGCACATCCTGAGGTGATAGGCATCAACGGGTACTGCGGCAGCACAGCGCTGTTTGTAAATATGTCAAACATCGATGAGATCTCCCGTACACCGAACAGACTGTGCCTTGTTGCTCAGACCACATATGACGTTGGAATGTTTAAGTCGATTCAAAGAAAACTGACGGAGTTAAGGCCGGATACCGTTGTACACAATACTATCTGCAAGACCACGCAAGAGCGGCAGCAGGAGGCTATGGAGCTGAGCCGCAGGTGTGATATTATGCTTGTTATCGGGGATAGAAACAGCTCAAACACCGCAAAACTGAAAGATATATGTGAAAAAGGTTGTCAAAATGTAAAATCAATTTCAAATATTGCAGAAATCCCCCTTGAAATTATGAAAAGTGATGGTATAATAGTTGGAGTTGTTGCTGGTGCATCGTCACCGGATTCGCTGATTAGGGAGGTTATTACAAGAATGAGCGAAATGGATCAGGCTAAAGTAGATTGCTGCGAAGCCGAACACACTGAGAACGTGACTGTTGAGGTCACAGATGCCGCTGCGGAGCCCGTTGTGGAGGCCGTTGCGGAGGAACACGCTGCGGAGGAAGCTGAGCCCACTTTTGAGGAGGCTTTCGAGAAGACGATGGTACGTATCCACACAGGTCAAGTCCTTACCGGCTCCGTCGTGCAGATCGTTGAAGGTGAGGTTTTTGTGAACATTGGGTACAAGGCCGACGGACTTATTCCTCGTGACGAGTTCTCTGGTGACCCCGAAGTCGACCCTGCCACGGTCGTCAAAGTTGGCGACAAAATCGAGGTCGAAGTTCTCAAGGTCAACGACGGAGAAGGCAATGTGCTGCTCTCTCGTAAGAGCGTTGAGAGCAAAAAGGTGTGGGACGAGTTCTCCGCCGGTGCCGAGTCCGAGGGGAAGATCGTCGAGGGTATCGGCAAAGAGGTCGTCAAGGGTGGCCTCATTGCGATGGTGAATGGTGTCAGGGCATTCATCCCTGCATCACAGCTTTCACTCAAGTATGTCGAGAACATCGGTGACTTCGTCGGTAAGACCCTCAAGCTTAAGATTCTTGAGGTCGATAAGCAGCGCAAGCGCATTGTTGCTTCCCACAAGGCTGTTCTTCTTGCAGAGCAGGAGGCTGCCAAGCGTGAAAAGTGGGAGCAGCTCGTTGTTGGCTCCAAGGTCACCGGTGTTGTTCGCCGTCTTGCTGACTTTGGCGCATTCGTTGATATAGGTGGTATCGATGGTCTTGTACATGTGACCGATGCTGCATGGGGTCGTGTAAAGCATCCCAACGAGGTATTCAAGGTTGGTCAGGAGATTGAGGTAATCATCCTCAATGTTGACATCGCAAAGCAGAGGGTTTCTCTTGGTTACAAGCAGCTTCAGCCCAAGCCTTGGACGATGGCAGCTGAGAAGTATCCTATCGGTTCCGTTGTCGAGGGCAAGGTTGTCCGTATAGTGCCGTTTGGTGCATTTGTTGCTCTTGAGCCCACCATTGATGGCCTCATCCACATATCTCAGGTTGGTGTAAGGCGTGTTACAAAGGTAGAGGATGAGATCAACGTTGGTGATCGTGTCCGTTGCAAGGTTCTCGAGGTCAATCCTGAGCAGAAGCGCATTAGCCTGAGCCGCAAGGAGGTCATCCTTGAGGAGAATCCCGAGATCGCAGAGCAGATTCGTCAGGAGAGGGCTGAGCGTGAGCGTGCCGCCGCAGAGCGTGCCGAGAAGCGTGCTGCTGACGAGCAGGCAAGGCAGCAGCAGGCGCAGCAGCGTGAGGAGAGACGTCGTGAGCGTTCCGAACAGAGTCGTGGTGAGCGTCCCGAGCGTCCCGACAGGCGACACCGTGAGGATGCAGACTATGAGCTTCCGCCAGTACAGTCCTCTACGACTTCGCTTGCAGAGCTCTTTGGAGATCTCGCTTCCGTAAGCGAGGATAGCACCGAGGAGTGAGCCTTTCGCACAGGCTTTAAGCCATGGTTATTTAATATGACGCTGTCGGGAGTTTGCTCCGCAAGCTCCCGATTTTGTGTGCGAAAAGACATGCTGTTTGGCTGCGTCCAATATAAAGAAGTAAAAAGATTAGTGTAGGAACCGGCGTACTGGGTCACGCCGGTTCCGGTATGTTTAAGAAGATACTCGCAAAGAGCGATTAACGGCAAGAGAATTGGCATTGTTTGCATGTTATTTTCAAACATAACCAGCATGGCTAAAGCCCCCTGCTGGTAAAACAGTAATTTGCAATTTTCTTGGAACAGGCATGATTTCGGTCATGCCTGTTCCGCTTTTAACAGTACATCCACGGGGATATAGCCTATGAGGTCATAGCAGATGTGTATCTTCTGCTTTCTCTTGCCGCTTGACTTGTCGGGTGCTTCCACATAGACCGCCTTGACAAGCTCTCTGAGGGCGTAAGGGGTCAGCTCCGTGAGGTCGCTGTTCTTCTTTACCCTTTGGATAAACTGCTCTAAATTCTCTGCCTGTCGTTCCTGTTCGTCAATTTCCTGTTGCAGACTTTTGACCTCAGCCTTGAGGTCTTTTTGCTCTTGGGTGTAGTTCTTGCTCATCATGGCAAAGCGTTCATCGTCAAGCCGACCTGCTACATTGTCCTCATAGATACGAATAAACAATCGGTCAAGCTCGGCAATACGCTTCTCAGCCTGTGCAAGCCGCTTTTTATGTATCCGCATCGTTTCCTCACTCTGCACACGGAGCTTTTGTTCCATCTCGGAACGGAAGTAAGCCTCGTAGCGAGTGACCACAGATATGACCTTTTGAATATGCTTCCAGACCTCTTTTTCAAGCACGACGGCACGGATATAATGACCGCTACACTTGTCCTTGTTTGCTCTGTGTGTGGAGCAGATGAAGAAGTCCTGTCGCTTTTCAAAATAGCTTGTGGTGGAGTAGTAGAGCTTTTGCTTGCAATCATTACAGAACACCAAGCCCGAAAACATATTGCTCTTGCCTGTTGCCGTTCTCCGATGCCGCTGTTGTCTGATCTCCTGCACCTTGTCAAAGACTTCAAGTGAGATAATCGCCGGATGCGTGTCATAGAAAACTTTGCGGTTTTCCATCGGGTTGTCCCTTTGCTTCTTGTCCCAAATGGAGTTGGTGTAAGTCTTGAAATTGACCGTACAGCCTGTGTACTCCATATATTCGAGAATGTAAGCAACGGTGCTTTCGTGCCACCGATATTCGTTCTCCGGTGTCTGATGCGGTGTTTTTCTGCCCTCACGCTGTTTGTATGCGGTGGGATTGAGTATCTGCTCGGCTTCAAGCTGTGCGGCGATTTGGCTCGGTCCTTTGCCTTCCATGCAGAGAGCAAAAATCTTTTTGACAATTCGTGCCGCTTCCTCGTCGATAATCCATTTCTGCGGATCGTCGGGATTCTTCTTGTAGCCATACGGTACATTCGTTGTCAATCGCTCGCCACGCGCTCACCCTTTGCCTTATTGACCGCACGGATTTTGCGACTGGTATCGCGCGCATAAAACTCATTAAACCAGTTGCGAATTCCTGCAAAATCGTTGTCAATGCTGTTCGGGTCTATGGTATCGAAGTTGTCATTGATAGCGATAAAGCGAACACCGTGCTCAACAAAAGTGAAGTTGATGTACATACCCGCCATTGCCGAATTTCTTGAAAAGCGGCTGAGATCTTTAACAATGATGGTAGATACTCTGTCAGCTTCCACTTCGGTCAATAACTTCTGAACGCCGGGACGATTGAAGTCAGTCCCACTATACCCATCGTCTATAAACCAGGTCAAGTTTGTGAAGCGTTTTTCTCTTGCGTAGCTTTCGAGGATGCGTCTTTGATTGGTGACGGAGTTGGATTCGCCATCGAGGGAATCCTCTTGCGAGAGTCTGCAATAAAGTGCTGTGATTTTTTCTGTTGCCCTTAACATATTTTGTTCCTCCTTCGTTGGGGCAACTGTCTGAACAGGATTGGAAATTGGGTTTATATCAAAAGAGGATTTTTCTGTCATTCGCCATCCTCCGTGATACCGTTTTCATTGTTGGTAGCGTTCTGCTCCATAATGCGTTTGAGCTTCTTATCGAGAGTTTCCGTACCCTCGTAGCTACCTGTTACTGTGTATTCCGTACCGCCGACCTCATCCACAATTTTGATTTCGGGAAGCCAAATGGCAGACGGATTTTTAACTACGATGTTGCCCTTTTCGTCAAACTTGAAATCACGCTTCGGTGCATCATCGGGGCGAGGCTCAACCTTGGCGTATGGATCGGGATTGGAGAAAATGAAACTGCGGACTTCCTCGTATTCGTCACTATCTTCAAAATCCTCATCCGCTAAAATCTCATCAAGCTCCTCATCGGTCAGCTCGATGATTTCCTCATCCTTTGGTTTTCTATCCATTGTGTTAAGCCTCCTTCGGTTCGATTATTTCATTCATAAATTCAGTTGGGGTAGCAAAACAGCCAAACGCCGTCAATGGTCAAGATGAACGGCTACGCCGCCATTGACAGCGTCCGTCTGTTTCGCTTTTGGGCAGACAAGGCGGCGGTTGCCGCCGATTTCCATTTAAGGAAATGGCACTTGCTACTATGGGAATGACGGATAGCAAGCACAGCCGGTGTTGCTACACCCGCCATTCCTGCTTGCCATTTTGAAGAATAGCAAGCACAGCAAGTGTATGTACACTTGACGATTTTTCAAAAATCGTTTTCGCTTGCACAGATGAAAACATCTTTAGCAAGCTGGGCACGGCGGTACCCACTTTGCATTTTCTGCTGTTATGTTGAAACATACCCAGCAAGCAATGCACAGCGGTACCCACTCGTGCGTTTTGCAAAATTTCAGCCTCGCTGCCTTTTGCAAAAACTTGTTGGGCAACATCCCAAACCCTTTAACGATTTTTGCAAAATCGGCTACGCTCCTGCGGAGCTAAATTTTTAGATTATGCTTTTTGCGCTGTTACCACAAACTCATACAACTGCTTATTACAATTTCGCTTCCGCACAATCCTATATTCAGGCTTATCAAATCCAATATCCCGCATTAGGTCTACATATATGCGTTCCGCAGGAACGGTTACTCCATAGAAATTTGAATTGCCGATGATGTAAAACACTTTCCCTTTTGATTTCAACCCGTTGTATACAGCAGATAAGTGGAGACGCATATCCTCAAAATATTTCATAACATAATTTGCCATCAAGCCAGCGGACTTGTTATCAGCAGAAGCAATCTGCTTTGCAATGTCATATACATAGTGTGGTAATGAGCCCTCACTTTCCCATGTTGATAATAAGCTTGTTGCTTTTCCCCAAGTTCCTCCGATTGTCTGCCAGTCCAATTCACTTGCTTGATCAGATGTTTCGAGAAAATCTGTCCAATACATATATGGACGAAGCTCTCTAATATATGAAATCCTATTGGGATATGGAGGGGATGTTATAACAGTATCATATGTGCCATTGTATTGCTCTGGAATGCTTCGCGCGTCGTGGTGAATAACCTTTGACGAAACAAGTGGCTGCATACTCGCACCGCAAGCTACCATGTTACAAACGGACAAGAATGTATCTTTTCCAACTTCGATAGAAAAAATAGAATCGTCTGTTTCCTTAAACGATGTAGAAACATGATTAAATGCTGCATTTGACAGTTCAATTACTATACGGCAGAATGCTACAGCAAGAAGTTGTTGCATCTCATTGTCTTCAACAGTTTTGATTGCAGTTTTCAACTTAGCCAAAAAATCTGCTTGAGCTTTTCCCCACCAACGATGAATATTGTATATTGGTGGAAGTTCACTTGGCGTATATGACTCAATCTTCTCTGCAATGAATTCAGCAACCCGTAAAAACTCTTCAATTTTTTGGGAAGAATACATTTTCAACTTTGCGTTACCGAGCCATACCAAAAAAGGGTTGATTTCTAACGCAAATGAGGAAACCCCTTTGTTTGCACAAACAAGCTCTGTAGTTCCGGTTCCAGAGAATGGCTCTAAAACACACTGAGGAGAATATTCCAAGTCAGAAAGTATTTCTTCTACTAAGCGAACAGAATAAGCGGGAGTAAGACGAAGCCACCCATGCCGTCCCATTGAAGAATTATACTTAAATGTGTATTGTGCATTTTGACAAATTTTTTCGCTACGCATTTATTCTGCCCTCATCAGTTGTTCAAGAACATGTTGAATCTTTTCCTTGAAGTATTCTTGATTGTTATTCATGAACTGAACAAAATCAAATCCTACTACTTGCTTGAAAAATGAAAATGTTGAAGCTATAGAAGATGTACCAATATACCCTTGAAGAATAGCCCACTTTGCAACATTATATCGAGCAACAATATCATCATCAATTTGAGCAGACATTACCATTAAGCATGGAATATACCCGTTTGCATAAGCGTTAGCCGCATTTGCTATGTCGGCATTTTGGCGTTTGGAATCTTTACTCTTATAGCCTTGGCGAACTTCAAAAACAACACCTGTAATAGCTTGACGAATTGGCGCAGCCAACTCCAAAGAATCTGCTATCTGCATCATCCAAGATTCACAACGCGCCCGTGCTTCCTCATTTGGGATTTTTTCAAGAATAATCCTACCATCAAGAGATAGTGTGCGTTCTTTACCATTTGCGCCTGTTATAGTGTATGACCAAGTAACATCTTCAGCATCCAAACCAAGGCAATCCATAAAGATCGCACGAACAAGTCGCTCACAACCGATACCAATTTGCCTATAAACGCTTGTAATCCCTCCTGCTGCCTTGTGAGCAGAATACATCAACGGATTATCCAAGCCTAACCATTTATAGAATGCGTCTGCCCCATATAGGTTTTGAAATTCAGTGAGTGAAAAGCCGCCATTTCTTCCATGTCCGAATTTTGGAGTGTAATTAGCACATTCGCTGATAGGGGCAATTAAAATATCTCTGTATCTATTATTTTGTTCGTTTGTCATTTTTGTTTCTCCTTATCATTTTGCTGAATTGTCAGCCATTCGTTTTCTATTATGGTATAGTCTAATTTGTTTTCACTGCAAAATGCTTTTATTTGTTTCATTGCTCTCATGTTTGGCTTAGCTTTGTTGAGCTCCCATCGGTTGACAGTCGAAAGAGCCACATCTAATTTATCCGCAAAATCTTGCTGTGTAAAAAAAGCTTTTTGTCGGGATATTCTGATAGCTTCTCCTAAACTCATTTGGCGACCTCCTTGCTATTATTAAGCATGATTATAGCACAAATTAGGCGTTTTGTCAATGCAACCGGAAGAAAACACTCGTAACTTTTTGATGAACATATATACATTCTCTGCTCCGTATTGAGCCTCACAGGGCGAAAAACTGGCGATTTTCAACCCTTAAACGCACAGAATCATAACCACCACTGAAGTGGTGGTTTGCACAGACCCTAGAAGGGTCATTACTGGCTTCACCCCTAAAGGGGCAT
>CALVLD010000026.1 GCA_944336475.1 uncultured Clostridia bacterium
CTTCTCTATTACCCCGGCGCTTCTCACGGGGCTTCAAGTGCAAGGGCCTCACACGCCTGCTTGCCGGGTTTGGGCACAGCGCTAATAACGTTTGCCAGCTGCGGCGTATGGAGTGAAGGCTAACGGAATAACGGCGGGGCGGCTGTCCTTGTATGTATTTTGTGTTCTACTTCTCTATTACCCCGGCGCTTCTCACGGGGCTTCAAGTGCAAGGGCCTCACACGCCTGCTTGCCGGGTTTGGGCACAGCGCTAATAACGTTTGCCAGCTGCGGCGTATGGAGTGAAGGCTAACGGAATAACGGCGGGGCGGCTGTCCTTGTATGTATTTTGTGTTCTGCCTCTCTATTACCCCGGCGCTTCTCACGGGGCTTCAAGTGCAAGGGCCCCACACGCCTGCTTGCCGGGTTTGGGCACAGCGCTAATAACGTTTATCAGCTGCGGCGTATGGAGTGAAGGCTAAACGAACCGTCTTTTGCATGAGGAGAGCATGAGGCTACCCTCCCACTGTACCCAGTCGCCGGGGCTGATATCTACATCGGAGGCATCAAACAACGTGAACTGGTTTCCAATGCGGCCTATCATGGGCAGCCTGTGCCCGTTGTAGAGCACGCATTCCGAGTCGCACCAGCGGCGTATGGTATGGTAGAGATATGCGGCAAGATCCCTTATGCGCAGCTTATCGGGCATAGGCGCTGTGCCGAAGCCGTCTTCCCTGCCAACGGCGACTATCGCAGCCCTTGTATGCCTTCTGAACCTGTATCGACTGCCGTATCCAGTGGTATCGCCTATGTAAAAGCTCCTGCATGCCACCACCTGCGCATTGAACACGCTGACGGGCTCAAGCATAGCAGGCGTTGCCGCTGCAGTCCTCCCGACGAGCGCCGAGCCTATCCGCACGGCATCCAGCCGTGTTTGGGGAAATCGCAGAGCCGCACAGCTGTTTGCTATGTGCCGCATGCCGACATCGACTCCCTCTGCGGCAAGCGTCTCCGTCACGGCGAGAAAGCGGCCGAGCTGCTTTTTTGTAAGCTTGTATCGGCTCTCATATGAGCGTGAAAAGTGGGAGAATATGCCCCGAACATCCGTGCCCATCAGGGAATAGATGTCCCTTATCTGCCCTATGTCACTCCACGGCACGCCGAATCTGCCCATGCCCGTATCAACCGCAACATGCGCCCGTATTCCCTTGGCATGGCGGCAGTAGAAGTATGCGTTTTCAATTCCGTCTGCGGTGAGGGTCACGTCGCTTTTAAGCATACCGTCAAGCGTACGCTCATCGGCAACGGGGCTGAGAAGGAGTATTTCCTCATCTGCTCCGCAGGCTCTCAGCTCCAGAGCCTCCTCCGGACGGGAGACGGCAAACATGCTTGCACCTGCATGCCGCCATGCCTCGGCCGCCTCGGGTATGGTCACGCCATAGCCGCCGCACTTGACCACGGCGATGACGGGCGTGTGTACCGCCTCAATTACGACTTGGGCGTTGCGGCGCAGGGCCGCACGGGATATTTCAAGATAATTGGACTGACACATTTTGAGCCCTCCTCAAACCATGAGGGCAGTTTAATCTCAAAAAGCATCAGGCCTCACTTCATAAATGCATCAAAACTGCAGCATTTTACAGGGCGAAGTCCATATGGAAGCCGCATAGATGGACATAGAAGCCGAGCACGAGGTCTCCCATTGTGGCGTCGTGTATAAGGTATTGCGCAAATCGGTATTCCGATGAACCCGTCGTCCCTATGCTCTCGACCTCCGTAGAGGATATGCCTAACTCCGACATGAATATGGTCGGCCACTCGCTGATTATTTTCTCCTGCGTCTTGAGCGAATACTCGCTGTTCCATTCGAAGCTGATGGACATGAGGGCCCCCGTTTCGTCATCTATCGCGAGCTGTATGCTACAGTCCTCCCTCACCAGATAGACAAACCAAAACGCCATGTCCGTATCGGCATATGTGTCCTCCGTCAAGCCGAACACGAGCTGCGCCTCAACCGTCGCATACTGCTCCTCATATGGTATAAAGCCTGCGTCAAAGTATGGTCTGAGTGCGGCCTGCGCCGCCTCCTGCGCCTGCAATGGGGTCATTTCGCCGCTGTCATTCGAAACCGCTATAATGCCATCCAGCTTCGAGAACAGCGCCAGCTTTGTCGCCGGAGAGATCGACTCTCGTATGGTAAGGGAGATGGGAGAGAGCTCCCTGTATCCCGGCGCTTTCCCCCGGGCATCAATCCATCTGCCTGCCGCCCACGGTAATGCGGCGCAGCCCAGTATTACCGCAGCCGCCGTGAGCATCGCCAATACCGTGCTAAGTCTGCGCATTCTCTTCACCCCCGCTTTCATACAGCGTTGCCGTCACCCTCGTCCCCTTGCCCGGGGCGCTTTGGAAGGATATGCTCCCACCGTGGAGCTGTGCTATACGCTTGCACAGTGCAAGTCCCAGTCCTGCACCGCCCTGACCCCTTGAGCGTGCCTTATCCACCCGATAGAACGCCTCGGTTATCTTGGATAGCTCATCTCTCTCCATTCCCCTGCCGTTGTCCGTAACCTGTATCTGGCAGCCGCCAGGTATGGTGGTGACGCTTACGGCTATAGCGCCGTCTCCGTCGATGGCCTTGGCGGCATTGTCTATGAGATTGTACACCAGGGACTTGACAAGATCCGGCTCTATCATCACCGCCCTCTGCTCCGCCCTGCACACAAGGCGAATGCCTCTCTGACGCAGCCCGGGAGACAGCGCAGCGTCTACCTCGCCCAACAGCGCTGCAAGCCGTACCTTCCTGCGCACTACGCCCTCCTTGTTCAGCAGCAGCAGGTCAAGCAGCCTGAACGAGAGGCGTTCCAGCCTGTGCGCCTCGGAATAGATGTATTTGGCGGCCATCATGCGTGTTTTTTCCTCAAGGCTGTCCTGCCTGAGCAGGTCTGCAAAGCCGATTATGGACGTCATTGGGGTCTTGAGCTCGTGGGCGAACGCCCCCATGAACTGCTCCTGTCGATGCACATCATCCTCCAGATGGGCGATGCTCGCCTGTAATTTATCCGCCATGTCGTCAAAATCCCGTGACAACTGACCGATCTCATCATGCGACCGCAGTCCGGAGCGTTTGGACAGATCCCCCGCGGAGATATCCCGAACCGTGTCGGTAAGGCCTCTAAGCGGCCTTGTCAGCATATGGGAGAACAGGACGGCGGCAACGACGCCAAACGCCATCACCGCCACATATATCACCAGATACTGCCTCTGCTGCGTCTCACGCAGGGCGTAGACCTGCGACAGATCGAACCGTGCCAACAGCTCAAGCTCCGCATCCCCTGCCTTCAACAGACCGAGCACAAGAAGCCCATGGCCGCTTTCGTCTGCCACGGGCAGATAGCCGCACCTCTCCCCGTCGGGCTTGGGAAGCTCGTTTCGCCGTGTAGGCGGCAGTCCGCTTTGGAAGAGTATATCACCCGATGCGCAGAGCTGAAGCCCCTGCCAATCGATCATATTCTGCTGCTCCATCTGCCTCAGCGCATCGACCAGGCCGTCAAAATCGGTCTGCTCCCCCAGGGAGTTCAGCAGATACAGCGTCTTTTGCACCGCCTCGAACGACTCGAACGCCGCCTGCTTCTCCTGCTCCAGCAGTGTGTGGAAGGATGTGGTTATTATCAGGGCGCCGCCTATGCCGAGCGCAACGGCGATGAGCAGGGATATGGTCACTGCAAGCTTAAGTCGGTAGCCCATGACTCACCTCTCCAGTCGATAGCCCATGCCGTAGACGGGCCTTATCTTATAGTCCCAGCCAAGCTTTTTCTTCATGCGCTGTATGTGAAGCTCCACCGTGCGGGTGTTCTCGGGATATTCGCCTCCCCATATGCGCTCGTATATGGTGTCCTTGGGGAGTACGACCCCCGCATTGCGCGCAAACAGCAGAAGCAGCTCGTATTCCTTGCGCGTAAGGGGTATCTCCCGACCGTCTCGGGTCACCTGCATTGAGAGCGTGTTTATCTCCAGATCGTCGATGCGTATGGTCGTCTCCAGCTTCCTGTGGCGGCGAAGCACGCCCTCAACACGGGCAAGAAGCTCGAGCACGTCAAAGGGCTTTACGATGTAGTCCTCCGCGCCCATGCGCAGGCCCTTCACCCTGTCCTCTACCGCATTCCTGGCGGAAATGAATATCACCGGCGTGTCGGTGGTGCGGATGTACTCCATAAGCTCGAAGCCGTCTACCTTAGGCAGCATTATGTCGAGAAGTATCAGATCAAAGCTCTCCCTCTCGATCAGGTCGGCGGCCTCCATGCCGTCATGGGCGCAGACGCAACGATACCCTGCCCTGCAAAGGCTCAGCTTCAAAAGCTCACATATGCTCCTTTCGTCGTCCACGGCAAGTATTTTTATCATGTGCCCAACCTTCCCCGCCACATAAGTATATCATAACTGCATCGTGAGTGCATCAAAAAACAGCGGCAGTAAATATATGCCGTCCGCAGCGCAGCGGTCGATGTGCCCTGCGGCGTTATGAAAGCGGCATGAAAAACCGTTGGTTTGACGGGATTACTTAAAAAAAGACAGCATGCAAAAAGCCCTTCACATTGGAAGCCTCAGACCGTCAAAGCGCATCAACAAAGCGGGCCGATAAAAGCCCAAAGCCCCGTTTATCCCGCAATGAGCGTAGCTTTGTCGCAGGAAAGTATGGGTAAAATGAGTGAGGCATCCCTGCGCCAACAGCACTTGGAGCGCCTTTTTCATGTTCTACACAGCTGCGGTGAAGAAGCTCTGCTCTCGCATGCCGTGCAGCACCTTTGCGTCTGCGAAGGAGCTCCCAATGGCTTCCTTCCCCCATAAGCACAGCTGCTTGTGGCTCTTAGTGAACTCCGTTGCGTTGTCCAGAGGATCCTTACATACATGCCGCAGCACCCACCACAACGCAGTTTGGCTGAAGCCTTTGTCCGCATGTATTTGCATGCCCGGGTATTTGCATCTCCGGGTATTTGCATCTCCGGGTATTTGCATCCCCGGGTATTTGCATCTTCGTCACGTTCGTACGTTGCTTGAGCAGCCCCGGTATCCCGCTCAGTTGGTCATCGCATGCCTCAGCTCGCGCTTGTCGGAGCAGATGCAGCATCCTGTTCCCGGGCGTATTTTAATCGATGCTTGCCAAGGCGCCATCGCCTGTGGGTGCACAGCCGGTATCCCGTGAACAGCAATCCTGGCAGCACAGCCGTAAGACCGTTGCCGTTGCAGCATAACGGATCAAAGAGGTCTTATGTAAAGCTGAAGTCCATTGGGAGTTGACGCTCCTCGGCAGGCGATCCTCCGGTACCGGGACATTCGTCACCACCACGGAAACGATGCTTGAACATTATGCATTCAAAGCAAGGTTTTCCCATTTCCGCCCGCATTTTCTGCACCTCTGTCATGCCGCTGTGCGCCTTTCGTCCCATTTTGCATGGGGCTTGCTTTCAGCAGTCGTCGTGATATAATGGGTTGTCGCCTTTTTGGGGCGGGTGAGTTCGAGACCATCCTCACCTAAAATAAAACTACGGGAGAATCAAACATGAAAACAACACCTTCAGGCGTGCGCCATATTTGCCATGCAGCGCTGATAGCCGCACTTTACACGGCGCTGACGTTTATATCCTTCCAACTGGGTCTTACGAGCATGGCGGTGCAGATACGATTTTCGGAGGCGCTGTGCGTGCTTCCCCTGTTCATGCCTGCCGCAGTGCCCGGGCTTACCATAGGCTGCGTCATATCCAACATAATGCTCGGCTCCGCCCTCTGGGACATCATACTGGGCTCGCTTGCTACTCTACTCGGTGCGGTCGGCACATTATTTCTCGGGAAATGGTCAAAAAGGCGCAGGCTGGCCATACGACTTTCGCCCCTGCCGAATATAATTGCCAACACGCTCATACTTCCGCCCGTTATCGCATTGGTATACGGGACGGACATGGCCGTGCCTGTTCTCTTCCTTGCGGTGTTCGGCGGCGAGGTGCTCTCTACCGCAGCGTTAGGCATACCCTTGGCATTGATGCTTGAGCGGAGTGCGCTGGTCAGAAAAATGGGATTGTAATACATCGCCCGTTATGATAGAATGAATCGTTATTAAATCGAAAGGAAGTTTTTAATATGGCAAAAGGCGGGTTCCCCATGGGCGGCGGCAATATGCAACAGCTCATGCGTCAGGCTCAGAAGATGCAGCAGGACGTCAAGCGTGTGCAGGAGGAGGTCGGTAATGCCGAGCTCGAATACTCAGCAGGCGGCGGCGCCGTTAAGGTCGTTATTTACGGCCGTAAGGAGCTTAAGTCGGTCGAGATACTGCCCGACTGCGTCGATCCTGAGGATGTTGAGATGCTCCAGGATCTCGTACTTGCCGCCGTCAACGGAGCGTTGGCGCTGGCGGATGAGACGATGGAGCGTGAGATGGCGAAGGTCACCGGCGGCATGAATCTCGGTTTCTGATGAGCACACCCCTTATCGACAACCTTGCAAATTGGCTGAACCGTCTGCCCGGCATAGGCGTAAAAACGGCGCAGCGGCTGGCATATCATGTGCTGTCCATGCCGGAGGAGGATGTGCGCAGGCTTGCCTCTGCGCTTGTGGATGCAAGGGAGAATGTCAAATACTGCCCCCGATGCGGCAATTTTACCGAGGGGGAGCTTTGTGCGGTGTGCAGCGATGCCAAGCGTGACCCCACCGTTGTCTGTGTGGTGAGGGATGCTCGGGACGTCGCATTTATGGAGCGTATGCGTGAGTATCGCGGGCTTTACCATGTGCTTGGCGGCACGCTCTCGCCCATGGACGGCGTAGGCCCGGAGAACATCCGCATCGCACCCCTGCTCGAGCGTGTCGGCAATGAGGGGGTGAAGGAGGTCATACTCGCCACCAACCCTGATGTCGAGGGGGAGGCAACAGCCGCTTACATAGCAAGGCTGCTCAAGCCCACGGGCGTGTGCGTCACACGCATAGCCCACGGCATACCCATCGGCGGCAACCTCGAATATGTGGATGAGATAACGCTGTTCAAAGCCATAGAGAACAGGCGCGAGGTCTGACCGTTTCATTGTTAACAGAATATTTACAGTTCGTTCATAATACCGCCTTGTCTGCATTTCGGCACGGTGGTATTATTTTGCCATGAGATTCACGCCGAGATTCTACAAGATCATAATATGCTTTTTAACGGCGCTGCTCGTAGGCGTGTCCGCAGCGCTTATAGGTGTGTCGGCAGAGCTGAGGGAGCTTGAGGCATATGCCCCCGATGTTGCCGTCCCCACTGCGGTGGCCGGCGCCAATTCGGCTCCTCTTACCACTGCGCCGGCATACGCCGTGACGACAACGTCCGCCATTTTCACCGCTGAGCCCGTGCAGAATGACGAATTCTGCTACGACGTATTGAGCGAGAGCCAGATCAATGCCGTGCTTGCAGGCAATGTCTATCCCAACGATGCCTATCGGCGGCTGGCGGAGGCGTGCGTGTCGCTCGTCGGGCAGGTACGCTACTTTTGGGGCGGCAAGAGCACCGCATGCGGCTGGGATGCCCGTTGGGGCGTTCCCACCACGGTGGGACCGGGGAGCGATACCTCGGGAACGGTGCGTCCATTCGGCCTTGACTGCTCGGGTTTTGTCAGCTGGGCATTCATACAGACGGGGCTTTCCCCCTCGGATGTCAGCGGATACATAGGCGACGGAACCCGCAAACAGTGGAGCTGTTCATCCGCCATCAAATGGGAGGAGCTGCGTGTGGGCGATCTCGTGTTTATGAACGAATATCCCCATGCGGCAGAGAATCACGTTGCCATATGCGTGGGTCACTACAACGGTGAGCCGGTGTTTGCACACTGCTCCTATTCGGAGAACAACGTGGTGGTCACCACCGCCGGCAATCTGTTCCGTTATGCGAGGCGGCAGTGGAGCTTTGCGGATCTTTCAAACGGTTTCATGGAATAATTTTGCCTCATATCGGTCAATTTACACTATTTTTACTGTACAAATCCCGTATTTTGTTGTATGATAGGCTGTATAGTTGCAGTGTGAGGCCGATTTGTATGAAGAAACCGTTTTTTATTGTCAACCCGATCGCCGGCGGAGGCCGCTGTGCGGAGCTCTTCAGCGAGGTAAAGCGACTGCTTTCGGAACGTGGGGTAAAATTCTCCTTTGCCGAGACCGAAAGGCCCCGCCAGTCCGTGGAGCTGGCCGCCGCCGCATACGACGCCGGAGAGCGGCTCATAATCGCTGTCGGCGGCGACGGCACTACCAATGAGGTGGCATCCGCACTCTATCAGAAAAACGACGTTACGATGGGAGTTTTCCCCTTTGGCACGGGCAATGATTTTGCAAAGGCGCTCCGCCTTCCCACCAAGCCGGATGAGGCGGTGGAGCTTCTGCTGAGCGACAGCGTCCGCAAGGTCGATGTCTGCCTCGCCAATGACACCCCGTTTATAAATGTTGCCGGCTTCGGCTTTGACGTGGATGTCTTACTCAATACCGAGAAGTACAAAAAGCGCTACAAGGGCATGCTCCCCTATCTTCTCGGCATATTCAAGGCCATGGCGAGCATCCGCAACATACCGGCAAAGGTCACTGCTGACGGGGAGACGTATGAGACCCCCCTCATGCTTGCCGATTTTGGCAACGGCACTCATATTGGCGGCGGTATGGCCGTTACGCCCGAGGCCGATCCTACCGACGGCAAGTTTGACGTCTGTCTGGTAAAGCCCGTGAGTTTGGCAACATTCCTGACGCTCCTGCCCAAATTCATAAAGGGCGAGCATATCAAGTACAAAAAGTATGTAAAATACTTCCGTGCCTCGGAGATAGCCGTGGAGTGCGAGGGCATGCCCCTCAACATTGACGGCGAGGTTGCGGATTCCACCCCAGTGAGGTTTAGGATGCTCCACGCTGCGCTGAATATCATCGCACCCAAGCCCAGTCCCAAGGAGGCGTAGATGCGTAGGCGCAGGCCGACATACTCGCTGCTGCGTGAGACCAAATACACCGTTCGCAGGGTCGGTATAGGAATGTTGCTGCTGCTGGCCGTTGCAGGTATTGCGGTCGCCGCGGTGTTCATAGTCCGTGCCGTGAGGGATTCGCTTGCGATGCGCGACATGCCGTTTGATTCATCCAATGTATACGCCTACACAGGGGACGGTTTCCTCTACTCCAGTGGGGGCAACCTAAGCTTTATGAGCCTAACCAACGAGGATGACAACTACACTGTGCCCGTTGAGGCAAAGGAGTTCAAGCTCACCGGTGCAGCGGGAATAAAGGTTATCTACTCCGAGTATGAGATGCAGATACTCAACGCAAGGTTCAACACCCCCCTTGACGGGCGCATATTGCAGGTGCGCTGCGGAAATGACTATGTGGCGGTCTGCAAGCTCTGTGCGGACAGCAGCACCGAGATACGCATATACGACACCGCAGGTCAGCAGCGCGAACAGTTCAACTATGCCTCGGGCGAGCTGATAGACTTTGGCTTCAGCGATGCTGATGGCAATACCATATGGACATGCACTGCAAATGTGGATGGCGGCCTGGCCGGCTCCGGCATAACCACATACGACATTGACAGACGTGCGGTAACAGGGGTCATATCCGTGCAGGGGCAGCTTGTCGAGAGGGTCGTGTTTACCAAATCCAGCGTATATGCCATAGGCACGGAGTCGGTCATACGCTACTCCGCCTCCGACAACAGGGAGGCGTACAGGGTGCGCATATACGGCTACCGTGCGGAGGATGTGGTTGCCTCCGGCGGCTCCGTTATGCTGCTGCTCGTGCCGAGGGGGGATAACGCCTCCGCAGGAGTTGCGACAGATGAGTATATGACCGTCAAACTCCTCACGCTCGATGAGGAAACCGTGGCGGATGAGCGCTCCGTGTCGCTTCGTCTCCCTGCGGAAACGCTGGGCTGCGGCCTCGTCAGAAGCGGTCTTGTCGTTGCGCTGCCGAATGCGCTCAACCTGTACGCATTCGACGGTGAGCTCAAAAAATCCCGTCCTCTGGACTTTTCGGTGACCGGCTTTACCAAGCTGGACAACAACCGCATACTCTTGGAAAGGAGCGGCGAATTTACACTCGTCACATTCAAGTGATATGAATCTGATTGACTTTGTCATAATCGGCGTGCTTGCGCTGTTTATGCTCTCGGGGCTGCACAAGGGCTTTCTTTACACCGCAATAAGCACGGTTTGCTGTCTGCTGTGCCTGTTATTGGCATACGCCGTAAGCCCCCTCATATCGAAGAAAGTCATTGCAAACGAAAAGATATTCAACAATATGCTCTACTATACCGAGGGCAGCGAGTACATCTATGACGTTGAGTACAGCAAGATGCCCATAACACAGCTCAGCAACGCCGAGTTAGAGGAAATATACAATCGCTCAGACGTTGCCTACCCCATGGGGGATCGCATTCGTGTCAACATCGAGGAGGAGGCGTTTGCCGAAAGCGGCATAATCACCCTGGGCGACTACTTCAACCATACCATGGTGAGGGTGACGATCAACATACTCGCATTCCTTTCCGTGTATGTGGTGCTCAGGCTCATCACCGCCATCGCACTTGGGCTTGCCAACTACATTAAAGCGTTCCCGTGGCTGAAGAAGTTTGACATACCCATTTCGTTAGGATGCGGACTTATCCGGGGCATCATGTCGCTGTTCATAGTGTTCATGCTCACGCCCATAGTGCTGACCGTGCTACCCTTCGAGGTGATAGAGAACCTGTTTGAAGAAAGCCTGTTTGCAGCCTTCTTCTATCATTCGAACCTGTTGTTCAGCTTTATTCCCGGGACATAACGCCTGTCGCTGCGGCGGCGGAACGGAAGCTATCATGTACATTGCAGACGGTTGGAAGGATTATGAGATAATGGATGCAGGCGCCGGCGATAAGCTGGAGCGTTGGGGTTCCGTTACGCTGCTCCGTCCCGATCCTCAGGCGGTATGGCCCATGACCGTGGGCAAAAGACATGTGGATGCACGCTATATACGCTCATCATCGGGCGGTGGGAGCTGGGAGTACAATGCCAGTCTGCCCGAAAGCTGGAGCATAGCCTATCGTGATCTGCGCTTTATAGTGCGGCCGACGGGCTTCAAGCACACCGGGCTGTTCCCGGAGCAGGCGGTCAACTGGGACTTTATGCGCTCCATAGTCGCAGACTTCAAGCGCAGGCACCCTGACCGCCCTTTCCGTGCGCTTAATCTCTTTGCATATACCGGCGGCGCCACCTGTGCGCTTGCAGCAGAGGGAGCCGAGGTGGTTCATGTAGATGCCGCAAAGGGCATTGTGGCATGGGCAAAGCAGAACCTTGCCGAGTGCGGCATTGCGGATGCTCCCGTGCGCTTTATTGTGGACGACGTGATGAAGTTTGTGCTGCGAGAGCAGCGCCGGGGCAGGAACTATGAGGGGATACTCATGGATCCGCCGAGCTACGGCCGGGGCCCCGATGGGGAGATGTGGCGCATCGAGACGGGGCTCTACCCCCTTGTCGACGAGTGCGTAAAGCTCCTGTCCCCCGACGCCGGGTTCTTCCTCATCAATTCATACACCACCGGCCTTGCACCCTCGGTGCTGGACAATGTGCTGCGTGTTGCTCTGGGCGCTTCGGGCGGTCATGTGGAGGCGCAGGAGCTGGGTCTGCCCATCACCCGTGGGGGGCTCGTGCTGCCCTGCGGTGCAACGGGACGTTGGTATGCTTAACATCCTCTTTGAGGACAATCACATAATAGTCGTTAAAAAGCCCGTTAACATTCCCGTGCAGGCGGATGAGACGGGCGACGCCGATCTTCTCACGCTCGTCAAGAACTACATCAAGGTCAAATACAACAAGCCCGGTGCGGTCTACTGCGGGCTCGTTCACAGGCTCGACAGACCCGTGGGCGGCGTAATGGTTTTTGCACGGACGAGCAAGGCGGCGTCCCGTCTTTCGGCCCAGTTTGCCGGCGGCGCAAAAAAGCGCTATGCCGCCGTAACCGTCGGCAGGCAGCCCCGCCCGCATATGCGGCTTGAGGACTTTCTGCTCAGGGATGGGGACAGCCGTACCTCATCCGTGGTGTCTGCGGACACTCCGGGAGCAAAGCGAGCCTGCCTCGATGCATATGCCGTGGCAAGCACGGGCGGCAAAAGTCTGCTCGACATCGCCCTGCACACGGGGCGGCATCACCAGATCCGCGTGCAGCTTGCCCACGCCGGTATGCCCATATGGGGCGATCAGCGGTACAACCCTCAGGCTCGTGCCGGGCAGCAGATAGCCCTGTTCGCATACTCGCTCACATTTGAGCACCCCACACTGCGTCAGAGCATGACGTTTACGCTTGCACCCTCCGGCGGTGCGTGGGATACGTTTGGCGTGCAGCTCTCAGCTCTGCGCGTGGGGCTCAGAGCCGTATATGCCGATGAGAACATTATAGTCATAAACAAGCCTGCAGGCATCACCTGCGCCATAGCTGACGGCGGTGACGACACCGTTGAGGGCAGACTTGCCGCCGCCATGGGGGAGGTATACCCCGTGCACAGGCTCGATTCCGCAACATCGGGACTCGTCATGTTTGCAAGGAACAGGGCGGCATACGCATCCCTGTCCAATGCCGTGCGAACCCGCACCGTCACCAAGAGATATATCTGCATATGCAGGGGCAGACCGCAGCCTGCCTGCGGCAGGCTGCGGCTGTTTGCCGACAAGAACAGTGCGCAGTCATTCGTCCGTGTGTACGACAGGCAGCTCCCCGGCGCTGCGGAGATGATCACGGACTACCGTACGCTCGATACCGCAGGCGGCGCCTCGCTCGTGGAGGTCACTCTCGTCACGGGGCGCACGCACCAGATACGAGCCTCTCTTGCCCACATAGGCTGCCCTGTAGCAGGAGATGACAAGTATGGCGACAGGGACTTCAACCGCTCTCGCAGGGGTGGACTTGCCCTTTTTGCGGCAGAGCTGGCATTTGCGTTTCCAACATCCGACCCGTTGGAATACCTGAATGCTGCAAGCATTCAGGCTGAACCCGATTTTTCGCTTTAAGGAGGCCTGCTTATGGCGGTAGAGCTGCTCATAGGCCGTGCAGGAAGCGGCAAGACACACGCCGTTTATAACGGCATCGCCTCTGCTCGTGAGCAGGGGAAGAGGTGCTTCCTCATAGTTGCCGACCAGGCTACATTCGAGGTGGAGAGTACGCTCTCCAAGCGACTCGGCGACGGCTTATTCGACTGCGAGGTGCTGTCGTGGGAGAGCCTTGCAGCTAAGGTACTGGCGGATGTGGGAGAAAGGCGCAGCTTCCTCTCCGCACAGGGGCGAATAATGCTCACGCGCCGTGCCGTGGACGCCGTGCAGAAGGATCTCACCATATTTGCACCCTCTGCCCATCGGGACGGGTTTGCCGGAGAGTGCGATTCCATGATAATGCGCTTCAAGCGCTGCGGCATCGCCCCCGAGGATCTGGCGGCCGCCGCAAAAAGGCTCCCCGATACGGCGGAGTGGCTCAGAGCAAAGCTCCATGATTTCTCGCTCATATACGCAGACGTCATGCGCCGTATGCAGAGCCGCTATATCGACAGCGGAGATATGCTCAATGTGCTGGCAGAGCGCATCGACGGCTCACGGCTCGTTGGGGCATCGGTTTTTGTAGATTGCGGCAACTCGCTTAACGAGCAGAGCTACCGAATCATCGAAAAGCTCCTGCACGTCTGCTCCGATGTTACTCTCACCGTTACCGTAGACCCGTCTCCCCACTGCCGTGACTTTGCCGTTTTCGCACGTAATCAGCGCGCGCTTGCACGCATATCCGACATGGTGCAAGCCTCGGACATGGAGGTTAAGCTGACGGCGCTCTCACCCATTGAGGGCGTGAGGGCGCCTGCCTGCGCCATACTTGAACGTGAGCTTTTTGCTCACCCCTCTGCCGTCTGTGACACAACTCCCGATGGCATAGCCATGTTCATCGCCGCAGACCGCCGTACGGAGGTCATAGAGCTTGCCGAGCGCATACGCCGTGCCGTGAGCCGTGGCCTGCGCTACAGGGATATATCCGTTGCCGTGAGCGATCTCGACGCCTACGCACCCATGATAGCACGCATATTCCGAGGCTACGGCATCCCCTACTATACCGACGCCAAGCGTCCCGTTGCGGCGCATCCGCTTGCGGGTCTCATACTCTCCGCACTCACCGCCGTTGAACATGGCTTTGACGCCGAGAGCGTTATAGCCGTGCTAAAGACCGGCTATGCCGACATACCGCAGGATGCCGCCGAACGGTTTGAAAACCACATACTTGCATGGGGCGTTCGCTACGATGAGTTCACCAGGCCGTTTGAACGGGGCGAGCCATCCCCCGACGTGGAAGAGGCCCGCCGTGTGCTTATGGAGCCGCTCATGCGCCTTCGCACCGCCGTGCGTGACGCCGACGCCGCCGAGCGTGCGGCTGCCGTGTTCAACTACATATCCGACATGGGCGTGTATGAAAAGCAGCGTGAGCTGTGCGCCGCCCTCCATGCCGAAGGCGAGTTTCTTCTTGAGGAAGAGAACGCGCAGATGTACGGCGCCGTGATAGAGCTGCTTGACCAGGTTAACGTCATACTCGGGGATGAGCGTGTCGGCCTGCACAGGTTCATCGCCGTTCTGAGAGAGGGGCTTGCCGCAGCGGAGGTCGGCACCATACCCGCCACCGTTGACAGCGTGCTGATAGGCGATGTTGGCAGGATACGCACCCATGCCTGCAGGGAGCTGTTCGTGCTTGGCATGAATGACGGGCTCTTTCCCGTGCGACATGAGGATGATTCCGTAATTGACGACCGTGATCTGGCGGAGCTTCGTTCGCTGGGCATGACCGTTTGGGATACAAGCGCCATGCAGGCCGAGAGCGATCTGCTCGATATCTACTCCGCATTTGCAATGCCTGCGGAGAGAATTACCCTCTCCTACCCCGTGTCCGTTGATTCTGCCACGGCCGTACCCTGTGTGCTTTGGGAGCGAGTGCTGCGTCTGTTTCCCAATATCACCGTCTGTGACCGTGTTACCGAGCATCCCGTGTCGGGCGATCCCGACATTGCCCTCGGCGAGCTTGCGGCTGACCTGCGGCACATGGTGGACACCGACTCGCCTGCCGACAACGACGCCTCGCTCTATTCGTGGTTCAACGCCGACGCTGCTTATCGTGACGAGCTTGCATTGCTAAGCGCTGCGCTGTTTGAAAGCAACAGTCCTGCGCCGCTCGGCCGTGCGCTTGCACGGAAGCTATACGGCAACTCGAGCAGCGGCTCGGTATCACGGCTTGAGACGTTTAATGCCTGCCCGTTCCGTCACTATGTTCAGTATGGGCTTGCCGCACAGCAGCGGCGTGAGTATCGTGAGCAGGCGACCGATCTCGGCACGTTCTACCATGCCGCGCTCGATGCCTATATCCGATATGTTGCCGACAACGGGTTCGATTGGGCGAAGCTCTCCGATGAGCGTGTGCTGGACATACTGCGCACCATAGTTCCGCCAATTATGGCGGAGCACAACCGTGGGGTTATGCTCTCCACCGCACGGCTTCGCGCCGCCGCCGCAGGCATGCTCGATACCGTTCGTGCCACCGCCGTTGCAATAACGCATCAGATAGCGTGCGGCAGCTTCAGACCCTTCGGCAGCGAGGTGCGCTTCGGCTTTAACGACGCCGTGCTCCCTCCCTTGCGCCTTGAACTGCCCGACGGCACCGCCTACCATGTTCGGGGCGTCATTGACCGCATAGACGTCGCTGCCAGCCCGGAGCCGGTCTGCCGCATAGTTGATTATAAAACGGGCGATAAGCGGTTCAACTACACCGAGCTTGCAGCAGGGCTTCAGATGCAGCTTCCTCTCTATGCAGCCGCGCTTGCCGCCGTCGATGCCGTGGGGGCTTCCACAGTCGTGGGTATGTACTATATGCACATACACGACCCCGAACGTGATTCCGAGCCCGACCCTGCCGAATACATCACGCCCGAGCTTATGCGTGAATTCCGTCTGCGGGGACTGACGCTTGCGAATGAGTCGCTCGTCGCCGCAGCCGATGCCTTTGAGAGGGATTCGCTCGTGCTGCACGTCCGCCGTACAGCCGACGGCACGCTCTCGGGCTCGGGGCTTGTCTCCGATTCCGAGCTTGAGCGTGTTATTGAGCATGCACGCAGCACCGCAGCGGATACCCTCGCTGCCATATATGACGGCCATGCCGAGATCCGCCCGTACCGCATCTCAAAGGATCTGCATGGGTGCAGATACTGCGATTTTGCCGACGTCTGCCGCTTTGATCCCAATGCCGGCTCAGCATACCGCAATGTGCCTGCCGTGAGCAGGGACGGCTTTTTGGGGCGTAAGTAGGTGTTAGGGGAAGTCGTCATTGGACTCCGTCCACTAAAACCCCTGCAGGGGAATGTCAGGGGGCTTCGTCTCTTAAAAGAGAATGACAGGGGACTCCGTCCCCTAGGACTCCTGCAAGGGACTACGTCCCTTGACCCGCAGGGTTCGTCAATGAGGCTGTCCCCAACGCTCCCCTTAAGCGTCCCCAACGTCCCCCGGTAGGGGGCTCCGCCCCCTAAGGCCCCTGCAAGGGACTGCGTCCCTTGACCCGCAGGGTTCGTCGATGGGGCTGCCCCTTAAGTGCTGATGCCGAATGATGTTTTTAATCCCGAATTTGCGCTGCAAATTCGGGATTAAAGTTTGAATACATATCTGTATCTTGATAGCAGGCCCGCATGCCCTGTCCCCTCCCTTTTTCAAGGGGTTTGGGGACGCTTTTTGGAAAAAGCCGTCCCCAACGTTCCCCTTAAGCATCCTCAGCGTCCCCCTTAAGCGTCCCCGATGCTTTCGCATCTCTTTCTCAGGCAGTTCGGAGAACAATATTGGGGATTATCCCCCGATAAAAGCACGGCGTCTTTTGCATCAACCCACAGCCGGCCTCAGCTCGTCCTGATACTTCTTAAACAAGCGTCTCAGCATGAGCACGGCGATGACGCTCAATATGAGCTCCGAAACGAACTGCGCATAGCCGAGCCCATACAGGGGGAAGAAATGGTTTAACACTATGAGAGCGGGTATCTCCAGCACGGCCTTGCGGATGAAGGCAAAGAGCAGGGCATACTTGCCGAGGCCGAGCGCCTGAAACACGCCCACGGCAAGGAAATCGATGCACAGAAACACTATACCGAGGCTGAAGCCTCGCAGTATCCTCTCGCCGTGCATGACTATGGCGTCGTTATCCATGAACGCCCTCACGAACGGGCCTGCGCAGAGGCAGTAACACACGGTCATGATCATCATGGTGGGGATTATTATCTTATACGCAAATATTATCGCCTTTTTCATACGGGTACGGTTGCCAGAGGCGAAGTTATACCCAACCAGCGGCATTATTCCCTGCCCAAAGCCGAGCCCAATCTGCATGGGGATCATGTACAGCTTATAGGAGATGCCCATCGCCGCCACGGCATCGGCGCCGAAATTGGCGGTGAAATTGTTGAGCACAGTCATGCTTGTCACATTGAGCAAATTCTGTATGGAGGCGGGTACGCCGACTGAGAATATCTCCCTTATCATATTGCGCTTGAAGCGAAGGCGCCTGGGGCTAATGCTGACATAGGTCTTACCCCGCCTCACGAACAGCAGCACAAAGAAGTACAGGCATGCGGCGCAGTTGGATATGAAGGTTGCAAGCCCTGCGCCGGCGGCGCCCATATTGAGGCCGAAGGGGAGTATGAATATTGGATCAAGTATTATGTTGAGCAGGCATCCGCCCATGGTGCCTATGCTTGCGTGTATGGCGGAGCCCTCCGCACGCACAAAGTACCCCAGGACGATATTGATAAGCGCAGGCACGGTACCGAAGAACACCGTCCAGAGCATGTAGCCCCGGGTAGCCTCTCGGGTGGAATCATCCGCCCCGAGGAGGTCCAGGAGGGGATTTTGAAACACCGTGCAGAGCACGCAGAACAAGAGTCCGCATACAAGGGTGCAGTAGAAGCCGAATGCGGAGCTTTCCTCCACAGTGGCATAGTCACGCTTGCCGAGCGCACGGCTCATCACGGATGAGGCGCCCACGCCGAAGAGGTTGGTCACCGCATTAAAGGCAAGCATAACGGGTGCGGCAAGCGATACGCCGGAGTTTTCGATAGGGTCGTTAAGCATGCCGACAAAGAATGTGTCCGCCATGTTGTAGAGCACCATAACAAGCGAGCTCAACACCATGGGTATGGAGAGGGTCAGCACCGCCCTTGGTATGGGCGCAGTCTCAAACAATTCGATCCTTTTACTGTCGTTCATTTCAAAGCCTCGTAAAATGAATTTTGCCCCATAATAATATGGGGCAAGACAAATGTCAAACATTTTCGGGGCTGAAGGTGTAATATATCAGTCGTTCCCTCCGAACCACTTGTTCCATATGTCAACAAAGAACTGACCTATCGCCTCGAAGAAGTCGGAGACCTTGCTCACAAACTCCTGCACGGCTCCGGCAAAGCCGGCGGCTTTCTGGGCAGAGTTGGCAAGATTGACGAGCCTCTGCTGGATCTCCTCGGCGGAGAGCCCCTCGAACATACGGCAGAGGGTGAATATCTGGCTCAGCTGCTCATCGGTGAGGGTAACATCGTAATCCTCTGCAATGTCACGGATCCTCTGCATGACATCTTCATCGCTCATCTGGGCGGTCTCATCGAGTATGAGCTTGACATCCTCGATTATGGCAAGGGCGTCCTCGGAACCCACCATCTCCGCAAGCTGGCCGGTGGTGAGCAGTTCCTCAATACCCAGATCCTTGGCGTACATATCGAGGAGTATGCCGGTCATATCCTCATAGGCCTTGTATATACCCGTGAGCGCAGCGGTGCCGCTCATGGGATAGGGCGCACAGATTTTTATTTCAGCATCGGTTATGCCGGCAGTGATGAGGGCATTACGGTACATCTCCTCGGTGCAGTAGTTGATATTCTTTGTTTCGATATTGAGTCCGCTGCCGCTCGCCGTAGCCTTGATATAAACGCAGGAGCGTGCGACATAGCCCAGCTTTTCCTCAGGAAGCTTGCCCTCAAAATACTGACGTTCATCAGCATTGGTGACGATGATCTCCTTCACGGAGCCCTCTTCAATGCCGAAATAGGCATATATCTCAGCACGCTGTTCGGCGGTCAGATCCTTGCCCATGACCACACGAGCCTCGCCCGGCTCCATAGCAAACGCAGCTGGACACACGCCAACTGCGAACAGCACGGCCAGACAGATGCTTAAAAACTTCTTCATAGACTTCTCCTTTCGAATTTGGTCTCAGAATATGATACCACTCCCAGGAGGGAATATCCATATTGATTCTGTAAACAAACTATTAAAATTATGTGGAGAATGTTTGACCGAACACTCCTTCGCATGGTATTATATAAAAAAGTCGGAGGTCGCAATGAGGGTCACGGTCGCACTCATACAGATGCACGTCGAGCAGGACATGGGTGAGAACATCACCCGGGCAAGGGGGCTTATTCGCTCCGCCGATGCGGAGATAATAGTCCTGCCGGAGATGTTCTGCTGCCCGTATGACAACGCTTCTTTTGTAAAAAACGCCATCCCCGCAGACGGCGCCGTGTGTACCATGCTCTCCGAGACGGCAAGGGAGACCGGCAGGGTGATAGTCGGGGGCAGCTACCCAGAGCTGTCCGAAGGCCGTATATACAACACAAGTCCCGTGTTTGACGGCGGAGGGAAGTGCATTGCGTCTCACCGCAAGGCGCATCTGTTCGACATCGATATTGAGGGTGGGCAGCGCTTCTGCGAGTCCGACACGCTCACCGCAGGCTCTGCCGCAACGGTGTTTGACACTGATTTCGGCAGATTCGGGCTTGCGGTATGCTTTGACATCCGCTTTCCGGAGCTCTTCCGCCGCATGGCGGAGATGGGAGCTGTGGCGGTGTTCGTGCCCGCAGCGTTCAATATGACCACCGGCCCCCTGCACTGGGAGCTGCTGTTCCGTGCGCGTGCGGTGGACTATCAGCTTTTCACGCTGGGCTGTGCGCCGGCAAGGGGTATGGGAGCAAGCTATGTGAGCTATGCAAATTCCATAGTCGTGTCCCCATGGGGCAGTGTGCTTGCCCGTGCTGATGCTGATGAGCGTACGCTTTACTGCACACTCGACCTCGATGACGTCGCAGAAGCAAGGCGGCAGATACCGCTTGCACATGCGATGCGGTGGGATATCTATCGGGGCAGGTGATTGGTGTGCCGCCCCTATCCGCTCGGAAACGCACCCGCTCGTTCAGACGGTTCAGGACAGCATCAAGTGCCGCCCCTATCCGCTCGGGAACGCAGCATGACGCCTCCCTGGAATTCAAAAACACTCGTCGTGCGAAGCATCACCAACGGCAATTGTTTACAAATTGTTCACAAATCAAGGACTTTTTGCCGTTGACACCCCCTCGAAAAAATGCTACCATGGTCTTGAGAAGGGGTAGTTTCCCCTCAAAATACGGGTTTGCTCATGGGTGCCTCCTAAATCATCTATATATGCATACTTGGAATGATGTGCAAAAAAGGAACGTCAGATATCGTTCCTTTTTTGCTGCGCGCAATGTCGCACCACCCGCCTCCCCCATTCGAAGGGATCTATCGCAACGCCCCAAAGCCTCCCTTGTGTAAATGGGAGCCGTTGGGGGTATGCTGACAGCTCTCTTTACACAGGAGAGCAGGCCATTGGCAAACAACCCGGCATGTGCGAGGATTGCCATTTTACAAAATTGTGAAATGGAAACAACAAACAACCCGGCGTGTGCGGGGATTGCTGATAAGTCAGGGCAGCCTTTTACGACTGCCCTGCAAGTGCTGTTTGGTTGTGGAGAGCGCATGAGACCATGCCGGGGATATCAGTCGAGGAACGAGTCGATAAAGCCAATCGAGCGGCGGAGTATCAGCATTGAATCGACGGAGGTAACCGAGTCGTCAAAGTCGACGTCGGCGGCGAACCCCTGAATGTCCGTTGCCACGATAAAGCCGAGCGCTATGCGCATGGCAAGCATGGAGTCGACGGAATCCACAGCGCCGTCGCCGTTGACATCACCTATCATGCAGTACACTGGATAAACGTCCATATCCCCGGTAATGTTTGAAAGCTCCGAATCCCAGCCGAAGAAGCGGTAATCGCCCTCGGGATCGGAAATGAACTCAGGCATCTCGGGAGCAACGGCGGTATCGCCCATGGAAACGTTCTGCGTCTCGATAACGCTGCCGTCGGTATTGTGGAACGTCACTTCAAATGTGGGACTGACGTAGATCTTGCCATCGACAACGTTAACTGTCTCATGCGGAAGCCCCTCAAACGATGGCTGATCCTCGACCGTTGTGGGGCTCAAGTATGTGCTTTCTATGACCTCGATTGGGATAGACAAATAATAGCCGTCGGCATCGTGGCCGAGCAGATCATCATCGGGAAGGGCGGTAACCCTGAACTGCACACGGATAGCGGAGCCGCCCATCTGCATCCCGCCAAAGCTGAACGAGGTAAGGAACATGCCGAGATTGATGTACACGTTGCCATCCTCCCCATAGGGGAACTGACCCGTGCCGCCGACATACTCGGCGTTGTAGACGAACTCGGGCATATCGCTCGCCTGAGCGCCGTCGTCTATGCTTGCATTGATGGCACTGATTATGCCGCCCGACCATGTTTTGGATATGGCGTCGACCGCAAGATAGTCCTCGTCATAGTCGAGGAGCCAGTGGCCGCTGAACATTGCCGAGCCGGCGGATACGTTGAACGTCCAGTAGAAGGTATCCCCCACCTCCAGCTCGGAAGCATCGGCGGCAGCGCCGGAATAGGTCACGGCAGGGCCGTCGGCAAGCGCCGCAGGTACGAACGTCATTATCATAACCATAGCGACGGCGATTGAAAACAGTTTCTTCATAGCAGTATCCTCCCTAATGTACACACAAAGCGAGCGTGCAAAGGCATAAGTCCGATGTATATGGTAACACAACCTGAGCCGTAATGGAATAGCAAATCAAAAAATTATATGGAAGATGCCGGCGGCCGTGTCAAGCGGCCCACAGAGCCCTTTTCATATCGGAGTAGAGACTGCTGTCGGGGGCTTTGATGAGAAAGCAGCCAAAGCCGGAATCGAAATAAACGCCTTCCTCAGCGACGTAGAGCGTCACGCTCCCACCGTTGAAAGAATAGCACAGCTTTATGCCCTTGTCGAGCAAAGCAAGCCGCTGCTCGGACGATATGCGGCGGAAGCCGCCGTTGTCGCTGCGATACTCCCTCAGCCATACCACCGATGCAAGCAGCTGAGGCTCGGTCAGCTCCACGGCGCCATCCGGAGCCGCACAGACCGCCGTGATACCTTCAGCCTCCGAAAGCTGCGAGCACAGGCTCCTGTACGCCAGACGGGGAACGGCCCAGCGCAGCGCCAGAACGGCAAGCGCAGCCAGGAGTATCATCACCCCGACAACAATGCCTATGCCCCGTAGCATGCGTAAAGAAGCGCTCAATCTGCCGACCCTCCAAATGATTATGAACATTATACCACAAATTCTGATGATATACAAGCGCCTGATACAAAAATCACAGAGCCCGGCAAAATAACGGAGCTCGCGCTCTCCCGCTCCATACGATGCTGAAAACAGATAGATGTTTGATACATTTATGGCGGATTCTATCGGATGTACACATCCAACGGCGACGGTCTGGATTCCAACGGCAGCTTTACCATGCACAACGGAGATCTTGAGGTGTTCTCCCAGCCCAATGCGGATAACTCCCCCCTCGACAGCGACGGGCGCATAGGGCTCATGAACGGCGTTGCCCTCGGAGTGGGCTCCGGCGGCATGGCGCAAGTCCCCTCCGCAGGCGTGTATGTGGAGTTTCGCAATGTATCCGTCCGCAATGGAAACACCATCACCATAAAGGGTGCAAGCGGCAACGAGCTTAAAAACACCGTGGCATACTGGTCTGTGAGCAGTGCCGCAAACTACATGATATTCTCGCATCCTGCGCTTGTGTCGGGAAGCACATATCGCCTCTACATAAACGGCTCGCAGGCGGCAACGGGCACGGCGTCGGGAGCAGCCGTGGACGATACCCCGTGGACGGATATTGCCAACGACGGCACCGAGGTATTTGAGCAGGTGACTCATATGGATATCGGCCCACGGTATGTGATAACAAACGCCTCTCTCTCAAGTCCCGTAAACACCCTTGCAGGCGGTACGGCGGTATCGAATGTCAGCAGTACCCTCACATCCGTCGCAGGCGGGTACACGTTTGGAACGCTTGGGGAGAGCAATACATGGCACATGGGCGCCTCAGGGCATATCTACTGCACCGCGTCGGGGGCGAACTACTATCTCAACTATACCACATCCTCAAGCGGGTGGAACACCACCTACGCACTGGGCATCACCACGGATGAGACAGCCGCCGTGTTCAGCGTTACGGAGTCGGGCAGCGGCGCTGCAATCACCACCACCGCATCGGGCGGCGGCTTCCCCGGCGGTCCCGGTGGAGGCGGCAGGACGCTGTACCTCAACTGTAGCGGCGGCACATGGAGGCTCTCCACGGCGTCGTATGGCTCGGGGTCGTATGTGTGCTATCTATATGCCCCTGCCGAGGCGCAGACGCTCGCGTGGAGCGATCCGCACATAAGCTATGGCTGGGAGCCTGCGTTCAACAACGCAGAAAACGGGGAGTACGTCCTCACCGTCTGCTATGGCGGCATTGCGATAGGCGCCGTGACGGTGGTGATAGTGGGCGAGGACGAGACGCTGACGGTGACGTTCATGGGCGACTATGTCGCCACGATGGAGGTGCCCTACAGCTCCACGGTGACGCTGCCGACGGCGCCGGTGGGCTATGTTTACCGATTCTACCTCAACGGTCTAGAGTTTGATCCTGATACTGTGATAACCATGAGCATCACGATAAATGTAGTGCTTGAGGAGACTGAGCCCGACACGGGCGATTTCCTCTCCGGCGATGTTGACGGCAACTGCGTGATCAACACTGCGGATGCCCTGCTTGCCATGCGCCACGCAATGGGCGTGCTGCAGCTCACCGGCGACGCCCTCCTTGCCGCCGACTATAACGGCGACGGCACTGTCAACTCAAGCGATGCTCTGCTCATAATGCGAATAGCACTGGGGAACTGATATCCGCACGGCAGCGCTCACACCCGCAAAAGCAAATCGGGCAGCCACTCGGCTGCCCGGCAGACCATGAACAAACCTCACATCATGTAAGGAGGCCTTGGCTTGCCGATAAGGATTGAGAATAAGCTTTTACACCGCACTCCTCAAAATTTCTCCTGTGCGAATAGCATATCAAAAGGCTCCCTTGTGCAAAGGAGGTGGAGCCGGCGAAGCCCCCTATCGTAGGGTATTCTTTTTTTCCGAAACAGGGAGAACGCTGGGGACGCTTAAGGGGGACGTTGGGGACGCTTTTTCCTAAAAAAGCGTCCCCAAACCCCTTGAAAAAGGGAGGTGGCAGGGCATGCGGGCCTGCTATTAAGATACAGATATGTATTCAAACTCTAATCCCGAATTTGCACTGCAAATTCGGGATTAAAAGCATTATTCGGCACTACCTCTTAAACGGCAGCCCCATCGACGAACCTTGCGGGTCAAGGGACGCGGTCCCTTGCAGGGGTTTTAGGGGGCGGCGCCCCCTACCGGGAGAAACGTTGGGGACGCTTTTTCCTAAAAAGCGTCCCCAAACCCCTTGAAAAAGGGATGGACAGGGCAAGCAAAGCGCAATTACATACTAAAAACCATCCCTGATTTAATCCCGAATTTGCACTGCAAATTCGGGCTTAAAAACATCATTCGGCATTACCTCTCAAGGGTCGGCTCCATCGACGAAT
>CALVLD010000027.1 GCA_944336475.1 uncultured Clostridia bacterium
CAACACGCCGAGGAATTGATGAAAGCGCACGAGGACGACTTGCCCGAGTTTTCAGAGAAAAATTGGCCGCCGAACAGGGCGGGCTGCGCTATGATAATTGGGTACTGACCAATCCCAAAAGCGGCAGGGAGCTCAACCTGTTGGGTGGGGTGCCAGCTTAAGCCTTCCGCGACATTTTTGAAACGGTTTATCGATACCTGCCAAACGGGTTTGCCGTTGACGTCAATCCGGTAAAGTCGATCCCGAACGAGACCGGATATAAGGACTGCACAAATTATCTTTCCGAAGATGGTTTGTGCGGTTTTTCTGTTGCGCCCGACGGCAATTTAATAAGTACGGGCGCTGCTGAGGTCATGCAAAATCTGCTCACGGGGCCGCAAACGGCAGACGTACGGTTTCCTCCGCGCCGAATAAAAGCGTCTGTCCGGTTAAGTTTTGATTTTGTACAGGAGGCTCCAAGCCGCCGGGCCGCCTGACGCAGACAGCGGCCATTGCCGCAATCCTCCCGTCAGGCAGCCTCCGCACAAGGGCGGCTCCGAGCCTGCGAGGTATCCGTTTGATGGGGCATATCCTGCGCAACTTGAAAAAATCCCCCTTACGGAGTCTCGGTGGCGGCAAAACAGTAAAATGCAAATTTCCTGGAACAGGCATGATTTCGGTCATGCCTGTTCCGCCTTTATCCGTTCATCCACGGGAATGTAGCCCACGAGGCCACGGGGAGCGTGATCCCCATCAAGATGTCAAGTGCAGCAAAATGAAAAACGGCGAGTTTTTCATTTTGAGGTACTCTGGGCGAATCTTGCTTTTATTTGTTGTCAGCACATTCGTCCTGCTTGATTTCATAAGTGCCTTCAAGAGCCAGCTTGCGAAGATGGGCACTGAGGTTATCCGTGCCAAACTCTGCCATTCGCTCTTTTATCTGTTCAAGCTCCCGGGCATTCACAAAGAACTTTACTTGTATCGGGCGTTGGCGGTTGGGTGGGGTTCGTTTTGCTCTCATATCTCTTATCCTTTCATAAATGCACAGCAACCAGGCTCTGCCATCATAAATTTTTCAAACTTGCTTTTTCAAGATTTGTTTGAGATATTCAAGAATGCTCTGTAACGATTGATAATCCGCCGACTCTGTAACCTTGTCGGTATCATCGTAAAAAACAAACATGGAATACTGACAAAAAGCCGAGATCGCTACATCGCAAAGAAAATCCTGCTTTTCAATCTTGAAGCTTGGGTTATTGCTCATGACCGCATAATAAGCATCAAAAAAAGCCATGGCCGCTTCGTCAGAGATAAACCGTTCTCCGTTCTCGTCGGCAACAAACGCGAATCGTGCCAAATCCAAAAAGTAGGGTAAGATCTGAGTATGTGTCCAGTCAATAAGCCAGATGTCTTTCCCGTTCAAAAGTACATTGATCGGAAGGAAATCATCGTGGATGAGGGTACGTGGCGCAGTAAAATAACGAGCTTGAACAAACTGAAAAACACCATCGTATGTGGGAAAATACGAACTGACCTTATTCCAAAATCGCAACACATTTCGGTCAAAGTAACGTTTGCATTCTTCATAATGGGTGTCCAGGCTCAGATAATGGCTTTGGATTTTCGCCAGTTCCTTTCCAACCCGCCCGGCGTCTTCGACCGTACAATATCTGGCATCTGATCCTTTTACATACGGCATGGTGACCCAACACTCACCCCCAAGCTGAAAAGAATCATAAATGGGAGGTACCGCGAAATCGTGACCGGCAAAGTATTTGTCGTATTTTTCTTTGTCCCGGTCCGCTTTTTTCAGCACAATCCTTCCATCAAGAAGAAAAACATCGTAGGTCTTGTTTAGACGAGTATCAATAAATCGGGTAACGGAATCATGGTCCGGATAACCCAGTCTTTCAAATACCGGACTAAACTCACTCCATTCTTCCAAAGATAAAATTCGGTTCTCATTCATTGTGGCAGTCCCTCAAATCTCCGTATCGTTTTCCAAACGATATATTTTTTCTGCGATGTAATTACCCTTTATCTTAATTAAGAAATCACCATAAAAGATTTTTTCTGTTCCGTTTGCTTTTGTTTGACAAAAGCAGGTTGAAATAACAAACCCATCATAATATCTTGCGTCATACACATTAAAGCCAACTAACTCCGCCTCTTTTTCGCTGACTATTTCATTTTTTCTAACGGTTGCATCAATGAGGTTAATCGTATCTGACAAATAGTTTTGATATATTGCGTTTATCGTATTATCCTTATAGTCGATTTCTTTAGGAACAACATTTTCAATAATCCGTTCACTTAACGACACATCCGGGTCAATATCGGCATGTCCATTCGCCATAAATAACAAAGCTCCGCTATCATAACACAGTATTCTTATGGGAATGTATTTGCTTGAATCAAGTACCTTTTTCTTAAGAGCATTATACATATTTGCATATTTTTCTGTATTGATAAGCCATAATGCTTTAATCTCTATGTATGTCGCACTGCCCTCAATCATTTCGATGCAGGCTTCGTACTTGTATTCATAAGGGTAATGATGAAATCTATACTTTTTTAAGGAAAGCATTTCATCAAACAATGATCTGTTTCCTCTTTCTAAATACAACAGCAAAAGCTCATTTTCTCTTTTCTTGATAGACAGATTTTCTACACTGTATCTATAGTTTATCAGAGCTTCAAATTCATTCGCAAAGGTATTCCAACCGTTTTCAAATTGATACGCATGGAACATTTCGTGCACCAATTTAGATGCTAAAACATCCAAATCCATGTTTTCCGTGATATACCAAATCGCAATATATTCACCATTATACATGATTGAAGTATTGGCACAGAACGCATCGGTCTTTTCGATATAATTTCCATCGAAAAAGCATTCCTTATCATTGTATGAAGCAAATTTATACAAATGAAATCCATTCCATAATGAATGAAAGTCTATTTGCTTCAATCTCAAATTTGTGCTCTCATATACTTTTTCTAAATTCATCATTTAATTTTACTCCCGATATTCAAATCTTGCCGCCATTGCGGAGCTTCCCCGTCATCTCCCCAATGTTCATCTATGGCAACAATCTTATCGTTTTTCACTTGGACGAAAGATGATACATGAAAAGACAAGCCATCCTTGTTATGTACATGAGTGACGGTGATGACCATATTATCAGCATGGATCTCTTTTTCGATTTCGCCCAACCAATCGCCGGGATACTCGCAGTTGGCACGGATAAATTCTTCTACGGAAAAATGCTCGTTTGTGTTGTGCCAATTCACATAAGCATCGGGTGCGAAAAATGTGCGAATGGCATCAGCATCTTGTTCCAAAACCACATCCCAAAATTTCTCAATATCCATATCAGTTACCTCAAGTCTTTGTTGCGTTGTGTACACAAATGTTATACAGCGCCGTCTCTCATTTTTCAATACCGATTCAAAGATTTGTCGAGTTAAAGTGTAACTTCTTTTGCGAACACGCCCACAAATGAAACAAGAGCCATTCCGCAGGATGTAAAAGTAGCTCTTTTCAGCCTTCAATAATCCATGGTTGATTGTTTGGTGAAATTGTTTGCCATAGAGCGAAACGATTTCACCAAACCGTGCTTCTCAAATCCATGAAATAGGCATGCGGAAAAGCGAGCATTGTAGCGCCTCTATGCCATTTTCACCGATGGGTTAAGTCAGACATGCCCTAATTCAAACAAGGCTTCACAGGACAAAAAATAAGCAGTTCTCAATCCATAAGCGCACAGAAACAGACGGCATCCAACCGAAGTTGAATGCCGTCTGCCTGGGTTTCCAATCCTGTTTGACAGTGCCGATTTCGTAATTTCTTCAAATTACTGTCTTATCGACACAGGGGTAAAGGGCGTCCTCTGAAGAAAGGGAATGACGATAAAAAAGTATCATTTGTATCTTAATGAAAACGAATGGCTGCTCATTATCCTCCGCTTGAATGACCTGCTGAACAGGCTCGTTGCAGAGGGCAGATATACCCACTGTGTGGACGAGCCGCTTGTAAAATTTGCAGGAGCAAAGACGGTCACGCTAAAAATACGATACACGGAGATAACAGACAATGGCAAAAACAATCTGTGAAGAAATGGGCGGTGCATACGAAACGCTGGGCGATTACCTTATTCCCTGCCTGAGCATACCAGTCGAAAAGGAACAGCCCATAGGCTGATTCGGGAAGCGGCGCTTGCGGTATCTAAAGGAACATCACAGGGTTACATACATCAATCTGTTCACAAGCGGCAGGCTGAACGCTTATCTTGCCGACATTGACAGGCAGGCACAGGGACTCTTGGAAACGCTTACGGAGCAGATGAAACGAGCGCAGGGTATCGCAGAGCTGTTAAAGGGTGAAAATGCCTTAGAATGGATAGGACGAATTAATAACATACGGGCGTGCGCGATGGAGAGTGCGGATAGCGAGATAATATACGCATAGGCAACACAGCGACAGTGGGTAAAAGCTCTGTCGCTTTTCCTTTCGGGGAGCTTTGATTAAAGTTCATGTTTCCGCACTTGATACAGTTCGTTTGAACGACTATACTATGTTCAAAAAGCTTTTGACACGACAAATCCGCATAATGCAAAAGGATTTTGATAGAAACATTTGCGTTTTGAGTGATAGTATGCTCTTAGGTCAAGAGCGAAATTCCAAAAGATTATGGAGGAGATGAATTAGGTGGAAATCGGTACACAAATAAAAAAATATCGTAATGAAATGGGAGTTTCACAAGAGGAATTGGCTGAAAAAATATATGTCACCAGACAAACTATTTCAAATTGGGAAAATGAAAAAAGTTACCCTGATATTCATAGCCTGTTGCTTCTCAGTTCCTTATTCAATGTATCTCTTGACCAATTAATCAAAGGAGATATTGAAATTATGAAAAAAGAAATCAACAAAGCAGAGGTTGCAGAATTTAATCGGTTCAGTAAAATATTCAGCGTATTATTTATAATTAGTATTATTGTATTTGTTCCGCTTTTGGCATTTTTACGAATTCATGGAGCGATTATTTGGGCTATTCTCTATCTGATAACTCTTGGATTTGGAATTAAAGTGGAAAACTTGAAAAAAAATAACGATCTGCACACTTACAAAGAAATTGTTGCTTTTAGCGAGGGAAAATGTCTGGACGAAATTCAAAAGCAACGGGAGATTGGAAAAAGACCATATCAGGCAATTCTAAAACCTTTAATGGGTGTTGCTGTTGGCATTATCATTGCAGCTGTTGCACTTACTATTATAATCTAACTGTTATAATCTAAGTGCAAAACAGACGCAACAGCACAACGGCTATGGCGACGGCACGAAAGGCTGTTGTAAAAACAGTATGTGGGTCGTATCAAATAAGGTTCCCATGCGTGAAATTACGGCGCATCGGCCGTGATTGTCAACAAAAGTCGTTTTTTGTCATGCGGCTCCCCACACACAGGGGGCAGTGATGCGCGCATAAAAACAGGAAGTTCGGTACCTGAGTCATACCAAACTTCCGCCTGCGATATGGAGCGGGTGATGGGAATCGAACCCACATTATCGGCTTGGGAAGCCGACGCTCTGCCACTGAGCTACACCCGCAGCACCTGGCTCGCTATATTTTAACCGAATACTCCTCGTTTGTCAACAGCGATTTCGGGTGCCCGCAGGAAATATGATGGGAAATGCGTCCCCCCGGCGGTGGTGGAAAGCCCTATGTCATCAAGCCGAACGTTGTCGGCACGATTGCGCCCCCCGGCGGTGGTGGGAAGCCCACAGCCCGTGCTGTGGGGTTCGGCAGGCTTAACCATGGGCCGGCTTACCCGGCTGTTACCATGCCCACGCTCTCGCCTCCTTCAAGTCCGATGTCTCCATAGGCGAAGCCGTGCTCATCCGCTTCGCTCACTGTGCCGCCGACAAAGAACTCATAGCCCTCGCCGGAGGCGAGCTCCGGACAGCTTATCACAACGGATTGAAACTGCTTCGGGGCGGTGAACGAGAGTATTGCCCTGCCGTCGGCATTCTTCATCGTGACCATGGTTCCCGCGTCCATGGTGCCTTGGAAGCGGCAGCTTATGCTGCTCTGGGCGCTGCCCCTCGACTCAAAGCTCTGCGCCATGCCCACGGAGCCTATCGCCACAACCACACCGCCGCTCACTGTTCCGCTCGTCTGATAGTCTATGGCGCTGTTATCGTTGCCCATGGAGCCGCTTATGAGCAGCGTTCCGCCGCTCATGGTGAAGCTGCCGTTAGAGTCCACTCCGTCGCCGCCCGCATCGAGCCAGATATAGCCGCCGTGTATGGCTATGAAGGCGTCCGCATCGGCGGCAAAGCCGTCGCCCATTCCGCCCCTGCGAGGTCTGCCGCCCGTATCGTCGGCAGCGTCGCTGCCGCCTGCGGCGTTCATGCCATCATCATCGGAAACGGCATCTATTCTACCTCCGTTCACCGTGATATTTGCCGCCTCAAGCGCCTCAAGGCTGGAGGTTATCCGTATCTCGCCTCCGTTTATCACAAGGGAGGTATCGGAATGTATGCCGTCGTCGCCTGCGGATATCGTGATACTGCCGCCGTCTATGCCGATATCCCCTCCGCAGCTGATGCCGTCGTCCCGGGCATCGAGTGTGATAACGCCGTCTGTCACGGCGATAGCCTGCTCCGCACTCATGCCGCAGAGCGTGGAATACTCGTCCGTGCCCGATACGGCTATATCCACAGCGCCATCGGCGATGTATATGACATTTTGCGCCTGTATGCCATCTGCACCGGCAGCTATGGCCACGGCGCCCGATTGCATGTAGACATAACCTCTGCCGCTGTCCTCGGAGTTGTCAGAGAGCATCCCGTCGCCGCCTGCGGTAACGGTCATCACCGCCTCGCATATCTTGAGGGCATCCTTGCCCCGTACCCCGTCCCCCGGTGCGGCAACGGCAAGCGCACACTCGGCCACAACAAGATCATCCTTGGAGACTATGCCGTGCTTATAATTCCCCTGCACAGTAAGGCTGCCCGTGCCGTTTATGGTCAGATCCTCCTTGCTGTAGACGCAGGCGTCGATTTCCTCATCCGGGTAATCTTCGCCGTCGGAGAGAAAATTTTCCGTCCCTTCCAGCACCGTTATGAACACCTTATCGGCGGTAAGTATCACCATGGGCGAGCCGCTGTTTGAGCTGATGCTCACGCCGTCAAACACGAGCTGTACCTTGTCCTCCTTGTCGGCTTCCACCGTGATACACCCATCCGTGAGCTCGCCGCTCACTATATAGACGCCTTCGTCCGTGATGGTCACGACATTGCCGTCCACCGTGACGCCCGTGCCCGTGACGGATGTCGCACCGTCGGCAAGCAGTATGCTTGCCACAGCGGTGTCAATATCCTGTGAGAGATCACGCTTTGAAAATGAAAAATCATATTCCTCCTTCAGGCCCTCCACAGACATTGCCACAAGCTGATCGCCTGTAGGGGCAGGTGTGTTGTCCGCACCGTTTTGCATGGCGCCGCATCCCACGGATACCACTGCCATTATGACTGCGGCCATGCCGCAAAGGATTCTTTTCATATCGTTTCCTCGCTTTCAAGTGACTACTGCATGATTATATCCGCATTGGGTGGCATGTAGCCGTCACAATTATGGCAAAAGGCGCACATTATTGGGCGCAGACGCCCTTCATAAAGCCGAGCAGATTATCACAGCAGACCCTGCGCACGGTTTCATCATCCAGCCCCCTCAGACAAAGCTCCTTAGCTATCAGGGGCAGACCTGCCGGTGTGCCCAGCCCCTCTGGATAGGCCGTCATGCCATCAAAGTCGGAGCCTATCGCCGCACAGCTTACGCCCCCGACGTCTACTATGTGCATTATGTGGTCGGCGATTATCGGAACGGTCGCAGCGCCCTTGCAGAGCTGTTTGTTGTAGAAGTTGACCCCTACGGTGCCGCCCCGCCTCGCTATCTCCCTTATATGCTCATCGCATATGGAGCGGGGGGTGTTGAACACCGCCCTTGCGTTGGAGTGGGATGCAAACACCTTCACATCCTCTTCCAACACCCCGTCTATGCCGTAGTCGCCCAAGTGTGAGACATCTACCGCCATGCCGAGCCGGGCCATCTCCCTTATCATCTCCCGTCCGAGGGCTGTGAGCCCCTTTTTGCCCTTCAGCACAGCCGGGTAGGCAAGCTTGTTGGGGGTGTTCCATGTCAAGGTCATTGCAACAAAACCCATACGGCGGAAGCAGCGCAGATTTTCAAGATACTCCTCCGCCGCCTCCCCTCCCTCTATGGTGAGCACGGTGGCTATGTGCTCATCCTCCGTGTCAAAATCGGGTGAGAGCCTTACAAACACGCGGTTCTCCTCCAGCAGGCGCTCATAGGCGTCCGCCATGGCGATGACCTGACTCAGCGCACTGCGCTTGAGCGTAACGTCTATCCATGCGGCAAATGTCTGGAGCTTGACGTTGCCCGCCTTGAGCGCCTCAAGCCCGACCGCCTGCCGCTTGGCAGGACGGTTCATGTCATAGCCCCAATTCACCATGCCATACAGAAAATCACAGTGACCGTCCGCAAACGGAATATACATCGTTCCTCCTAAAAAACAGGGGGCTGTCGAGAACAGCCCCCAAACTCGCTTTGTCCCTCCCCTGCAGCAGGATGCGGCACAGCATCATTTTGCAAAGTCAACCGCCCGCGTCTCGCGAATGACGTTGACCTTTATCTGACCGGGATACTCGAGCTCCGCCTCGATGCGCTTGCAGATATCCCTTACAAGCACGACCGTGTCGGCATCGCTGACCTTCTCCGGCTTGACCATTATCCTGACCTCACGGCCAGCCTGGATTGCAAACACCTTGTCAACACCCTCGAAGGACTTGGAGATCTCCTCGAGCTTTTCAAGCCGCTTGATGTAGTTTTCAAGAGTCTCGCGCCTTGCGCCGGGACGAGCTGCGCTGATGGCATCCGCCGCCTGAACGAGCACAGCCTCGACCGTGTTGGGCTCCACATCGCCGTGGTGAGCAAGTATGCAGTGGACGACCTGGTTATTCTCACGGTACTTTTTGGCAAGATCAGCGCCTATCTGGTTGTGCGTGCCCTCAACCTCGTGGTCAACGGCCTTGCCTATGTCATGCAGAAGGCCGGCACGCTTTGCGAGCTGAACGTTGACGCCGAGTTCCTCTGCCATGAGGCCGGCAAGATGTGCGACCTCAATGCTGTGCTTGAGCACATTCTGGCCGTAGCTCGTGCGGTACTTGAGTCTGCCCAGGAGCCTTACCAGCTCGTGATGCAGACCGTGTACGCCTACCTCGAATATTGCGGATTCGCCTGCCTCGCGGATCTGGGTGTCGACCTCCTTGCGGGCCTTTTCGACCATCTCCTCGATGCGGGCGGGATGTATGCGACCATCAAGCACGAGCTTCTCCAGTGCGATGCGGGCAACCTCACGGCGCACCGGATCGAATCCGGAGAGTATGACCGCCTCAGGCGTATCGTCGATTATGAGGTCTACCCCCGTAGCAGTCTCCAACGTGCGGATATTGCGCCCCTCACGACCGATTATGCGGCCTTTCATCTCGTCATTGGGCAACGAGACCACGGAGATGGTAGCCTCCGCAACATGATCCGCCGCACAGCGCTGAATCGCCATGGAGATGATGTTGACCGCCCTCCTGTCCGCCTCTGCCTTGGCCTTGGCCTCGATATCACGGATCATGAGCGCCGCCTCATGGCGAGTCTCCTTCTCCGCATTGTTGAGTATGACCGCACGAGCCTCATCTGCTGTCATTGCGGCGATGCGCTCCAGTTCGGCCGTCTGCTGATCGCATATGGTCTTGATGGAGGCCTCCATCTCGTCGATCTCCTTGATGCGGCGGTTGAGCTGCTCCTCACGCTTTTCAAGACTGTCCTGCTTTTTGTCGAAGCTCTCCTCACGCTGCTGCAAGCGGCGTTCGCCCCTTTGCAGCTCACTGCGGCGCTCCCTGTTTTCACGCTCCTGTTCGGTCTTTAACCGATAGACCTCTTCCTTTGCCTCGATTATAGTCTCTTTCTTTAACGTCTCAGCACGCTTTTGTGCGTCGTCGATCATTTTCCTTACTGCGTCCTCTGCCTTGGCGACCTTTGCCTCGGCGACGTCACGCCTGTAAAAATAACCTATCGCTATGCCGATACCGGCAGAAACAAGAATACTCGCGGCAAGAATCAGATAATGCCACCATTCCATGTGTAAAATCCATTCTTCCCTTCATTTAGATTGAAGCACCCCTCACCCTGCTCAAAACACGACAGGGACACTCAATATGATTATATGCTCTGATAATCGTCAAGTCAAGGACACTTATGCTCGGCATTGCATTTTCACATGAATATACTTTTTGGTTAGCAATATTAACCGCATACATCAAATTTCGCACGCCTGTGCAAACTATGCCCAAATCGAATTTGGAGGAGAGCATTATGCTTAGGCGAAAGATCGACGAACATGAAAGGGCGGAGCACCGCCGCTATCGCGAGCTTGTAAAGGAGCGCATGCCCAGGAGCCGTATCTGGCATCAGTGCATATGGGCGTTTGTGATAGGTGGCCTGATATGCTGCATAGGCCAGCTCGTGGGGGATGTCGGCACGATGCTGTTTGAGCTAAGCGATGAGGAGCGCGGCAGCTTTACATCCATAGTTATGATATTCATCGGCGCACTGCTCACCGGCCTGGGCGTGTATGACCGCATAGGCAGCATTGCCGGTGCGGGCTCGGTGGTGCCCATAACCGGCTTTGCCAACTCAATAGTATCCCCGGCCATGGAACACAGGCGTGAGGGGCTTGTTATGGGGGTGGGCGCACAGCTTTTTTCGATAGCTGGGCCTGTGCTCGTAAACGGCATCACTGCATCCGTCGCAGTGGGGATAATAGCGTGGCTTATCTCGATCTGTTAATATTTCGACAAAATAGCTCATAATAAATACCATAACTCCCGTTTGAATCCGCTTGCTGCGGTCAATAATCCAATCAAAGTCCTAAAGGGGGTATGGTTTATGCATAACAGAACGATGGGTTGGAGCCGGGAGGAGGATGAGCTCCTCTTTTCGGAAGCAGAGACGGGTAAGGCAAGGGGCATACCCCTCCGCACGGTGTTTGAGACCGTTGCAGCCAAAACCGGGCGCATGCCCAACAGCGTGCGCAACCATTTCTACGCCCGTCTGCGAGAGGGCAGCCGCGGAGGGCTGACCGCAGCGGCGTTCGTGCCCTTTACCGCAGAGGAGACGCATGAGCTCCTCAAGGAGGTACTGCGTGCCGTAGCAAGCGGCGAATCGGTGCGCGCCGCAACATTCAGACTTGCCGAGGGTGATCCCAAGCGCATGCTCCGCTATCAGAATAAATATCGGGCGGCGTTGACACGGGATCCTGCGCTGCTGGAACGCATAGCCGCAGAGCTGCGCGCCGAGGGCATAGACGCTCACGCAGCGTTGAATCGCAGAGGCGCCTGCTGCCACGTCGCCGATGCCGAGACAGCCATAGCAGCTATAAACTCGCTTGCAAAAAGCGCAGGCGAAAACTCGGCGCTTCGCAGCAGGCTGCGCCGTCAGTCGGAGGAGTTGGAGGCGCAGCGTGAGCGCTTCCGCATATTACAGGATATGTTTGACCGCCTTGTCGAAGTGAGCCGAGAGTTGGCGCAGGGTGGGCTCTCACCCGAGAGCCGTGCCGAGCTGATGTGCGGCATTGAGGATTGTGAAAGGCGAAGCTCGCTGCTTGGCCGCAGATAAGCCGCATGCGCAGGATACGCCTGACCGCCTTGTCGAAGTGAGCCGAGAGCCGCGCCGAGCTGATGTGCGGCGTTGAGGATTGTGAAAGGTGAAGCTCGCTGCTTGGCCGCAGATAAGCCGCATGCGCAGGACATGCCTGACCGCCTTGTCGAAGTGAGCCGAGAGCCGCGCCGAGCTGATGTGCGGCGTTGAGGATTGTGAAAGGCGAAGCTCGCTGCTTGGCCGCATAACCGCCGGTATGCCATGTTGCAGCATATCTCATCGCACAGGCGTATCTCGCTCTTGACGTGGTAAGGACAGCCGATGAACAGCATACGAAACAATATCTCGTGCTCTGCGCAGTATAGCGGCTCACAGAGGTCATATTATGAAGCTGAAGTCTATCGCGGCGCCGATCTTCCTCAGCAGATGCTTCTTCAGCGCCATAGTCTCTCTAAAATCGCAAATCAAAAACCCTGCAGGCGCAGGGTTTTGTTGATGGGCTGAGCGTTGCATATGGATAACACCATAGCGGCGGTTTTCTGTGCCTGTCTACCGCCCCTGTCAAAGGATTTCTTTTTCTGCTTTGGCAGATTTCTCTGCTTGCCCTCTGCCTGTAACTGTCCGAGCCTGTCTCGGACACTTCCCTTTTTGGGGCTGCAAAGATAACGGATTGCAGAATCCCCTGGACTTGCGTTACGGTCGGGAGAACCTCCCTGTGGGAATGAAACGCACAGAGTACAAACCTGCGGTTTGTGCAAAGGGTATGTTTCGCTCTTAAACACTGAGGGGTCTTGGGCCGCCGAAAAGCCGTTCGATATTCAGATTTATTGTTTCGTCTCATAGGGGCAAAAACAAGGGAAAATACGTGGGGTCAGAGCGTTTATCATGCGAAAATCCTTGAAAATACGGCTTTTTCTGAGGGCTGAACACATAAGATCGCAATTTATAGCGTTATCCAATATCGTCGTGTCGGAGCGGTTTGTCTATCGGCGGAGCATACGCATGCTGCACTCGCCCGTACTGCGGCGGCGAGCCGTGCAGAGCCGATGCGCCGCATCGAGCAGGCAAAAGACGAGACTCACTGCCTGCACGCAGGCGAGCCCCGAAGACGTGTGTGCCAAACATTACATTATCCCTCGTCCTTTAGAAGCTCCGCAAGTGCGGCGAACTGCTCCACGGTCAGTCGCTCCGCTCGGACGCTTGCGGGCAGCCCTGCTGCGGCAATGGCGTCGGCAGCCCTCTGCCGGGGTATGCCCGCCGCCGCAAGGTTGTTGTACAGAGTCTTGCGTCTCATTGCAAATGCCGCTGTTGTCACCCTCGCAAGCCCTTCGGGAAGGCTATCCCTCCTGCGGCGCATAAACAGCACCGTGGAGCTCACCTCCGGACGGGGATAATAGCTCTCCGCAGAGAGCTTGAGCAGCGTCGAGATATCGTACATATACCTGTACAGCACGGTGAGGGGAACATAGCTATCATCCCCCGGCTCGGCGGTGAACCGCTCCGCCGCCTCCGCCTGCATCATAAGCGTCATCTCGGGTATGTCGAGCCCCGATAGTATCAGCCTTTTGCATATGGGCGAGGTTATGTAATACGGCAGATTACCGCAGACAGCTATGCTGCCGCCAAGGCAGGACGCTATCTCCCCCAGATCGCACTTGAGTATGTCCCCGTGTATCAGGCGAACATCCGCCAGCTCGGCACGGCTGAGGAGCGCCTCAAGCAGCCGTTCGTCCAGCTCAACCGCCGCAAGGCGCACGCCGCTCTGCGCAATGGGCACCGTTATGGCGCCAAGCCCTGCGCCTATCTCAAGCACGGGCAGGCGGCTCTCCGTTACACGCTTTACAATGGCTTGCACGGCGGCATCATCCACCAGAAAGTTCTGCCCCAGCGCCTTGTTGGGTCTTATGCCCATATTCAAAATATCGCTGACGGCGCTGTTCAATCAAACCTCCGTATGCCTGTGGTGGTGATGCGCATGCCCCATGGCACGACTCTTATCAAACCCATGCACCCAATCTGAGAACAGATAGTAGAACAGGTATATCACGGAGCTTATGCCCCAGGTTATGGGATATGCCCAGTATATGTAGCTTATCTCTCCAAATATCTGTGCGATTATTTTGATGTAAGCTATCCTCAGCACGCACCACACGGAGAGCATCACCACCATGGGCACAAACACCTTGCCTGCGCCCCGGCAGACCGCCGCCACCGCATGGGAGAATGCCAGCAGGAAGTAGAACAGCGTGACCGTCCTTGCCTGCATGGTACCGAGGCGCACGACCTCGGGATTGTCATCGAACAGTGCGATGAGCTGTGGGGCAAACAGCCATATGAGCACGCCTATTATCTGCGCAAGCAGCACCGCTGCGATTATGCCGAAGCGTGAGCCGTGCTTGGCCCTGTCATACTCGCCTGCGCCGAGGTTCTGACCTGTAAATGTGGTCAGCGCCATGTTGAAGCTCGTTATCGGGAGGAAGCCGAAGCCCTCTATCTTGGAGTAGCTGCCGTATGCCGCCATTGCTACATCGCCGAACGCATTTATGCTCGACTGCACGACCACGTTTGCAATGGCGATAACGGAGTTCTGTATACCGGAGGGCAGGCCGAGGCGCAGTATCTCCTTGAGCATATGCCCGTCGATACGCATGTTTTTGAGCTTGAGCGGACAGATCTGATCCCTTCGGCTCAGACGGATAATGCAGAGGATTGCGCTTGCCAGCTGGGATATCGTCGTTGCAAACGCCGCCGACCACACGCCCCATTGGAACACCGCTATGAACAGCAGGTCGAGCACCACGTTCAGCACCGAGGAGATTATCAGATATACGAGGGGGTTTGTGCTGTCTCCCAATGCATTCATTATGCCCCTGCATGAGTTGTACAGGACTATGGCGACCGCGCCCATGAAATAGAACCGGAAATACTCCACCGCCTCGGACATGACGTTTGGCGGAGTATCCATCCAGCGCAACAGCGTCGGCGTGAAAAACACGCCTGCCAGGGTGAGGATGATTCCGCAGATAACGCTCAGCACTATGTTCGTATGTATGGCCCTGCTAACGCCATCCATATCCTTTGCGCCGTAGTGCTGAGAAATAACTATGCCTGCGCCCATGGACGTGCCGGCAAAAAAGCTGATGAGCAGAAATATCACCGGGCCGGAGGCGCTAACCGCCGCAAGCGCCTGAGTGGACAGATAGTTGCCGACTATAAGCGAGTCGATGGTGTTGTAGAGCTGCTGAAAGAGCTGGCTGAAGAATACTGGTACGGCAAACGCAGTGATGACCTTCCACGGCGTGCCAACGGTCATATCCTTTGATGTGTTGATCCTGATCCTCATCTCATCCCTCTGAAGTAAAAAACTCGGTATTCATCCGACAAGAGCCGAACGCCTGCATTTGCACCCATTATAGCATCGATTGAAACGCTTTTCATTGCGGCGCGCCAAATATATCAACTTCTATATGATTTTTGCAATCTTGCTATACATTTTGCTGAGAATATGATACAATAAACGAAATACACTCAGGAGGTGGAGTATGAAGGTTGCCGATCTGCCCCGTCTCATCCGTGCCGCATGCGATGGCGAGGCAACGCTTGTGATCAAGAACGCCCGTATAGTTAACGTGTTCACAAACGAGATAATCGAAGGCGATATAGCCGTAAACGGAGATACCATAATCGGCGTCGGCAGTTTTGACTGCGGCAATGTGTACGATGCCAGGGGCGCATACGTTGCGCCGGGCTTCATAGACGCCCATGTGCATATCGAGAGCTCAATGGTAACGCCTGCCTCATTCGCAAGCGTCATAGTGCCCACGGGCACCACCACCATAATCGCAGACCCCCATGAGATAGCCAATGTCGCAGGCATATGGGGCATACGGGCCATATACAAGCTGACATACGACCTTCCCATGACGGTGTACTTCATGCTTCCGTCCTGTGTGCCCGCCACACCCTTTGAAAACAGCGGTGCGGAGCTGACGGCGGAGGATCTGGAGGTGTTTGTGATAAAGCGCAAGAGCCGTGTGCTGGGTCTTGCGGAAGTCATGGACTACAACTCCGTTATAAACTGCACCGAGGATATGACGAACAAACTCTCGCTGTTCTTCAACCGTCCCATAGACGGTCATGCGCCGCTCTTGAGCGGCAGAGACCTCAACGCCTACTGCCTTGCAGGGCCCCATACCGATCACGAGTGCTCCAATGCGCCGGAGATGAAGGAAAAGCTCCGCTGCGGCATGAATGTGCTGATCCGCATGGGCTCCGCCGCCAACGGCGTGAGCGAGATGTTCGACTGCATAGTTCGTGAGCATCTTCCCACGGACGGCATATGCTTCTGCACGGATGACAAGCACATCGAGACCATACTGCGCGAGGGGCACATCAACCACATAGTCAACGAGGCCGTGCGTCACGGCATACCGCCTGTGGAGGCGATACGCATGGCGACCATAAACACCGCCCGTGCATTCTCCATACCCCGTTTAGGCGCCATCGCCCCAGGCTACCGTGCGGACATGATAGTTTTTGACGATCTTGAGGATATCAGACCCACCACGGTGTTCACGTCGGGCGAGGAGTACGATCCCCATAAGACGTGGCCCGTACCCATAATCCCCAAGGATGTGTACGGCAGTGTGCACTGCGCACCCATGGGCAGAGGTGAGCTGAGGCTCAGGGTGCAAAACCCCATGCCCGTAATACACACGGTGGACAATCAGCTCGTCACGCGGCTGGAATACAGGGATGTGCCCGCCGATGCGGACGGGGATTTCATCCCCGGCTACGGCCTTGACAAGCTCGCCGTTATTGAGCGCCACCATGCCACAGGCAATATCGGCCTTGGCATAGTCAGCGGCCTCGGCATACACGACGGGGCTATAGCCTCTACCGTGGCGCATGATTCCCACAACATCGTTGTGGCAGGCGATAACGACGCCGATATGATCACCGCAGTGGAAACTCTCAAGGACTGCGGCGGCGGCTACTGCATAGTCAGCCATGGCGTTGTGCTTGCAAGCCTGCCCCTGCCCATAGCAGGGCTCATGACCGACGCTCCCGTGGAGGAGGTGCTGAAGCGTCAGCGTGCGCTGCTCGACGCCGCAAGGTATCTCGGCGCAGGGAGCGAGTCCGATCCGCTGGTGCTGCTCTCCTTCCTTGCTCTGCCCGTGATACCCGAGGTTCGCCTTACGGACAAGGGGCTGTTTGACGTTGTAAACGCAAGATTCATATCGGAGACGAAGCATGGCTGATTCGCCCTCGCCCGTGCTGTTTGAGACGAAGCGGCTGTTCGCAAGGGAGTTTACCGAAACGGATGTCGAAGCCGTGTTTGCCTACTCGGGTTCTGCCGAGAATACGGAGTTCATGGACTGGGGGCCGGAGAACCATATCGGCGTGGTGCGCTTTGTTCAGAGCCGCCTCTCAAGCCAGATAGCGGAGAATCGCACCGTTTACGACCTTGCCCTGTGCCTTAAAAGCACAGGGGAGCTGATTGGCTCCGCAGGGCTCACGCTTGACGAGTCCCGTGAGCAGGGTGAGCTTGGCTACATACTGCACAGGGCTCACTGGCGCAGGGGCTATGCCGCGGAGGCGGCAAGGGGCTTTTTGCGATTTGGCTTTTTAGGGCTCGATCTGCACAGGATACACGCCAGATGCGATACCGAGAATGCCGCCTCCCGGCACGTTATGGAGAGCATAGGCATGCGCAGGGAGGCGCACTTCAAAAGCAGCAGACGTATCCGTGTGCGTCAAAAGCTCCAATGGCGAAGCGAGTATGTCTACGCCATGCTTCAAACGGAATATCTCAAAACACTTCCCGACGGCATACACAGCGCCGATAGGGAATAGCTCTGTCGGAGGTTCGCTTATTATGAAAAAACCCCTGCGATCGGCAATACTGCTGCTCTGCATATCGCTTGCGGCTGCGCTTGCCGCCTGCTCCTGCACGGATTCGGACACCGCTGCATCCACAAGCAGCCCCGTGCCCACGCAGGACGACTCGCCCGTGGACATAGTCCCCGGCAGCACCGCCGGTGCTGCTACAGCAGTTCCCTCTCAGGCTGCGACCACGCCCTTCGGCGTGGATATTACCCCCGCCGCCACGCTGATAGACGACGTTACCCTTACGCCGGATGGCTCTACGCCTCCGCCTATAGGCGTGACCCCCACGCTAACGCCCGTGCCGGCTCCCACTCCCGTGCCCACTTCGACGTCCGCGCCTGCAAACCCATATGTGGCAAGCTACGGCGGCGCCGAGGTGGACTGCTCCTCAATGGCTGTGGGAGACGAGTTCTTCTGGACATTCGATCTTTTGAATGAGGGGAGCTGTATGTACTCCGGCCACTGGCTGGTGGACTATCCGGAGGAGTATGTCACCCCTGTGAGCTCATCCGTCACATGGTCGGGAGGTATCGTCTCTGCTATCAATGCAAGCATTGACGACGGCAGCCAGACAAGCGATGTTCCGGCCTTTGCCTGCAACATGGAGTATCTCGGTGGCAGCGGTCAGTTTCCGTTGGGGGAGGCAGGCAATTATTATCACAATATCGGCATGTACCTCACCTCATTCGGCTATGGCGGCGTGCAGGCATCGGGTTCCATGGTGCGCATAAAATACAGGCTCAACGCCATACCCCCTGTCTCTGCTCTGACGGACGGCTCATATCTTGAGGTACCCATAATCGTTGTCGAGAGCACTTATATGCTCCCAAACTCCGGCGGTGTCCACAGCGAGGCTCACGGCACCATACTCGTCGCCCCAGGGAGGCTCTACTTCTGATATGAAGCGTGTTTTGGGATGTATCCGCCGTGCTGACGAGCGATACGATATGATAAGGGACGGGGACAGCATATGCGTGGGCGTGAGCGGCGGCAAGGACAGTCTGCTCCTGCTCTACGGCCTCAAGCTGTACCGCATGTTCTCAAAAAAGGACTTTTCCGTGTGCGGAGTCATGCTCAGCCTTGGCCTGGTGGAGCAGGATCATACCGCTCTGCTCGATTGGGCTGCGGCAAACGACATCCGTCTCGACATAATCAACACCGATATAGGCGATGTCGTTTTTAATGTGCGCGGAGAGAAGAATCCCTGCGCCCTCTGCGCCAAGTTCCGCAGGGGTGCGCTCAACACAGCGGCGGTGGAGCGCGGGTGCAACCTCATTGCGCTCGGCCACAACCGTGAGGACGTGCTTGAAACATTCCTCCTTAGCCTGTTTTACGAGAGCCGGCTCAATACATTTGCGCCCGTGACGTATATGGACAGGATGGATGTGACCATAATACGCCCCCTTGTTTTCTTCCCTGAAAAGGAGGCCGTCTCCGCCGCAAGGCGGCTGCAGCTCCCCGTGCAGAAGGCCAACTGCCCTGTTGCGGGGCACACCAAGCGTGAGGATATGAAGGCACTTCTTGCGGATTTCCGCAGGATAGTGCCGGATCCCGAGGTACGGCTGATCAACGCCATATCTCAAACCCATAAATACGGCATGTGGGACAGGATGAAGCTCCCTCCCCGTGACCACGAAACCGATTTGGAGGACAGACCATGGAAAAGGATATGAACATCACAACGGAGCCCGGGCGTAAGTTTCCCAAGGCTGTAAAGCGGCTGATAGCGGTGCTGTCTGCTTTGGCGCTATGCTTCGGCATATTTGCCGTGGGCTTCAGCGTCGGAAAAAACAGCCTGGGGGACAGTGCGCTGCTCTTTGAAGAGCTGCTCGATATGATGCAGCGGTATCACTACGGCGATCCGCTCGACCCCGATACTTTAGTGGCTGCAGGCGCACACGCCATGGTGGACGCCATGGGCGACGGCTATGCTACCTATTTCACAGAAGAGGAGTATAACTCCTACTACAGCTCCATGAACGGCAATTACAGCGGCATAGGCATATCCATATATCCGCCTGATGACAGCGGCGCACTCATACACCGTGTGTTCAAGAACTCCTTTGCAGAGCAGGCAGGCGTACAAAAGGGCGACAAGGTGCTTGCCGTCGACGGCGAGGAGGTCTACGGCCTCTCCTCATCCGAGCTGGGCGACCGCATAACCGGCGAGGAGGGTACCACCGTGGTTCTGACCATACGCCGGGGAGATGAGGTGCTCGATATCACCGTCACCCGGGGCAATGTATACGTCGAGCGCGTGGAGTACTTCATGCTCGATGGTGGTATAGGCTACATACATATCACCTCGTTCACTGGAGATGCGGTCGATGAGTTCAACGCCGCAATAGAGGCGCTTACCGCCGATGGAGCTTCATCCCTCATAGTCGACCTTCGCAACAACGGCGGCGGATACCTGGATACCGTGATTGACATAGCCGATGCCGTGCTCGGCGAGTGCGTCATTGCCTCCTGGAAGGGCAAGACCAAGGATCCCGCGGAGGTGTTCCGCTCCGATGCCGACCACTGCGACCTGCCCATGGTGCTGTTGGTAAACGGCAATTCCGCCTCCGCAAGCGAGATATTCGCCGGTGCTGTGCAGGATAACTCAAGGGCGTATGTGATAGGCACGCAGACATTCGGCAAGGGCATAGTCCAGACCACATTCCCCCTCTCAGGCGATAACGGCTACCTTAAGCTCACCACCGACGCCTACTTCACACCCAACGGCACCGATCTGAACGGCACAGGCATTACTCCCGATCTCATAGTAGAGCTGCCCGACGAGCTTATGTACCTGGATGTCTATACTCTCTACACCGACTACCCCGATCAGGATACCCAGCTTCAGGCCGCGATAGCGTACCTGCTGGGGAATTGACGGCACAGAGACGTTGGAGAGCGTCAGGAGGCTCCGTCCCCTAAGACCCCTGCAAGGGACTGCGTCCCTTGACCCGCAGGGTTCGTCAACGGGGCTGCCCCTTAAATGCTACTTCCGAATGATGTCTTTAATCCCGAATTTGCAGCGCAAATTTGGGATTAAAGTTTGAATACATACTTGTCTTTTAATTGCAGCCCGTACGCCTTGCCCATCCCTTTTTCAAGGGGTTTGGGGACGCTTTTCGGAAAAAGTGGCCCCGACGTTCCCCTTAAGCGTCCCCAGCGCTCCCCCTATAGGGGGCTCCGCCCCCTAAGACCCCCGCAAGGGACTGCGTCCCTTGACCCGCAGGGTTCGTCGATGAGGCTGCCCCTTAAATGCTACTTCCGAATGATGTCTTTAATCCCGAATTTGCAGCGCAAATTCGGGATTAAGGTTTGAATACATACTTGTCTTTTAATTGCAGCCCGCATGCCCTGTCCA
>CALVLD010000028.1 GCA_944336475.1 uncultured Clostridia bacterium
ACACCCCTTTATCGATTTGGGAATTATCGCTTTGTTATATCCGTATGATGTCGGTTGATATAGCCGTGTCAACGAAGCAGCGTCACTGACATAAAAACCTTCGGGCATCAAGGCTCGAAGGGGGTAAGTGCTAAGGGGCTCACTCCATGAGCCTTCCGTCCTGCATGCGGAGCACGGTGTCCGCCTGTTCCGCAATGGAAGGGTCGTGCGTTACGACTATCACGCAGTAGTTCTGCTCGTGGGCAAGGCGCATAAGTATGTTGATTATGTTCCTGCCGTTCTCGGTGTCAAGATTGCCAGTGGGCTCATCTGCAAGTATTACGTCGCCCCCTGCGGCCAGCGCCCTTGCTATTGCCACACGCTGCTGCTCTCCGCCGGAGAGCATCGACGGGAGACGGTCATGGAATGTCTCGTCCAGATCCACGCTGCGGAGCTTCTCGGCGGCTGCCGCTCTCGCCTCGGCCTTGGGCGCTTTCTTCATCAGAAGGGGGTACATCACGTTCTCAATAACGGTGAGTATGGGAAACAGGTTGAAACTCTGGTATATGACCGCCGCATGGTCACGGCGGTATTCATCCCTGTCCATGCCGAGCATGGAGACTCCGTCGTAGAGCACCTCGCCCTCTGACGCAGTGTCCAGCCCTGCAAGAAGGGACAAAAGCGTGGTCTTGCCGCTGCCGGACTTGCCGACTATGGCATACATCCTGCCGCGATCAAACTCGCAGGATAACCCGTTTACCGCATATACCGTTCTGTACTTGGTCCTATAGGCATAGACCAGATCCCTTGCTTCCAAAGCGGCCATGTGTTCATTCCTCCTTCATTATCTTCATAACGTTAATGCGCACGGTTCCGTATGTCATTACCGCACAGCCCAGCGCATAGACAACAATAAATATCGCCATGGATACAAGACCCGTTCGGCTAAGCTCTGCCGCTGCCGCATATGCACCCATACCGACAGCCGTGCCTAAAAGCTGCAGTATAAGCTGCTCCGCCAAAGCTGATGCAAACACGGTGCCGGGCTTCGTTCCCATGGAGCGCATTACGGCAAAGCTCTTTTTGCCGCTTCTGACGCACAGCATGCTAACCAACGCACCTGATACCATGGAGAGCGTGAGCAGTACGGGGATGAGCACGCCTGCAAAGCTAAGATTCCGCTCGGTGGCCTTGACCGCTTCGCGGAACTCCTTATCATACACCATGGCGGCATAATCCTTCCATCCTGCGGCGCTCGTTGCGCCGATGTCGGGTTCGGGGAAGCGTGTGCGAAGCTCTGCGATAAACTCATCAAGCCGATAGTTATCGTTCAGCGTAAAGCGGAGGCTGTCGCAGGAGCGAGGCATATCCTCCCCGTCCATCGCCTCTATGCATACCGAAAACGGCATATATATGGCGTTCGTCTCACCAAAATAACAGCCTATCACGGTGAGCTCGAGCGGATTTGCGAAAAGCAGGTCATTCTCCCTGTCGTACAGCGCAAGCAGCAGCGTTCTTGTGCCGTCCTCATTCTCCTCAAGCATATCCCACCGTGTGCTTGAAACGATGCAGCAGGGCATACTGCCGGAGAGAAAGTCTGCGGAGTAGCCATCAAGATAGCTCATCGGTGTTCCGGAATAGGAGGCAAGAGCGTCGGCGCTCTCAAAGGAATCGACGGCGATCAGCGTTTCGGCCTCCTTAAAATCCGACCGCTCCGGCATATCGGGCTCGTCCTCGCTCTCGAGCGGAAGGCACTCCAACTCCTTTAACCGCATTATGTCCTTTACATATCGGCTCAGGGGATAGAGTGGGTCGGTGAACCTGTCGTAATCGGTGGCAATTATGTTCAGTCCGTCGCTTTTCATGCCGGTGCGGTTGGTGATGACGCAGGTGACGGCCATATTCTCATAGATCCCGTCAAGGGAGTTTTTCTGTGAGTCCGAGTAGCTTCCCACCCCCAGAAGCAGCAGCGTGAATGCGGCGCACAGAAGCATCGTGCCTGCTGCAACAAGGGGTCGTCTAACTATGCGCTTTACTGCGAACCATAGCGAAAATATCATTTATCCTCCTTCATCAGCTTCAGTGGATTGGTTCTGACGGCAAGCGAGCAGTATACCGCCACGAATACGGTGATAAGAAGCGCTTCCGCAACGAGTACAACGGGTATTATCCATGCAAGTCCGGAGCCGTATCCGCCCAGCACCCTTTCCCTGACGACGTCGAGGAGCGCATATGAGACTATCCCTGCGGCAGGCAGGACTATCGCAAGGGGCAGCAGATTGCCGCCTATTGCGACCCCAAGCACAGATCTCTGCGTCTGTCCAAGGGAGCGCATCGTCCCGTACATGCGCCGTTCTCCTCCGATATGCAGGAGGACATATAGCAGTGCGACGGCGGTGAATGCGGCAAGCCCAAGTATAAACAGCGTGAGCGCATTCGACTGCATTTCGGCAAGCACCTGTGCAACTTCGGAATAGCCCTGGTCGTACACGGCAAAGGCGTTCTCCAGCTCCGTCCCCTTAAGACTCACAAGGAATGCGTCGCCGCAGCCGTTCCTTATGCGCAGCGAGTACAGTGCGCCGTTATCGGAGGTGTAGTAGTCCCCTAAAACGGCGGCCTTGGGTATGAACACCGTGTTGGGACTGAAATCAAAGCTGCCTTTGTTGTTCGGCTCAGGCCATGCGTCGTCGGTATGATACAGCCCGACTATCGTGAACTCACGGGCTTCCGCACCGAAGCCGACGGTAGGGTTGTAGACAAGCGCTTTCGGATTCGTCCCCGAAACATTCTGCCACGCCACTTGTCCGGATGGTGTGGAGTTGTCAAACAGATAGGGTCTAAGGCTTATTGTGTCGCCCACACTGAGCCCGTTGTATGCCGCAAGCGCATCCGATATAACGCACACATTGGCTCCGCTTGCATACTCCTCCTCGCTGAAATAGCGGCCTTCGGCAAGCGTTACGCTCTTTTGGTTGATAGGCAGCATGCTTTCAATGCAGTCTGTTCCGAGCATGGGCAGTGATGAGAGCGTTATGCGGTAGCGCTCGACAGTCCTCGTCCAAAGCTCGTTGACCGGGTCGGAAAGGAAATCCTCCGTATCCCCTTCTATCGGCGCAATGGTGGGCGTCCGAATGTCGTCAAATTCTGCGAGATCGACCTCCTCGGGCACACCATCGTCGTTAAGGATCTTGAATGATTTCGGCAACCCGGTGCTTATGCCGATGGAGGGGGGCAGATTCCTTTGCTCCTGCCCCGTCTGATGAAGAAACTCGTCCCAAATGAGATGGCTTGCATGATAATACCCGAACACAATGTAACTTTTGCCATCCTCTACCTCAATTAAAGGCTCTGATTCCGTGTAGACTATATCGATAGTCTCGGGCAGCTCATAGCCCTCATGTGCCAGTATCACTTCATCTATTCTGACAACGGCGCGCAGGGTGTAGCTGTTCTGCTCATCGATCCCAAGCGCCGGGAGCGCCGGAAGGTGATACTCTTCATATGTGTGGCTCTGTACAGTGACGCGGAGCATGACCGCACCGTAGGGCTCGTCGTATTCGACCTGATATGCTTTTTCCGTCATTGCGGACAGCAGCGGGGTGATGCCGGGCGAGTATGCGGTCTGATACCGCCTGAAATCCGAGACGAGTATATTCCTGTCGTTTGCGAATTCATCCTCATCGAAGGCGTGGATCCGACCCTGTCCCATCTCGCCAATGGTCACACTATCTGAATCTTCGCCGGATGTGCCATCGACCTCGATCTCCTGATACTCACCCCTCGTCCACTGTGCTTTCAGCACGGCAATGGTCACAAACTGCGATTCAAGCTCGTCTGCCGTGTCGGCAGCGGATATATAGGCAAATACGCCCAGGCACATCACCGCACAGGCGGCGGTCAACACGAGCAGCCACAGCACCGCCGGTACAGGGCGACGAAGCCATTTCTTTATGCCAAACATAATTCCTCCTTATACAAATAGCGTTTGATCGGGGTAACAGCCTTTGATGCAGGCAGGGGTAATTCAGCGAGGCTTACTTTTGTTAGTAGATTGGGCCGGAGAACGGTATGGCAAACCGTTACTCACCGACTGGTATTCGCCTTATTCCGGCAGCGTGCAAGGCGGACCGTTGCATGGAATAGATCCGGGTACGGCATATTCGCATTCACACACATCCACCCAACGATGTGTTGAACCGTGGTGCCCCATATCTACCTTAGTAAATGAATGATTTTCCCAAACGGGCTCTGTCAAAGTTTCGTAGAGCAATCTCCCACAAGTACGACAAATTGTATGGGTTACATACTGAATATAGTGCTGAGTAGCAGTCCTGTCCCAGCATACTACCTGCTGTGTTATACCACGAAGGGTATGTTGGCAGTTATCTGTGGCTTGTTCATCGACTGCCGACGTTACTACAGGAAATATGCTTGAACAAACGATAAGTACAGCAAGCAGTATACCCGTTATGGTCTTTGTGTATCTGGTCATGTTTTCGCCTCCTTTCAGATATCTCCTGTCAATTACCCTGCCTGTTAAACCAAGTTGTCGATAAAAACCACAGCATCCCATATAAAGGAAAAAGCTCCGCCCCCAAGGGCGGGACGATTCAGATGCGTATTTACGGAAGAATTCTTTCCCCTTTACTAATATAACGCACAAGCCGTGCCGAAAGTTCTCAAAATTAAACAATATATAGTTAATGTCGAGAATGATACTGCGGCCGATGATGCACCCGTCCCTCCGACAGGCACGTCACCGCTGCGCCCAATATCAGTATACCACATGATATATATGGGTGACAACACATATTTGGAAAATTATCAAAAAACAGCCGCAGGATTCAAGCCGACGCGGTCAAAAGAGATGGGCTCACGGCCTTGGTGCTTTTACTGCGTACACACGATCGGCGCATGGGGACGCCTGCTGTTGACCGACACGGCAAACCGTGCTATCATAATGCAGGAAGGTGGGAAGATACAATGAATATTGCAGATTATCTGCCCGTGTGGGGCAGGCTTACGGAGGCACAGAGGGCGGTGCTGGAGAGCTCTGCCATGCAGAGGCGCATAGGCAGGGGGGAGGTGCTGCACTCCGGTGCAGCGGACTGCACGGGGCTGATACTTGTACTCTCCGGTCAGCTCAGGGCATACATCGTATCCGAGGACGGCAGGGAGATTACCCTGTACCGACTGTTTGAAAGGGACATATGCCTGCTTTCGGCATCATGCATCATGCGGAGCATACAGTTCGATGTGGTGATCGAAGCACAGAAGGACAGCGATATAGTGATAATACCGTCCGAGGTGTACAAGCGTGTTATGGAGGAGTCCGCACCGCTTGCAAACCATACCAACGAGATAATGGCAAGTCGTTTTTCAGACGTCATGTGGCTGATGGAGCAGATACTGTGGAAGAGCTTTGACAGGCGGCTTGCCGCATTTCTGCTTGAGGAGTCCGTGCTTGAGGACAGCGATTCCCTCAGCATAACGCATGAGAAGATAGGCAATCACATGGGCAACCCCCGCGAGGTGGTCACCCGAATGCTCAGGTATTTTCAGTCCGAGGGAATGGTCAGGCTTTCCCGCAGCATGATAGAGCTGGCAGACAAACAGAAGCTGCGCACCGTCGCAGGGGAATAGTACGGCAAAACGGCAGAGCCGCATAGAGCCCTGCCGTTTTATTTTAAGAGATCACACCTCCATGCCGCAGGCGGATGCACGCCCCGATATGCTGCAGTCGTTCTTTGCTGTGGAGTAGAATCGATACCCGCCGGCGAAGTTATAGCAGTCATAGCCGTAGCCGGCAAGTATTCGGGTGGCTATGTAGCTCCGCAGACCGCTCTGGCATATCACATACACGGGCTTGCTCCTGTCGAGCTCATTCAGCCTTTCCCGAAGCTCATCCACGGGGATGTTGACAAAGCCGTCTATATGCCCAAGCGCATACTCCTGAACGGTGCGAACATCGAGCAGCGTCGCATCTGAAGGAAGCTCATCCTCAACATACCACTGCTTGAGCAGGCCGCAGGAGATGTTGTCGATGATAAAGCCCGCCATGTTTATGGGATCCTTAGCGGAGGAATACGGCGGTGCATAGGCAAGATCGAGCTCCTTAAGCTCGGATGCCCCGACCCCTGCCCAAATTGCAGCCGCAAGCGCATCTATGCGCTTGTCAACGCCCTCAAAGCCGACTATCTGAGCTCCGAGCAGGCGGTCTGTGCCCCTTTCAAACAGCACCTTCATGGTCATCACCCTGCCGCCGGGGTAGTATCCGGCATGGCTCATGGGGGAGAGTATAACCTTGTCGACGGAAAGCCCCATGGCCCTTGCCGTTTTCTCGTTTATGCCCGTGACGGAGGCGGTCATGTCAAACACCTTGACAACAGAGCTGCCCTGTCCGCCCCTGTAGCGGCTGTCGCCCCCGCAGATGTTGTCGGCGGCAATGCGCCCCTGCTTGTTTGCCGGGCCTGCAAGGGATATGAGCGCATCCGCGCCCGTTACGGAGTGCCGTATCTGCACGGCATCTCCAACGGCGTATATGTCTGGGACGGAGGTCTCCATGCGCTCGTTGACCACTATGCTGCCCTTTATGCCAAGCTCCAACCCTGCCTGCCCTGCAATGGCGGTGTCGGGAACTACCCCCATTGCCAGTATCACAATGTCCGTGCGGATGGGATTCGCACCCTCAACAAGCACCTCCAGGCCGTCCTCATGCGCACGGAAGCCCAGAACGCCGTGCCCCAGCAGCAGATGCACGCCGTGCTTGCGCACCTCGGAGTGTATAAACGCCGCCATATCCTCATCAAAGGGGGACATCAGCTGACGCTGAAACTCAACTATGGTGATATCAAGGCCCAGCTCACGGAGGTTCTCCGCCATCTCAAGCCCAATGAACCCTCCGCCAACTATCACGGCGGACTTGGGACTGTGCGCTGCGATATGCTCCTTTATACGCAGCGTGTCCTCCACCGTGCGCAGTGTGAATATTCCGCTGGCATCAATGCCGCCGATATTGGGCCGCAAGGGTCTTGCGCCGGGGGAGAGGAGCAGCTTGTCGTAGCCCTCCTCAAAGAACTCGCCCGTTTCAAGGTTCTTCACCGAAACAGTCTTGCGATCGGGGTGTATGGCGGTCACCTGGTGATGTACACGCATATCCACGCGGAAACGTGTGCGGAAGCTTTCGGGGGTCTGCAAGGTCAGATCATCTGCGTCTGGTATCGCACCGCCTATGTGATACGGCAGACCGCAGTTGGCATACGATATGTAGCCGGTACGCTCAAACACCACTATATCTGCCGATTCATCCAGACGCCGTATCCTTGCGGCGGCGGTGGCTCCGCCTGCCACACCTCCAACTATGACGACCTTCATGATAGAACCTCTCCTCGATATGCGGAAATGCCGCCTATATTCTTGACGTTGGTGTATCCCATGGAGCCGAGCACGCCTGCCGCCTGACGGCTTCTGCCTCCGCTGAGACAGTGGATAAATATGGGGGTGTTCCTGTCCTTTACCACGGTATCTATGCTTGAAATGCTCTGCAGGGGGAGGTTTATGCTGTCGGGGATGTGCCCCTCCCCATACTCCCGTGCTGTGCGGACATCAAGAAGTATGGCGTTGGGAGTGGCCTTGTACGACTTGACGCCCTCGTTGATATCGGGGGAACGGAAGAGACCGAACAGATCCATAACGTCCTCCTCACAGCATACGCAGTATCTGTGCCTTGGGACGGGAGCCCACCGCCTTGTTGACGAGCTCACCGTTCTTCATAACGACGAGGGTGGGTATACTCATCACGTTGAACTGCCTTGCAAGCTCGGGCTGTTCGTCAACATTGACCTTGCAGACCTTTATGTCCGAACGCTCGGCGGCGATCTCCTCCAGCACGGGAGCTACCATGCGGCAGGGGCCACACCAGTCGGCAAAGAAATCCAGCAGCACGGGCCTGTCGGAGGCCATTACTTCGGCATCGAAATTAGCGTTTGTGATATGAATTACTGACATTTTGTTATCCTCCTTTGTATTATGGCTCTATTATAGAGGGTTCCCTTGAGGGATTCCGTGATATTGTCACACTCAGGGCTCTCTGCCGGTGCCGATCTCGCCATCCCAATCTATAATGCCCCAAACTCCAAGACATTGGCGCAGACCACGCCTGCAGGATTCTGCAATGCCTGCTTGCTGCGGTTTCAGCTGCGGCAGCATGCCGATGCCGGCCGCCCAAAGTAAGGTGGACTCTCCGTGTATACACGGGAAGCCCAGGCCATAAACAGATTCCGCAGATTGACGGCCGGCATGATTTCTGTAATACCTACGCTTTTATCAGTTCATCCAAGGGACTGTAGCCAACAAGGTAATATTCGATATGTACCTTCTGTTTCCGCTTGTCGGGAGCTTCCGCATAAACCGCCTTCACAAGCTCTATGAGAGCGTATGTCGTGAGTTCTGTAAGCTCGGTACTGCGCAATGCCCGCTGAACAAGCGTTCAAGGTCTTCTACCTGTTGTTCCCGTACTTTGATTTCTTTTTACAGATTTCCGACTTCGACTTTAAGCTGCGTATGTTCGTCCTCATAGGTCTTGTTCATCATGGCAAATGGATCATCGTTCAACCGCTCTGTAGCATTGTAGTCGTAGATTTTGATAAACAGGCGGTCAAGCTTCCCCATATGCTTTTATGCCTGTGTCAGGCGCTTCTCATATACCTGCATGGTTTCCTCGTTTTGCAGACGGAGTTTTGCTCCATTTCTGTTCAAAAATGTGCTTCATAGCAGCTCACACAAGGGATAACCTCTTTCATGTGTTTCCAGACCACGTCCTCCAAGGACACGGCCCAAATGTAGTAACCGCTGCTGCATTTGACCCTGTTCGCCCGATGGGTAGGGTAAATGAAATTTTGATTCTTTTTCCACCAAATTGTTTGGCCGTCGAGGAACCTGTAAAATACCTGCTGATATTGAAGGACGGCATACTTAATATTAGGACTGTCGCAATGCCGATGAATAGTTCATCACGAATAATTTGATATGGATCATCAATATCCGCTTGCAAATACTGTATGATAATCGTATAATAAGCGATATATAGACACCGCTTGAACACTATCGACAATGAAAGGTATCATTTCTATGAGATTCACTGATACTGCAGGGTTACCGAAAGCGCTGCTATGGCTTCCCGGCAAGGTCGGAAGGGAGATGTGGTTGCCTGCATGGAGACATATGCTGGATACCGGAATGGTGGCAGAGAGATTGTTTGATCGCCTGCCGGAAGCAGCGAGGGTCTGCCTTCAGGGGGGACTGGATGAGGATGAAGCAAGACGAATCGCTGTACTATGTGGAATGCTGCATGATATTGGAAAGCTGACCCCCCTTTTTGCATCAAGGATTGTACCGATGATACCAGGGCTCGGCGGAAAGCTCAAAGACGCCGGCATCCCGATCCCGGGCAGGGACACAATGCCTGACGGAGGGCAAACGCCCCATGCCCTGATGGGAGCGGCCATACTGAGAAAGCACGGTTTCCCACACGGAGTTACCGCAGTTGTATCGGCACATCATGGGAAACCCGCATCGACAATAGACCTGAACAAACACATCAATGAGGAAAAGGATCATGTATTTTCAAAACACTATTTTGGAAGATGCGGCAGGGACAGCCCGGAGGCATGCGTATGGGAGGAGGCACGAGGGGCATGGCTAGAATATGCTTTGCGAACCTGTGGATATGAGTGCTCGCAGGATGTGCCTGAGCTTGGACGCACTCAGCAGATGATACTATCCGGCCTTCTGATAACAGCCGACTGGATAGCCAGCAATTCAGACCATTTTCCCCTCATGCCCACGGACGCACCCATGGATACCTCTGTCAGTAATGAAAGAATCGCAAACGGTTGGGAGAAGATAGGGCTGCCCCTGCCATGGCAGACCGCTGAAGATATGGACGAGGACACATTTGTCCGCCGATTCGGCTTTGCACCCAATGCTGTACAAACCACACTGATGGAGGTGACGCGGCAGGGCTATGACCGAGGCGGACTTTTTATACTTGAGGCGCAAATGGGTATAGGCAAGACCGAGGCGGCACTTGCGGCAGCGGAAGTTATTGCCGGCAGATGGCAGACAGGAGGTCTGTTCTTTGGACTTCCCACGCAAGCTACAGCCAACGGAATATTCCCACGGGTGGTGGCGTGGGCTTCGGAGCAGGGCGATGCAACAGAAAAGGCCGTCAGGCTTGCCCACGGTCTGGCAACTATGAATCAGGACTATACTGCGCTGTTTCACGGCAGAGCATCACAGGAGGAGTGTGAAGACACACTGATGGTGCACCCGTGGTTTGAGGGGAGAAAACAGGCTCTGCTTGCTGATTTTGTTATTGGCACGGTGGATCAGCTTCTTATGGCGGCTCTAAGGCAAAAGCACGTCATGCTTCGTCATCTGGGGCTCTGCGGCAAGGTGGTGATAATAGACGAATGCCATGCCTACGATGCCTACATGACCGTCTACCTTAGGGCGGCATTGGCGTGGCTCGGGGCCTATCATGTTCCCGTGATACTGCTTTCCGCTACATTACCGTCTGAAAAAAGGATAGAACTGACCGAGGCGTATCTGGGTAAAACAGGCGTTCCCGGTGCGTGGAGGGAGAGCAAAGCGTATCCCCTGCTGACATGGACGGATGGGGACACCATACACTGCCGGAGGATATCGAGCGATGGTGGCGGAAAGAGTGAGGTGCGTATCATTCGCAAGGAGAAAGGCGACGTGGCCGAGCTTCTTTCTGCGCAGCTAAAGGGGGGCGGTTGTGCTGCAGTGATACTCAATACTGTGGCCGATGCACAGACTGTGGCGAGCGTACTTCGAGAAAGAATGCCGGATAAAGAGATAATGTTGGTGCATGCACGCTTTACTGCTGATGACAGGGCTGCATGGGAGGGGGCGTTGCTTCGCCGCATGGGCAAGTATTCAACTCCTGCAGATCGTGATGGCCTGATAGTTGTGGGCACGCAGGTGATGGAGCAGAGCTTGGATATAGACGCCGATATTATGGTAACTGAACTCTGCCCGATGGATCTGCTGCTTCAGAGGATAGGCAGACTTCATCGCCATAGAAGGCAGCGTCCGACATTATTAAAGACCGCATGCTGTGTGGTATTGGCTCCCGGCAGTAGCTCAAACGCCATATATGGGCAGTGGCTCCTTCAGCAGACAGAGTGGCACCTTCCGAATGTCGTAACACTCCCGGACAACATTCCTGCCCTTGTGCAAGCTGTTTACGCCACCCCAGCAGGGGATGCGGCACAGGATGCCGCATGGCTGGAGCACAACGACAGAGTTGGAAAAAAGCGGACGGAGGCAAGGGCGTATGTGCTTGGCAAGCCCAATGGCAGTGCAACAAGCCCACGGCGCAATGCCCTCTACGGTCTGCTCAACAGCGACATGGCGGATGATGAGCGATACGGCAATGCGGCGGTAAGGGACGGGGAGCCCTCCCTCGAGGTGCTGGTTATGGTGCTTCACGGGGACGGCCGGGTAGGCTTCGTGCCCTGGGTCGAAGGGGGTAACACGGTCTCTGCCGCACACATACCGTCTCACGAGGAGGCACTTGCAATAGCACGGCAAAGGCTGAGACTGCCGCAACGGTTCAGCTATGACCGTCGAATTATGGATAAGACCATACGGGAGCTGGAGGATATGACCAGAAGGTATATCCCCGAATGGCAGGCGGCAGGGCTGCTGCACGGGGAACTGTTCCTTCTTTTGGATGACAACATGGAGGCGACGCTATGCGGTCACAGGCTTCAGTATGGCAGAACATACGGATTAATGGTATGGAAGGAGGAAGAAAGTGGACAACGACAGGATATTTAACCTGCTAAGGGAACCGTGGATACGGGTGCTGTGTCAGGACGGGACGGTGAAGGAGGTATCGCTTACCGATGCACTTATCCAAGCTCATCGCTTCAAATCATTGGCAGGCGAGATGGCCACACAGGATATGGCGGTGCTGAGACTGTTGCTCGCCGTAATGCATGCCGTGTTCTCCAAAACGGATGCGGAGGGCGTTTGCGCACCAATCGAGGATGCAGACTCGGCATACGAGCGGTGGGCGGTGCTTTGGCGACTGGGGCATGTGCCGGAGGTACCCGTGCGTGATTACCTGTGCCGATATGAGGACAGATTCTGGCTGTTCCATCCAGAGCATCCGTTCTATCAGGCCGATACCGCAAAGGGTGGGACGGGATACACCGCTGCAAAGCTCAACGGCGAGCTGTTGGAGAGCGGCAACAAGATTCGCCTGTTTGCTTCACGATGCGGTGATGCAAAGCAGGGTATGACATTTGCGGAGGCGGCACGATGGCTGCTTCACGTCAATGGCTTTGATGATAATTCGGCTAAACCCAAGGGCAGGGATCTGCCGTCAGTTGGGGCAGGCTGGTTGGGCAAGATTGGCCTGATCGCCGCAGAGGGAGACGATCTGTTCGAGACGCTTATGCTCAACATGGTGCTGTTGGACGAGCATGGTGAACCGTGGGCGTCCGCTTCGCCTTGTTGGGAGAGCGCAGTCCGCAAAGGAGAACGCACAGAGATACCCCTGCCGTATGACCAGGCTGCTTTGCTTACACTGCAATCCCGAAGATTGCTGCTGGAGCGCAGAGGTGATACCGTAACGGGGTTCCGACTGTTGGGCGGGGACTTCTTTGACCGTGAAAATGCTTTTGCAGAGCAGATGACGGTGTGGAAGCCCATCTACGAAAAGAAACAGCGCATCGGATTCCAACCGAGCCGCCACGACCCGGCAAAGAAGCTGTGGCGCCAGTTTCCGACAATTACAAGCGGAGCGGACGGCAATGACGGTCGATCTCCGGGAGTAGTCGCATGGAATGCCGAGCTGCAAAACGAGGGGATACTGCCAACGAGCAGGACGATATGCTATAGCATCGCCTCGATCCGGTATGGGGACAAGGACTTCTTTGTTACGGATGCGTTTTCCGACAAAATATCCTTTCACATGAATCTGCTGGGTTCATTGGGTAATGCATGGCGCACGGAGATACAAGCCGAGATAGAACGCTGTGAGAAGGTCGCTTGGATGGTCGGACGCTTTGCAGGAAATCTGCAGGTGGCCGCGGGAGGCGAGGGCAGCGGAGAGGGAAATGCCGAACAGAAGGCAAAAGAGATGCTCTACTATCGCATTGATGTGCCGTTCAGAAATTGGCTCATGTTACCGGACGCCTCTCAAAGCGATGCGGAACGCATCGAATTGCAGCTGAGATGGCAGAGGGAACTGGAAACCATAGCGCTTGACCTGGGCAGAGAGCTGGTGGAGGAGGCCGGACCGATGGCGTATGTCGGGCGGACTGTAAAGGACAAGGAAGGCCGAATTCGGGGGTTTTATTCTGCTCCTTCGGATTACGGGAAATTTATAAACAGCATTCGAAAGATAACAGGAAGGAGTGATGAGAATGACAAGTCTTAGGGGGTCGGTTGGCAGCTATGTTGCAAAGCGCATAGAATCGCTTACACAGACTCGTAACCAAAGCGGTGGCCGTGCGGCGCTTGCAAGACTGCGCAGGGGCATCGGACATGAGCCGGGGGAGATCCCCATGCTATGGGGAGAATTCCTGCTTGAACTGCCGGAGGAATTGCGGAGCAGATCAAGCAGGCCTACTCGGGCAGAATGGGCGATCTATGCTGCACTCACCCTGTTTGCTATGCACCAACAGGGAAAAGAGGAGACAATGCATCGAAAGGGAATCGATCTGGGCAGGGCAACGGCCCGGCTCGTTTCCGACCGTGAGGATCAAGAGCGTATCTGGCCAAGGCTCAACAGGGTCGCATTGGCGTGCGATATGCAGGAGTTGAACTATCATCTGCGCCAGCTCATACAGATTCTCAAGTCGGAAGATATTCCGCTTGATTACGTTCGGCTTGCTGAAGATCTGTATGATCATCAGGGAGAGGATACGGTCAACAGAGTCCGCTTGCAATGGGGCAGGAGCTTCTTTGCAGGCGTTATGAACACAGATAATTCAAATGATTAAGGAGGAAAATACGATGATCAACCCCAACAAACGCAGATATGTCGATGTCCATGTGCTTCAGAATGTGCCCCCGAGCTGTGTGAATAGGGATGATACCGGCTCTCCAAAGACTGCCGTATACGGCGGAACCACCCGAGCCCGTGTATCCAGCCAGGCATGGAAGATGGCGGTGCGCAAGCTGTTTATGGAGCATATGGCGGCCGAGGATGTAGGCGTGCGAACAAAGTATCTGCATGATATGCTCGCCGCAGCAATTGCCGCGCTGGATCCCAATGCCAATGCTGATGACCTTGCGGAGGAGAAACTTGTTGCGGCAGGAATAAAGCTAAAAGCAAAGGACAATTCGAAAAAGATACCCAAGATAACGGACGCCCTGTTCTTTATCAGCCCGGCACAGATCGATGCCCTTGCACAGAAGGCTATAGAAGGCGAGACCAAGAAGAAGGAACTGGAGAAGGCTCTAAACGAAGCTCCTGCAATCGATGTGGCATTGTTTGGCAGGATGGTTGCAAGCAATCCCCTGCTCAACACCGATGCGGCATGTCAGGTGGCGCACAGCATATCCACCCATACAGTACACAATGAGTACGATTATTTTACTGCGGTTGACGATCGTTCCCCTGAGGACAATGCAGGTGCCGGGCACATGGGCACGGTGGAATATAACTCCTCTACCTTGTATCGCTATGCAACGGTGAATGTGAGTGAGCTGAAAGTCAGCATGGGCACGCAGACCGCTAAAGCGGTTGTGGATTTTGTTGATGCATTCATCCGTTCCATGCCCACCGGCAAGCAGAACACATTCGCCAATCGCACGCTTCCGGACTTTGTGTATGTTACCATACGCACGGATCAGCCCATCAACCTTGTCGGAGCATTTGAAAGGCCGGTGACTGCGGGAAGTGACGGCTACATGCAGCATTCTGTAGATGCCATTAGCCGCTATGCCGAGAGGGTGTATGAGAGCTTTGCCGATGAGCCTGCCTGTGCTTTTGTCGTCACCACGGCAGAGACAACGGGTGCTCTTGGCAAGAGCACATCCCGCAATGCGATGCTGGAGGCTCTGAAGGCTGAGCTTGAGACAATGCTTGCTCATGAGGTGATGTAAATGGCCACGCTGTTACTCAGGCTTGCCGGGCCGTTGCAGGCATGGGGCGTGAATTCCAAGTTCGATGTCAGACAGACGGAGAGGGAACCCTCCAAGAGCGGTGTCATGGGTCTGTTGGCAAGCGCTTTCGGGATCGGCCGTGATGATAGAGCGGCGCTGAACGAGCTGTCAAGGCTGTCGTATGGAGTTCGTGTGGAGCAGGAAGGGCAGCTCCTTCGGGACTACCATGGGGCAAAGTCGTTTAAGAGTGTCGGCGATTACCTGAACGGCAATTTTGATGATGCGTATATGTCAAACCGCTACTATCTGTCGGATGCGGTGTTCCTTGCGGCGGTGTCGTGTGATGATAACGACCTGCTTCGCTGCATTGATGCGGCTCTGCGCAGACCGGCATTTCCCCTATACCTTGGCAGACGGTCGTGCCCTCCAACATTGCCGGTGACATTGGGACTTAGGGATGCCTCATTGGAGGATGCGCTGCGAAACGAGCCGTGGCATGCAACAGAGGAGTACCGTAGAAGATGGGAAAGCCGTCATGCAAACAAACCGGTGCATTTGCGCATCCGTATCGATGCATCGCCCTCAGATGCTCAGGCTTATATCAGAGATATGCCGACGTCATTTGACAGAGCCTGTCGAAGTCATACACTCAGGGGGGCGAAGGAGTTCTTCACAGCGGTAAATACCTCGTGTACGGAACACGACGCAATGGCGGAGGTGAGCGAATGTATCTGAGCAGATTACGGTTAGATCCAATGAATAGGCAAACCATGCGCGCCATGGCAGAGCCTAAGCTGTTTCACGGCGCTATAGAAAGGGGCTTTGCAGGTGAACGGCAAAGGACTCTGTGGCGTTTGGACAGGATGGGTTCGGATTGGTATCTGTTAGTCATAAGCCCTGAAATGCCCGATCTTGCGGATGCGGCAAAACAGTTCGGCTTTCCTAACGATGAGAACATGTGCGAATGCCGTGACTACGAGCCCCTGCTCAACAGGATCACAAATGGCAGCCGCTGGCATTTTAGACTGGTGGCAAACCCCGTATACCATACCCCGGGAAATATCGCACTGGGAAAGCGCGGCAAGGTCATCGCTCACGCCACGCCGGAGCACCAGCAAAATTGGTTGAAGAGGAAGTCTGCAGAGCATGGCTTTTGCCTCGAAGATGGAGAGTTTCTTGCCGTCGGTGAACAGTGGTACAGGTTTGGCAAAGGCGCAGATAAAAAGCTGGTATCACTTCTTGCGGTGACATTCGAAGGCGCTCTGACTGTCATCGACAGGGATGCCTTTAAAAAGATGCTGACCGAGGGGCTTGGCCGTGGCAAGGCATATGGTATGGGCATGCTGACCATAGCGAGGGAGCGCGAAAACTAAATGAACAGACCTCCGGGCATGATGAAGCCTGCTCTACAGAATTTGCCGAGAATACAGGATAGGATGACCTTCCTGTATCTGGAACATTGTCAGCTCAGCAGAGAGGACAGCGCCATTGCTTTTAGGGATGAAAAGGGGGTTGTCTATGTTCCGGCGGCGGCCATATCCGTGCTGCTGCTCGGGCCGGGAACAACAGTCACTCATAGGGCTATGGAACTTATTGGCGATGCAGGAGTCACTGTAATATGGGTCGGGGAGCAAGGCGTACGCTATTATGCCGGCGGACGCCCCTTGACCCACCGATCCGATATGCTGCAGCGACAGGCACGGATGGTCAGCAATACGAGGGAGCACTTGGCTGTCGTGCGCAAAATGTATGAAATGCGCTTTCCGGGGGAGGATGTTTCACGCCTTACCATGCAGCAGCTGCGTGGAAGGGAGGGAAGCAGAGTCAGACAGGCATATCGCAAAGCATCAAAAGAGTGGAAAGTTTCATGGGACGGCAGATGCTATCATCCCGGTGCATTCGAAAACGATGACTTGGTGAATCAAGCATTGACGGCAGGCAATATGTGCCTTTATGGCCTTGCGCATGCCGTCATATGCGCTTTGGGCTGTTCTCCCGGACTCGGATTCCTACATGTTGGGCATGAGAACTCATTTGTATATGACATTGCTGATCTATACAAAGCGGAGATCATTATCCCGACAGCATTCCGACTGGCATCCGAAGCTCCGGCTGATATTGCCGGAGAGATGCGGAGGCGCATACGAGACGCTTTTTATTCCGCACATATTCTTGAACGGATGGTGAAGGATATTCGTGCTCTGCTGTCGGATGCTGAGCAAGATATGCAGATGAAGGAGCTGTATCTGTGGAATGGGAAAGAGGAACTGGTTGAAAGTAGGGTCATGTATATGGAAGAGTGGGAGGAGCGGGAGTGACGACCATAATAGTGACGGACTGTCCTCCAAGGCTCAGAGGAGATCTGACCAAATGGATGCTGGAGGTCAACACGGGCGTGTACATCGGCAAACTGTCTGCTCGTGTCCGTGACGAGCTTTGGAATCGTGTCTGTCAAAACATAAAATTCGGGAGGGCGACGATGGTATACCGCACAAATGGAGAACAAGGGCTGGATTTCCGAGTGCACAATTCTACTTGGGAGCCTGTCGATTTCGATGGCCTGATACTGATGCGAAAGCCGACTCCATCGAAGGGAGTTGTTGCCGAAATACCATCGTTGCAAGATGGGTTCAGCAAGGCTGCCCATCGTCAAAAAGCGCATAGGATCAATAGTGCCCGTATAAGGAAGCGGGATTGTTATGTCATTGTTGACTTAGAGACCACCGGTATGAGTCCTCCGCATGCCGATATTCTGGAGATGGCAGCGCTCCGTGTTGAGGACGGAAAAGTTAAGGATGAATTCCACAGACTGATCCGCCTCGATAAGCCCATACCTAAAGAAACCAGCGAGCTAACAGGAATACAAAATGATGATATGGCACGGGCGGGAGTTCCCTTGGAAAAGGCCATGAGGGAATTTGCGGCTTTTGTTAAGAGCGACATGATCGTTAGTCATAATACTTCATTTGACAAGGAATTTATCCTTTCTGCTTGCAGAAAGATCGGCTTGCCTGCATTGGGAAATCGCTTCTTTGATACACTGGCTCTGGCACGGCAAAGGGTTCAAACCGCAGCAAACTATAAATTATATACACTGGCGGAAGAACTGGAGGTGCCGGTTCATAGTCGTCATCGGGCTCTGCCGGATTGTTATCTTACACTCGCTCTGTATGAAAAACTAAATAAAATCGAAGATAACTCTTGAAAAAAACTGTGTCGTTATGTATAATACTCTAGCCTTTTCCCCGCACCTGCGGGGGTGATCCCGATGACGCGGACAGTGAAGGGCGTCGCAGGAAACTTTTCCCCGCACCTGCGGGGGTGATCCCACCAACGGCAACAAGGGCGTCGGCGTCGGCCTCTTTTCCCCGCACCTGCGGGGGTGATCCCAAGGCGGTCGTCCTGCCGCTCTGCATCTTCCTCTTTTCCCCGCACCTGCGGGGGTGATCCTCCTTTATGCTACGCTACAGAGGTTTAGAAGCGCTTTTCCCCGCACCTGCGGGGGTGATCCAGTCGCATCATGATATTCGCCTGTTATGCCAAGCCTTTTCCCCGCACCTGCGGGGGTGATCCTCATCGATGAGCTACGCCTTGCCGACGATGCGAACTTTTCCCCGCACCTGCGGGGGTGATCCAAAAAGAGCAGGAGGAGCAAAAAAAGGCGCAAGACTTTTCCCCGCACCTGCGGGGGTGATCCGATCTTCCTCTCCATCACCTGCGACAACGGCACCTTTTCCCCGCACCTGCGGGGGTGATCCCCAACGGTCAATCCATCCGGTAGTGCGGTTATGCCTTTTCCCCGCACCTGCGGGGGTGATCCGCCTGTGGTGTTCGAAGTCCTGTCCCCGATGAACTTTTCCCCGCACCTGCGGGGGTGATCCCGGTTTATGGATTATTACACCTCTAACGGCTGGCTTTTCCCCGCACCTGCGGGGGTGATCCTAAGAGAGGCGCAGGAGTGGAACGCAGAAGATTCTTTTCCCCGCACCTGCGGGGGTGATCCTCCTTGACAAGCATATGAATCCGCGTTGCATTGCTTTTCCCCGCACCTGCGGGGGTGATCCCAACGGATGCAAATGTTTCAACGGTCATTCCGACTTTTCCCCGCACCTGCGGGGGTGATCCTCCTTGACAAGCATATGAATCCGCGTTGCATTGCTTTTCCCCGCACCTGCGGGGGTGATCCGAGTGTAACGCAGTTGTGCAAATATCTATGCTACTTTTCCCCGCACCTGCGGGGGTGATCCTCAAATACTAATCAATCAAATACTAACTTAATACTTTTCCCCGCACCTGCGGGGGTGATCCTCATATTGATGAAATCGCGCGGATCGTCGTTGACTTTTCCCCGCACCTGCGGGGGTGATCCGATTTTCGGGGCGCAGGGCGCTCTCTGCGTAGACTTTTCCCCGCACCTGCGGGGGTGATCCATATAGTATGTCAAAAATCACAGATGGATGCATACTTTTCCCCGCACCTGCGGGGGTGATCCGATTTTCGGGGCGCAGGGCGCTCTCTGCGTAGACTTTTCCCCGCACCTGCGGGGGTGATCCCTGTATTGTTTGAAAAGCGTCACGCTGGCAAGCCTTTTCCCCGCACCTGCGGGGGTGATCCTCTTTGCGGGGATTGGAGCGTTTGCATAGTTAACTTTTCCCCGCACCTGCGGGGGTGATCCTCAATACTTTCAAGCATTAGGTATTACCGAAGCCTTTTCCCCGCACCTGCGGGGGTGATCCCGATCGATATAGTGAGCGCAATAGCCTCCGTCGCTTTTCCCCGCACCTGCGGGGGTGATCCCATTTTTAGGGCTTTCACCGCAAGGAGGGCAACCTTTTCCCCGCACCTG
>CALVLD010000029.1 GCA_944336475.1 uncultured Clostridia bacterium
CCGACCCGTGAGGGCTATACCTTCACAGGCTGGAGCGGCAGCTATACCAATGTCACCTCAGATGTTACCGTGACTGCGATGTACACGGCTAACACCTACACGGTTACATTCGTTGATTGGGACGGCACCGTGCTCTCCACACAGACCGTAGAGCACGGCGGCTCCGCAACGCCCCCTGCCGACCCGACCCGTGAGGGCTATACCTTCACAGGCTGGAGCGGCAGCTATACCAATGTCACCTCAGATGTTACCGTGACTGCCATTTACTACGTCAACTCCTACACGCTGACAATAAACTACGTATATGAGGACGGCACTACGGCTGCAAATGCCTACACAGGCACATATGATTATGGCGCAGCCTACTCCGTGACCAGCCCGTTCATAGAGGGGTATACCCCCGATCAGGCTACCGTCAGCGGCACCATGGGTGCGGAGAATGTCACCGTTACGGTCACCTATGCCGCCGATACCCCTGCGCAGCTTACAGGCGACATAGACTGTGACGGCGATGTGGACTTTGCCGACGTCACCGCACTTCAGATGTATCTGATGAATATGGGCACGCTCACGGACGAGGGCCTTGCCAATGCCGACGTCAATGGCGACGGCCGCATTAGCTTCACAGATGCTTCTCGCCTGTACCTCATGCTGATAAACGCCTGATGTATCAGGAGCGTCAGTGCGGTAGAATCGCCTGAACCGAACAGACCCATACTGACCGTCAGCCCCTACGGACAAAAAAAGACCCCGAGCCGCCTGAGCGCCGCTCGGGGTCTTTAATATTGCAAAATATCTTTCAGATCATCAGAAAGCGAAGTTGCCGTCCTTGAAAACGGTAACTTTATCTCCATCATGGGTGGTGCCGATTATTGACAGGTCGGCGGTGCCTATCATAAAATCGACATGTTCATTGCTCTCGTGGTTGATGTCGAGTGCGGCAAGCTCATCGGCAGAGGCGTTTTCACCGCCCTTCACGCAGGAGGGGTATGCCCTTCCGTAAGCGAAGTGACAGGAGGCGTTCTCATCGAAAAGAGTGTTGAAGAACAGTACGCCGCTGTTGGATATGGGCGAGTCATGCGGCACGAGAGCAACCTCTCCGAGGAACTGCGAACCCTCGTCCGTCAAAACGGAGGCGCGCAGGATATCTTCACATGTGTCTGCACTCATATCGACTATTCTGCCGTTTTTGAGCACAAAGCGGATTCCTTCAATTATGTTGCCGCTGAGTCTGAGGGGCTTGGATGAATATACGACGCCGTTCACTCCATGCCGCTTAGGTGCGGTAAAAACCTCCTCCGTAGGCATATTTGGGATAAATTCGACGCCATCCGGCGTTTTCTCCCCTCCTGCCATCCAGACGTGACCCTCGGGCAGCTCCACATTCAAGTCAGTGCCCAATGAATTTGAATAATGAAGGCTCTTAAAATTATATCTGTTCAGTATCTCCGCACGGCTTGAAAGCGTGGCGCAATGCCTGTTCCACTCATCAATGGGATCTGCGCCGCGGCGCACACGCACTGCGTTAAATATTTCACGCCAAAGCCTTTCCATTGCCGAATTTTCGTCTAAATCCGGAAAAACTTTTCCAGCCCAGGCAGGCACGGGCACGCTCACAACGCACCACGGGCAGCGGCCGCTCATCGTGCGGGAGAAAAACTCCTTTTTTCTCTCTTTCACAGCGATACTGTGCCTTTGGAGACGCTTTGGATCGACGCCCTTGAGCTTTTCCGGGTTTGAAGCTGCAACGGATATGAAGCCTACGCCGGCACGGCTGAGGGAATTGTACTTCTCCGCATCCCAATCATAGCAGGTGTCAATGGCATGATCGTCCGCATGGAGATAATACTCCCTATCGCAGCCGTCGTCGCTCCAGTTGTAGAATACCTCGGAGGCGCCTGCCTCGTATGCAGCGCGGGTAAGCAGCCTTGCAAACTCAAAGCACTCCGTCGTGCAGTCTATCATAACGGGCTGACCCTTCTGGACGTTTATTCCCTTTTCTGCAACCAGCTTTGCGTACCGGTATAAAAGATCTCTGTCCATATCAAACCTTCCACTATACGTTTGTCAAAATTCTTACAGGGAGTATCAGGTAATAGAAGCCGTTACCGGAAGAAGGCTCTATCACGCAGGGATTGACTGCGGTGCTGAGTGAGAGCGATACGCATTCGTCGTCTATCACACGGAGCGCCTCGGCAAAATAGCGGCCATTAAAGGCTATCTCAAGTTCCGGACCCGTCAGTGAGATGTCTATCTCCTCCCTGACCCGGCCGCTCTCCCCGTTTGCGGTGATAGTCAGCAGCGATTTTTCAAACTGCATCTTTATCAGGCTGTTTTTTGATTCCCTGGCCATGAGGAGGGCTGTTTCAACTGCGGAGAGCATCTCTTTTGTACCAAGCGTTACTCGGGATGTGAATCCGTTTGGCAGTATATTGAGGTAGTTGACAAACTCGCCGTCCAGCAGACGAGATGTTATCACCGTTTCTCCGAGCTCGAAGCGTATCTGACGCTTCATAAGCGTTACGGCTATGGCGTCATCCCCATCGGGGAGAAGGCCGCTTATCTCTTTGAGGGAGGCTGCCGGCACTACAATCCTGCGTTTTATGCCGTTTGATGAATCGACACGTTCCGTGCGCCGGGCAAGCCTGTATCCATCGAGTGCAACAAGGTTGAGCAGACCGTCGCCCATGAACTCAAACATTACGCCCGTAAGCACCGGCTTTATCTCCTCGTAGGAGGCGCAGAATACCGTCTGGCGTATCATGCTCTTCATCTTGGAGCTTTCGATAGTCAGCTTTATCTCATCGACGTCCCTGTCCATTTTCGGGTATTCATCCGCATCGAAGAATTGCAGGCTTCCCTTTATGCGGCCGCATTTAAGGAACATAGTTTTTTTGTCGGTATAAAAGTCTATGCTCGCACCATCCATACGGCGGATAAGATCGCAGGTCAGCTTGCCGGGAAGAACGACCTTTCCCTCATCCTCAATGACTGCAGGAATTGTAGTTTCAACCATTAAAGAGCTGTCAAAGCATTTAAGGTACAGCTCGTTCCCCTCTGCGGAGATATAAATACCCTCGAGTATACCCTTGTTGCCGCCGCTTTGTAAGGCTTTTGATACGGTCGCGACGGCTTCCTTTATCTCACGGGTATCGACGTAGAACTTCATATCATGACCTCCATTACATCTATTATTATAACAGCAGTAGCAGTAATACCTGCGGAAACTGTTGAAAACCCATTTTTAGGCAGAAAACACAAGGCTTTTTGCTGTGGAATACCGTATGGAAAAACTGAGGAAAAAATGACGGGTTATCCGAGTTTTCCAAATTATTCGTTTTATCCATTCCACATAACAATTCATCCACAAGTATAATGTGGAAAACTTTATAGATTATTAATGTTATCCACAGAGTTATCCACATTTATCCACATTATCCATGTGTTGATTCACTGCTCATAGCCGCATGGTATGAACCGCTTTATGGAAAGCGCAACACGCTCCGCTTTCTCCTCATGGGAGAGATGACCGGCGTTGCGTATCTCCTCATAAGTGCAGTTGGGCAGCGCGGCACGGAATATGTTGCTCATCTCCGTGGGATGCCACTTATCCTCATTCCCCCAGAGCAGCAGCGTGGGACATTTTACATTACGCAGACTGCCTATCATGCCTTCATCATCGTAATTGTAAAGACATGTGCGGATTATTCGTCTTGCCTCGGCGTCGGCGACAGGACGAAAATATTCGTTCACCACGTCGTCGTTTATGTTGGTAAGGTCGAAGAAACAGCCGCTCAGCATCTTTTCCACACTGCGGAAATTGAACGCCCTCACCGCAAATGAGCCGAAAAGACCGCTCTCCATCATGCGGATGGAAAGGGGCATATCGGGAGTGATGCCGCCGGGAGAGAGCATAACAAGGCTGCCTATGCGCTCCGGATACTTCTTTGCAAAGTATATGAGGTAGCCTGCGCCCATTGAGAAGCCGTAGAAATGCGCCGTCTCCATGCCCATCGCATCCATAAAACGAGCTATGAAATCGGCATATTCCTCCATCGAGTAGCCGAATATCTCCGGCCGGCCGGAATACCCAAAACCCGGAAGGTCTATAGCGGTAACACGGAAATTAGCACTTAACTTTGAAATAATGTTGCGGAATGTGTATAGCGATTGACCAATGGTATGGACAAGTATTATATCCTCCCCCACTCCCTCGCGCACATAGTGAACATTTACCGTCTCGTAACGGGTCTGTATCACACGCACGGCATTTCTCTTTTCAAGCGCATTTTCACGAGATAGTGCGGCCCTTTCCGCAGCGGTCTGCGAACGATCCTCGGCATTATTCCTTGCGGTGGTAAGCGAAAAGACTTCAGCCTGAAGCAGCCTCGCCCTGTCCTCCGCAGCCGCAACACGACTGTCGGCATCGCCGTAAACGGAATTTTCGGCATCATAGACGGCTTTTTTGGAGTTGTATAAGGACTCGCTCTCACTCAATACGCCAAGGGAATGCTCCATTGCCGTGCGAGCCTCCTCCAGTGCGGCGCGCGCTTTATCAAGAGATTCGCTTCTGCGCTTAAGCTCCTGCTCGGCGTTCAAAAGAGCGGTCTTAGTATCTATCACCAGTTTTTCGGCGTCTTCAACGGAGCATGCATTTCTTTGCTTTGCGCTGTCAGCATCGGATATGAGGGATTCCAGCGACGACAGTCTTGCTCTTGCCTCGGCTGCCCTTGCGGAAGCCTCCGCCGCTGCGGAAGAAGCCTCATCCATGCGCCCCCTCAGTAGCGAGAGCGCTTCGCTTGCGTCTTCATATTCAGCGTTTGCAGCCCTTTCGGCCTCCGCAGCCGCCTTATACTCACCCTCAGCTCTGTTTAAGGCCGCCTTAGCCTCATCCACACGCACCTTTACGGCGGCATTCTTCTGACGGGCGGTATTCAGCTTGTTTCGTGCGGCGTCGCTGCGGTTGATCTTGGCGTTTTTTTCGGCTGCCTGCACCGCTTCGTTCGAGGAGGAAAGTTCCTCCATCGCCTTTATATGATTCTTTTGAGCCGAGGCAGCCAGCTTCTGCGCCTCCGCAGTCAGCTTTGCCGCACTCTTTACGGCGGCGGCAAGGGAAGACGCCTTTGATTGCAGCTCTTCAAACTCGGCGGTCGCTGCGGATAGATCATCGGCTGCGGAAGCTGCCTGCCTGTCGGCTTCCTCGCTCATCACACGAGCCTCGGCCACGCTTGCGGACAGCTCCGCAAGCCTTTCACCTATGCGCTCGCCCGAGGCGCTCTCTGCGGCGAGCGATGCGGAGGCCTCCTCCGCACGAACCTTACACTCGTTCAGGATGCGGTTGGCGTCACCGACAGTAGCCTCGGAATCGGCAAGAGCCTGCTCCGCACTGCGGAAAGCCTCCAGCCGCTCTTTATATATATTGTGCTTTGCGTCATAATCGGCCTTTGCTGAGTCATGCTGCGCCGTTGCAGCATCCCGTGAGGGAGCAAGCTTATCCCTTTCGGCGGCAAGCTCGGCGGCTTCGGCCTGTGCGGCGGCAAGCTCCGCACTGCGAGCTTTAAGCGCGGCAATGGCTGCAGCAAGCGCGCTTGAAGCGTGTTCAGCCTCCTCTGCACACACCGCTGCGGCATCCTCGGCAGCGGTTGCCGCAGCCTTTTCCCTATTTACATCCCGAACCTCCTGCTTGTCCACCGGAAGCTCGCTCGGCAGCACAACGGTGATATACTCGCCGATATGCTCGGAATTGATAAATTTTCTGACTTCAAGCGAAAGACTCATAAAGCCCCCCTGATATAGGTTGCCATCCAAAAGGGATGGACAGATCGGATTAAAAGCATCAAAACGGTGCAATGGGCACACCTCCGCACCGTAAAACCACACTATGTATGATTGTAACCGCAAAGAGCCCGTTATGCAATACTTTTTTTGTGCTTCTGCCGAAAAAGTTTACAGAAAGGTCACAATTTATGACAAAACCCGGATCAAACTCCATAGAGCCATGCGGACCATTCCTCAAACGCCGAATCAAAGGGTATGCCGAGCGCGAGCTCAAACGGAACGCCCGCGCAAAGCTCAAGAAGGGGGTCAAGCCCGTAATGATCGGCAATGAAGAAGCACAGAGAGCAGCTTTGATCGTATGTCAGCCAATCGCCATCCACACGCATATGCGAAGGGACGCCGTTTATGTCCGCAACGCCTCTGCCGCCGTACAGCTCGGGATGCTCCAAAGCGTGGCGGGCCATCGAGTGAATAAAGCCCATGTCCCCTCCCGTGCAGAAAATGGGTAAAAACTCGGCCATGCCCTCATAATACCAGTGGTCGCAATCCACAGGAAAGAGCCATTGATGCATCGTCTCGTGCAGTGCGGCGTCAATATCGAAGCTGAGCGACACATACCCTCGCGAGGCGTACGAGTTTGCAAGCTCTGAAGAGAAATAATAATCCGGCGAAGCATCAAAATTGCATACGGAAACGTTCTTTAGGGCATTTTCCTCTATATAGCTGCGGATGGCGTGCAGTCCGGCCGTAAAATCGTAAAAGAAGCGCTCAAAGGCGTCGGCGTCCTCACATCCCCTCAGCGGCTGAACAAAGAACCTCCCGTAACGGGAATCTAAAACGAGCGGATATGTAAAATCCTGCGAGGCAACGTATACGCCGTATTTACAGTTTGTGTCGTCTATCAGCCCGTCATACGGGTAATCGTACGCCGAGGGCAGGGGCAGTCCTGCGGCAAACTCCGCCTTAAGCTCAAGCAGCCCGTCAGCGGGTATGCAGTCCAGCTCTTTAACGGCATACTCCAAAAAGGCGCCGGCAGCCATGCAGTTTTCACGAAGCTCGGCATCGGTATTGAAGGCCGGCGCAAACCTCACGGGCGAAAGCGACAGTGCGCTCTCCCTGCGTATAAGGAGTTTTGCCACGGTAAGCTCATCAGGAGAGCCGTTTGATGCAACAAATACCGCACCTCTGTACGCCCACTCGGGCAGACCGTCTATTATGCGTGAATAATCGAGTAAAAAATCCTCAACATCCGCAACGTGCAGGGTGCGGTCAAAGCCGTCATGAGGGGCGTCGCCGCCATATTGAGCAACAAAAATGCTCATATGCGGACGGGTGCTGCACGTCAGCCTGTTTACGGTATCCATTGCGGCGGCAAGCTCCGAGGCAAAGTCCGCAGCGACGTCCGCCAATGACGGCTCAAACTCGATGTATGCGGCGTCAAAGCTGAATGCAACCGGGGCGGCGGCGGTATCAACAGGCGTACCGGAAGTGAGCGGCCGCTCCACTCCGCAGGCACAGATGGCAAGTATGGCAAGCATGGCGCACGGTAAGGCGATATATTTTGCAAATGGCTTCATGCAGGGCTCCCTATCAAAATTACAGGAGCATTATATACTTTGCGTTCGATGAGGTCAAGTATTTTTGCCAAAGCGAAAAAGGTAATGCTAAAAGCAATATCATCAGCATAGATTCCAAACATGGACAGGTATTCGGGTTTTACAAGAAGAAGGGCAAAGCGCAGGCGCAGCGCAGTATCGCCGGAGTTTTTAAGCGCCGTTATGACCGTGACGGTGGCTGCGCTCTGCGTGTCGGCGACGGTGCTGCTCGTAAGGGGCTGCGCCCGTGCGGACGAGTATGCCGAGGTCTACGGTCTGGAGCCCAGCATTGAGGGCATCAGCTTTGACACACCGCTGTCCACCGCCGCACCGTCCTGCACTCCGGCTGCGGAGGAATATGCGCTTCGAGTCAGCATAGACGGAATTGAGACGGAGCTGGAGCTTGAGGAGTACCTCATAGGCGTGGTTGCGGGCGAAATGCCGGCGTCCTTTGAGGAAGAGGCGCTCAAGGCGCAGGCGGTCGCAGCAAGGACTTTCACCGCACTGCACATGACGGGCAAAGCGGAGTGCAAAAGCTCTGACTGCGACATATGCTCCTCACCGGCGTGCTGCCAGGCATATCTCACGGAGGAGGAGCTGCGCAGAGCCTGGGAAAGCAGCTATGATGCAAACATCGCCCGTATACGCTCCGCGGTGGAGGCGACACGGGGCATAGTAGCCGTGTACGAGGGAGAGCTGATAAGCGCGGTATACCATGCCTCCAGCGGCGATGCTACCGAGGCAAGCTCGGCGGTGTTTGCCATGCAGCTTCCATATCTGGTATCTGTGGAGAGCTTTGAGGGGGCGTCCACGCCTACAACGGTAAAGGAGTATGGGTATACGGAGTTTGCCGAGCTGATAAACTCGGCTTTTCCACAGGCGCACATGCCGCAGGAACCCGATGAAGCCCTTATAGAGGTATGGGGCAGGACGGACAGCGGCAGGGTGCAGCTTATAAGGCTCTGCGATGTGGCGGTCACGGGGGATCAGCTCCGGCAGGAGCTTGGATTAAAGAGCTCCGCATTTACGATAGAGCTTGAAAACTCCACCGTCAGCATAGTGTGCAGAGGCTTCGGCCACGGCGTGGGCATGAGCCAGTACGGCGCCAACGCAATGGCAAAGCAGGGCAGCACATACGAGCAGATACTACTGCACTTCTACACCGGCATAGAACTTGGCAACATAGCTGACTTTGACGTCGGCTGAGACATACGAATCTGCTCCGCCTGTTTCCGTGACGCTGTGCGTCGTTTGCAATATCAATACCGGCTTGCCTTTTTTGATGATACTGTGATAAGCTCGCAGCCGCCTTCAATCAGGCGTCCCGACCGCAGGGATCATCGTTGTATTGCGGTCGGAATCAAAGCAGAAAATCCCGCAGGGGTCATGGGGGGAAGGCGGCCGTCAGGTGTCGAGCTCCATGTAATAGAGCATTTCGGCATCGCTGTCGTAGATGATTAAAGTGAAGTTAAGTGAGTATCGTGCAAGGGCGGAGACGGGATCGCTGCTGCCGCCGCTTTCGCTGTGGCGGTCTACGAATATGTAGGAGCCATTCTCAACAGCAGGCAGCAGGGGGACGCCGTCCTCTCCGTCGAAGAAGCCGCTGCGGAGGAAGGAATCAAACTCCTCAGGCAGGGGGAGCGCAATCCAGGCATCCCCAAGCTCGGCATCGGGCAGCGAGTAGGCGGCAAATGTAGCGCCGTCGCCGTGAAAGCCGCCGTGGGTGTCGATGTATTCTCCCTTCACGGCAGAGGTCATATCAAGGCCGGAAATATTCTCCATATGCGCCTCAAGGCTGTTCTCCATGCCCAAAAAGCACCCGGTGAGCATGAGCGTCAGCACGATCAACATGGATACGACGACTCTCATGACTCATCCTCCGTGGGGGTGGGGTCATACTCGAGCAGATCCCCGGGCTGACATTCGAGCACCTCGCAGAGCTTTGCAAGCGTGCTGACCCTTACGGCCTTTGCCTTGCCGTTTTTGAGTATGGATATGTTTGCCATCGTGATGCCTACCTTCTCGGAGAGGGTAGTGACCCTCATCTTGCGTTTTGCAAGCATTACGTCGATGTTAAAAATTATCCTGCCCATGGCGCCTCCTATATGGTAAGGTCGCTCTGCTCCTGCAGAACGGCTGCCTTTTTTACAAGACGGGAGAGTGCAGCCGCCGCAACGGCCATGGCAATGCCTGCAAAAACCGCCACGAATGAGAACAGCGTTACCCCGGGGTGGCTCATATTGCAGAGCAGCAGCGCCAGATTCCCCACAAAGAAGTATGCGGAGTCGATCACGGCGAGAATTGAGATATGCTTTAGCAGACGTGCGTTTTCGTTTGAAAATGAGCGGTCATGTCCTATGTTTGCCGCAATGCGCCACGCCATCACGAGCGCCGCAAATATGGGCAGCGCCGTCCCCCATATGAATATGAGCCACGGCCAGAACCGCACATGGAGCTCGGGATTCTGCCCGACTATCGCCGTGCCGCACATGGGTATGACGAACAGATACACGACTAACAGGCATACGCCGACGCCGAATATGATCACCTTGAGCCAGAGCGAAAGAGTTTTTTGTTCCATAATGCTACCTCCTGTAATCCAGTGAGGGCATTATACCACAGCTCTATCATATTGTCAACAAGAATTTATCGCAAAACAATGTTTAATTATCAGAAAGGCCGTGTTTTTTAAGCAACGCATCCAGCTCGCCCGACTGCTTGAGCTCATACAGGAACATATTTGCCGCCTGCATGAGCGCAGGCTCATCGGAGGAGGCGACCATGCAGTACTCCACAGTGCCTATGGAGACGGGATGGTTTATGAAGCGATACTGCGACGAGTATCTGCGCACGAAGGCCCCCTGCATGACCACGGCATCTATATCTCCCCGTTCAAGCGCAGAGAGCATATCGCCGTATGCGCCGAACCGAACGGTCTGCAGGGTTTCATCCGGCGACGGAGTTGACGCCGCATTTCCAAAGAGTCTGTCAATGGCGGATACGTCTTTGCCGTCGAGGAGGGAATCCCCGTACTCACTCAACACATCCGCCGCAGGCGTGTTTTGAACATAGCCTATGGTAATCTCGGTGAGGGCTTTGGACGGCACGTCAGGATCGAGCGTGAGCACCTTCACCGTATCGGTGTAGTAGGGGTAGGAGTAGGAGTAGTTCTTGTTTGCCCCGTTTGGGAGCAGCGCAAGCGCAATATCCACCGTGCCGTCGGATATCTTTGTGGAGACGGTCATGGACGAGCAGGTAAAGAGCTTTACAGGGTCGTCCGCATCGGGCAGAATGTAGCTTGCAAGCATATGGGCGAGGTCGATCTCGAGCCCCTCGCCACCCTCGCAGAAGCAGGGAACGTCATCCCTGACTCCGATAAAAAGTATCCCCCTGTCCGTCACACGAAGCAGCTCCGGCTCGCTCATGAGCTGCCTTTCAGGCTTGAGCGCAGCCGCCGCAATGATGATGGCAATTACGGCGAGCGCCGCATATAGGGCCCTGCGCCACCAGCGACCCTCGCGCCCCTTCAGCGTTATTTTGAGCTTGGGGAGCTTGCGGTGGGCGTGGGCTTCCGATTTATTCGTCAAATACCGGTCACGGAATTTCATGATTCAATTATATCAGCATGTTCCCGCGTTGACAAGTGCCGCCGCAGAGGGTTATAATGATAAGAGTTTGTGTGCGCAAACGCACTTTGATATCGAAAGGAACAACATGAAACAGTTGACTACCGCACAGCTTAGAGAGCTGTATCTGCGCTTTTTTGAGGAGAGGGGGCACGCTGCCATCTCCTCCGCCTCGCTCGTACCCGAGAATGACCCGACGGCATTGTTCACAATGGCCGGGATGCATCCCCTTGTGCCGTATCTGCTCGGACAGAAGCATCCCTCCGGCCGCCGCCTTGTAAACGTACAGAAGTGCGTCCGCACGGGCGATATCGACGAGGTCGGCGACGCCAGCCACTGCACATTCTTCGAGATGCTGGGCAACTGGTCGCTGGGCGACTACTTCAAGGAGGAGGCGATAGCCTGGTCGTGGGAGTTCCTGACGGGCGAGGAATGGCTGGGCATCAACCCCGATAAGCTCTACTTCACCTGCTTTGCGGGGGATGAGTCCGCTCCGCGCGATACGGAGGCATTCGAGGCCTGGCTCAAGGCCGGCGTGGAGCCCTCCCACATATTTTTCCTCGGCAAGGAGCATAACTGGTGGGGGCCTGCCGGCGTCACCGGTCCCTGCGGGCCCGATACGGAGATGTTCATAGACACGGGCAAGCCCGCCTGCGGCGAGGGGTGTTTCCCCGGGTGCAGGTGCGGCAAGTATCTTGAGATATGGAACGACGTGTTCATGCAGTACAACAAGACCGCCGACGGCAAATTCCTCCCCTTAGCGCAGCGGAACGTCGATACCGGCATGGGTCTTGAGCGCACCGTTGCCACGCTCCAGGGTGCGGAGAGCGTGTATGACACCGACGCCTTTGCCGGCATACTCGGCAGGATAGCCGAGCTCTCGGGCAAGGGCTACCGTGACGATGCGGAGACTACGAGGGCCTTCCGCATAATCGCCGACCACATGCGCACAGCCACGTTTATGCTGGGCGATCAGCGGGGCGTCGCCCCCTCCAATGTCGATCAGGGCTACATACTCCGCCGCATAATCCGACGCGCACTGCGATATGCGATGAAGATAGGCATGCCCGAGCAGTCCCTGTCGAATGTCGCTCAGGCGGTCATTGATACCTACTGCGGCGTGTATGCCGAGCTTGAAGCCAACCGTGGGCGCATAATTAACGAGCTCAATGCCGAAGAGATGCGCTTCCAGCGCACGCTCGTACACGGCATGAGGGAGTTTGAGCGCATAAAGGGCAGCTTTGCCGACGGTGTGGTGGACGGCAAGAGCGCATTCCGCCTTTTCGACACATTCGGATTCCCAATCGAATTTACCGTTGAGATGGCCGGCGAAAACGGTCTCAGGGTCGATGTGGAGGGGTTCAACGCCGCATTTGCCGAGCATCAGGCCAAATCCAAGGCCGGCGCCGAGCAAAAGTTCAAGGGCGGCCTTGCGGATGCATCCGAGCAGACGGCCAGACTGCACTCCGCAACGCATCTGCTTCAGGCGGCTCTGCGCAAGGTGCTTAACGATGAAAACGTCGCTCAGAAGGGCTCCAACATAACCGCAGAGCGGCTCCGCTTCGACTTCTCCTTCCCAAGGAAGGTAACGCCGGAGGAGCTGCGTGAGGTAGAGCGTCTCGTCAATGAGGCGATAGCCGCCGATGTCGAGATCACTTGCGAGGAAATGACTGTGCCGGAGGCTCGTGAGCGCGGCGCAATAGGCCTCTTCGGCGACAAATACGGCGAGCGTGTAAAGGTCTATACCATGGGCGAGTTCTCCTGCGAGATATGCGGCGGTCCTCATGCCGCACGCACGGGCGAGCTCGGCATGTTCAAGATCAAAAAGGAGGAGGCCTCCTCGGCAGGCGTGCGGAGGATAAAGGCCGTCCTCGAATAAACTCTCAGGGGGACTCATGGCAAAGGACGATACCTGGCTGGAATACGACTGGCGGCTTGACGGAGCGCCGGCGCTCTTCGGTGTAGAGCTCGGGCTCTACAGGACGGCGCCCGATGCCTCCGCCCCGTATCTTTGCTATTTCTGCTGCGGCAGGGATGACGGCTCGCCGCTCACGCAGGCGGATCTCCGCCGCGTCGGTATGCTTGCCTCAAAGGCGGTAAAGGCTACCGGCAGGCCGGCAGCCGGCTTTATACAGAAGGACGGAATGCGGCAGTACTACTTCTACCTCTGCGACAGGGAGCAGTATTCAAGGCTCAAGGAGCTTGCTCAGGGGGAAAAACGCCTCACCTGCCGCGTGGGAGGCAAGAGGGAGGAGGACTGGGCCACCTATTTCAAGCTGCTCTATCCCGACGCCGCCAAGTATCAGACCGTCCGCAACCGCGAGACGATACGCAAGATGAACGAGTGCGGCGACGCCATAAGCGCCCCCCGCAGGCTCAACCTGCACCTCTTTTTCCGCACGGAGCTGCTCCGCATACAGTTTGAGGAGGCGGCGCGTCAGGCAGGCTACGCAATAGGCGATACCGAGGACAGGAGCGAGAGCGAGTTGCCCCATGGCGTTGCGCTGCACAGGATATCCACCCTCAATGCAAATGAGGTGGATACGGTGACCATCCGAGCCATACGCATTGCGGAGAGGTTCGGCGGCAGACTCGCCTATTGGGACTGCGCCATAGTGCCCCGTCCCACATCAAGATGATATGAGCTATAAGGGATGGTTGGTAGTCAACCGCTTTCTTTACACCAATAAGTTTTCAACGCTCTATGACTGGCTTCGGCGCGCCGCATCACGGATGGGCGTGGAGCTGACCGTGTTTACCAACGACGAAATACTTTTCAACATAGGCTCGCCCGAGGAGTACACGGGCGAGCGGCCCGATTTTGTGCTTTTTTACGACAAGGACATACGGCTTGCCGAGCAGCTTGAGACGCATGGCTTCAGGCTGTTCAACTCCGCGCGCTCGATAGAGCTGTGCGATGACAAATCGCTCATGCATGCGCATCTCATAGGCGAGCTGCCCATGCCGGACACATACTGCGCCCCGTTCACATACGAGAACATAGGCTATGGCGATGCGGCATTTGTGGAAGCCATGTTTGAGCGGCTCGGCGCCCCCCTCGTTATAAAGGAGGTTTTCGGCTCGTTCGGGCAGCAGGTGTATCTTGCCCGCACGACTGATGAAGCAAGGGCACGCCTCCGTGCCATAGGCGGCAAAAGGGCGCTGTTCCAACGCTTTGTCGGGAGCAGCTTCGGCAGGGATCTGCGGCTCAATGTGGTGGGCGGCAGGGTGATCGCCGCAATGTACCGCTTCAACGAGCATGGGGATTTCCGTGCCAACATAACCAACGGCGGCAGTATGCGGGCACACACGCCGACTGCCGAGCAGGAGGCGATGGCCGTCCGTGCGGCGGAGCTTCTGGGGCTCGACTTCTGCGGAGTGGATCTGCTCTTTGGAGGGGAGGGTGAGCCTATCCTCTGCGAGGTCAACTCAAATGCCCATTTTAAGAGCATATTCGACGCCACGGGAGTCAATGCCGCCGATGCCATAATGGAGCATATAGTAAAAACTCTTGGGAGCGAGCGGGCATGAGGGGGTTTTTGCTCTACACCGCCGCCGATGCACGGCGCAACCGCTTCCTTATGGAACGCTATGCCGAGGCCGCAGGGGCGCATGGAGTGGAGCTTTGCACCGTAATAACGGATGAGGAACCCATGCCGAGCGTAGGCCCATCCAATTTTGTGATAAACCGCACAAGGGATCACCGCCTTGCCGCAATACTCGAGGGCTGCGGCGCATATGTATCCAACAACGCACGGGTGTGCGAGCTTGCAAACGACAAGCTCAAGACATACATGGCGCTATCAGGTTTGGCGCCCATGCTCCCCACCGTTGCTGCGGATGAGGAGTGGCATGATTTCCCCGCCGTGATAAAACCAAGGGGCGGTCACGGCGGAGACGGCGTCGCCATGGTGCATGACGAGGCGGATATAAGGGAATATCTGCTTGCAAGGCATGGTATGCACCGTTCCTGCACGGATGCGCCGATATCCCCCGATGATTGCATAGTCCAGCCCCTTGCAAGCGAAACGGGCAGGGATCTGCGGGTGTATGTGGTAGGCGGCAAGCCCATCGCCGCCATGCAGAGGGAGAGCACGGTCGATTTCAGGAGCAACTATTCCCTCGGCGGACACGCCTATCCCCGTGAGCTGACGGAGGAGGAGCGTGGGATAGTCGACGCCGTTGTGGGGAATCTTTCCCCCGATTACATAGGCATAGACATCATATATGACGCCTCGGGCGGCAAACGGCATGCCGTACTCAACGAGATAGAGGACCCCGTGGGCGCGAGGATGCTCTACAACAACGGTATTGCGGATGCCGCAGGGCTGCATCTGGAGCATATACTCAGACGAATGGGTTATTAGGGAGGCTGTATGGTCAAATTGCTTTCAAGGCTGTTCATAAAGGACAGGGATAACACGGCCGATCCTGCCGTGCGCCGTGCCTACGGCGTGCTCTGCGGCGTGCTGGGGATATTCCTCAATGCGTTGCTGTTCGCAGGCAAGTTCACAGCAGGGACGATAGCAAAGTCCGTATCGGTCACCGCCGATGCCTTCAACAACCTCTCCGACGCCGGCAGCAGCATAGTCACGCTGCTGGGCTTTAAGCTCGCCGGGCAAAAGCCCGACCCCGATCACCCCTTTGGCCACGGCAGGATGGAGTATGTCTCGGGGCTGATAGTGGCGATGGTGATAGTCGTGATGGGCTTTGAGCTGCTCATATCCTCGGTGGAAAAGATTATCACGCCGCAGATGCCGGAGTTCTCGTGGCTCAGCGTGGGCATACTCGTCGCAAGCATCGTAGTAAAGGCATACATGGCGTTTTATAACTGCAGCACAGGCAAGCGGATAGACTCCGTTGCAATGAAGGCCACCGCAATGGATTCCCTCACGGACTGTATAGCCACGTTTGCGGCGATGGCGTCGCTCATCGTTGCAAGGCTGTTTGATGTAAATATCGACGGCTGGTGCGGGGCCGTGGTGTCGCTGTTCATACTGTACTCCGGCGTGAACGCTGCAAAGGATACCATAAGCCCCCTGCTCGGCAATCCGCCGGAAGCCGAGTTTGTGCATGAGATAGAGAGCGCCGTCTGCGCACACGAGGGGATATTGGGCATACATGACCTCATAGTGCATGACTACGGCCCCGGCAGGAGGATGCTCTCCCTCCATGCGGAGGTATCGAGCTCGGGCGATCTGCTGCAAATGCACGACATGATAGACAATATCGAGCGAGAGCTGAGGCAGAGGTTCAACTGTGACGCCGTGATACACATGGATCCCATAGCCTGTGACGATGAGCTGACGGAGCTTCTCCGCCGCCGCATGACGGAGATAGTCACGGAGATAGACCCGGTCATACGCCTGCATGACTTCAGAGTCGTGGCAGGGCCCACGCACACCAACCTCATATTCGACGTGATGGTTCCGTTTGGGTTCCGCCTCTCCGACGGCGAGCTCTGCGACATAATAAAGGACAAGGCGGCCGAGATGGGCGACGGAAGCTACTTTGCCGTTATCACGGTAGACAAGGCATATAATTAGGAGCAGTATGGAAAATTCATTTACAGCCTGCCGTACGCTTGCCGATATGGAGATAGGCGCATCCGCATATGTCCGCAGGATAGTCGCACAGGACGAGGCGCTTCGACGCCGCTTGTTCGACATGGGTGTGACGCCGGCGACACGGATAACTCTTAAGAAGCGTGCGCCAATGGGCGACCCTCTGGAGCTGGGGCTCAGGGGGTACTCGCTCTCCCTCCGTGCGGAGGATGCAAGGTGCGTTGAGCTCATGTCCGAGGCGGAGGCGGAGACGGCGCTTGAAAAGCGGCAAAACGCAGTGCGTGATTTCCTGAAGGAGGGTAAGACCCTGCTGGAAGCGGCAAATCATGCCGATACCGCCGATGAGTCCGAGCATGAGCGCGCCGCAAGGATCACCGAGCAGGTGCTCAAGGGCAAGGGCGATGCCTGTGCCGAGTGCAGGGGCAAAAAACGCTTTGGGAGCCGCCCCTGCCGCAAGGAGCTTTTCCCCGACGCCCCGGTCAAGCTCGCACTCGCCGGCAACCCCAACTGCGGCAAGACCACGCTGTTCAACGCAATGACGGGCGCACGGGAGTATGTGGGCAATTTCCCGGGCGTCACAGTGGAGAAGAAGGAAGGCAGGATAAAGACCGACGGCGGCCTTTGCACGCTCGGCCACGAGATGACGCTTGTCGACCTGCCCGGCATATACTCGCTCTCGCCGTACTCCATGGAAGAGATAGTCGCGCGAAGATTCATAATCGAGGACAAGCCCGAGGTAATAATCAATATAGTCGACGCCACCAATCTGGAGCGCAACCTCTACCTTACCGTGCAGCTTCTGGAGCTTGAACGGCCCATGCTCATAGCGCTCAACATGATGGACGAGGTGGAAAAACGAGGGGATACAATAGACTGCAAAAAGCTCTCGTTTGAGCTGGGAATTCCCGTTATACCCATATCCGCGCGTTCGGGCCAGGGCATACGGGAGCTCATATCCCATGCGCAGCTTCTTATCACCACGGCGCATACGCAGCTACATGAGGGCTTTCGCCTTGAGCCCGACCACCTGTATGACGACTATACCCACGGCATACATCACAAGCTCGATTCGCTCATAGACGAGTATGCCGGGCAGGCAGAGCTGCCCACCCACTGGGCGGCGATGAAGCTGCTCGAGGGGGATTCCCGTGTGGAGGAGAGGCTCTCCCTGCCGGAGGAGGTGCTCGAGAGGGTGCGCTCGATAGTGCATGACTATGCCTCTGCCGCAGACAACCCGTATACCGACAACATGGCTCTGCTTGCGGATAGCCGATACAGCTACATCGAAGCCGTGGTCGCCGCCTGCTGCACAAAGCGGCGTAAGGATGGCGCTCCGACCGTATCCGACAAGGTCGACAGGGTTCTGACCGACCGGCGATTTGCCATACCCATATTCATAGGCATAATGGCGCTGGTGTTCCTGCTCACATTCGGCACGGTGGGCGCATGGCTGCAAAACGGCATGGAGTGGATCATATTCCAAAAGCTCGCGCCGGCGGTGTCCTCCGCACTTGCTGCGGCCGGCGCTCCCGAGTGGTTCATATCCCTCGTGTGCGAGGGTATAATTTCAGGCGTGGGCGGCGTGCTGTCATTCCTGCCGCAGATAGCGGTGCTGTTCCTCTGCCTGTCGATGCTCGAGGACAGCGGATATATGAGCCGCATAGCCTTCATAATGGATAAGCCCATGCGCAGATTCGGGCTTTCGGGCAAGAGCTTTATACCCCTGCTGATGGGTTTCGGCTGCTCCGTCCCTGCCATAATGGGCACACGCACAATGGAGAACATGAGGGATAAGCGAGGGACGATACTCCTCGTCCCGTTCATGAGCTGCTCCGCAAAACTGCCTGTGTATGGTCTTATTGCAGGCGCATTTTTCGGGAAATATGCCGCGCTGGTGATAATCGGCCTCTACATATTCGGCATACTCGCCGCCATACTGTCGGGTCTGCTGTTCAAAAAAACGCTGTTCAAGAACAATGATGCGGCGTTTATTATAGAGCTGCCGCCGTACAGGCTGCCCAAGCTCAAGGATACCCTCTTGCACGTGTGGGAGAGGGTGAAGCACTTCATCACAAAGGCAGGCACGCTGATATTCGCAATGAGCGTTGTGATATGGTTCCTCATGCGATTCGACTTCTCGTTTAATATGCTCTCCGATGCCGAGGTGGGGAACAGCATACTCGGTGCGATAGGCGGCGTGATAGCCCCGATATTCCGTCCGATGGGCTTTGGAACGTGGATGGCAGCGGTCGCACTGCTCACGGGGCTCGTCGCAAAGGAGAGCGTGGTGTCCACCCTCAGCATACTCTACGGCTTTACCGCCACGAGCGCCGAGGCCGCCTTTGCCGCAATGAGCGGCGCAGGAGGATTCACAGCGCCAACAGCGCTTGCATTCCTTGTGTTCATACTGCTCTATACCCCCTGCGTCAGCGCGGTCGCAACGCTCAGGCGTGAATTGCAGAGCGGCAAGTGGACGGCATTCGCCGTCGGCTATCAGCTTGCGATAGCTTATGTGGCGTCGCTGCTCACATACCTCGCCGCATCGCTGTTCGTGTGAGCCCTGATATCAGCATCCCGCATTGCCTTGCCCATCCCTTTTTCAAGGAGTTTGGGGACGCTTTTTAGGAAAAAGCGTCCTCAACGTCCTCCCTCCGATAGGGGGCGCCGCCCCCTAAGACCCCTGCAAGGGACTGCGTCCCTTGACCCGCAGGGTTCGTCAATGGGGCTGCCCCTTAAGTGCTGATGCCGAATGATGCTTTTAATCCCGAATTTGCAGCGCAAATTCGGGATTAGAGTTTGAATACATATCTGTATTTTAATGCAGGCCCGTACGCCTTACCCATTCCTTTTTCAAGGGGTTTGGGGACGCTTTTTGGGAAAAAGCGTCCCCAACGCTCCCCTTAAGCATCCCCAGCGTCCCCCAATAGGGGGCGCCGCCCCCTAAGACCCCTGCAAGGGACTGCGTCCCTTGACCCGCAGGGTTCGTCCGTGGGGCTGGTGACTAAGGGGTAATGCCGAATGCTGTTTTTAATCCCGAATTTGCGCTGCAAATTCGGGATTAAGGTTTGAATACATACTTGTCTTTTAATTGCAGCCCGT
>CALVLD010000030.1 GCA_944336475.1 uncultured Clostridia bacterium
CTGCAAGGATGGAAGGATGGGTGGACGGCTCCCTCTGCACCGGGGGGCATGGCCGACGGAGGCAATGAAAGAAAAAGAAACAGGGACGGCTCCCTTTGTACCGGGGTGACGGGGCAATGAAAGAAAAAGGAGCAGGGACAGCTCCCATCTGCACAAGGGAGCCTTTTTGGGGTACAATGCTACATCTGCTTTCAGATACCCCTGTCCCATTACATAAGAGAGGCCGCACCACCTAAAAAGCCCCGCTTGCCGGATGACAAACGGGGCTTGCAGATGATTCAGACGGTATTTGTTTATGCCGTAGGGTTCTTTGCAAATGTGTAGCTGCGGTTCATTATCATGGTGTTGAGAAGGAACAGCACATCGCAGTCCTCAGCAGGGGTGACATACTCGGCGGCCATCGTCGCCGAAATGTAACGTATATCTACAAGCACTATCCTCGAGTAGCTCTCGATCAGAAGGGGAGCAAGGCTGCTCGAGAAGGAATCACGGACGATGTACAGCTCGCGGCCGGAGGTATCTGCAGGGTTTTCGATGACCAACAAGCTCTCCGCCCCTGAGAGGTAAACGTCGTAGGGATCGGGGCTTGAGAAGAGCTCGGGCAGGTACAGACCGAAGCTCTCGCCGGTGACTGGGTTGTGCACGGTGCAGCCGCTGAGGACATCATTGGTGAGGTACACCAGCTCATCGGGTGCAAGGGGCAGCGCCGCCTGGCCGAAGTAACCGCCGTAGAAGGGCTGAAGGGTGTTGTGCTCATAATCCCTATTGGGGACATCAGCCCCCATTCCCTCAAGCAGACGATCTGCGATATCTATTATGGCCTCCTGCTTCCAGTGCAGATCGGTGTTGTAGAAATCGCCTATGCCCAGCAGGTCGCCAATCTCTACATACTCAATCCTGGGGTCGGCAGAGCTGTGCAGCTCTTCAAGGAACGCATCGTAGTCTATGGACAGACGACCGCTCTGATCAGCCAGGAAGTAGTTCTTGTCATATATGACGGAGTAGTACGCATTTGCGCTGTCGGGGAAGAGTATGTCGAGTATCTCGGCAAACTTCTCCGAGGTATCGGCTGCAGAACCCTCGTTCATGGGGTATTCCATCTTGGATACGGAGCCGTCAACGATGTAGATGTCGTTATTGTCCGCCTTGAAGAAGGCATAGTATTCCGAAACGGCCTTCAGTGTGCGGAAGCTGTCCCTCATGGGGAAGTGATCGAGCATGTACGAATCCAGATCAGTGAAAAATTCGCCGCTGTCGATGCTCTCTGCGTTGAGCTCCGGCATTGTCTCAAGCTCACGCCGCTCGCTCTCGGAATAAACCTTGTCGGGGAGTATGAAGCCGACAGCACCGAGCCCGACAATTAGGACTGCAAACATGACGGTCATTATGATATTGTTGGTTTTATTACTCATAGCACTTCACCTCTTAGAATCTGAAGTAAAGGAAGGGGTTGAACGACCCATCGATGAGATAGCCCGTGCAGACGAGCAGAAGCGCTGCGCAGAATATCGGCTCAAGCACATTGAGCACACGCTTGGGTATCTTCCTTACGAGCGTAGCCGCAAGCGGAGTTGCGCCAATGGCGGCAACTATGAATATTCCAGCGAATGAACGAAGGTAGTAGAGGCTCTCCGTGCCGGCGAGCGGTATGCCGCCTGCTCCGAACATTGCGCCTATCTGGGCCAGTCCCTTGCCAACGTCCGCAGCGTTGAATATCACAAACCCCATTATAACGAAGAACAGGGTGTACAGCACGCCGACGAGCTTGGGCAGCTTTTTGAGCAGCTTGCCAAGGAACAGCTTCTCGATTATGAGGAGCGCAGCATACAGCAGACCCCACAGCGCAAAGCTCCACTCGGCGCCGTGCCATAGGCCGGTGAGAAACCACACAATGGTGATGTTCAATATCTGACGTGCAAGCCCCTTGCGGTTGCCGCCGAGGGGGATGTATACATAGTCGCGGAACCAGGAGGACAGCGACATGTGCCATCTGCGCCAGAACTCCGTAATGCTGGAGGAGATGTAGGGGTAGTTGAAGTTCTCAAGGAAGCGGAAGCCCATCATGTGGCCGAGGCCGATGGCCATATCGGAGTAGCCTGAGAAGTCAAAGTACACCTGGAGCGTGAAGCCTATTGCGCTCATCCATGCAAACAGCACACTGTCCTCCGAGGAATAATTTGCAATGCTTATTATCTCGGCAATATTGTTTGCAATGAGAACCTTCTTGGCAAGACCTATGGTAAAGCGGCGAACGCCCAGCGAAAAGCCCTCCCATGTGTGACGGCGATTCTCAAGCTCTGCACACACGTCCTGATAGCGGACTATGGGGCCTGCGATAAGCTGCGGATACATGGTAACATATGTTGCCAGCAGCAGGGGGTTCTTCTGAGCGGAGACTGTCCTGCGGTACACATCTATGGTGTAGCTTGCGGACTGGAACAGATAGAAGCTGATGCCTATGGGCAGCACGACCTCCAAGGGAACGATGTCTGTTCCGAATACGGAGTTGACCGTCTCGATGAAGAAGTCGGCATACTTGAAGTAGCCCAGCAGGGCAAAGTTCAGCACGAGCGCGACTATCAGCACAGCCCGAGCCGCCGCACGATTCTGAGCGAAGTGTTCAATCAGAAGCCCTGCGACGTAATTCAACACTATCGCTCCGAGCATGAGGAGCACCAGCTCCTGCCCGCCGACGAAGTAGAACACGAGGCTCATTGCCAGCAGGACATAGTTCTTTGCACGCCTCGGCGCCGCAAAGTATAGCAGCAGCGCTACGGGCAGGAACAGGTACAGGAAGGATACGCTTGAGAATACCATTGTGAGTTATTATGCTTCGATGTTAAGTGCGAGGAAGGCGTCACGGATTATTGCAAGCTCCTCCTCAGGCCCCATCATGTAGAGGATGTAATTGCCGTTATTCACGACCTCGATGGCCTCGGCCTCAACGCAGATCTGCCATGCGGGGTCGGCGTTGGCACGGAGGTTATCCATCGCACCATCGATATCGGCGTCCTCACCGACCTTGATTATGTACAGAACAAATGCGTCCGGAGTGCGAAGGGGACAGGAGGTCACGGCAAGCTCGAAATCGATCTCGGTGTGGGTAAACATATGCAGGGAATCTGCATCAACGGCGGACGCCATCATGCCTGCGCCGGTGTTGTGCATGTCGGCATGCGCGCTGCCGACAGAAGCAAGGTAAAGCTCGTTGAGAATGTTCATCATAGAGGCCTCGTCAATGCCGGCAGGTATCATAGCGGAGGTATCGCCGTCGTCACCGTCGTCGGGCTCAACGTACTCGCCGGGCTCGGCAAGGGAGAGGAAAGCGTCGGCAATGGAGTTTACGGTATCCTCGTCGGCCATAATGAGGGCAACGACGTTCTCGACGATCTCAACACGGACGGCATCGGCACCGGTGCATATCCACTTCATGGGGTCGGCATTGTCGGATACAGAGGTCTTTGCGCCCTCCATATTGGCGCCCTCGGGGAGCAATGCGACACAGAAGGAGAATGCAGGGGGAACCATGGGGGGCTCGCTCGCCATTGCTTCCTCAAAATCGAGCGCAATGCCGAAGTAGTAGGCGAATGTCTCGGCATCGGCGATATCAACATTCATCATCTCGCCGCCGGTACCGAAGAAGCCTGCAGAAAACTCGGTCTCAGCCATGTTGTCGTAGACATAGCCAATTATCTGCTCGGCGGTCATGCCGGTAATCATAGCCTTCTCATCCGGCTCCTCGGTGGGTTCGGGAGATGGGGTAGTATCGCCGACGGTGGGTTCGGGTGTTGGGTCGGAATCGGCGTCGGGCTTACTGCAAGCCGCAAAGAGAGTAAAAACGGCGGTAAGTGCCATAACAAGGGCGATGATTCTGAGAGAGTTTTTCATTTTGATTTCCTTTCATTTTACGTTTTATTGCTCGGAGAGCTCCTGCAGTATTGCAACAAGCTCATCCGCATTGACCATGGGGAGCCATGCCCCGCTGGAGTAAAGCATACAGCCGGTTTCATCGAGACGAATGCGATAGGTGGTTTCCTCGCCGTCGATGGAAACGGTCAGGAGGTACTCCGGCTGCTCAGACGCCTCTGAGTTTGTATAGGCGCTTGCGATGCGCGGCTGGGAGAGGGATATGGAGGCGATGGAATCCGCAATGGTCTCCGCATCCTCGGCGGACAGCTCAAAAGTCTCGCCTGCATGGCTGACCTCGGCGGTGACGGCAGGTTCCGTCGACATGGGTATTATCAACGCTGCGGCGATCACCAGAGCAACACACACAACGCCCATTCCGGCCTTCATCAGCGCCCGGTTCCTGCGGCGGCGTGCGGCCAGATAGCGATCTCGCTTTTCGTTGATAAGTCCCCTAAATTCCTCGTCTGTCCTCATGGTTCAAATCCCTCGCTTTCCAAAGCAATCCGCAGCTCCTTTCTTGCCCGATAGAGCATGTTGCTCACCTGCTTTGCACTCTTCCTCATGACCCGCGCGGCATCGTCGTAGGACATATCCTCGAAGTACACCAGATGCACCGCTGTACGATACTCGGGCGACAGCCTTCCTATAGCCCTGTGCAATGCCAGCTTTGATTCATCGTTGAGGATCTCGGCTATCTCGTCCTCACCGGACACATGCTCCGCCTCGCTCAGAGGTTCGGAGCCAAATCTGCGCTCATGCCGGAGATAGTCAAGCGCCTTGTTCCTGCCGATGGTGAACAGATACGTCTTGAGCGAATAGCGGAAGTTGTATCTGTGCTTGTGGACAAGAAGCTCTACGAATGCGTCCGCAGCGATGTCCTCGGCAACGGCGGTGTTTCGTACATATCGGTAGAGAAAAAGCACAAGGCTTTCTCGATAGAGCTTTACCAGATCGTCGAAGCCGCTCTCGTCGCCGTCAAGAAATCGGCGGTAGCATGCTGCGCCAGTATCCATGTTCGCCTCCCGAATGAATCGGCTCACGCTTACATTCCTTATACGAATGAGCATGAAAATCGTCTTACAGAAAAATCGCCTGCGTTGCGATATATTTTCGCAGCGGCAGGTAAATGACAAAATACCGGATGGAACCCCAAAAAATCGGGGAGGACTCGCCTCCCCGATACATCAGGGCATATCAGCCTTCAAGGCTGTCGATAAGTCCCTGCGCATAGCGCATTATGAGCAGAGCATCGGCGCTGTCAGCATCGCCGTCAAGGTCGACGTCGGCAGCCTCCAGCGCTTCGTCCGACAACGTTATCATGTTCATCGCATGACGCATGGTCAGCAAAGCATCCGCCATGTCGACGTCGCCGTCAAGATCGGCGTCGCCGAGCAGAACGTCAGTATCTATATCGAAGTTGTCGATCCAGCCTCTGTCCTCGCCCGTGTTGACGCTTCCGTCCTTGGTATAGGTCCACTTAAACGTATAGTCGCCGTCGCTGGGAATCTCGTAGGTGAACACTGCCCAGTCAGCGTTGCTCGTGCCGCAAATGCGCGCTACCTCGGAATTGTTGACGAAGAACTTGAGGAAGTCGTAGTTGTTCTCGCTCGAAACAAGCCATTCGAACATGACGACATCGCCTGCGGAGAGGTGCATAGTCTCGGACTGCACTATACATGAGGAGCTTGAGGCGCCCACATTGGTGCTCCTTGCAACTATCCTGCTGGCAAAGCTCAGATCCGGCTCCCACTGGTATGTGCCGGTGCTTGTGAAGTTATAGCTGTTGCCGGGCGCATTGATGGCATCGTTCAGAGTGGGTGAGCCAAGCACCGTGATGGTTGCGGACGCCGTGAAGCTCTGATTCGTATCCCTGTCGGTGGCGACGACACGCAGCGTCGTCTCACCCTCGGCAAGACCGGTGACATTGGCGTTGGAGATGTTTCCCCGTACGCTTGCAACGCTATCATCATCCAGAGACCACGCAACGGTGAAGTTGTTGGCATCAACAGGCTCACGGAACAGATCGATGGTTTCCGTATAGCCCTCATAGAGCGTCATGCTGTCTGCGCTGAGGGAGATGCCTGTCAGCTCAATGGCTTCGAGGCTGCCTCCCTCGCCCGTAAGGGCACGGCGGACGGAGTTGCAGGCATAGTCGCCCATCTCGACGTATACGGTGGAGTTGTTGCCGACATCGAAGGAGAGCATGCTTATGGCGCCCCTTGTATCCTCGGTGATGGCGGCCTCACCGAGCTTTGAGGTATAGGTGGCGTTGGAGTACACGCCGACATATGCCAGATAGTGGGCGTCGGTGGCGTAGAGGTAGAGCGTGCCATTCTCAATGCGCCAGTAGACGAACTCAGGCGGTGCGGTGTCGATGGTCACGGGGAAGCTCCACGAGGCGCACTCATTCTCCGCAGGGTCAAAGCCGGGATTATCGAGCATTGCATCGATGGTCACGGTTGCGGTCTCGCCATCGGCGAGCGTGCCGCCGTCCCAACCGACAAAGGGAGCGTAATCCGCCAGAGAGCCGGCAGGCATGTACTCGTAGTAGTAGTCAACGCTCTTGTTAACGAATTCATGCTGATCGACAAGCAGCTCCTCGTTGCCGTGTGTGACGGAGTACGTCAGCGTGCGGCAGTTGCGCAGCAGGCCGGTGTAGATGACGTCGACCTCGTCATACAGACCGTCGTTATTGGGGCTGATGCTTATTCGGTCGGCAAGGAAGTCGTTTGTCTCGATGTAGGGATTTGCGCCCAGCTCGAGGTAGGAGGAGCCGTTGGAGGCGCCGGCGGTGTTGGGCAGGGCGTGAGAAGTCCAGCTCGGCTCGCCCTCTATAATGTCCCAGTAGAATGTGCGGTCGATAACGGAGGGATAGTCCCAATCGCCATAGAACCCAAGATACGGTATGGATAGATCGACCGTGCCGTCCAGCGTGACAAAGCCCTCAACATACATTCCGTTGGGGAATTTCTCATCCATGTAGTCGGCATGGGCGGACATATCGATAGTCACGGTCACTGTCACCCTGCCGTTTCCCGGTACGGTGACGCTTGAGTCGCCGCCTATAATGGCCTGGTTGAGTACATACGGGCTGTTGGACATGACGAATGTCGACGTGCCGTTTATGGTACGGGCGCTGTAGCTTTCCGTCAGAACCGAGGCGTCGATGGCGTAGGAAACGGCGTTGCCTGTGCGGTTCACGACGTCAAATGTGAGCGTGAACCGGCCGGTCTTTTCGGGATCGTCGCCGATCTCCAGTTTGGGACGGTCGCTGCCCTCGACCTCGATATAGCAGGGCGTCTGCGCAGCGGCATTGACATCGACAAGACCTGCACCCTGCTGACGGGGAGAGAAGGGCGCCGAGGATGCATACATACGGGGACGAGCAGTGGAGAGAAGCAGCGTGTTGGCCATCTCCATTCGCTCTATACGGGACATGTCGGGATATGTTTCCGCAAGGTACTGAGAGACGAGCGCAATGCAGCCGGCGATCTCGGGCGTGGCCATTGAGGTGCCGCTCTTGGTGCTGTACGAATAGTAGGAATAGGTGGGATCGGTTGCGGCATATATGCTCATGCCGGGAGCCATTATCTCGGGCTTTATTTTCAGATCGCTGGTAGAGCCCCAGGAGGAGAAGTATGCCACATCGCCCTCAACGCTGTTGTCGAAGGCGGCGACAGACATGGAGTGATACATTGTGGAGGGGGATGAGACTATGCCGTTGTCGGGATTGATACCGAGCTGGTATCCTCCGAAGGCATTGCCCGCCTCAGCGACCGCACTGTTGCCCGCTGAAACGGCAAGGTTGACGCCGGCCTCATACATCAGGTCGAACGCCTGAGCCATGTCGGCGTCGCCCGTGGTGAAGCCGCAGTCGGAGCCAAGGCTCATGTTGACGCAGTCAACGCCGAGATATGCGGCGTCCTCAAGAGCGGCCATGATGTCCGACCATGCGCCGCCGGCGGTGGTGAATACCTGCATGGGGATGATCTGAGCATTCCATGCGATACCCCGAACGGTGGAATCATTGCCCGCCGCAATGCTTGAAACGTGCGTGCCGTGGTCGTTGCTCGCAGAGACGTGGCTGACATCGGTGGTGCCCGTTACATAGTTGAAGCGGAAGGGAATCTTTTCACTGTAATAGAGAGCGGAGGCGCTGATTGTTCCGTTATACAGCTCCTCACAGTGCATATTGTTGGCATTCAGAATGGCGGCGATATCATCGGTATCGTACCTGGGTTCGGTGGGCGCCGTGGCAAAGTTGGTGTGGCCCAGCTTTATGCCCGTGTCGATAACGGCGATGGACATGCCCGTGCCGGTGTAGCCTGCGCTCCACATATCGTCGGCATTGATGACGGGCGCGCTGTCCTCAACCTTGAGGTCGGGCTCCGTCTTGATCTCGGGCACCTGCCACATCATGGAGCGGTAGCAGTCAACAACACCCTTCACGTTGAGTATCTTATCAATAAGGCCGGCCTCGCCCTCAAAGGAAAAACCGTTGAATATAAGCGTGTAGTTATAGAGCACGTCTATCTCGCCGCAGGCGGCCTCGATACGCTTCTCGACCTCTGCCTGCCCAGCCAGCAGGGCGTCGGTCAGCTCTGCGGAGCGGGTGGAGTTTATGTCCGCAACGGCAAGTACGGGATCGCCCTCGACCTTGACGATGATCTTGATTATCTCATCATCAGCGGCGCCGCCCTTTTTGTCGGCGCAGGTCTGACCCTTTGCCTCGATCGCACTGCCGAGAGTTTTGAATGCGCTCTCACGGACGGCAGGCGAACCCTCTTCGGCGGCGGACACTGGGAACAGCGACATGGCGGCTACCGCTGCGAACAGCGCGACTAGCAGCCATGACGTCAGCTTCTTGACGGTTCGTTTCATAACAGTTCCTCCGTTATTTTTTGCGGCTTTCGGAGCATCGGTATCGACCACGATACCTCACCGAGCGCCTGATTTGTATCTCACATTGTACCATTTCGCAGATGTGTTTTACAAGAGCATTTGAACGGTTTTGTAAAATAAAGTGCGCCCGATGCGTATGCCCGGCAATGGGGCGCAAAGCAATGCCCTGCCGCAACGGGGCAGGGCAGCGAGCTATTCGGCGTAGCCGTCGGGAAGATTTTCAAACACCACTGTGAGCGTGCCGTCCTTTTTGTCCGTGGGCTGCGTCTGCTTGAGTGCAATGTCCAGCGTCAGCTTTGCGGCGGAAATGCGATCCGCCGCCTTAGCGGTATCGTCACGCAGTATCGAGTCGAGGCAGTCCAGCGCCGTGTGCGTAAGGCGGCGAAGCCTGGTCGATATGCGAATGCGCCTGGTGCGCACGGGCGAGCACAGCGTCAGAGCTGGATGATACGATTCCTCATTCTCCACAAAAGCACCTCCGTTTGGGAACATATGTACTATATTATTATAGCACATTCGCGACATATACTCAAATCCAAAGCCCTTTTAAGCGTAAAACGAGTAATTCAGGCGCAATTATGGTACTTAAACGCTCAAACCATGCCTAAAAACCGCAAACAATTTTAGAACATTTGTTCTTAAAAGCATTGACAACAGAACATATGTTCTGTTATAATATTACTATGCACGATAAAACCGTGCCCCAATATAATACTCGGTCAACGCAACCGACAAAACGGGAATAACTTGAAAGGAGATTTGTATGCGACTTGTGCTGACGGGTGTGCCCAACCCTCGGCAAAAGGAATTCTTTCTGTCCCGCGCACGGCACACCGCCTATGGCGGTGCCCGTGGCGGCGGCAAGAGCTGGGCGATGCGGCGCAAGCTGGTGCTGCTTGCGCTAAACTATCACGACCTGAACATATTGCTGCTGCGGCGAACGCTGCCCGAATTGAGGGAAAATCATCTTCTTCCGCTTCAAAGGGAGCTGTACGGCGTTGCGGCATACAACTCGACGGAGAGGGTTTTTCGCTTCCCTACGGGGAGCCGAATAAAGCTGGGCTACTGTGATGCGGCGTCCGACATATATCAGTATCAGGGGCAGGAGTACGCAGTGATAGGCATGGAGGAGGCGACGCACTTCACCGAGGAGCAGCAGCAGTTTCTCACCACTTGCAACCGTGTATCCGGCGGCGAGCTCTCCCCTCGCATGTACTACACCTGCAATCCTGGCAATGTCGGCCACGCATGGGTGAAGCGGCTCTTTATAGATCGTGTCTATAATGAAAATGAGGATCCCTGCGACTACGCCTTTATCCCCGCACGCATATGGGACAACACGGCGCTGCTCAACGCCGACCCGGGCTATGTGCGACAGCTCATGGCGTTGCCGGAGGATATGCGCCGGGCACATCTTGAGGGCGACTGGGATGTTCATGCAGGGCAATACTTCCGGGAGTTCTCTCGGGAGCGACATGTGTGCGCGCCGTTTGAGCTGCCCCGGGGCTGGAAGCGGTTCCGCTCCATGGACTGGGGCTATAACGACCCCTGCTGCGTGCTGTGGCATGCCGTGGACGGCGAGGGGCGGGTGTACACCTACAGGGAGCTGTACATAAGGCAGACCCGTGCCGACGAGGTGGCAAAGCGTGTGCTGGAGCTGTCCCAGGGCGAGGATGCGGCGTACACCGTTGCCTCCCCCGACATGTGGAGCTCCCGTGGAGCGACTCTGTCCGCAAAGGGCGGCTTCGATGGCGAAACGCTCGCCGAGCTGTTCTGCAAGGCGGGCATGAGCGTGATACCTGCGGACAACACCCGTGTGGCAGGCTGGCAGCGTGTGAGGCAGTTCATGGCCATCCGTCCCGACGGCGAACCAATGTGGAGGTGCTTTTCCGACTGCACTAATCTAATACGCACGCTTCCGCTGATGCAGTACGACTCCCATAACAGGGAGGATGCAGCCGACGGCGAGGATCATGCGCCCGAGGCGCTGCGATACGGACTTATGAGCAGACCGACTCCCTCATGTACGGCGCCGCCGGTGCGAAAGCCCCTATACGACCCCTTCTCCAAACCGACTCCGCAAAAAAGCGGCTACCTATCGACCTGAAGGAGATATTATGAAAAACATGCAAAACGACCCCGAGATAGAGAGCATATACGCCCTCTATCGTGAATATTACGACGCCTATGCCGGGGAGCGTGCCCGTCTTGACAAGTGCGAGCATCTCTATCGTGGTGAACACTGGTTCGACGTTCCCTCGGAGGATCCGAGGGAGCCTCGTCCCGTGACCCCCGTCATACAGAGCACCATTGAGAATGTGCGAGCAGACCTTAACGACAGCATGCCGGAGGCCATAATCACCGCTGACCGCGACGAGTATGAGGAGCTTGCAAACATAATGACGCAGATGGTGAAGGAGAATCACCTCCGCTGCGACTATGACAGCGAGTACGGCCTATTTACCCACGACCTGCTCGTAGGCGGCTACGGCGTGCAGGAGGTGGGCTTTGATCCAGACGCCAACGGCGGCGCAGGCGGCGCATTCATCCGCCATGTTGACAACCGCTCCATAATGTTTGACCCGCTCTCCCTCGATATGCAGGAGGGCAGAGCGGTGTTCAAATTTATCCATCGCACCCGGGAGTGGTTCCGCGAGCATTACCCAGACAAGGCCGACGCCATAAGCGAGGACGGCTACCTCATGGACGTCACGGAGGACGGCCTGCTTACCCCCCGCTATGACCGCTGCATACTGCTCATAGAATGCTGGCGCAGGGTGTACGACCCCAAGACGGACAGCTATTCCGTGCATATGCTCAAGCTGGCGGGCGGTCAGCTCCTTGAGGACAGCCGTGATGCCTGTCCCAAGGGCTACTATGCCCACGGCAGATACCCTTTTGTGATAACACGGCTGTTCCCGAGGAAGGGAAGCTGTCTGGGCTACGGCATGGTGGATATGTTCGAGACGGCACAGCGCTACTCAGACAAGCTCGACCAGATAGTCATGAAAAACGCCATGCTTGCCTCCCACAACAAGCTGCTTATAACCGGTGCATCGGGTTTTGACGCCGATGACCTGAGGGATTGGTCAAAGGAGGTTCACCGAGGCGACAACATAAACGGCGTAACATGGTTTTCGACCGCCCCGCTGCCCTCCTACCTCATAGACTACATAAGTGATATGCGCAATGGCATAAAGGAGGAATCGGGCTCCAACGAGTGGTCTCGAGGCATGACCGGCTACGGCGTAACCTCCGGCACGGCCATCTCCGCATTGCAGGAGAAGAGCAGCAAGCGAGCCCGCATGGCCGCAAGAAACATTCACTCCTCCTTCCGCGAGGCTGTGGAGCAGGAGCTTGAGATAGAGCGGCAGTTCACTCTCGGCCTGCGCTGTCTGCGTGAAAAGCTGCGTGTGCATGACAGCGACGGAGCAGTCCGAGCAGAAGCGGCGGCAAGGCAGCTCATGTCCCTTTCGCAGCTTCCCATGACATTCCGCATCACCGTAAAGGTGCAGAAGGAGAACGGCTTCTCCGCCATTGCCCACAACGACACCGTGTTCCGCCTTGTCGAAGCCGGCATGGTAACGCCGCAGGTGGGTCTTGAGCTCCTCATGTTTGACGGCAAGGAAAGGGCGCTTGCCCTTATGAATGAGGCAGCCAACCGCACAGAGTAAGAAAAAAGCCTGTGTAGAGCCTGCCCATGTCGGCTTTGCAAACAAACAGAACACAGCCGCCCCGGTATGGGACGGCTGTCGTTTTAGCTGTCGGTCAGTTTAGTGCAGCTCAATCACGCTTTCTGCGGAATATGACGATGCCTGCGCCTGCGGCAAGGGCCAGTACGCCGATACCAACGAGGCTCACAGCGCCGGTTACAGGGGGCTGAGGCTCGTCGGGCTCGGGCGTCGGCGTGGGCTCAGCAGTGGGCTCAGCGGTGGGCTCGGCAGTAGGCTCTGCGGTGGGCTCGGCAGTAGGCTCTGCGGTGGGCTCGGCAGTAGGCTCTGCGGTGGGCTCGGCAGTGGGTTCGGGCGTGGGCTCCGGTGTGGGCTCCGGCGTGGGCTCGGCGCCCTCCTCGCCCCAGACCTCGACCTGGTCGATGTTGAGCATGTACATATCGGAACAATCGTAATGCCTTATTGCAATATAGACGGTCTGACCTGCGAATGCTGAAAGGTCAGCGCTGTACATCCCATAGCTTGCCGTGGACGTGAACTGCTCGGAAACGAGCGTCATTGCGGAAGGATCGGCCTCTGTGCCCACAAACACCGCAAACACTTCGCTTGAATAGCTGGCATCCTGCGCACGGGCATAGAAAGTTAATGTTCCGCCGCCTGAGGGGATGGTCACGGCAGGGGTAATAGCCTAGTTATCAGGCACAAGCGTACCGGCGGTATTGTCAAACGAGGCAGAAGATATAACGCCCGTGCCCTCATATGCGTGGAAGCCGCCGGCATACCAGACCCAGTTATAGCCGTCGCCATCGTTATCGACAAACTGCCAGCCCTCGGCAAACGGATCCTCCTCAAAATACCAGCCGTCGATAAACTGCCCCAGATAGGGGAGCACGGTTACAGTCGCCGTGGCGGTATAGCCGCCGTCCTCGGAGACCGCAGTCACCACGGTGACACCCTCGGCGAGGGCGAACACGCCGCCGTTCTCATCGATGGTGAGTATGGAGGGATCCTCAACGGACCATGTAACATTCTGATTAGTTGCAGACATGGGCATGAATACCGCATTGAGTTGGTAAGCGTTGCCAACACGGATAGCCACCTCATTGGGATCAATGACAAGACCGCTGACGGGGATGTTATCGGGGATCTCCGGCTCCACAGAGGGGATCATGAACAGGCCCGCAAGCTCCGCACCGAGGCCGCCAACCGCGCCAAGCTCCGTCACTTCGGCGGTATTCACGTCGATGCGATAGAACACGCCCTGGTCGTAGAGGGAGATCTGCGCCCAGTAGAACTCGTCATTTTCAAAGTCATAGCACATGGACTGCACATTCTCAACATTGCAGCCCGTGTTGCCAATATCCTCCGCCTGCGCACTCGCAAGGTCGATGCTGTAAAGGTGACCGTCACAGGCGACGCCGTAGGCGTTGCCGTCGGCATCTATGGCGATGCTCTGCATCGGCACATCGTAATCAAAGAAGGCGATCTCCCTTGCCTCGCCTGTAGCGGGATCGGCCGTCATGAGCACACGCATGTGGTTGTCTGAGAATGCGATGCCGTAGAGCATGCCGTCGGCATAGTTGTATGCCATATCGACTATGGTACCATGATAGGTCATACCGTAATAGGTGATGTTGGTCAGATCATCGGCAGGGGCGGTGAAGAAGCGGCCGCCGTGATCGGGCAGCTCAAAACCGTACACAGTACCGTAGGCATATGCTGCGGCGTATGCCCAGGGGACGTTGTCGTAGACGGGGAACTGGCCCAACACCGTTACGTCGGTAACGTCGGTAACAGGGAAGGATATCCATGAATCGTCGAATGTGTAGTTGAAGTCATGCACACATGCGGCATAGAAGGTAATGGGGACTATACCCGAATCGACGACCGTGACAATGCACTCGCCATAGACGGCTGGGTTGGCCACAGAGCTGACCGTGATCGTGGCGGTACCCAGGGAAACGCCCGTTACAACGCCGTCCTCATCGACTACGGCAACGGACTCGTCCGAAGATGTGAACACAACGCTCTTGTCGGTCGCGTTGGAGGGCAGCACCGTGTAGGTGACCTCACTCGTTCTGTAGAGAGGAACCTCAAGCGCAGGGACGACGTCTATGGCAGAGACCTCGACGGGTGCGCCTGTATAGACCTCATCCAGCCAGCAGGCGTCATCATTGCCGCCCCAGGAGCTGTCCTTCACATATGCCCAGGAAAGCTCATAAGCGCCGTCGGCATCGACGACCATGAGATAGGACTCCCACTCATCACTGAGACCGCTGTCATGGAGAATTTCCTCCCCGTTGACAGAGAATATGAACTCGTCATAGTCGGCTTCGGTGCTTGTAAAATAGTTGAAGCTGATGACATCGCCCGCATTGAGGGTAACGGAGGTGCTCACCTTGCACTCGGTACTGTTAGCGCCGGCATTGGTCGTCACCGCAGTCACCAGGGGCGCATATGTCTCGGCATCGACCGCCCAAACATAGTCGCCCTCGGAGGCGAATACATTGCTGCAGCCCTCGGCATTAAGAGCGGCGGAGAGATCATCCTCAACCACGGGATATTCCCACGTCACGCCCTCGAAATCTGTGCAGAAACTGTCGAGATCGGCCTCTGAAGAATATAGGTTGATTATCCAGTCGGGATAATGACCGCCCGGTCCCGGATTGTAATCCTGATCGTAATAGATCTGGAAATCTGTGAAACATATACCCGTTGTTTCAAGGGAGTCTACATTTGCGGTGTACACATAGTAGCCGTCTTCAAACGTAAGATCGGTGAAATAGTGCGGCTCCCACCAATCGTATGCGGTCATTATCCAACAGCGATCCGCAGAAACGCCATCGGGCAGCGTCATGCGAACGGTCGCCGTAAGGCCGTTCGTCAGATAGTACTCATTGGCGGCATTGTAAAACAGAGAGCCGTAGGGATCGCTGATAAGTATCTCCTGCGCAGGAGCGTCAACGATGACCTCAGCGCCGTTAGGCAAAGTCGTCTTCGCACTTCCGGTAGCTAATACCGTGCCAAAGCTGCAGAACACCAGCAGCAGCGTCACGGCGAACGAAGTAAATCTTTTCATAAACCCTCCTCCTTCAAATTGTTGTGCATACTATAACACTAATCGCAAAATTATTCAACTCTATTTTTCACACATCAGATAGATTCTCCGGCATTTTCAGCGGCAAAGCGCATGTGCGAACAGCAGCCCCCGTCTTTTCTGAAAAAACGGGGGTTCTGCAAATTGGCTATAAACGCATCAGCGCTTTTTTCTGCCGAAGCATACGATGCCTGCGCCTGTTACGAGGGCGGCTATGCCCACGCCAACCAAGCTCGCAGCGCCGGTCACAGGGGGCTGAGGCTCGGGCTCGGGTGTGGGCGTGGGGTCAACGGGCTCCGACGTGGGCTCGGGCGTGGGCTCGGGTACAGTACCCCACAGCTCAAGCTGATCCACATTGATGGCGAACATGTCGGTGGAATCAAAGTGACGCACGGCGACATAGACCGTCTGTCCCGCAAACGCTGAGAGATCAGCCTCATACATGGTGTACTCCGGGTTGGTGACGGTGGGCTCGTGCACCATCGTCATGGTATCGATATCCGGAGATGTGCCCGCATAGATTGCGAATGTCTCCTGAGCGTAATTGGAATCCTGCGCCGTTATATAGACGGTAAGGCGGCAATCATCCGCATCGGGGAGCTGTACGGCGGGCGAAACCGCCCAGTTATCGGGGGTGATGGCGCCCTCGTAGTTGACAAAGGACAGGGAGTAGATCATGCCAAGCCCTTCATATGTGTAGAGAAAACCGTCGCTGTTCCAAGTCCAGTTGTTGCCGTCGCCATCGGCGTCCACAAACTGCCAACCCTCGGCAAGGGGATCCTCCTCAAAGTAGAAGCCCTGAACAAGTCCCTCGGGTGCAGGGGGCTCGGGCGTGGGCTCCGGCGTGGGTGTGGGATCGGGCAGATCGGGCGTCTCGCCGTTGTAGGCGATGTACAGGCCGAGTATCTCCCTGCCGCTGTTGCCGCCGATGGTGCCAAGCTGTGTGACGCCGGCCGTGGCAGGGTCAATGGCGTAAAGGAAGCATTCGCCGCCGTATATGCTGTTGAACTGCGCCCAGTAGATGATTCCCTCGGCTTGACTGAAGGTCATGCTCTGCTGCTGGAAGCTGAACACGCCGAGGTCGTCGACCTTGTTCATTACACCCGTCTCGCGATCGACCGTGACGAATGTGGAGCCGTTCTCATTCATGCCGGCGCCCATTGCGGGGATTATGGAATAGATGGTGCCGTCATTGCCTATGGCAAGGGTGTTTGAAAAAGCCTCGATATAGGTGGAGCCCTGATAGCTCAGGGGGCATTCAAGGGTGTATGCGCCCGTTGCAAGATCGACCGTGGCAAGCCACATGAGCTCCGTCGCTTCCTCACGCATATCGTAGAGAAGCAGATACATGGTATCGGTGGAGTAGTCGTATGCCATGTCCATAGGCTCATAGAAGTTCTCAAGAGCGACATCCGTATAGGTGATGGCGCCGGGGTTGCCCGAGGCGATATCTGCGGCGGAGATGTAGAAGAACTGCATGGGCAGTATACTGAAACCGGTATAGCCGTAGACCATGCCGTCGACATACTCCTCAACGCCTACATAGCCCTCCTGCCCGTCTACCGTGGTAAGACCGCCGAGGTCAACGACCTCCCCGGGATTGTCGGGAGAGAAAGCGCACCATGTTCTTGAGTAATCGGCGGAGCCTCCGCCGAACATCTCGACTGCGGAGTAGCCGTAGAGCATTACGCCGTCCTTTGTGTCGGTGGGCGCTGCATCAACCGTTGCGGGCATACCCATGACCGCAGTTACACCCAGGAGCATGAGTGCGGCAATGATGATTGAAAAAAGACGCTTCATAATTAGATTCCCCTGTTTGAATCGTATTTGCCTTTATTCGCAAATTTGCGAATTATCATAAGCATGTAAGCATACTATCATGCGCAGATGACATTGTCAAGACCTCTTTTTGAATTAATTACCCTTAAAAAGCGATGTTTACATTTTGAGTTCCTTATGATACAATACTTCATTAGATAATTTGCGAACGATTCTGTGTTGATCGTGAGCAGGAGGGCAAATGATTTCAGACGCAACGCTTCCTCTTTTTGAGGCCAATATGTTTCTTGCAAACCGTGAATGGGGCTTTTCGTGGGGAGACACGATCTCTCGCCTGATCGAAAGCGACCGTCACAACCCCGCAAACCCCCGTTTGGAGGGCTTCGGCGCCATACTTGTGGAGCTTGAGCGGCGCCTTGCCGCATCCGTAACGGCGGACGCCTCCGAGGTCGCCATACTCTTCCGTCAGCTATCCCCGGACGATGCAAGCTCCAAGCTGCACTCCTGCGGCTATCTCTATAACGTGATCGTGGACAATATGACGGACGCCTCCATGCTCTCCGACAACGACGCCTTTGTGCAGCATGTTCGGAGCCGTAAGGGCGATATATCTGCGACCATAGCACGCCTCATCACGGGCGCCGAGTGCAATGATCGGAATATCCCTATGGAAAGACTCTTCCGCATAGTCAACGGAAGCGCGCTCCCTGCGGAGTCGAAGCTGCTTCTCATAGACCTTGCCGTGGATCCGGACAGGTACATCGCCATGCTCGAGCGCACACTGCTGCCCGTTGCGAATGAGTTTCGCCGCTGTCAGAAGCTCATAGCTCCGCTCATGGAGGAGTATCGCTCCCGCTACTGTGCTGAGGGCGTCACCGCCGAGGAAGTGCTGCGCAGGGTGTGGAACGATGGGGGAAGGAGCTTTGAGAGCTATTCCGTTCATCCCTTCGTGATAGGGGGAAACACCTGCGCCATAGATTCCGATATGCCCCGCTCAGCAAGGCTTACGGGCTATGTGGGGGTGCTGTTCGAGTTCTTCTATGAAAACTATCTGAGCAATGATACGGAGGATATTGAGCTTCAATTTGTGTTTGGGGCTCTTAACAACAGGAACAGGCTTGGCATCCTCGAAAGGCTCATGCACGGCTCGGCATACGGCAAGGAGCTTGCCGCAGCACTGGAGCTCTCTCCCGTCACCATATCTCAACACATAGGCGTGCTTGTGGGCGCCGGGCTCATCACCGCACGCACCGACGGCGTAAGAGCCTACTACTCCCTGAACGAGCGCGGCGTTGAACGTTTCCTCGACAGGGTGAATAATTTCTTTTCACGCAGCCGATCATAACCGAACGGAGCAACGTAGCTTCCGCTCATACAAGAACAGCCGCCCCGATGCGGGGCGGCTGGTGCTTTAGTTATCGACTAGTTTGGTGCAGATCAGTCGTTCTTCCTGCGGAAGAGGACAACGCCTGCGCCGGCAGCAAGGGCCAGTACGCCGATACCAACGAGGCTTACAGCGCCGGTTACAGGGGGCTGAGGCTCGTCGGGCTCGGGCGTCGGCGTGGGCTCAGCAGTGGGCTCAGCAGTGGGCTCAGCAGTGGGCTCAGCAGTGGGCTCGGGTGTGGGCTCAGCGGTGGGCTCGGGTGTGGGCTCGCCTCCCCC
>CALVLD010000031.1 GCA_944336475.1 uncultured Clostridia bacterium
CTGCGGGGGTGATCCCATTTTTAGGGCTTTCACCGCAAGGAGGGCAACCTTTTCCCCGCACCTGCGGGGGTGATCCCCTTAGGATTTTGACGGTGACGGAGGTGCAGGACTTTTCCCCGCACCTGCGGGGGTGATCCTCGGTACTTTGAAACCGAAAGTGCTGATACTTTCTTTTCCCCGCACCTGCGGGGGTGATCCTCAAATACTAATCAATCAAATACTAACTTAATACTTTTCCCCGCACCTGCGGGGGTGATTCCGGGATATCCGCTTACTTTCATCATTCCGTTTCCTTTTCTCTACACCTAAGGGGATGATCCTATCAGCGGCGGCGTTGCGGCAAAAGGCGCAGAACGCCTTGTGCGAAAGCTCCCGGTATCAGCTCTTCGAGCGGTCGCCAGGTATGGACTTGATATGGCAGGCGAGTTTTCCGAGAAATACCTGCAGAAAGTCCTGGGTCCGATCTTCCGAAACATCGCCCTTGGCGAGGACAATAAAATCAGTCTGTTTTCCGAAAACGCTTTGCAAGCCGGCCTGGCCGGAGCTTTAACTGCCGGAATGATGAACTCCGTCGGCATAAGCAGCTCTGTCAATCGTGAACGCACTATCGAAACGCTCATGCGGTCGGCCGGGTTCAGCTACGATGATGCATCGTTCATGCTTGACACTCAAGCGGCTTTGGAGGCCGGCTTCAAGGTTGCCGAGGCCGACCTTAAACGCTTTGCAGAGCTTGGCAGCCGTTTCACGCCCCGCATGCAGCAATCGGTAAAGGCAGCCATCGAACCGAAGCAGACTGCCAAGGCATCTCCGCTCAGCGAGGAGCAGACCGCCGGTATGAAGCAGATAGCGGCACAGCCCTCCCTTCTTCCTCGGTCGAGTGTGTCTGCACAGGCTCCGTCTCCCCTGCCCTCCATCCCAAAAGCTCAGGGTGAACGCACGGCACGGCAGACAGTGGGCTCGCCTGCGTCTCCTGTGAACGCCAGAGCGCCCCAGGAAGGCAAGGCAAACCATTGCCGAGACAATACGCACGGCACAGACGCATAAAGAGGGCAATCTGACGGTCGCTACGGCTGATGGCGGCAAGCTATCATACGGCAAGCTCAGCCGCAGGCAGAGGGATGTATACCGCACGGCCCAGATACTGGCAAATGCGGGCTTTGATATCGTCCTGCACGATTCATTCTCTGGTGACGGCGACAAGGCGGCTGTCAACGGCGCATACATTGATGGCAAGATACATATTGCCCTCGATGCTGCTGCCGACATATACACCGTGGCGGCGCACGAACTCACCCACTCCATGCGAGCAAATGCTGCGAGCGAGTACGCTAAGCTCGTCAGGCTGCTCAAGTATGAGGCGGAAGCTACGCAGGAGGGCGCATTTGAGGAGCTGCTTAAAACCAAAGCGGAAGAGTACGGTGTGGATACCGCATCCGAGATCGCAGAGGACGAGGCAATCGCCGCCATGTGCGAGAACATGCTCCGTGACGGCTCACTGCTTGAGATGCTCCGCAAGAACGGTAAGCACAACCGCCCACTTATCCAGAGGGTGGTCGATCTGCTTGACCGCATAATATCGGCATTCTCCCGTCGTAAAGACAACGAGAGCTTCGAGGCAGACGAGGCGGCGAAGCTCGTATTTGACCTCCGCAAGGTTCGAAGGCAGTGGAGCAAGGCGTTGGAGGAGCTTCAAAAAAGCGTCATTAGCAGGGATAATTCCCTTGACACTGCTGCCGAGCCGAGATACAATACAACTGACAAAGCAAAGGAGAACGACCATGCCGGAGCAGAAGATGAGTTTAGAAGAATACAAGCAGAAAGTTTGGGAATATCTGACGCAGACCGTTGGGACTATCAGTCAGGATGCCGAGTACTTGATGAAAAAGTACGAGGACTTCTTTCCCGAGTTTTTGGAAGACGATTGGCCGCCGAGCGTGGCAGGCACCGCTATGCTAGTTGGGTACTGACCAATCCCAAAAGCGGCAGGGAGCTCAACCTGCTGGTCGGGGTGTCAGCCCGGACATTCCACGACATTTTTGAAATAGTTTATCAATACCTGCCATATGGGTTTGCCGTTGACGTTCACCCAGTGAAATCGACACAGAACGAGACGGGATATGAGGACTGCACGAATTATCTTTCCGAGGATGGTTTGTGCGGTTTTTCTGTTGCGCCCGACGGCAATCTGATAAGCGTGTTTAATATTGGCGAGGCAGGATTTCTCAAGACCATTGCCCCTATCTTAAACAGGACAGGGGCGAAGAAGCTCGATTGCCACATGAGCGTGAAGGGCTCTACTACCTTATGAGGGCAAAAATGATGATAGCTAAAGTCACACATTTATGCTATTATCCCAGAAATTGATAAAATTGAATTTGGAGGAGCTTGCATGCATAAATTTAACGGTAGCTTTTGGAGTGCATTAGATACCTTAGCCGGCAAATCAGAAATCGTCATAGACAGGCCAAACGGAACCGCACGCCCTATATACCCTCTAATCTTAATATAAGGTCGGTTATGGATATTTGAAGGATACAACATCTATGGATGATGCAGGAATAGATGTGTGGGTCGGAACGAATGGGAAAAATGTAGATACTACCGTGTGTGTTGTTGATTTAATGAAAAGAGATTCCGAAATTGGAATACCGATAGGTTGCACGAAAGAAGAAAAGGCAATTATATATGAAACCCACAATAAAACACAGTACATGAAGGGAAGTCTAATTTGTCGATAATTTCATGTTTGTATGGGGTTGCGGTGCTCCCAACAGGCAAAAGTGTAGCGCTTTTTTACGGAAAAGGTACCCGTTTCCCATGCTTGCTACGGAGCTTTTACAGTCCTTTTCTCGGCCCTTTTCTCGGCAGAGGTTTTGGGAAAGAAACGGAAGGGGAAAACATTTCAACAATGGGTAGCAGTTTTATGTTGTGAGGAGTGTTACGCAATTAAAGCCCTATTCTGTGGCTAAGGATATAAAACCCTTACCAACCGAAAATTAAGTCTGTAAAGCCAATATTTTCAATGCTCATTCTGTCTTTACTCCGTGGTATAATAAGGGAAAGTCAAAAATGCAGGCTATTGTAAAACCATTGTATGAGGGCTTTGATACAATTCCTGTGGTGCTAAAATGGCGCCCAACCTTACAAAACTGTCTTATACGGATATACAAGAGCTATGCGGCTTTATGCGAAAAACCTTCGTTTTAGGCTTTTCTATGGGGGTATAAACACCTACGGGAAGCTATAATGGGATTTCCGTCTATAAAATCAATAAAAATCTTCAAAACCATATATGAAACGGACGCAGCATCTACTGTTGGAACGTTGATTGCAAGGCGATACTTAGCTTGAAGTCAAACAACTTCATTCCCATATCGCTCAAATATAACGGCTGATTCAAAGGTACTTGAAGACTGCCCCAAGTATAACGCACGTTTTGAAGCGATGTCCACAAGTGGATATGCTCGCTCTTTTGCGGCGCTTCTGCGCAGCAGGACGAACACATCGTCGTATAGCTTTGCTTAAGCATAACCTCATTTGTTTCGACATAAATCTCCACAAAGGGAGGTTTTTGCCATGCTTGATATCATCGTCAACTTTTTTAGGGAGCTGTTCGTAGCCATAGGCTACATCGGCAACCGCAACAGCTTTCCTGAGCCGCTCGGAAGGGAGGAGGAGGGCGCTCTCCTGGCTGCCATGCAGAGCGGCGACATGGATGCCCGCGACAAGCTCATAGAGCACAATCTGCGCCTTGTCGCCCACATCGCTAAAAAGTATGCAACCCACACCCGTGATGTAGATGACCTCATCTCCATAGGCTCCATTGGCCTTATAAAGGCTGTCAATACCTATTCCCCTGCCAGGGGTACTGCCCTTGCCGCCTACGCAGGCAGATGTATCGAAAATGAAATACTGATGTCCATCCGTGCGGAACGCAAGCGCAGGGGGGAGGTGTCGCTCAGCGAGCCAATAGGGGTAGACCGCGACGGCAATGAGATAACCGTTGGGGATGTGCTCGGAAGCGACGGCGATCCGGTGATGGAAGAGGTGCTTCAGCGCATGAGTGAGCGTCAGGTGCGGGATGAGATAGACCGTGTGCTGTCCGGCAGGGAGCGACAGGTCATACTTCTGCGGTACGGGCTTGACGGAGGAGAGCCGCTGCCTCAGAAGGAGGTCGGGAGGCTGCTTGGAATATCGCGTTCATATGTGTCGAGGATCGAAAAGCGAGCTGCACAGCGGCTTGCAGACGAGTTGACGCAAATGTGACACAAATATGAAAAAATAAATCCGATCGCTGTTGCCAAGGAAAGCAGCAGGGTGTATAATGTAGCTCCGGAGGGTGAGTATTCGAACCTCCGGCTTTTGCTGTTCGGGGGTCATGTCGGAGATTGCTTCTTAACATCAGACAAAGAAAAAGGAGAACCATCATGAAAAACCATGAACCCATAGGCTACCTGCCAAATGAGAGGCCGCCGTTTTTTAAGCTGCTCCTGTATGCGATCCAACAGGTAATAATCATGTTCCCTGCAACGGTCACTGTTGCACTCATAACGGGCTTCCAGGTTTCAACGACAATATTTGCAAGCGGTCTTGCAACCCTCTGCTTCATTCTTATTACGGGAAGAAAGATCCCACTCTACTACGGGTCGAGCTTTGCATATCTCACAGCCATTGCCAGCATGTGCGCCGCAAAGGGCTACACCAAGGTTGACGGCATACTTCCGCCGGAGGCTATACAGGAGGCGCAGTTTGGCATCATACTATCCGGTCTTGTGTCAATTGCGGCAGGTCTCCTGATTCGCTTCTGCGGCAGGAGGGCTGTTGAAAGGATACTGCCCGCCTCGGTCACCGGCTCGGTCGCTATGATAATCGGATTGACGCTTGCGGGGAACGCCCTCGGCGATGCGATACCTAACCCTGATACCACCGTTGGTTACACGGCAACCAACGGTGCATGGTGGGTGGCGGTGGCACTGATAACGCTCATATCAACCATAGTTTATTCCAAATACCTTAAGGGCTTTCTCGGTCAGCTCCCGCTGCTGCTCGGCGCACTGACGGGCTGTGCGGTGGCTGCGCTTGCACTCATATGGGACGTCGATCTCTTCCGTCCCATGCCTGCCGCCGCTTTGGAGGCCTCCCTGTGGAAGCTGGGAGACGGCTCGATATTTGCCGTTCCTGCGTTCACGCTGCCCAAGGTCTCGTGGGATGCTGCGCTTGCGATAATGCCAATTGCCATTGCGACAATACCTGAGTCCACAGCCCACATGTATCAGCTCGATATCTATGTAAACGATGTTGCACGCAGGAAGAATACAAAGCTGGGCTATAGCCTTGTCGAGATGCTTGACCGCAACCTCATCGGCGACGGCATCTGCGACATGATTTCAGGTTTTGTCGGCGGCCCTGCCGGCACCAACTACGGTGAGAACATAAGCACCATGGCGATAACCAGAGTGTTCTCCGTGCCCGTGCTCGTTGCGGCGGCGATAATCGCAATGGTCATCAGCTTCTTCACACCGCTTATCAAGGTCATCTACGGCATTCCGCTTGCCGTTATCGGCGGCCTTGAGATATACCTGTTCGGTGCGATAGCTGCACAGGGCATAGCCATCATGATAGACAAAAAGGTGGATATGTTCTCTGCAAAGAACATCGCAGTAATCGCTTCGATAATGGTCATAGGCATCGGCGGAAACTACGCCTTTGGCGGCAACATCCCCGTGTTTGGCATACAGGTACCGTGCATCGCCGGTGCGGCAATATTCGGCATATTGCTGAACCTCCTGCTCTCCATAGGCGAGAAGAAGCAAAAGCGGGAGTCCGTCTCTGATGTCTCAGAGGAGTAAAATATGTCATAAATTCGACGTCCATGGGGCAATCCCGTGGACATTTTTTCGTTATTCCGTTATTTAACGCAATTATGAAAAATATCACGGCTATGAGCTTAATAAAATGTGTCAATTTGTACTACCTTTGGGTTGCATTGTTCACCTGAGTGTGATACAATTGACCGTACCGATTCCGTTTCATATTGACGCTGGAGGGAGCACGACTTCCCGGCAAACCTTTGCAGGGTGCATGTGACGGTGGCGTTCAACAGGGCTTGCTCGGGGCTGACGCTCCATCCTCCGCCGCTGTGGTATGGACGGTACGGAAGAATTAGAGGAGGTATCTATCGGCATGTTCAAACTCAAAGAGAACAACACGACAGTCGGAAGAGAGATAGTCGCCGGTCTGACGACGTTCTTCGCCATGGCTTACATCATTGTGGTCAACCCCGGTATTTTGAGCCAGGCCGGAATGGAGTGGGGCGCAGTGTTTCTTGCCACTATCATCTCCGCAGTCATCGGCACACTCGTTATGGGTCTTGTGGCAAATGTACCGTACGCCCAGGCTCCCGGCATGGGTCTCAACGCTTTCTTCGTCTACACCGTATGCTTTAGCCTCGGGTTCACATGGAAGCAGGCTCTGTCCATGGTTTTCATCTGCGGTATCATCAACATCATCATCACCGTCACAAAGCTGCGCAAGCACATCATTAAGTCCATTCCGCGTAGCCTGCAGAACGCTATCGGCGGAGGCATCGGTATCTTCGTCGCCTATATTGGCATGCTGAACATCGGGTTTGTCAACTTTGATGCAGGCGTTCCCGCTATGGCGACCCTTGATACACCGGCACTGTGGCTCTTCCTCATCGGCCTGGTTGTCACGATCGTCCTTCTTCTCCTGAAAGTCAAGGGCGCGATCCTCATCGGTATCATCGTAACGACACTCATCGGAATCATCCCCGTGTTTGGCCAGACGAGCCTTGGCGACACCATCAGCTTCACCGATGCCTGCAAAGTTCTGCCTACCACATTCGGCGCCATATTCACGTCTGAGGGTCTGCCCTCTCTGTTCACCGATATGAGCAAGCTGCCCCTTGTGCTCATCACGATCTTCTCCTTCAGTCTCTCCGATACGTTCGACACAATCGGTACGTTCATCGGCACCGGCCGTCGTTCCGGCATCTTCAGCGATGAGGATGAGAAGGCTATGGAGTCCAGCGCAGGCTTTAAGTCCAAGATGGATAAGGCTCTGTTCGCAGACGCCACCGCAACATCCATCGGCGCTATCTTCGGCACATCCAACACCACCACCTATGTTGAGAGCGCCGCAGGTATCGGCGCAGGCGGACGCACCGGTCTGACCAGCGTAGTTGTCGCCATCTGCTTTGCAGCAAGCGCATTCTTGGCAACATTCGTAAGCGCAATCCCCTCCGCCGCAACTGCGCCCGCACTGGTGATCGTCGGCGTTATGATGATGGCTTCATTTAAGGAGATCAACTGGGAGGAACTGCATGAGGCCATCCCCGCATTCTTCGCAGGTATCTTCATGGCTCTCTGCTACAGCATCTCCTACGGTATCGCGATGGGCTTCATCTTCTACTGCCTCGTCAAGGTCTGCACCGGCAGGGCAAAGGAAGTGCATCCCCTACTTTGGGTCTGCACCGGTCTGTTCATACTCAACTTCGTACTGTTGGCGGTTCTGTAAGCTAAAACTTACCATATGCACCCACGGCCTCGGCCGTGGGTGTTGCCATGATATCTGAACAGGGAGAAGGCCAGTATAACTCCATGATAATCTTCGAGGAGGATGGAACGGGTATCTATGCAGGTGAGGATGAGTTCACATGGACAATAGACGAGGATACCCTCACGGTAACATACGGCGAAGGCGAGGTCGTCGAATTCGGATATGAGATCGATGCTGACGGCAACCTCATACTGTCCGAGAGTGAGATATTCTCGCGTGCACCCGAACCTGAAACAGAGCCGTAAAACTGTAGCCAATGGTTACTCAAACAGAAGCTCCGCCCGGATGGTTCTGCCTCTGTCCGGTTGACAGCAAGAACGAAAGATTTGTCAGAGATGGTCGCTGCCGTTTGGCAGTGACCATCTTAGCTCGAACCCTGCATAATTGGACTTGATTTATATCGAAAGCCGCAGCCAAAGCATGAAGGAATGTGCGCTTGCGCTATTGTATCCGACACGATAGTATGCTACAATTGTCACGATGCTTCGAAAGCCTTGAGCCTGAAGCATACAGAAGGAGGACCATGATGAATTGCTATAGGAAGATTACTGAGGATTTGTACTGGGTCGGCGGAAATGACCGCCGCCTTGCGCTGTTTGAAAATATGTTCCCGATCCCGAAGGGGGTCTCATACAACTCCTATCTGCTCACCGATGAAAAGACGGTGCTGTTCGATGCGGCTGACAGGGCTATAGCCGATGTGTTCTTTGCTAATATCGCCGCCGTACTAAACGGCCGTCCGCTCGATTATCTGGTGGTCAATCATCTTGAGCCCGACCATGGCGCACTGATAAAGGAGCTGTATGACCGCTATCCCGACATGAAGATAGTGGGCAATGTAAAGACATTCATGTTTATGAACCAGTTCCACGAGGGTATAGATCCCAACCGCCTTGTCGAGGTCAAGGAGGGGCAGTCATTCAGCACGGGGCGTCATGAGTTCAAATTCGTGATGGCCCCCATGGTGCACTGGCCCGAGGCCATGATGACGTTCGATGCCACGGAGGGGATACTCTTCTCCGCCGATGCTTTCGGCTCCTTTGGTTCGCTTGACGGCAACATTTTCAACGATGAGATCGATTTCGACCGTGAGTGGCTGCCCGAAGCTCGCCGCTACTATACCAACATAGTCGGCAAGTACGGCATGCAGGTGCAGTCGGTGCTACGCAAGGCCTCCTCTCTCGACATAAATATGATCTGCCCCTTGCACGGCCCCGTATGGCGCACGGATCTGGGCTACATAATCGACAAGTACATGCACTGGAGCAAGTATGAGCCCGAAGAGAAGGGTGCCGTGATAGCATACGCATCCATGTACGGCAACACCGAGAGCTGTGCAAACAGGCTTGCCGTGATGCTTGCCGATGCAGGAGTCAAGAACATAAAGGTATATGACGTCTCCCATACCCATGTGTCCACGCTTGTTGCAGAGACGTTCCGCTACAGCCATCTCGTGGTTGCCGCCCCCACGTATAACAACAACATCTATCACATTATGCACGCTTTCCTGCATGATCTCAAAGCGCTCGATGTGCAGAACCGTACCGTGGGCATAATAGGCAACGGCACATGGGCTCCTGCATCGCCGAGGCTCATGACGGAGATGGTGCAGCAGCTCAAAAACATCCGTCTGCTTGAGCCGACAGTTGTGATAAAGTCCTCTCCCAAGGATGCTCAGGTGGAGCAGCTTGAGGCTCTCAAGGATGCCATAGTTGCAGACATGAACGCATGATAACAGCTTGACTGCGAACCCTTTTCGAGGTTGCCTGTGTCGGGCGGCCTCGATGCTTTTGAAGTGATGCCGCTTCAGGTTGTACAAATCGACAGCATGTGATATAATGCTCTTAAAAAGACAGGATGGGGGGAAACCATGTTTACTGTCACCTTTGTTGCCGTGTTGGCCGCGGCAGCAGCGCTCTTCGTGCTGCTGTGTCGAAAAAGCCCCGGCAGGCGTGTTGCGCTTGGCAATACCATGAAGATACTTGCAGTGATCTACTGCTGCGTGATGTTCGTCAACATATTCCTTCCCGACGGGTTTACGGTATCCCGCTCGGAGGAGGATGCGCTTGCCGCAGGGCTGAAGGGGCATGCGCTCCTGCGCTGGGCAAGCAGCCTTGCATTCGTCGTGCTTCCGCTTGCCGCATTCTCAAAAAAGGCCGTGTTTCAAAGATTGGGCATGTGCTTCTGCCTGCCGGTTGCGGTACTCTGTGCATTCAGCCTTTCGGATTTCATGCCGCACTTCCTGTCGGAGGGCGGCAGGGGCTTTGCTCGTATCCCAGGGGTTTCGGAGGGCTTTGTCACTTTCTTGAGGGATGAGACATTCCGCACCGTGTGGGCAGGCATAATGTGGTCGCTTGCAGCGGTTATACCTGTCGGCATTGCCGCAGCAGACGATTATTCTGCATTCCGTCGCTGTGCAAAATGCGCATGGCGTGAGATCGTGACATACTTTGCAGTGCTTCTTGGACTGGCGATACTCCTTGTTCCCATATATGTTCCGCAGTACCTCTTTGGCTACACGGATATGATATTCGAGGGCTTTGACCTCGTTCAGCTCGGCTGGCTGTTGGCGATAGCGGTCATAATAGCGACCCTGTACTTAATTTTCCGAAGACGCAGTGAGGAGGACAGGTATCTTCTCTGCATAGTCACTGCGCTTGGGGTGCTGATGCAATACAGCTCCTTCTTTGGGGCCATCGGCACAATATCGTATCTGCGCCTGCCCGTGCAGCTCTGCAACATCGGTGCGTATCTGATACTCATTGCCCTGCTTACCAGGAGTCGTGCGCTGTTTGACTTCACCTATATAGTCAATGTAGTCGGGGCGATAATCGCACTTGCCGTGCCGGATGTAGATGGCGAGGGCATATTCTACCTCTGGAACATGCACTTCTTTGCAGAACACACATGGGTGATAGTCACACCCGTGCTTGCGCTTGCGCTCGGGGTGTTTCCAAGGCTTGACAGGGCCTCGCTCAAGCACATTGTAATCGGCTTTACTGCGTACTACCTGTTTGTGCTGATAGTGGGCACCGTGCTGAACGGGCTTGCGGTAAGAACGGGGAATTCCGTATATGAGGTCAACTATCTTTTTATGTTCGATGCGGAGAAGGCGGACGGTCTTCTTGGTGTCGGCAACCTGTTTGAGATAGGCAGGATAGACTTTTACGGCATGTCGCTCTATCCGTTGGTGCAGTCACTTGTGTACGTGATACTGCTCGCCATGTTCGTGCTGTTCTACCTTGGGGTTCGTTTATTCTATCGCATAAGCGATGCGAAGAAGAACTCAACGCCTGCCCTGCGTAAGGCGGCTTGACAATAATGACATAGGAGATTAGATCCATGGAGATGGTTTCGCTGGGAAAAACGGGGCTTACCGTATCCCGTATAGGCTTTGGCGGCATTCCCATACAACGCATCAATGCGGAGGGTACTGCCGAACTGTTTGCTCGTCTGCTTGAATGCGGCGTCAACTATATCGACACTGCAAGAGGCTACACCGTAAGCGAGGGATACATAGGCCACGCCGTAGAAAAGCTCGGCTGCCGCAGCAGGCTCGTGCTTGCCACAAAGTCCATGGCGCGGGACTATGCCGGCATGAAAGCGGATATAGAGAGGAGTCTTAAAAATCTCCGTACGGACTACATCGATCTTTATCAGATACACAATCCCAACATGGCGCAGCTCAAGACGGCGCTGGCGGATGGAGGTGCGCTCGGCGCACTTGTCAAGGCAAAGGAGCAGGGGAGGATAGGGCACATCGGCATCACTGCGCACGGTCTTGACGTATTCGAAGAGGCGCTGGAGCTGGATGTGTTCGAGACCATAATGTTCCCCTACAACATAGTGGAAACGCAGGGAGCGGAGCTCATCGCCCGTTGTAACAGGGCAGGCAAGGCGTTTATTGCCATGAAGCCGCTTGCAGGCGGAGCGATACAGGATGCGGCTGCGGCAATGCGCTTCCTGCTCAGCAACCCCGATGTGACCGTTGCGATACCGGGCATGTATCTCGAAAGCGAGATAGAGCTGAACACAAGTCTAACCTCCGATCCTTTGACGGAGGATGAGCTCCGCAGAATAGAGACCATCCGCTCCAAGCTGACGGGAAATTTCTGCCGCCGCTGCGGATATTGCGCTCCCTGCACAGTGGGCATAAACATCCCAAGCGTGTTTCTGTTCCATGGCTATCTGGAGCGCTACGGTCTGGAGGACTGGGCAAGGGGACGCTATGATGCCCTCACCATGAAGGCATCCGACTGCATTGGCTGCGGCGAGTGCGAAAGCCGCTGCCCGTACCATCTGCCGATCCGAGACATGCTTAAGGAGGCGGCAAAGGACTTCGGAAAATGATGCGCGTCGCTGAATAAAGCGCTTGACATGCGTGCAACTTATGATATAATACCGAAGTATTTCCGCAAAGACGGGGTTGAGTATGCTTCCCTTTCGGCAAAGAGAGCCGCGGTTTGGTGCAATGCGGTGCGAACGGGTGCAGAATATGGGCCTCACGAGCGGCGGTGGTCAAACGTGTCGGTAAAGATGCCTTAGGCCTCGCGTGTGCGCACGTTACAGCGCAGTTGAGATGGCTGAAACATCCGCTTTGTCGGAGCTCTGCCGAATCAGGGTGGTACCGCGAACTGCTTCGCCCCTGTATCCCAAAAGGGATATCGGGGCATTTTATTTTGAAACGGAGGATAATATGAACAAGACCTACTACGTCACTACCCCCATCTATTACCCCAGCGCAAAGGCGCACATCGGGCATACCTACTGTACGGTAAATACGGATGCGCTTGCCCGCTATAAGCGGCTCAAGGGCTTTGACGTGTTCTTCCTTACGGGCACGGATGAGCATGGTCAAAAGATAGAGCGCAAGGCAGCGGAGGCAGGCGTCTCTCCGCAGGAGTATGTCGACAAGATAACTGCAGAATTTAAAAAGCTGTGGAAGCTCATGGACATCTCAAATGATGGCTTTATCCGTACAACCGATAAGCAGCACATGGAGTGCGTGCAGAAGGTGTTCGACAGGCTCTGTGAGCAGGGCGACATATACAAGTCCGAGTATGAGGGCAACTACTGCACCCAGTGCGAGGCATTCTGGACGGATACCCAGCTCAAGGATGCCGGCGGCGCATGCCCCGACTGCGGAAGACCTACCGAGCTTGCTAAGGAGGAAGCGTATTTCCTCCGGGTGTCCAAGTATGCGCCTCGCCTCATACAGCATATAAGGGACAACCCCGATTTCATACAGCCCGTATCCCGTGCGAATGAGATGCTGAACAACTTCCTGCTTCCCGGTGCGGAGGATCTTTGCGTAACGAGGAGCACGTTTAAGTGGGGCGTTCCCGTCAGCTTTGACTCACGGCATGTCATATATGTGTGGATTGACGCCGTGCTGAACTATCTCTCCGCCCTCGGCTACCTCTCGGACGACGATTCCCTCTACCGCCGCTTCTGGCCCGCTGATGTCCATATAGTCGGCAAGGAGATAGTCCGCTTTCACACTATAATCTGGCCGGTGGTGCTCATGGCTCTCGATCTGCCCCTTCCCAGGAAGGTCTATGGCCACGGCTGGCTGATGCTCGACGGCGATAAGATGTCCAAGTCAAAGGGCAATGTCGTGGATCCCTTCGTGCTTGTGGAGCGGTACGGCGTCGATGCTGTGCGCTACTTCCTCTTGAGCGAGTTCCCGTTCGGTCAGGACGGCAACTTTGACAACCGCACGCTCATCACACGCATCAACAGCGACCTTGCAAACGATCTGGGCAATCTGCTCTCACGCACCGTCGCCATGATAGACAGGTATTTCGGCGGCGTTGTCCCTTGCCCCGTATGTCCCGTCGCCGAGGAAGATGAAGCCCTCAAGGATTCCGCCCGTGCGCTCTCCGCAAGGATAGACGGCGCCATGGATGCCATCCATCCCAACGTCGCCCTGCAGGAGATATTCCGCACCGTGGGTCTCTGCAACAAGTACATCGACATCACTGCCCCGTGGGTATTGGCAAAGGACGAGTCCAAACGTGAACGTCTTGGCACCGTGCTGTATAACCTTGCCGAGTGCCTGAGGATTATCGGCGTTGCGCTCCAACCCTTCCTCACGAATACCCCCAAGAGGATGTTCGAACAGCTCGGCGTGACCGATGCGCAGCTTATGAGATTTGACAGCATAGAGCCCGATTGCTTCGGCTCACTGCCGGAGGGAACCGTGGTCTGCAAGGGGGATGCGCTCTTCCCCAGGATAGATGCCGAGGCAGAGCTTGCCTATCTGGATGATATGCTCGAAAGGCAGCGTGCGGAGGCACAGACGGCAAATGCAGAGGCGCCCACACAGGCAGAGGAGCTCGAGAAGGAGGAGAAGCCCCTCATCACATATGACGACTTTGCAAAGCTGGATCTGCGCCTTGCAAGGGTTGTGGAGTGTACTGAGGTCAAAAAGTCCAAACATCTGCTGAATCTCACACTCGACGTGCGTGGAGAGAAGCGCACGGTGCTCTCCGGCATTCGTGACTGGATGAAACCGGAGGAGCTTGTAGGAAAGAATGTCGTGCTCGTTTACAACCTTGCGCCAAGAAAGATGTGCGGAATCGAGAGCCAGGGCATGATACTCTGCGCAAGCGATGAGGGTGATGTCCACCTTTCGCCTCTTACTACAATGACTGAAATGGAAAGTGGCGCGGGTATCCGCTGATAACAAAAGCTCCCGTATGCAACAGGTATGCGTACGGGAGTTTTGCTTTGGAAAGACAAAAGCCGCGCATGGCCGCGCGGCTTTTGTATCCAATAATAAAGAAGGAAGGAAAACCATCAGCGTGCAGGGTCGACTCATTTCCCTGCCCACCTGCATATAAAACGCACAAGGACTGCAAAAGGTTTCAAAAAACAATGATATATTTTATTGTGATTTTCTGTAAACCATACGTTGACATTCTCGCTTCTGTGATGTATCGTATCTGCAAGAGGTAAGGCGTGTTAAAGAGCGTTTGCAAACCATCCATATTGTCGATCCTTCTGGCCGGGATACTCGTACTCGGAGCCTGTTCGTGCGCTGAATTGGGAGAGAAACGCTCAGCTGCATTTTTTGACTGCTTCGATACCGTTATCACCCTTACGGCATACGGCGCAACGGAGCATGAGTTCGAGCTTGCGTCGGCAGCGGTCGAGGCGGCTTTTGCCGAGTACCACAAGCTATACGACGTCTACAATAGGTATGAAGGCGTCTCAAACCTTGCCGTTGTGAACGATATGGCGGGGCGGAGCGTTGCCGTCGATACTCGCATACTCGATCTTCTGGAGTTTGGCATTGCGGCGCACGAGTTAACCGACGGCAATGTTAACATAGCAATGGGGGCGGTACTCAGACTGTGGCATGACTGCCGCACGGCTGCCGAGGCGGATCCGAGCAACGCCTCGATCCCTGCGGAGGATGCGCTTCGCTCGGCGGCGCTGCACTGCAACATAACCGATGTTAAGATAGACCGTACCAATTCAACTGTCACACTGCTCGATCCGCATATGTCGCTCGATGTCGGCGCCATAGCAAAGGGCTATGCTTGTGAAAGGGTTGCGGAGCTGCTTCGGGCATACGACGGCTCCTACATGCTCAACTGCGGCGGCGCTGTCCGCACACTGTCGGAAAAGCCGGGCGGTTCGCCATGGACTATAGGCATAGCCGACCCCAATTCTGACTCCGAGTATGCCGCACGGGTCGAGCTGACCGACGCAGCGCTGTCCACAAGCGGCTCCTACATACGCTACTTTGAGGTCAACGGTGAACGCTACGGCCACATAATCGATCCTGAAACGCTTATGCCGGCAGGCGGAGCCGCATCCGTCTCGGTGCTTTGCGGCGATGCCGCTCTTGCGGACGTCCTGTCAACCGCCTGTTACATACTCACTGCCGAGGAGGCGATCCGCCTGATAGAATCCATCGAATCTGCCGAAGCGCTTGTGATATCCGAGGATGGCGAGATGCTCCATACCGGCGGATTCCCTCTGGCCGACTGAACGATCTTACCCGATGCACATATGCGGAGTCCCGGCGCTTTTCCGAGGTTGCGCAACGCCCTGTGATTTAGCGTAAAACCCATATCAAAGGGGAGCGTCCGGAGTTTTGGCACGTCTGTCAAACAAATCGAAAAAAATTTCCGATATTGAAAAATGGGTATTGCAAGCGAGGAGAAGATGTGGTATATTAGTTGAGTAAATGTGTACCTATGCTCGGCGGCACGGTGTACCGA
>CALVLD010000032.1 GCA_944336475.1 uncultured Clostridia bacterium
CACTCGTTCTCTGCACGACGCTTTGCCGATGTGTCCTTGGCCGGGGTTTTAGGGGGCGGAGCCCCCTATAGGGGGGGAACGTTGGGGACGCTTTTTCCTAAAAAGCGTCCCCAAACCCCTTGAAAAAGGAATGGGCAAGTCATACGGGCCTGCTATTAAAATGCAGATATTTATTCAAACTCTAATCCCGAATTTGCAGCGCAAATTCGGGATTAAAAGCATAATTCGGAAGTAGCATTTAAGGGCAGCGCCATAGACGAACCCTGCGGGTCAAGGGGCGCAGTCCCTTGCAGGGGTTTTAGGGGGCAGAGCCCCCTATCGTTCTCCGTCCTTGGCAGGGGTAATAGCGACGGAGTGGCAATGCCGCTGCAGGGCAACTCTATCTGCGTTGGGATACAAGCCGCCGCTGCACGGGCGCATGCTATTTTTCATCAATCATTGGCATACATGGGTATGGTCACGGGCTCGGGGGAGTAGACAGTGCCGTTGACCTGTATTACGAGGTCGTCAAAGTCATACAACTCTGCAGCGGTGAGGCATAGCGTCTCATAGCAGAGGGTGAACAGCCCTGAAACATCCTCCACGGCGGTGAAGTCATCCGAGAGGTTAATGGTCAGTATGCCGTTTTCAATTGCGGCGCCGAGCAGCAGTGTGCCCGCAGGGAAGCAGTCGAGCAGAGATGTGCTGCCGCTTCCGCCGATGAGCGCCGACACGCAGGAGTAGAGCGTCGGCGCAGAGCTTGTGTACCGTGTGATGGGTATGACATAAGCGCCGCTCCTGTTGGGAAAGTACAGTCGCATGGCAAATGCGCTGCCGCTCGTGGCAAGCTCGGAGTCCTCGACATTGAGGGGACAGCTACTCTCATCTTTGGGCAGATGCGTGCCATGTGGAAGGCTTTCGCTGTATTTGCCGTCAAGGTTTATTGTGACGGAAGCTATCGTCGGGAACTCAAGCAGCGTGTTCACCACCGCTGTGACGAAGGCTTGCTCCCTTTCGGCAGAGCCGAGGTCGGGCAGGCCGATGAGATTCAGGAGTGCGCAGCCGTTTTCGCCTATGGAGAGCTCAAGCTGCACTCCTGCGGGTATCACGGTGGACAGTCCCATTGCGCTTGCTGCGGCGTCATTCTCTTCGGAGGATGTGATGTATCCCAGACACGCGCGGGCAATGCCCTCCTCATGGGGGATGAGCTTTGTGACGGGGACTATAAAGCCCTCGTCGGACAGATAGTACAGCGTTGCACGGCGGAACGTCGACTGTGCCGAGGGGGTCTCGGCAGGCAGAGGGGAGGTCTCTGCGGTGGGTGACGGCGAGGGACTCGCCCCATCATCGCAATCATGTGGTATCAGGCAGATGCAAAGCACTATCACGGCAATGCAGGCGATGCCTACGCAGAGTCCCTTGGGGGTGATGCTTCGGGCAACATTGCGGAAGAGATCCTTGATTTTCATATGAAGCCTCCTGATCGATCTGATGTTTGATATTATTCGATATATATTTGTTTGATGTTACCTTTTTCGATCAAATGATGATAAAATATCTCCCATGAGGAAATTGATCGCAATATATAAATCGCTGGGCAGCCGCAGTTTCTGGCGCACGGTGCTTCCGCTTGCGATACCCATCGCATTGCAGAACCTTTTGACGAACTCATTCCAGCTTGTGGACACCATAATGCTCGGCAAGCTCGGCGACGAGGCCATTGCCGCAGTCGGCAGCGCAGGCAGGGTATCCTTCTTTGCCGGCATTGTGATATTCGGCTTTGCATCGGGCGGCGCGGTGTTTCTTGCGCAGTACTGGGGTGCGCATGACTATGCGGGGCTCAGGCGATCCTACGGCATTATACTCCTTTGCACAACGGTGTTTGCAGCGGCACTTGCCACGGTCTGCGTGATAATACCCAAGCAGGTGATGAGCATACTTACCGATGATGCAAACATGATTGACACAGGTGCGGAGTATCTGCGTATTGCCGCATTCTCGTATGTTGGCATTGCACTAAGCCAGAGCATGAGCACCGCTCTGCGCTGTACGGAAAGGGTGAAGCTGCCGCTCTATGTCAGCTTTGCCGCCGTGGGCATGAATGCTGCGCTCAACTATGTGCTGATATTCGGCAAGCTCGGTTTCCCTGCGCTCGGTGTGAAAGGTGCGGCGTATGCAACACTCATATCCGCACTGCTCAATCCCATGCTGATGCTCCTGCTCTCGCTCAAGGGCGACAGCATACTCAAATCCAAGCCAAGGGACATATTCAATATCACAGGTGATTTCGTTAGGCAGTACATACGCCGGGGCCTGCCGGTGCTGCTCAATGAATTTCTCTGGGTGACGGGCATGATAATCTATGATGCCGTGTACGGCCGCATGGGGATATTTGCCGCACTGACGGTGTTTCGCACGGTGGAGAACATTGTGTTCGTGCTGTATGTCGGTCTGTGCAACGCCTGCAATGTGCTTGTGGGCAAGGCAGTGGGTGAAGGTGACTTCGAACGTGCAAAGCTCGATGCAAGGCGATTCACCGCACTCGTGCCCGTGTTGGGAGTACTACTTGGCGGCACGCTCATACTTCTGCGTAAGCCTATACTTTCCCTTTTTGACATCACGGATGCCGCAGCGCATACCGCCGAGATGCTCATGGTGATCTACGCTTTGGAGATGGGTCTGAGAAACATACCCTATATGACCATAGTGGGGATATTCCGTGCGGGCGGGGATACCAGAACGGGGCTGTTCATAGAGGTGCTTGACTACTATCTGCTTGCCATACCGCTCACGGTAGTGCTGGGGCTTGTGGTCAAGATGGACTTTCTGTGGGTATACCTGATAATGCTGCTTGCAGAGGATGTTCCCAAATCCATAGTATGCATACGGCGGCTGCTGTCGGACAGGTGGATAAAGCCGGTTCACCAGCGGTGACGCCATTCTGTTTTGGCACATAGACCGTCATGCCTCAATATATTGCGGTGCGTCGGTCTGCTTTGTTTGATGCAGGCAAAGTGCAATGATGTAATATGCGCCGTCATATTGTGCTGCGCTGCCGCAGCACAGAGCGGCAGCATTTCTGCTCGTTTCGGCATCCGTATTCCGTATTGTCTCGGCATTGGCCGCAGGCGTCACCGTTATAGGCGATGCGGCCGACCCGACTGCGACCCTACAAGGTTTAAGCCTGTTCTATCACGATCCTCGCTGCATGGGCGGCTCCGAGGGATGCATGGAGTTCCCCTCCGGCAGTCCCGAGGCGGCGACATTCGTCTCAGACTTTTAAGGGGGCTCCGCCCCCTAAAACCCCCGCAAGGGACTGCGCCCCTTGACCCGCAGGGTTCGTCGACGGGGCTGCCGTTTAAGAGGTAGTGCCGAATAATGCTTTTAATCCCGAATTTGCAACGCAAATTCGGGATTAAGGTTTGAATACATATCTGCCTTTTAATTGCAAGCCCGTATGCTTTGCCCATTCCTTTTTCAAGGGGTTTGGGGACGCTTTTTAGGAAAAAGCGTCCCCAACGTTCTCCTTAAGCGTCCCCAACGCTCCCCAATAGGGGGCTCCGCCCCCTAAGACCCCCGCAAGGGACTGCGTCCCTTGACCCGCAGGGTTCGTCGACGGGGCTGCCGTTTAATATGAATCGATTACAATTGCCACTATCTTTTGAAGATTTCATTCCTGAAGATTGGCGCCTAAAACAGATATATTGTGGGATTTACCATTCATCCAAACCCAACAGATACCAAAACCATGATTCCGCATCTGAAACATCTGGAGGAAAGATTGGGGCGATTACCAAAGAGCATTATTACGGATGCAGGCTACAGAAGTGAGGAGAATTATGAATATCCAGAAGAAAAGAGGCTGGGAAGGAGGGTACCGCATCGTCTGAATGAACTGAAAAGAAAGGCAAACGAGAACCTTTGTTCCGACAAGGTGCTGAAACTGCGTTCACAGAGAGCTGTGGAAGTAGAGCAGGGTTTTGGTCGAATCAAAGGTTGTTGGTAGTTCCGACGGTTTCACCTTCGTGGAGCAGATAGGGTGAAAATAGAATGGGGATTACTGGCAATCGCCCATAACATCACAAAAATGGCACTGGAAAAGTAAATATTCAGCGCTGTTTTTGTCTAAAAAGTAATTTCAGAAAGACAAAGAGAGGATGCCCATGCCTGTGACTGTTGATTAATCGTAGCTTTGGGACACCCTCTTATGGGGTTGCACAGCTTTACTTCGTTCCAAACAGGCGGTCGCCGGCGTCGCCAAGGCCGGGAACGATATAGCCGTGGTCGTTCAGGTGGCTGTCCACGGAGGCGGTGTATATCTGCACATCAGGGTGGGCTTCATTTACGGCGCGGATGCCCTCCGGCACGGAGACTAGGCACATCAGGCGCACGGATTTTGCGCCGTGCTCCTTGACTATGCGGATGCCCTCACAGGCGGAGCCGCCTGTTGCGAGCATGGGGTCGACGACGATTATCTCCCGGTCGGCCGCATCCACAGGCAGCTTGCAGTAATAGCTCACGGGCTTAAGCGTTTCGGGATTACGGAAAAGACCAATATGCCCCATCTTGGCAGTGGGGATGAGGGTCATTATGCCATCCGCCATGCCAAGGCCGGCACGGAGTATGGGCACCACGCCCACCTTGCAGGAGGAGAGCAGCTTTGCACGAGTAGTGCATATGGGGGTCTCTATCTCCACATCGTCAAGGGGGAGGTCCCGTGTGACCTCATATGCCATGAGCGTGGAGAGCTCCTGAAGCAGACAGCGGAAGTCCTTCGTGCCGGTGTTTTTGTCCCTGAGCAGGGTCAGCTTGTGCTGCACAAGCGGATGTGTGATGACGGTTACATTCCTAAGTTCGTTCATTTGTGACACCTCGTTGAAATTGAATTTAGTAAAAAGCGTTTCCCCGATAAGGAGAAACGCTAATAATTACGAAATATTAGCCCATTGGTCTATTTTATCTATACGCCGCTGATGCCTGCCTCCCTCAAAATCGGTGGTGAGCCACGCAAGGACTATGCCCTTTGCGAGCTCCAGGCCGACTATCCTGCCGCCGAGAGCCAGCACGTTGGAGTCATTATGCCTGCGTGTAAGCTCTGCGGATACGACGTCGCCGCAGAGAGCGCAGCGCACGCCGCCGATACGGTTGCAGCAAATGGACACGCCTATGCCCGTGCCGCAGATGATGATTCCCCTGTCGTACTCGCCCCTTGCAACGGCCTCCGCCAGGGGGAACGCCACATCGGGGTAGTCAATGCTTGCATCGGAGAAGCAGCCGACGTCAAACACAGCGTGCCCCATACCCTGCACAAAGGGTATGAGCTGCTGTTTCAGTTCGAAGCCGCCGTGGTCGCTGCCAATGACTATTTTCATATCAATACCTTTCTCAGCACCGTATTACATTGAAGCTCGATGCACGAAGGAGCCTGTTCATATACGCCAACCCCTGCTCGGAGGTTGGTACCCCTTCGGCGAATATGACGTCCACCTCGCCGGAATACCTGCGAAGCGCCGCAAAAAGCCCAACGCAGAGAGTGGACGGCATATCCCTGTCGCCGATTATATCACACCGCTTGTCCCGATAGCAACCACGAGTTTGCTCCGTTGCGAGTATAACGCAGCGTTTGCCCTCCGCCTCAGCGGTCTCATACTCACGGCATATGAGCGACGCCGCACGACGGGGGCTGCCCTCCGCCACAATGACCTGTGCATCGGGGGCATAGTGGCGGTACTTCATGCCTGGGGATGCAGCCGTCTCGCCCTCCGCAAGGGGGTTCAACACCGCAGGGCTTATCTCCACGGGGCCTATGACGGGTTCTAGCATCTCCCTCGTTATGCCGCCGGGGCGGAGTATGGTCGGCCTGCCCACAAGGGTCAGCACAGTGGACTCCACACCCACACGGCAGGGGCCTCCGTCTATTATCATGTCTATCCTGCCGTCCATGTCGGCTATCACATGCTCGGCAGTGGTGGGACTGGGCCTGCCCGAAAGGTTTGCGCTCGGTGCGGCAATGGGCACGCCTGCGGCACGGATGAGCGCAAGCGCAGTCTTATGCTCCGGCATACGCACCGCAACGGTGGGTAGACCCGCCGTGACCTCATCGGGAACTATGTCGCTCTTCAGGAAAATGAGCGTCAGCGGCCCCGGCCAGAACGCATCCATAAGCCGCCTTGCCGCCTCCGGCACATGCCGCCAGAGGGGTTTTACGTCGCTCTTCTTTGCAACGTGGAGTATGAGCGGATTGTCTGACGGCCTGCCCTTTGCCTCGAATATGCGTGAAACCGCCTCGCCGTCAAGACCGTTTGCCCCAAGTCCGTAAACAGTCTCTGTGGGGAATGCCACAAGGCCGCCGGAGCGTATCACCCGCCCGCCGAGGTTAGTGCCGTTTTCCTTCTGCGCCAGCGCACTGAATATCTGAGTGTTCATCATTCGTTCCCTTCTATGAGCCGCACACGCTCGTCAAGTATCAAGGCGTCGATGAGCTCATCCATGTCGCCGTCAAGGAATGCTTCAAGGGAGTAGAGGGTCATGTTTATCCTGTGATCGGTGACACGCCCCTGCGGAAAGTTGTAGGTACGTATGCGCTCGCTCCTGTCGCCGCTGCCCACCATGCTCCTGCGGGATTCCGCCTCCTCCTCATGCGCACGGGCAGCATAGAGGTCATAGAGACGGGTCTTGAGCGCACGCATGGCCTTTTCACGGTTCTGTATCTGGCTGCGCTCGTCCTGGCTCTGCACCACTATGCCCGTGGGAATGTGGGTTATGCGTATCGCGCTGGAGGTCTTGTTGACGTGCTGGCCGCCTGCGCCGCTGGAGCGGTATGTATCCACACGCAGATCGTTGGGGTTGATATCAACATCCACATCGTCCGCCTCGGGCAGCACCGCCACAGTTGCGGCAGAGGTGTGTATGCGCCCCTGCGACTCCGTCTCCGGCACACGCTGAACACGGTGTACGCCGCTTTCAAACTTGAGGCGTGAATATGCCGCACGGCCGTTCACGCAGAATACGGCCTCCTTAACGCCGCCTATCTCCGTAACATTGGAGTCGATAGGCTCCACCGTAAAGCCGTGCCGCTCTGCATAACGGCAGTACATACGGTACAGCGCCGCGCCGAACAGAGCCGCCTCATCGCCGCCTATGCCGGCACGGATCTCCACCATGACGTTCTTGTTATCATTCTTATCCTTGGGCAAAAGCATTATTTTCAAACGCTCAAGAAGCGCTGCGGAGCTCTCCTCTGCCGCGCGAAGCTCCTCATGCGCAAGCGCACGAAGCTCGGCGTCGTCCTCCTCCTCTATGAGGGTGCGGCAGTCCGCCTCCGCCTGCAGGCTCGATTCGTACTCGGCAAATGCGGAGACTATCTCCTCCAGCGAGGCATGCTCCTTGGCGGTGTCACGAAACAGGTTTTGATCGCCTATCACGGACGGATCGGAGAGCATACAGGTCAGCTCATCATAGCGCTCCCTTATCCTTTTGAGCTTATCAAGCATATTTTATTCCTCCGGTCTGTATTCGATGGATATGAGCAGGCTGCCGAGCGCCTCGGCGCAGAGCTCCCTTGCACGGGCAAGCCCGTCGGCGACCTGGCAGCCGTCCGTATGGCACTGCGGCAAGCTCAAGGTCGTCATGGAGGGGAACGCCTTGCGCAGATACCTCCCGTCCGAGGTCGTCCGGGCGACGTCGCATATTGAGCGTATGATACGGAGGCGATATGCACCGAGCCGTTTTCCGTGCAAAAAAGCTCCTGCACGGCGGCCGCCTGACCGCAGCCCACCTCCACAAGCGCCGTTCCGTTGGGGTATAGATGCCCCCGACAGTCACGGGCTATGCCCCTTTCAGGTGCAAGCACTGGACTAAAATATCAAGCGGACTACGCACGAGCGCACACCACACACTCCTTTCCGCAGAGATCGCGCATAACGGAGGTATGGCCGAACCCCTCGGAGCGGAAAAGCTCTTGCACGGCGGCGGGGGAAACGCCCCCATTCACGGGTATCGCCGCACAGCCGTTCAGCATCGTGTGCGGAGCGGCAATCAGTATGAACGGACGGCAGCCTGCGAAGCGGACTACGCACGAGCGCACACCACACGCTCCTTTCCGCAGAGATCGCGCATAACGGAGGTATGGCCGAACCCCTCGGAGCGGAAAAGCTCTTGCACGGCGGCCGCCTGACCGCAGCCCACCTCCACAAGCGCCGTTCCGTTGGGGTATAGATGCCCCCGACAGTCACGGGCTATGCGGCGGTAAAGGTTCAAGCCGTCCGCACCGCCGTCAAGGGCAAGCCGGGGCTCGTGCCGCACCTCTGCCTGAAGGCGGTCGAGCTCCCCCGTGGGGATGTACGGCGGGTTTGCGGTGATGATATCGAATCGGGGCAGAACGCCCCCTTGCGCAGGCGTGAACAGATCGGCCGTGAGGGCGGTGAGCTCCACACCGTTTCGCTCGGCATTTTGCAGGGCAAGCCCCACGCACTCCGGCGATATGTCGCAGGCGGTCACGGCTATGCCGCCGAGCTTTGCTATGGACACGGCTATGCAGCCGCTGCCGGTGCATATGTCAAGACAACTCGAGTACCCCTGCTGCCGTATGAGCATGAGGGCCTGTTCAACAAGCGTCTCGGTATCCTGGCGCGGTATGAGGCATACGGGGGAGACGGTGAAGCTCAGTCCCATGAAATCCCACTCGCCCAGTATGTACTGCAGCGGCTCGCCGGAGAGCCTGCGCTCTATGAGGGCGTTGAGCTCGGAATATTTCCCGGGAAATATTCTGTCGAAACAGCTCATGTCAAGACGCATACCGCAGACATGCCCCACGAGCTGACGGGCCTCGAATGCGGCGTCCGAGCCGCACACGGGCAAAAGCCTCTGCGCCGCCCTTGCCGCCACGCTGCCGAGGGTGTCACTCACCTTCGGCGTCCTCCGCCGCATTCTCCGCTGAGCCCTCTGCGGCATACCCTGGCGCACCATCCGCAGCATCCTCCGCAGCGGCAGGATCGTCCTCGCCCATTGCAAGGTAGAATGCGGCTATCGCCACCTCAAGCATATCCTCGGTGGGCTCCTTTGTGGTTATGTACTGCAATGCCATGCCGGGTGCGCGGACTATGCGTGTGAACCAATTGTCACGCTTGGCAGCCCAGCGAAGCACCTCATAGCTGAGCCCTGCCACCAGAGGCAGGCAGAGTATGCGGTAGCCAAAGCGAAACAGGAAGCTGAGCACGGAATTTTCTATCTGGATTTTGAAAGCATACTGCACCAGCACATCCACAAGCGTGAGTACGATTATCGACACCGCCATGACAAGGAACATATAGTTCGTGCCGCAGCGTGGATGCAGGCGGCTGTACTTCATGGCATTTTCGGGGGTAAGCGCCTCTGCATCTGCCTCATAGCAGGCTATTGTCTTATGCTCTGCGCCGTGATACATGAACACCCTGCGGATATCCTTTATCGCAGAGCAGAGGAACAGGTACCCCACATATATGCCCACACGCAGCACACCCTCCACAAGGGAGCGCCAAACGCTCTTTGCCTCGCCGAATATGAGACTTGATATCAGCTGGGGCAGGAACACGAACAGCCCCACCGCAAGCAGAACGCCCAGCACTACCGCAACAGAGGTCACGACGCTCATTATATCCACATGGAGCTTTTCGGCAAGCCACTTTTCAAAACGGGAGGGCTCCTCATCAGCAAGCTCCTCACCGTACAGCTCGGCGGACTTGGCGGTGGTACTCATGCCTATCCTGAGAGAATCAACAAGGGACACTACCCCCCGTACGACGGGCAGACCGAGGAAAGTCCCCTTCTGGGCCCTGGTCTTGAATTTTTCATAGCTGCGGACTATGCTTCCGTCGGAGCGGCGAACCGCCATTGCGATCCCCTCGTCGGAGCGCATCATGACGCCCTCCATAACGGCCTGACCGCCAACAGTACACTTTCTCACTTGAAAACACCTCGAATTCACATAGTGGGAGGGAACACACCAACCCAGGATAAGTATAGCATCAAAAACCGTTAAATGGAATATGTGCCTGTACTTTTTTACAAAACGGTGCGGAATACCGAGAAATTTGGCGGCCGATACAAAAATCTCGTTATTATATTCTTTATAATATAATAGACAGCACAGATGTAAAGTGGTAAAATGTAATAATCCAACAAATTCATTACTCGGAGGGAAAATCAAATGAAGAAAAGGCTCATAAGCATACTGCTCACGATGCTGATGCTGCTGCCGTTCTGCACGGGCGCAGTCGGTGCGGCAGCGGCAGGCGAGGGCGTCACGCCGCTCAATCCGCAGGCCGTAAAGACATCCTGCGGCGCCGACAGCGGAATGGATCCCGACGCTGTCGTAACTTTCATGGTGAAGCTGACAGACGCGCCCACCGCCGCGCGGGTGGAGGAGTTCAACTCCCCCGAGGCAAGGGCTATAGAGGGCGTCATCAAAAACACGCAGAAGTCCGTCAGGCGCAGCATCACCGAGCTGGGCGACGGTGTACAGATCGACTTCAGCTACTCCATGCTTTTCAACGGCTTTGCCGTGACCGCTCCCTATCGCTGCAAGGCGATGCTGGAAACCATACCCGGGGTTGAAAAGGTGTTCCTTGCCCCCGTGTACTCACTGCCCGAGACTATAAAGGAGGAGGATACCCGTCTGTCCTCCAGCGTCGGCTATATAGGCGTTGACGACGCCTGGAGCGCAGGCTACACCGGCGAGGGCATGACCGTTGCCATAATCGACACAGGCATCAAGCAGAGCCATGCGGCGTTTGCCACAGCTCCGTCCAACCCGTCCATGACGACAAGCACCATATCCGCCGTGCTTGCCGACAATACCCTCCAAGCGGAGAGCCTCTACAGCGGCACGCTCACCGCCTCCAACCTGTATTACAGCGCAAAGCTGCCCTTCAACTTCAACTACGGCAGCGGAAATCTCGACGTCTCACACTCCGACGCCGGCAGCGACCACGGCACGCACGTCGCAGGCATAGTCGGCGGCTACTCAAGCTCAAGCAGCTATGTAGGCGTTGCAAAGGATGCACAGCTCATAGTCATGCAGGTGTTCGGCAGTGAGGGTGCGGCATGGTCAACCATACTTGCCGCCCTTGAGGACTGTGCATACCTCGAGGTGGACGCCATCAACATGAGCCTGGGCTCCGACTGCGGCTTCACCTCTGACGGTGAGGAGATAGATGCGGTCTACGATCTGCTCCACGAACGCGGAGTGGACGTCGCCTGCGCCGTAGGCAACTCCGCCTCCTACTATGGCAGCGAACACAGCTATGCATTCACCATGAACATGGACAACGGCGTTATTTCAAGCCCCTCCACATACTCGGGCTCACTTGCGGTTGCTTCCAGCACAAAGGCAAGCTCCCCCGGCATATCCGACTTCTCAAGCTGGGGAACCACAGCAGACCTCAAGCTCAAGCCCGAGGTCACGGCGCCCGGTTCCTCCATATACTCTGCGACTGATACAAGCTACTCCTACTCCAACTGGGGCTCCAAGAGCGGCACCTCCATGGCAACTCCACATGTTGCCGGCGCAATGGCGCTTGTGGGCAGCTATGTTGACGGCGCCTTCCCCGACCTCACTGCCGGCGAGAGGGTGGAGATGATAAACCGTCTGCTCATGTGTACCGCAAAGCCCGCCACAACGAGCGGCGCTCCATATTCGCCCCGTCAGCAGGGCTCAGGCGTCATAAATGTGTACAACGCCATAAGCACCGACGCCTACATCACCGTTGACGGCTGCGTCCGCCCCAAGCTGGAGCTTGGAGACGATAAGGACAAGACCGGCGTGTACGAAATGAGCTTCAACATAGTAAACTTCGGCAACACGAGCCTTACCTACACAGTGACCCCGTATGTGCTGACAGAGAGCTACACATCCAAGACGGTCAACTCCCAGACCACCTATGCAATGGCAGGCGAGCCGTGGAACATCACAAGCTCCTGCACGGTATCGCATGACGGTTCTGTCACCGTTCCTGCAAACAGCACCGTGACCTATACCGTGACGGTGACGCTCTCAAGCTCCCTCAAGAGCCAGCTTAACACATATTTCCCGAGCGGTGCATATATAGAGGGCTTCATAGTGCTCGACGGCACTGTTGATCTCTCCGTGCCGTACCTCGGCTTCTACGGCAACTGGAACTACGCCTCCATGATAGACCGCTACACATTCGTGGATGAGATAATTGGCAATGATGACTGGTCAACCATCAACCAGACCATAATCGGCTCCGTCACGAGCGGCAGCAGCTATCTCCTCATGGGCGCCAACCCCTACATCGAGAGCAACGATTGGCTTGCCGACCGCTGCACGCTGTCTCCCAACTCCGACACCTATTACGAGCAGATCGACAAGTTCCAGCTTGCGCTGCTGAGGAATGCGGGCGAGTGCGGTATACGCATCTATAATGAGGATGATCCGACCATCGTCTACTATGAGGAGGTCGTCGAGAATATGCCCAAGTCGTGGAACTACGGCGGAATAAGCTACTACCTCGCCTCCGACTGGATGGAGTTTACGAGCTGGGCGCCCGACGCGCTTGCCGAGGGCGAAACTGCGGTGTTCCATATGTTTGCCTACCTCGACAATCCCGATTTCACCCCTGAGCAGAACGAGTGCTGTGAGTTCGTGCTCCCCGTTACCATAGACACCACCGCTCCGGAGCTCACCTACTGGAATCTGGAGAACGGAACCCTCACCGCACGCATATACGACAATCACTATGCCGCATGGATAGGCGTGTACTCCAATTCCTCCTGCACCAACCTGCTGTATGAGCAGGCTATAACCGAAACAACAAGGGGCGCCATAACGGAGATCACTGCAAGCGTAGGCAGCTATGACACCGTGTATGTCAAGCTGGGCGACTATGGCTACAATACCTCCTCAGTCCTCACCGTCACGGGCGAGGGCGGCGACCTTGAGCCCGTTGCGATAGAGAGTGCGGAGCTTGCCGATGTAGACGTGCTTGTGGGCGAAACCGCCGCAGCAAAGCTCACCGTCACCCCGAGCTATGCCGACTACACCGTTGAGTACTCCGTTGAGGATACCTCCATCGCCACCGTCGGCACTACGGGCGTTGTGACAGGCGTTGCGGCAGGCACAACTGCACTTACCGCCACCATATACGACAATGTTGCGCAGACCACGCTTGTACGCACATCCACCATAACCGTTACGGAGTTCGAGGGTTGGGTGCTTGCCGATGAGCTTGAGTCAGGCGGCACATACATAATCGTGGCCAACGGCTCCGGACATGCCGTGTCCAACAATACCGTAACGAACAGCCGCTACCTTGATCCCGTTGCCGTAACGGTCAACAGCGACGATACCCTTACCGTGGACTCCTCCGTCAATGTTGCGGAGATATCCTGGGTGGTCGAGGGCAGCAGCGCAGGGTGGACGTTCTGCAGCGTGGACGACGGCAAATACATGGGCCTTGACTCCAGCCAGTACCTTGCCCCCGTGTCCACTGCGCTCGAGTGGGTCATCACCTCGGAGGGCTATCTCGACAACCAGGTCGACACCGAGGAATACTATTACCTCAGCTATGCCGAGGCAAGCACCTCCATTGCGTACGACCGCTACACCACCTCGAAAAGCACCACCACCTCCACGCCGGATGTTATCGACTTCTATAAGTATGTAACCACCGAGTCTCCCGAGCCTGCTACCTACACGGTTACATTCGTTGATTGGGACGGCACCGTGCTCTCCACACAGACCGTAGAGCACGGCGGCTCCGCAAC
>CALVLD010000033.1 GCA_944336475.1 uncultured Clostridia bacterium
CATCAGCACTTAAGGGGCAGCCCCGTTGACGAACCCTGCGGGTCAAGGGACGCAGTCCCTTGCCGGGGTCTTAGGGGCGGCGCCCCCTATCGGGGGAACGTTGGGGACGCTTAAGGGGAACGTTGGGGACGCTTAAGGGGAACGTTGGGGACGCTTTTTCCTAAAAAGCGTCCCCAAACCCCTTGAAAAAGGAACGGGCAGGGCATGGGGCTTGCAAATAAAAGACAAGCATGTATTCAAAACTTAATCCCGAATTTGCAGCGCAAATTCGGGATTAAAAACAGCATTCGGCATTACCCCTCAAGGGGCAGCCCTATCGACGAACCCTGCGGGTCAAGGGACGCAGTCCCTTGCCGGGATCTCAGGTGACCGCAGAGTCGCCTAGCATTCCCGTTTAGAGGACGAAGTCCCCTGATGTCCCTCGTTGTTTCCTTGCACCTTGCGAAGGTCTTACTTCAACTTTTTTGCACGCCTGCGTGCGACGGCACGCTGCACGAGCTTTATAAGCTCTACCACGGGTATCACTGTGAAGCCCAGGGCCATTGCTATGAGCAATTCTTCAAGGACGATGCTCTGGAAGCCAAAGGCGCTTGCCAGGAAGGGGATCTCTATAACGGCAATTGTCAGCACAAATGCAACGGCGATGGAACCTATGAGCCACCAGTTAACGCTCTTAAGAGAGAATAGGCTGCTCCTCTGGGAGCGCATATTGAGACTGTGGAACAGCTCTGCAATGCTGAGCGTGAGGAACGCCATTGTCACGCCGTCATCGCTCTGAGCGATCTCCCACACGCCGGACTCGTAATAGTGGCCGATAAAGTACGCCGCAAGCGTCAGCAAGGTGACGAGAATTCCCTGATAGATGGTGTCAAAGCCCAGTCCTCTTGCAAACACACCCTCCTTGGGAGAGCGCGGCGACTGATCCATGATATCGGGGGCGGCCTTCTCCATACTTAGGGATATGGCAGGGAAGCAGTCGGTGATGAGGTTTATCCACAGCAGATGCACAGGCTCGAGCACCTCAAAGCCCATCATCATGGCGGTGAACACGGCGAGTACCTCGCTGGCGTTGGAGGCAAGCAGGAACTGTATCGCCTTGCGGATGTTGTCATATATGCGTCGGCCCTCTTCCACGGCGGTGACTATGGTGGCAAAGTTATCATCGGCAAGCACCATGTCGGCAACATTCTTGGTAACATCGGTACCAGTGATGCCCATGCCCACGCCTATATCGGCAGTCTTGATGGAGGGCGCATCATTGACGCCGTCGCCGGTCATGGCACAGACCATGCCCCTGCGCTGCCATGCTTCGACTATGCGAACCTTATGCTCGGGCTGAACACGGGCATACACGCCTATGTTCTCCAGGACGGCATCAAGCTCCTCATCGGTCATCTCGGAGAGCTGTGAGCCCATGATCGCCTGCGAAGCATCGGTGATTATCCCAAGCTCCTTGGCAATGGCAACGGCGGTATCTATATGGTCACCTGTTATCATTATGGGGCGAATGCCTGCCCTGCGACACTCCTTAACGGCATCTATAACCTCCGGACGAACGGGATCGATCATGCCGGTGATGCCTATGTAGATGAGGTCATGCTCGAGCGTAGCTGCCTCAAAATCGGAAGGCAGCTCATCATATGTGCGGTATGCCGCCATAAGCGCACGGAGCGCCCCATCCGCCATGCGCTTATTCTCCGCCATTATGGAGGTGCGCAGGGCATCCGTCATGGGCACGCACTTGCTGCCGTCATAGTAATGGGTGCATCGGGTTATGAGCACATCGGGCGCGCCCTTGGTGAACTGGATATAGCCGCCGTCGTGTGAGTGGACGGTGCTCATCAGCTTCCTTCCGCTGTCAAAGGGAGCCTCGCCCACACGGGGATAAGCCTGCTTCAGCTCGGGCTTGGTGTGGCCGAGCTTTGTCGCATAGTTGACCAGAGCGCACTCAGTGGGCTCACCCACAGCGGCGCCGTCGCTGTCCGGCTCCGCATCGGAGCAGAGCGACATGGCCGTGGCGAGAAGCGCTTCGTCATGCGTGGAGACATCGGTAACGGTCATCCTGTTCTGGGTGAGAGTGCCGGTCTTATCGCTGCATATGACCTGCGCACAGCCGAGCGTCTCGACCGCAGTTAGCTTCCTTATGACGGCGTTGCGCTTGCTCATCTTGGTGACGCCTATGGAGAGGGATATGGTCACGACCGTTGCGAGCCCCTCAGGGATAGCGGCAACGGCAAGGCTGACAGCTATCATGAATGTATTGAGCACCGTGTCAAGGCTGAAATCATCGGCGCCGATGAGGCTTATCACAAACATCAGCACGCAAATGCCCAGTACCAGGTATGTGAGTATCTTGCTGAGCTGACCGAGCTTGCGCTGAAGGGGCGTTTCCCCCTCCTCGGTGTTGGTGAGGGCTGTAGCTATCTTGCCCATCTCGGTGCTCATTCCGGTGTCGGTGATGACGACCTTGCCTCGGCCGTAGGCGACGGTGCTGCCCATGTAAACCATGTTCTTGCGGTCGCCAAGGGTGATATCGCCGGTTTCCGGCGCAGCAAGGGCCGCGACCTGCTTGGTCACTGGGACGCTCTCGCCTGTCAGCGCCGCCTCCTCGATCTTGAGAGAGGCACACTCGACTATGCGCCCGTCCGCAGGCACGGCATCGCCGGCTTCGAGTATCACGATGTCACCCGGGACAATGTCCTCGCTCCGTATGACCTTTATAACGCCGTCGCGCAGCACACGGCTGGTCGCACTCGTCATAGCCTGAAGGGCCTCTATTGCCTTTTCCGCCTTACTCTCCTGTATCATGCCGAGCAGTGCGTTTGCAAGTACGACAACGGCGATGATTATCACATCGGTAAAACTCTCGTGCTCGATGGCGGCGGTTATGCCTGATACCAACGCAGCCACCATGAGGATGATAAGCATAGGATCTCCAAGCTGCTCAAAGAACATTGCGAGCATGGACTTCTTTTTTGCCTCACGCAGCTTGTTCTTGCCGAAACGCCCAAGGCGAACGTCGGCCTCCGTCCCCGACAGCCCCTCAACTGAGGCGTCGACTTCTTTCAACACATCGTCTACCGATTCGGTATAGTGTCTCATACAAATTCCCTTTCTTGAAATATGCTTAAAAAGTCATAAAAACACCCATGCACAGCATATCAGCATACATGGGTATCCTCCAGGCGTCGTCCATATGCACAGGACGGCCGCGCCGCAGTGTACGCACGCAGACTCACGAGCCCAAACGGCCCAAGCTCCGCACACAACCACTCGCCCATGAGCAGATGCCGCACCCTGTTATGTTACCAGAATGTGTCCAAATTTGCAACAGGAGAAACTGTAAAAAACTGGTAAACTATTGTACATTGCCTGAAAAATGTCAAATACGCAAGCTCTGCACTTCAGCAGGCGCCGGTCGTTTGGGGTCGGTTCATTTATGGAGCGCCCATACGCTCCAACAAGAGGCCGAACCGCCGAAAAATCGTAACGACAAATTGAAAGTGCCGGGCGCTACGCTTCAGAGATGCTGAATGGTGCAGAAAGCCGTATGGACTATCGGAATATGCAGGCAGCCGACAAACATACGGGGAAAGTGCTTCAGACGAATGGCGTCGAGGAGGATGGCGGACATGTATGGCAGGATCATTCTGATGACGCAACGGAGTTTGCCGGGATGCCCTTGGCAAGCAGCCATACTCATGGAGGAAGGAAGCCATCGAGCAACCTCACGCAGATGCAAAGGTGCTCCACGGTATGAGTGGGCACAGCTTTTCCACCGCAGCTGTTCAGAACATGAAAAAGATATGCAAGCACTGTTGGCCCAAGACCAATCCATACTGCGCCAACAAAAAATGCTTGCAGAGTAGCAAACGTGGGGTTACGAATGCTCTGAGCTCTGCGCAAGCGGAGTATTTGATCAGAAATCGTTGAGCGTGTGCGGCATGATAGAGGTGAAAAATACAGGAGAGATGGGGAAGACCATGCTTTGCAGGCGCAATGCTGCTTATAGTGCGCTGCATAAACACAAAGCACCCGTCGCCGATCGGCAAACAGGGCTTTTTGCTGAGCTGTAATATTACAAACAGCACAGGGACACAAACTTCCTGCCTGTGTGTTTCACGCACCAAAGGGACATCGGGGGCATAAACCTGCCGCCCTGCCTGTGTGTTTCACATACCAAAGGGACATCGGAGGCATAAATCTGCCGCCCTGCCCGTGTGTTTCACATACCAAAGGGGCTTCAGCGGTCATAGACCTGCCGTCCTGTACGAGCGGCAAGCAAACGACGCAGGAAGCCGTGCGGCTCACGCCCCAAAGGGGGAATTGGCGGAGGCGGCCGCTATTACGTCGCACTCTCTGCCGGTGCGGGCAAGGTACTCGCTGCGAACGGCGTTCGTCACCTCTGAAACGAAGGCATCCTCCACCAGTGCAACGGCACAGCCGCCAAAGCCTGCACCCGTCATGCGTGCGCCGAGCACGCCCTTCTGCCTGCAAGTGGCGTCGACTATGATATCGAGCGCAGCCCCGGAGACCTCATAGTCCGTACGGAGCGAATCGTGCGAGGCATTCATTATTCTGCCCAGCTCCGCTGCATCGCCGGCACGCATTGCTGCGGCGGCGAGGAAAGTCCTCTCATTCTCCGTCACGGCATGACGGGCACGCCGAAGGAGGGTATCATCGCCTATGCGCCCCGATATGCCCTCGAACTCCGCGGACGAAAGCGAGCATAGCGCATCCACGCCCAGGCGTCTTGCCGCCTCCTCACACTCTGTACGGCGTGTATTGTATGCGGAGGATATGAGCTCCCTCGGGAAACGGGTGTTGAGGAGCAGCGTCGTCACGCCCTTGAGGCGGTACGGTATGTATTCGTATTCCAGCGTGTCGGTGTCGAGCAGTATGGCGTGATCCTTTCTGCCCATTGCACAGGCAAACTGATCCATAATGCCGCAGCTCATGCCGACATACTCGTTCTCTGCTCTCCGACATATGAGCGCAGCCGAAACCCCGTCTATGCCGAGTCCAAACAGCCTGTCCAGTGCGGCGCATGTCAGCACCTCCAGAGATGCGGATGACGAGAGCCCGGATGCTTTGGGCATATTCCCTGCCACGACAAGCGTAAAGCCGCCTATCGCATGGCCATCCTCCATGAGCTTTGCTGCAACGCCAACCGGGTATGCCGCCCAGCCCCTCACGCGCGAGGCGGGAATGTCGGCCACAGCCGTCTCCATTACATCATTTGGAAAATCAAGGGACATCAACACCGCCCTGCCGTCGTTGCGGATCGCTGCGGCGCAGTATGTCCCCACTGCAAGCGACATGGGCATAACCCTGCCGCCATTGTAGTCGATGTGGTCGCCCATGAGGTTCACTCTGCCGGGCGCAAACAGCATATGGGGCTCGCCCGCGGCAATGCCTGAAAAAGCCTCCCTCAATTTGTCGCACATAGCTGCTCCTCCGATATCAAACAAGACCCATTGCGGTCATAATAAGCATAAGCACGGGCACGAGAATGAAGCACTCGAGCGTTGTAAGGCACATGCCTGCGGCAACAAAGCTCTCATCGGCATTGCAGTCCGCTGCAAGCACCACCGCCTGGGTCATCACGGGCATGGCCGCCTCAACCACGAACACGCCGCAGCCTACTCCGTCAAACCCGAACAGCATGCACAGCCCCAGCATCACCGCCGGTGCAACGATGGAACGCATACCCAGCACGCCCCACATACAGCGGTCGGGGCGCAGCGACTTAAAGCCGTACTCGTGCAGTGTTGCGCCGACGTAGAACAGTGCGAGCGGCGTGACTATGTTGCCGATATAGCCGCACATCTTCAAAAAGCTCCGCTTTATGAGCATGACATACTCCCACCCCGCCCAACTTTGCGCCCATGCGGTAAACGCAGGCAGCCTGTTCAGCTCATACTCCAGTATGAGCAGGGGTATGGCTATCATAAGCGCTATGAGCGGGGGCGAGAGCAGCTTCTTCAAGCCCCGCTTGAAGCCGTGCTTCCTGTGTGCCCCGGAGGCGTCTCCGCCCGATTCGCCGCTCCTGTGGATGAGGTAGTTTCCCACCGTCCAAAAAAGCGTTGTGTTCACGGTGTAGAAGCACATCACATACGGCACTGCGGCATCCCCGAAAAGCCCCGTATTCATGGGGAGACCAACAAATATCGAGTTTGAAAATGCGCACATGGCCACAAAACCGCCGCGGCGCAGCGCCGAGAGCTTGAGCAGCTTTGCAAGCAGCAGCCCCAGTGCAAGCGTTGCGAGCATGCTCAAAAGCGGAAGCAAAAATAGCAGGAGGGGACGCTCCATGCTCTCAAGATCGAGCGAACCCAGCACATTGCTCACCACCAGTGCAGGCATTCCTGCGGAGATTATGAGCTTTACGATGAGCCCCTTGTGCTCATGCCTGATATAGCCCTTTCTGGCAAACACATAGCCCATTGCGACTATCGCAAGCACAATAGCGACCGCCGCAAGGGAGTGAAGCAGCGTATCTGTCATATCTCCCACTCTCCGCAGTATTTGTCGGGCATGCCCGACGGTGTTTCGGCACACGGCATTTGGTTCGCCGCAGGTTGATTCTACCACCTGCGTAATGCGCCGTCAAGCCAAACCGCACTCTGTGCGCCGGTTCTACACTGTAATTGTTACATTTTTGTTAACACTGTTGCAAGATGGGGTATACTTTGGTATAATAGCACGGTATCGGTGGAAGTATGTGCTTCTCATATGCTTTACCGTGCTACGCAAATAATCATTCCGGATGGTGTATTTTGATGAAAGCTGCTGCCCGCATACTCTGCGTGATATTGACTGCCGCTATGCTCTGCGCACCCCTGGCATCATGCGGAGGTGGTCCGTCCTCCGTGGACATTACCACCCCCGATCCCGTTATAACGATAGGCACGCCCCGCCCCTCGGTGATAGTGCCCGTCCCCACCGCCGTGCCGGGCACAACGCCCACGCCTACGCCGGAGGTAACGGCGGAGCCCAGTCTAGGCCCCGGGGTCACTCCAACCAGCGCTCCTACGGAGCCGGACTACACGGTGTTTGACGATGCTGCGTTCATCGGCAACTCCACGTTCGAGGGGCTGTACCGCTACGGCATAATCACGCACGGCACGTTCTTCACCAAGGTGGGATTGAACGTGCTCACCGTCCACACTGCAACCACCCAGACGGGCACCGTTCCCATAATAGACGAGCTGTGGAACGGCACATACAACAAGGTGCTGCTCATGTTCGGGGAGAATGAGCTCGGCTGGCCGAGTCCGGCCTCCTTCATACAGAAGTATTCAGAGCTGCTGGACGCCGTGTGGGTGCGTCAACCCCAGGCGGAGATATACATAGTTGCCATGCCCCCTGTATCTAAGGCGGTGTCAGACTCCTCCACGGTCGGCGTGACCAACTCCAACATACAGAATTTCAACGCCATGCTGAGGGATCTTGCCATTCAGCGCGGCTGTCACTATATCGGCGTGCCGAGTGAGCTTGTGACGGTCGATGGGGCTCTGCCTGACGAGGCCTCCGGTGACGGCATCCATCTCAATCTGCAATATGCCCGCTATTGGGCAGATCATATATGTTTATGTGTAATGGGAGTGATCGACGAATGAAAAAGACTTTGAAGTTTCTTGCCGCAGCGCTTGCGGTACTGCTGCTCATGGGCATGGTCGCCTGCGGCGACGATACACCCGGTGATGAGAACGCCCCCCTGAGCTTTGATGTAACCGAGCTTGCTTCCGAGATATACAGCGGATGCAGCTTTAGCGACACATCTCTGGCAATGGTCGAGGACAGGGATTTTGCCCTTGACAGCCTGCTCAATGTCGACCCCGCACTTGTGGCAGACGGCGAGGGCGGCAAGGAGGTCTGCGTGTACATTGCCTCTGCAACGCCGGAGTTCATAATCTGCATCAAAGCTGTGGATCAGGATTCCGCAAAGACTCTCTATGACGGTAGCATAGTGCCGTTTGTCGAGTACTATATCGAGGGCTACTCCTCCTACGGCCCCGAGCAGGTTCCCAAGCTGGAGAATGCCTATGTCCTTGTTGAGGACGGGTATGTAATAGTCGTTGTCAGTGATGACAGCAGCTCTACCGCTCGGTTCATAAACGATAAGCTGGGTATCTGATGGAAAGCACACCTGTAAAAAACGGATCCAAGCGCAGCTTCGCTTCGGCGGAGCTTACGCTGACGCTCATATTTCTGTTGTTCATAGGCGTGTTCTTCGTACTGTTGCTTGTGCTGCCCAAGCATGTAGGGGAGCTGTCCGGAAGGGAGCGCACCGTGCTTGCAGACTATCCCGTTAAGGCATCTGATTTTGCGGACGGCACATTTGCCCGTGATGTTATAAGGGGCGATTTCTCCGAAAATGTGGATGATTTTCTTGAATCCCACTTCCCTGGCAGGCAGTTCTTTCTTGCGCTCAACTCCTATGCCAAGAGGTTCACGGGGCAAAACGCCACGGAGAGCATCACCTTGGGCAGAGGCGGACGCCTTTTTACGGCTCCTGCCGTATTCGATGAAGCGAACATAACTGCAAATGTGGACAAGATAAGCGCATTTGCTGCCGAAAACGGCCTCTCGGTGTGTATGGCGATAGTTCCCTCCGCAGGGAGCGTCTATGCGGAGGAGCTTCCGCTTGTGCATGGGGACTACCGTGACGATGACATAATCGAATTCGTGCAGGGTTCTACGGATGCCGTCGTTCCCGACATACTCAGCTGTATGCGCAGTTACCATGGGGACGCAAACCTCTACTACCGCACCGACCATCACTGGACTATGAGCGGCGCATACGAGTGCTATCTGCTGCTTTGCAGCGAGATGGGGCTCGACCCTGTGGATCGTGACGAGTTTGAGGCCAACGGCTATGAGTTCTTCGGCACCTCCTACAGCACCTCGGCGCTGTTCCTCACGGAGTCCGACACGCTGGAGATATGGGAGCATCCCGACTATGATAATATAACCGTTACAGTGACATCGGGTGCGGAGGAGACGACTCACACGGGCATGTTTGACTACGGCAAGCTCACGCCGAAGGAGTATGACAAATACGCCGCATATCTCTACAGCAACAACGGCATCACCGTTATAGACAATCCCAACGGCAACGGCGAGTCCGTCATGGTGGTGAAGGACAGCTTCGGCAACTCCCTGGTGCCACTGCTTGCGCTCAACTACAGCCGAATAATCATGCTCGACCTGCGCTATTACGGCGCAAACCACCCTCTGCCCTCGGAGCTTGTTGCAGAATACGACGTGACGAAGCTGCTCGTTGTGTTCGGGGTGGACACTATTACCTCCGGGTATCCGATAAATTATCTCCGCTGATGGGGAGCTGCGGCTGCAAAACTTACCGCATTGTATCAAACTCGATATGTGAATGTTTGCAAATTCCGCCTGCCCTCGGGTATGCGGAATTTGTGCTTTGAGGTGGACTATGAGGATAGCAAACGACATTGAAAATAGCATCCGCCGCATAAGGAAGGAGCTATATGGCCACCCCGAGCCTGCGCTTGAGGAGAGGTGGACTACCGACTTCATACTTGCCGAATGCAGGCGCATAGGGCTTGAAATATTGCCGCTTAAATCCAAAACGGGCGTGCTTGCACGCCTGAGGTCGGGCGGCAACAGGGCGGTGATGCTCCGTGCGGACATAGACGCCGTTGCGCTGGAGCATCCGCTCCGCCAGCCTTTCGGTAAGGCGGCGCACCGCTGCGGACACGATATGCACACGGCGGCGCTGCTCGGCGCTGCGGAGACGCTTGCAGCGTGCCGGCTGAAGTATGACGTATACTTTCTGTTTCAGCCCGCCGAGGAGGGGCTCAAGGGCGCATCGCATCTGCTGTGCAGGGGGCTTCGTACTGCTGCGGATAAGCCGCTTGTCGCAGTGTTCGGCATACACAACCGCCCTGATATCGCCTCGGGCGATATAGTCGCACAGATCGGGCCCCGCATGGCCGGCAAGACCTGTTTCCGCATGACGGTGCAGGGGCGTACGGGTCACGGCGGCGAGCCGCATAAGTGCAGGGATCCTATAGTCTGTGCCGCACAGATAGTCACCGCTGCACAGACCATAGTCTCTCGGGGCATAGCTCCGCTCGATGCCTGCGTGTTCTCGTTCTGCTCAATAAACGGCGGCTCGGAGACCAACCTTGCGCCTGAGAGCGTCAACATGACGGGAAGCATACGGGCGTTTGACGATGGGCTGCGTGGTTTCGCCCTGCGCCGCCTTACGGAGCTGTCGGAGGGGATCGCCGCCGCAATGGGCTGCACTGTCCGTGTGCAGCGCACCCTCGACAACCCCAGCGTGCTCAATCCCGACTGCCTGCAAGGCTGCGCCCACGCCGCTGCGCTCGCCGCCGCAGAAGCCTACGGAAGGCGTGTTTTGGACGGTGTTGCGCCTGCGCTTGGGTCGGAGGACTTCTCCCTATACGGGGAGCTTGCACCCGTATACTACTACTGGGTGGGCAGCGGCAGGCCGGACGGCGCCCCAAATCCTCCGTGGCATGACCCGAAATTTTGTGCCGATGAGGGCTTTATGTCCGTTGCGGCAGCCCTGTATGCCGAGGCTGCGCTCGCAGCTATGAAGCTCCTATGATAATAGGCTTGACAGGAGGCATCGCCTCAGGAAAATCCACTGTGTCGGCAAGGCTTGCGGAGCTTGGCGCACTCATAATAGATGCGGACAGGGTGGCCCGCAACGTCGTTGAGCTGCCCGAGGTTGCGTCCGCACTTTGTGCGGAGTTCGGCATGGGCATATTCCGTGACGGCAGGCTCGACCGAGCTGCGCTTGCCGAAGCCGCATTCAACACCCCCGAAGGCGTCAGGCGGCTCAATGCCGTTACGCATCCGCATATAATACGGATAATACTCGATACCGCACGCCGCAATGAGGGAAGCTACCCCCTTGTGGTAATAGACGCTCCCTTGCTCGTGGAGTCGGGACTGCACGACGTATGCGGCGAGATCTGGCTAGTCACTGCCGATGCCGAGATGCGGATATCCCGAGTCGCCGCTCGTGACGGCCTGGACCGCAGGCAGGCGGAGGCTCGAATGGCAAATCAGCTCTCCGATGCGGAGAAGCGCAGATATGCCACTCTCGTACTCGACAACAACGGCAGCGTGGAGGAGCTTATGCAAGAGGTCGATGCGGCGTTTTACCAAACCGTGAAGGGAGGTCTGTGATGGTCATCGGCGCAGGTGTGAAACGTATATTCTCAAAGTTCCGCAGCCGCATGGCGATACTGCTTGCCGCCACGCTCGCCGCAGCGGTGCTTACGGGGCTCATATTTCTAATCCGCGCGGCGGTGCGCAGGGCCGAGGCAAAGCTATATCCCCTTGAATATGAGGGGGCGATCGTCGACGCCTCCGCAGAGTACGGGCTTGACCCCTGCCTTATTGCAGCGGTGACAGCCACGGAGAGCGGCTTTGACCCAGGCGCCGTGAGCTCCGACGGCGCAGTGGGGCTGATGCAGATACTTCCCTCCACGCTGGAGTGGATATGCTTTCGAAGGGGCGTTGAGCCCGATATGACTCGGCTCTGCGACCCCGATTATAACATCGACATGGGGTGCTGGCTGCTCTGCTATCTGGTGGAGCGTTATGGGGATGCTCGTCTCGCCCTCATAGCGTACAATGCCGGATATATACGACTGGAGGAATGGCTTGCCTCCGATGAATACTGTGAAAACGGGAAGCTTGTGACTATACCCTTTGCCGAGACCCGAGCCTATGTCGAAAAGATAACTAGGCTTTGGGGCAAATACGAAAAGCTGTACGGAGATATTCTTTATGTGGATTAAATCTGCACTTGCGCTTATGCTCTGCATGCTGCTCGCACTCTGCGGCGCAGGATGCTCCACCGGCGGCGACGCCCCACCCCCGGTGGGGCCGCTTGCAACGCCCACGCCGTCGCCGGCTCCGCAATCCGGCGGCACGCTGAGGATGGCCGTACCCGTAAACTCCGACTATTCCGATCCGCTTCTGGTCGATACGGAGGAGCTTCTGAACCTGTTCTCGCTCGTGTACGACCCCCTTATCGCCGTGGATGAGAGCGGCAGCCTCCAGCCTGCGCTTGCGGAGAGCTGGATCTCCGAGGGCGATGGCGTCTGGCTTGTGCGCCTGCGCCAGGGGGTGTTCTGGCACGGGGACATTGCGGAGTTCACCTCGCAGGATGTGTACGATACCGTACAGGCTCTCAAATCCTACGGGAGCTCCTGCTACTACGGCTGGTGTGCGGAAAGGATACTCTCCTGCGACATTGTCGACACCTACACGGTGCGCTTTTCCATGAGCGATCCCGGCGTGATGGCGCTGACCTCGCTATCGTTCCCCATCCGCCGCAACGATTTAGGCATGCTCGTCGGTACCGGCGGCTACCGTCTGTTGGGCTCCACCGATGAAAGCATCTCCCTCATAGCAAACGACGACTGGTGGGACAGAACCCCGTACATCCGCGCAATAGAGGTCTATGAGAGGGCGTCGAACGAGACGATGCTCGCCTCATATGAGGCAGGGCAGCTCAACTTCGTCCCCACCGACCTGCTGACAGCCGGCAAGTACAGCCACACGGGCGTTACCAATGTGCTGGACGTTATGACCCAGAACATGGAGGTGCTGCTGTGCAACCACGAGCACGAGATAATGCAGAGCAGGGAGCTGCGCCTTGCCATCGCCCACGGCATAAACCGAAGCAGGCTCGTCACCAATGTGTACATGAACCGTGCAAGGACGACGGACGTACCCTTTCCCTCGGACAGCCGTCTGTACGACAGCCGTCAGGCTGTGCTGAACTATGACCCTGCGGTGTCGGCGTCGCTCCTGCAGGGGCTGGGCTACCGTAGTATAGGTAGCGACGGCATATTGCATGACGGCGACGGCAGGGAGCTTCGCCTGACTCTGCTCACCAGTGCGACTACGGAGAACACCACCCGAAGCAACGCCGCAAACCTTATCGCTTCCCAGCTGCTTGAGCTTGGCATAGTGGTGGATGTGGTGACGGCGGAGCATACCATAGGCGATGAGGACAGTGCGTTCATTCAGGCGCTTGATGTGGGTGAGTGGGATATTGCGCTCGTGGGGTTCAATCTCGGCATCGACAATGACCTGTCGGAGTATCTGCTGCCCGAAGGCTCGTGTAATTTCGGCCATTACAGCAGTGCGCAGATGGAAACCCTTGTGTATAAGATGCGCCTTGCGGAGAGAGAGAGCACCCTTGTGCAGGCGGCGTCGGAGCTTCAGGCGCTGTTCGTGCAGGAGGTGCCGTTCATAACGCTCTATTTCAGGCTGAACAGCATCGTGTATTCATACGATATAAAGGGGCTCTCCGCAGTGAGGGAGCCATGCCTTATGCGGAACATAAAGGACTGGTGGATGACATAGCGCGCATTCACCCAGGTGCGATCGCAGACGAATGATGGGTAAAAAGCGATGCCCGTGGCTGCTGTGGGCATCGCTTCAGTCCACCAACAAATCCCGTTTGTTATCCGGCAAGCGGGGTTTTTCGTTATTGCAGTATGGATAAAAATGGGTGA
>CALVLD010000034.1 GCA_944336475.1 uncultured Clostridia bacterium
TCAACGAGGATCGTAAGGCGGTTACCGCATCGTGCCCCCAAATGGCGCCCACTGTGCGTAAAGCCGCCGCTCAGTCTACGGGATGCCATCCTGTGGGATTTATCGATGAACTGTACAGCAATGACTAACACTACGGCTTTTTATTTGCCCTGCGGTATAATATCCCGCTTTACTCTTGCGCAGTTTTGTGATATAGTCCTTATGGTGTCCGTATGCGTAAATTTGCTTTTGGAGGAAAACGCATGAAAAGATTCTTTTCGATGATCGCAGCGTTGGCGATACTCCTCTGCTGTGTTCCCGTGTATGTCTTGGCTTACGTCCCTATGCAGCCTTTGGGCTTTGGTACTCCAATGCCGCTTGCCCCGTCTCGCAGTTCCGACTCCCGTATTGCATCCGCCTGTTCCGGCTCCGAATTCACCAACAATGCGGAGCTTCTGAATGAAACTTTTGACGGTGATACTATTGGCGACTGGTGGGTGGCAAGCTTTGACGCCGACACGGGTGATTTTGCAGACTGGTGGATATATTCCCTTGGCGCAGCAAACTGCCACAGCGGTTCCAACTGTGCCGCCTCGTTCTCCTACTACGATGGTACCGTCTATTCTCCTGACAACTGGCTGATATCTCCGGAGCTTACCATTCCCTCAGAGGGGTATTACTTCTCCTGCTTCATAGCGGCACAGGATCCCGACTATTCGCAGGAGCACTACTCCGTGCTCGTTTGTGAAGCCTCCGAGGGGTATTCAGGCACGGCTCTTGATCCCACTGCATGGACTACCGAGTATGAGACCACTATCAGTGCCGGCGACAACTCCTGGAATCAGGTAGTTGTAGATCTCTCCGAATATGCAGGTATGACTGTTGCCGTTGCCATACGCCATCACGATTGCAGTGATATGTACTTCCTCAAGATGGATGATGCGCAGTGCGGCACCGCCGGTGATTTTGTGCCTGACACGGACATTGCGCTGAACATATCAAGCATCGATCTCAATATGGCCGAAAGCGTACAGCTCACAGCATCCGTTGTGCCCGAAGGTGCGACCAACACCCGTGTTGAGTTTACAAGCAGTGCCCCCGATGTCGTTGCCGTTAACGAAAACGGCGGTATACTTGCCCTTTCCGAGGGGACTGCGACTATTACCGCAACATCCTACAGCGGTCACACCGCAGATTGCATCGTTACGGTGACTGCCGGCGACACGGCATTCTGCCCCGAGCTGATTGGGTACGGCGCATACGGTTCTGCCTTTGCATGGTATGGATTTGTCCCGACCGCTCCCTCCGAACTGACGATCAAAGCTGCCGCAGAGCTTGATATAGTATCGGCAGAGTATCACATTGGCATGGGCCTGCTCTATGCCTATGTGAACACTTCCGTAGAAGGTGTCTATGATTTTATTTCCATTGACCCGACGTCATTAGCTGTCGACAGTATATCCGAGGGACTTGCCAAAGCGCCTATCTCCATGGCATACGACTATGAGAACGGCGTCATCTACGGCAATTTCTATGATGAAAACGAAACTGACGGCTTCAGCCTTAATGTGTGTGCTATAAATCTATCCAACGGCCTGCAGACGGGCGTTGCCATGGATGTGCTCAACATGGGTATAATGCCCCTAGACATCACATACTTCGGCTCGGGTATATTTGTCGGCACGGATTACGAATCGAACAGGCTCGTCTATTTCTCTGATGATGGTGAGGTTCGCAGCTTCAGCGACTTTGACTTTATCGAGATGAACGGCTTCAGTCTCTCCTATGCTGATGCGGACATCTGCTTCAATCCTGCCGACGGCATGCTCTATATTGCGGTCGCCACCGGCACAAGCTATGACTGGCTTGTTGCCGACCCCGTCACCGGCATCGTCGTCAACCTGGGGCCCGTTGGCGGTGGCAGCAGCGGCATTGCGCTGCCCGTGCTGTTTGCGCTAAACGCGCCATCGCTTGTGGGCGACGTCGATAATGATGGCGATGTTGATTTTGCCGATGTTTCGATACTGCAGGCGATGCTCTCAGGTGATGCGGCAATAACATTCTGCGGACGCATAAATGCCGATGTCAGTCATGACGGCAAGCTCACATTCTCGGATGTGTCGCTCCTTTACGGCTTGATAATAGGCGGCTGATACTGAGCAGTACAAAGGGGCTGTGCATTTAGGCAGCGTCCTATAAGGAGATAAAAACGATAAGAAAGATAGCAAATAAAATTAGCAAGCGGTATGTCCTTATCTCGCTGATTCTGGTTGGTCTGATAGGTCTTTTTATGATTCTTGTGTTCAGGGGCTATTTTTTGGATATGGCAAATGGCTATCCGTACATGGAAACGAAATTTGGCTTTCTTCCAGACGATCTTTTTGAAATGGCAGAAGGATATGGGGCTGCTGGGCGCAGCTTATATATCAAAAGTGCGCTCAGCCTGGATTTGCTCGTTCCGCTACTAGGAGCCAATTTTTTTACTTCCCTTACGCTGTATCTGATGAAGAAAAACTCTGGCGGAGAGGAGCGGTATGGGTTGGCATTTATACTGGGGTTGGTGTCCTGCCTTTCGGATTGGCTTGAGAATCTCGCCATGATTGGAGTGATTACAACTTACGAACAACCCGTTATGGCCTTTGCTGTCATGGCAAGAATTATGACAACGATAAAATATTTGGCAATCATCATATTTGTCGCAGTTATTGTCCGAGAAACATATCTGAGTAAACGGCGATTGTGAAATATTAGCTGTGAAAGTTTTTATAAAGACCGGCAAACAATGCAAACATGTACATGTTTTGCGATTTTGCCCAAATTGCACCGGCCAAAATGGTTGTTGAGGGAATACCCCCAAGCCCCCAAGATCGCCACCGTCGCTGACGGCTGCGCGTCCTGCGAACGCTGAACGTTTGAAATAAGCAAAAGAAAAAACTCTATGCAAATGGTTTAACCATTCACATAGAGTTTTCTTATTTCCCGTTCACTTGGCATAGGTCAGTATTTTTGCAATACATCTTTATGCTCCTCTGCCATTTAGCCGCAGCCCCTTTTTTGAATGCTCATTTGTCAATCAAGCAGCATATCGTTGGGCTTTATCCAGTTCAACTTGCGGAGCAGCTCCGAGAGCCCCAGTGATATCGCCGCAGGAAGTATGATGTGCAGCAGCAGAACCTTGATAAGTATCAGCCACCATGCCTCACCCATTGCGAGCATTGTGGTGAACGTGCCTATCTGACCGACAAGCCCACATGTGCCCATTCCGGCGGCAATTCCCTCGTTAAACATGGGCAGAAGCGTAGTGCCTATGGGGCCGAGTATCGCCGATGCCAGTGTTGGCGGTATGAGTATGGCCGGGTGGCGCATTATATTCGGCACCTGCAGCATGGATGTGCCCAAGCCCTGTGACAGCACCCCTCCCCACCTATTCTCCCTAAAGCTGGAGACCGCAAAGCCCACCATCTGGCAGGAGCAGCCGATCGTCGCCGCGCCTGCTGCAAGGCGCAGACCCCAAACGACCTCCTCGCTCATGTCAGGCTTGACCACGAATATCATTGCGGCAAGTGCTGCGGAGGATATAGGCGCAGTCAGTATAAGCCCCATTACGACGGAAACGATTATGCCCATCGGTATAGGGGACATGTATGTCGCCATGCCGATGACCTCGCCAAGCCATCCCATAAAACGCCCCAACGGATCACCCAAAAGTATGCCGACCGTACCGCCTGTCAGCAGAGAGACTATCGGAACAACCAGTATGTCAACCTTTGTCCTGCCGGAAACAAGATTGCCAAACTCTGCACCGACTATTGCTGCAACATATGCACCTACGGGGCCTGCACCGCCTGCCCCACTCATGTATCCTACTGCACCCGTTACCGCAGCGGAGAACATTGCAAGCGGCGCCACCTTCATGCCGTAGGCGACCGACACGCCTATTGCAGCGCCGATGACATAGCCGTTTTGCGCCACTGCAACAAGCATATTGAGCACAACGATTATCCAGCACAGAACCGCAGTCCAGAATCCCTCTCCGCTAAGTATTGCTGAGGCGGCGTCAATAAGAGTAGCTTCCGCATTTGCAGTCGCATAGTCGGTTATTGCCGTCATAGCATCATCCACAGCAAGCGTGAGCAGCTTGGCTATCGTGCTGACTATCGTGCCTATGAGCAGTGTTGCAAACAGGCCCTTTGCCATTGCACCCATGGCATCGATGAAATAACGCCTGGCATAGCGTCCGATCCACGCATACCTTGTCTTGGCTTCTTTAGTTTCCATAAAACTCACTCCGTAAATTAAGCCCGATGAGCATACATCACGCATCGGGCATTATGGTTCAGTTATCTTCCCTGGCATTCTCAGAGTTTACATCCGCTTCCTTCTGCGCAAGTATGTCATCGATGGTAGGCTCTGTGCCATCAAATTCGAAAGCAGCGGCAGATCCCCTTCCCGTACCCGTGCTTGCGGTATTTGCCTGGCCCTTTGCCTTCTTCTCCTTATCGGTCAACAGCTTGGAGATTATGAGTATTGCAACAAGCGAAAGTATACCGAGTCCAAACAGCACATAGCCGACTGTGGTCGTCCATGACAGATAGCTGAAGAATATGGTCAGCGCTGCATAAGCAATCATCGCAATGCCTGCAATCATTGCACATATGCGCGCCCACTTTTTGAACTCCTGCTCCTTGCCCTCCTTTATGTACTCGTTTGTAAACAGGGCGCCCTTGCCGCGGATGGCACTGACAAGCGCATAGATGCCTATGGCGGCAAGGATGACCACCATAAAGTCAATGTAGAACCTGTTGACATTGACGGAAACTACCTGCCCCGTCTCACCGCCGACATGCGGTGTTATCATGAAGTAAAATGTACTATCACAGGGCTTTATTATGACCTCCGTAGCATCCTCATTGAGCATTGCATAGTCCTCAAACCCCTCCTGAACCTCAAGTTCGAGCGTCACATTGCCGGCCTTGGGATAGCCCTCGATCTCAGTGTGGACGTAGTACAGCGTATAGCCATGCTTTATGTAGAGGCTCTGAACCATTTTCCCAGTCTCGTCATCTATGCAAACGACAGCGAGATCCTCCGTTGATTCCTCCGTTGTGGGCTCGGCGGTTGCCTCGGCAGACTCGGTGGGGACGGATGTGTTCTCGGTCTCTGCAAGGGCAAAGCCTGCAAAGCCCATTACAAACAGCGCTAACATGGCAAAAGCAAATATGCGTTTGATCATCGTTTTCATTGTATCCTCCAAATTTCATTATTAAATCAAAGTTTTTTCAATTTTGCGCCCTCGGGTGTGTCGAGTATGGCATAGCCCGCCTCCTTCACCCTGTCACGGATGGCATCGGCAGCAGCCCAATCCCTGTTGCGCTTTGCCTCGGCACGCTTGATGAGTAATTCCTCCAGCTCGGACAAATCCTCACCGCCGTCCTCTCCCCTATCCTTGAGCAGATCAAGGCTGAGCACGGTATCGAAGTCGGCAATTATTGCGCACTTGGTCGCAGGATCGATATCAGCCTTGAGCACATCGTACAGAAGCGTAAGACCCAGCGATGTGTTCAGATCATTGCCTACTACGGCTATGAACCTATCGTGATACTCCTTAACGGCTGCGCCATCCGCAGCCTCGCCACCCTTTACGGACGCCTTCAGCGCAGCGACGCGCCCCTTGAGCTTGTCATATGCGGAAGCGGCGTTGTCTAGCGACTCGAACGTAAACACAAGCTGCTTCATATAGTGGCTCTGCAAACAGAAGAGCCTGTATGCAAGGGGATTATAGCCCTTTTTCTCAAGCAGGGATACGGTGAGGAACTCACCCTTGGACTTGCTCATCTTGCCCGAGGCATCGTTAAGATGACGGGGATGGAACCAGTACCTGCACCATTCATGGCCAATTGCCGCCTCACTCTGGGCAATCTCGTTGGTATGATGTGGAAATATGTTATCCACACCGCCGCAGTGTATGTCGAGGTACTCGCCAAGGTGCTTTAGCGATATGGCAGAGCACTCTATATGCCAGCCGGGATAGCCAAAACCCCACGGACTGTCCCATCTGAGCTCCTGCTCACCGAACTTGGAGGTGGTGAACCAGAGCACGAAGTCCGTCTTGTTGCGCTTGTTGGTATCCTCCGTCACATCCTCGCGCACGCCTGTGAGAAGATCATCCGCACTGTGACCCGTGAGCACATAGTAGTCCTTCACCTTTGATGTGTCAAAGTAGACATTGCCGCCCGAAAGATAGGCATAGCCCTTTTCAAGCAGTATCTCAATTAGCTTTATGAAGTCAGCAATGCAGCTTGTTGCAGAAATGACCGTCTCCGGCTTGGCGATGTTCAGCTTTTCACAGTCGGAGAAGAATGCCTTCGTGTAGAATTCTGCAATCTGCATGGCGGTCTTGCCCTCACGCCTGGCGCCTTCAAGCATCTTATCCGCCCCGGTGTCGGCATCGCTCGTAAGATGCCCCACATCGGTGATGTTCATGGCACGATGAACCTCATACCCGGCGAAGCGGAAGAGTTTTTCAAGCACATCCTCCATGATGTAGGTACGCAGATTGCCAATATGGGCAAAATGGTACACAGTCGGCCCACAGGTATACATGGTAATCTTGCCGGCCTCGTGCGGAACGACCGTCTCAACCCGGCGTGACGCTGTGTTATAAATGCTAATCTCGTTCATTCGAACCTCCGAAAAATCAATCATTATCAACCAGATCCATAAATTCGTGCGAAACGCCCATTGCACGGCATATGGTCACGGCGTCCCTCGGCGGCTTTACATCGGGCGCCACAGGATACAGCCCATAATCCATGTAGCGTGAAAGCACATCAAAGCTGTTTGCAACAGCGAGCTCTGCGGCAAGCCTACCCCTGTCGGCATTCCTTAATCCAACGACCTGGTAGTGAACATTTGCAAGGCTCGCCACGCCGTCAAAATGAGTTGCAATAACCGCAAAAACACTATGCCGATTGAACAGGCGTACTGCCGCCCGAACAAGTGCGGAGCCCTCCTGCGGATTCGTCCCACGAGCAAACTCATCAAGGAGCACCAGGGGATTTTCCACCTCTGACGAAGCCTTGAGTATGGAGTCAAATGCCATCATCTCCCCTCCGAAGCTGGAGAGACCGCTTCCTGCATCCTCCCTGTCCTCACAGAGCAGGAATATGTCGCCTACAAACGGCATCTGCGCCTCTTTGGCAAAGACGGCATAGCCGCACATTGCAAGCAGTGCATTGAGCGCAAGCGTCTTCATTGCAACGGACTTGCCGCCCATGTTTGCACCCGTTATTACCGTTGAGCCCATTTCAAGCCTCACCGAAACGGGGGTAAAATGCTTGCCTTGCTTTTCAAGTATATTGGAAACAGCGGGGTTTATCATATCCGTCATGCTTATATGCTGCATATCGCCTATGGTTGGCAGCACTGCGCCGTAGCGCAGGGCGATCCGTGCCTTTGCAAGCGCAAAGTCAAGCCTGCCAATGGCATCTGCATTTGCCAGGAGCTCATCCTGATAGCGTCCCAACGCCATGCTCATATCATGCCTGATGCGAGCACACTCGTTCTCCTCCTCCGCAGCGAGACTCGTGCGTCGAAGCCGGAGTGCCTCATCCTGCTTTTCACGGAGCTGCATATCAACACGCTTACGCTCTGCGCGTATTGATGCGAGTTTCTCTGAGAAGGAATCGGATATGTAGAACGACGGTGTGCGTGTAAGATCAGGATCGATCACCTCAAGCGCACCCTCGATTGGAGTGATGCGGATGTTGTGCAGCTCCAACCCCTCAGTCCGCTCCGACAGTATGCGAAGCGAGAGCAGATAGCGTTTGAGCTCGAACAGCTCTACCTCCGAAAGCAGCACATCTCCGCATCGCATAATTGTACGGCGAATGTCCTTTATCGGCATGAGCAGGCGCTCTATCTGTAAAACATAGTCCGGCTTTGTACCCATAAGCTCCTGCAAAGCCCTTATATTGGAATGCTCACCGCATAGCTCAGTCGCCTCGGCAGAGGTAAAATAATGTGGGCGGCGAACAAGCTCGGCGCCGTAAGGCGTGAGCGTATTCATTTGCGCTGTGACCGAGCGAAAGCCTATGGTTTCAAGCTGTTGTACGTTAAGCATGTTTTACATCCATAATATTGATGGTCGGGATGCGGATATCAAGCGCAGACAAGCCATGCTTAACGGCATCCTCGAACGCCGATTTATCATAGTGATTGCCGCTTGCGGAGAACGGATTGACCGTTACAGCAGCAAGGCGCATGGACTTTTGCACCATGAAGGTTGCTCCACACCGCAGAAGCCGGTCATAACTCGTCCTGCTGAGAAGTAGGCGGCTTGGGTCAGCGCACACAAGCGCAACCCCCGAGAGCGCCCTGCCGACAGGTGCAAGCTCGGCCGCAATGCCGTCTGTAAAGCCGCCCTTGATTATGATGGCACTGACATCGCTGCGCTTGAGCACAGGGATTATTGGATCAAACGTATCCGTGACAATACCTCCACCGCCTGTCACAGCGGTGTATCTGTGTGAAAGCTCATCATGCCAGGCATAAACTGGAAGGGTGAATCGGCTTGCAGCGTGAACGGCGTCCTCAACAGTCGCACGCATATCCGGACTGTATGAGGCGCCTGTGCAGAGTATCGCAGCATCGCAGAGCAGAGGCATGGCAAGGGATTTGCGGCTCAAAGCGCCGTCAATAAGAACGCGGTCAGCCCCGAAATCAAACAATCCGTCCCGAACGTGCGCAGCCTGATCCGTCATAGAAGCTCCGGCTATCTGGACATCGCCGTCAGACATAGCACGAATAATGACCACCTCACCCAAAGGCGTATGCACACCGGTGGTACACAGTATCTTACGAGATATCTCGCATTCAGGAAGAAGCGCTGCTGCAGTCGCAACTATAGTGCCCGCCGGTACAAATACAGCGGGCTTACCGGTGCCGGTAACAACATCACGAGTCTCCCCATCACGTCCTATGGAGGTAAGGCCCAGAACCTCACCATGCGTACAACAGCAGGAAACCAGGGCGTTCAGCACCGTGGTCTTGCCTGCGTTCTTGCACATTCCGATTACAGACAGGGTTCGTGCCCCATGTATAAGCCCATACAGCACTGTGCACATCCCTCCAAACGCATTATAGCATATTGAGAAGGGCAATACAATGTTCAACTGGAAATTAATATAAGCGGCCAAGCTGTAAATTAACAGAACTCTTTGTAGCTTTGCCCCAGCCCCTCAGGGAACGGGGGACATTTAACCACAGGCTGAAATGGATCCGGACTGCGGGTGGCGTTCATGCCGGTCCCCGAGAATGGTGGATGTTGGTTTACCGGTGGCAGTCCATTGGAGCCACGTTGGTGCTTGGGTGTGTTGGTTTGTTGCCGCATTCTCCCGCTCACAAGTCGTTTGGA
>CALVLD010000035.1 GCA_944336475.1 uncultured Clostridia bacterium
TGCGCCGCTTATACAGATAACCCATGCCGACCCCTATGTACCCTTTCTGTCTCAGACGGAGGTGGTCAGCGCAGAGCTGCCCGGGAGCCGTGACCGCAAGATATATGTGTTTGAGAGGAGCAGTCAGTTTGAGCTGTTAAACAGGAATCCGCAGACATTCATGTGGGTGTCGCCCGTGCCGAACGATGTGCTTGAAAGGTACTCGCTGGTGCAAAAGCCCTGTGCGGACAACAAAAAGATATGCAAGGACGTGCTTGTGCGTCGCAAGGACTATGTGCTCACCGATCTCGATAAGGACTTTATAGTCGAGCTGTGCAATTCCCGCCGCGCAATACTCGGAAGGATGAGCTGAGCCCAACAAAAAAGCCCTGCCGCACAGCAGAGCGTGGGTCGGGGGACGAACTCCCCCGACCCCTTAAATTTGTCATGCTCGGGCGTCAGGAATTCAATATGCGCATGAATTCATCCCCGTTGATCGTTTCCTTCTCATAGAGGAATTGAGCCAGCTCGTCCAGCTTTTCACGATTCTCCGCCAGAATGCGCTTTGCCTTTTCGTACTGCACTTTTATCAGATCTATAACCTGATTATCGATCTTTGACTGAAGCTCCGGGGAGCAGGCAAGGGAAGCATCGCCGCCAAGGTATTGATTTGACACCGTTTCCAAAGCAACCATGCCAAACTCCTCGCTCATGCCGTACTGGGTCAGCATAGCGCGCGCCAGCTTGGTAGCCTGCACTATGTCATTGGAAGCGCCGGTGCTGATGGAGCCAAACATTATCTCCTCCGCAGCCCGACCGCCGGTATATGTTGCAATTTTGGCTTCCAGATCCTCCTTGGTCATCAGATAGTGGTTGCCCTCGTCCACCTGCATGGTATAGCCCAGCGCACCGGAGGTGCGGGGGACTATGGTGATCTTCTGCACAGGCGCAGAGTTGGTCTGCTTGGCGGCCACAAGCGCATGGCCTATCTCGTGGTATGCGACCACCAGCTTTTCACGGCTGGTAAGTATGGCGTTCTTTTTCTGATAGCCGGCAATGACCACCTCGATGGATTCCTCCAGGTCAGCCTGCGTAGCAAATTGACGGCCGTCACGAACCGCCCTCAAGGCGGCTTCATTGACGATATTGGCCAGCTCCGCACCGGATGCGCCGGACGCCATGCGAGCGACCGCAAGGAAATCCACATCCTCGGCTATCTTGATCTTTCGGGCATGTACCTTCAGTATCTCCTCGCGCCCTTTCAGATCCGGAAGTTCCACCGGAACCCTTCGGTCAAAGCGGCCCGGACGGGTCAATGCCGGATCGAGAGACTCCGGGCGGTTGGTGGCCGCCAGAATAATGACGCCACTATTGTCCTCAAACCCGTCCATCTCCGTCAGGAGCTGGTTCAGCGTCTGCTCGCGCTCATCGTTGCCCCCCATCCCGGTGGTATTTCTCTTCTGACCGATAGCGTCGATTTCATCTATGAACACGATGCAGGGGGCTTTCTCCTTGGCCTGCTTAAAAAGATCTCTTACCTTGGAGGCGCCCATGCCCACGAACATCTCCACAAATTCCGAGCCGGATATGGAGAAAAAAGGAACATTTGATTCGCCTGCAACAGCTTTTGCAAGCATCGTCTTGCCGGTGCCGGGAGGGCCAACGAGCAGTATGCCTTTGGGCATGGAGGCGCCTACCTGCTTATACTTATCCGGGTTATGCAGATAGTCCACAATCTCCGCCAAGCTCTCCTTTGCCTCATCCTCTCCCGCCACATCGGAGAATTTGATGCCGTCAGAGGATTTTACATAAACCTTTGCGTTGCTCCTTCCCATGTTGAACATCATGGAATTCGAGCCGCCGCCGGCTTTATCCATAAGCTTCTTCGACATAAACTGCCCGAGGCCGATGAATATGGCCATCGGCAGTATCCATGACAGTAGAAAACTCAGCAGGGGAGAGGTCTCCTCCACGATATCGCCGGAAAAATCCGCCCCGGCTTCATGAAGCCGCTCCGTAAGACCGGGGTCGTACACAATGCCGGTCTTGTAGATCTTGTCATTCTTGTCGGTAAAGATTATCTGATTGCTCTGGATCTCCACCTTATCGATATTCCGTTCCTCGGTCATGGTCATAAAGGTGCCGTAACCCACCTCCTCGACCTGTCGCCCCGTAAATGCAGGCATGGCAAAAAGGTTGAACAGCAACAGTACCAGCAGGACTATGCCATAATAATAGATCAGGGGTTTCTTAGGCTTTTTTACCTCATTCACTGGAATTTCTCCCTTCTGTATCGTATCGATAGGGTCTGCTCGTATAGCCGATGGGCGCCGCCCTCAATGCGAGGCTCCATGATCCGATTGACAAACGTACCGTCTGTGATTATAATAGACATGTGTAGAATTTGCAACAAACATATGTTCTTAAAATGATGCAGAATCAGCAAAACGAGCTCATTTGTCGGATGCGCAGCGAAATCCAACAAAAAGGAGAGACAGATGAAGAAGAAAGAAAATCAAAGGATCTTACTGACAAAGCGGCTCTTGAAAGAAAGCCTGCTTAAGCTCATGGAGGAAAAGGACATACGGAAGATCACGGTCAGCGAATTGTGCGGTATGGCGGGGATTAATCGCTCCACATTCTATAATCACTACGGCTGTCCTACGGATGTCCTGCTGGATATTGAGCAGGGCATCATTCGGGATCTGGAGGAGGTGTGCATCAGGGCGGAAGCCGGAGAGCGCTGTACATTGGAACGACGTGTGGAAACGCTGTGTACCTACATATTGAAAAACAAAGAGATGTTCAGACTGTTTTTGAAAAGCAGCGATACCGATTCGAGCTTTGCATCCTCGCTTATGAACGCAGCCCATGTCCGGCTCATCTATGACCGCACGCTGAGCCATGAGCCATGCGAGGACAGCAGGCGGCTCATAGCCACATTTTTGACCAATGGCGCCTATTTTATGATCCGCCAATGGGTGCTTGAGGACATCCCCAAAACGCCCAGGGAAATGGGCGAGCTGTTTCGCCAAATCGCAACGCAGGGGTGGGGCGATATATCAACGTAAGCCCGTACCTCCCGGCAAACTCGACGACGCCATTGCAGTCAACATCCCCATAGCAGCGGTAGTCGCCTATCCCCTCGAATGAGGAAAAGCCGTCCCCGGGTCCGTGCCGTTTTAGAGTCTCCCGTTCGAGTACGAACCTATGGTCAAATTTAGCTTGCCGCTTATGCAGGACACGCCCGGCCCATAGCAGTACGCATGGCGCACATGGGTGTACCGTGTGGTGCGGACAAAGCACCGTTCGAGCGACGACCCAAGTATAAGCCTCCGGCAGTATACAGGGGCCGTCCGTTGCCTGGAAGGTCGAAGGGGCGGAAACCACCTCAACATAGCCGTTGTATAAGGAAAGGCCTTATTTGCAGTTGGGGCTCGTGTTACCGGCCTTGATGACAACACGGCTGTCGGTCATGTCGGTGTGCACAAACCGGGTGTAATTTCCCTTTGCATGGCCCCGCTGACCGCCGTTGATGCTCTCAACCGCTATGTCTCAGTTGTCTATTATCAGCATGAGGGCATTGGATTCGGCGCCGTCGGCGGTGTGATATCCGCTCATATGGATGCCGGCACGCCCCCGTATGTGCATACGGTGGAGCTGTAGAGCTTTATCCGGCTTGGGGCAAATATGCACTCCTACAGCGTGGCGGCGGCGTGCGCATTACGCTTATGTCTCAGTTGTCTATTATCAGCGTGAGGGCATTGGACTCGGCGCCGTCGGCGGTGTGATATCCGCTCATATGGATGCCGGCACGCCCCCGTATGTGCATACGGTGGAGCTGTAGAGCTTTATCCGGCTTGGGGCAAATATGCACTCCTACAGCGTGGCGGCGGCGTGCGCATTACGCTCCGTGCCGTATCGGTTGATATTCGCTCAGTCAACGGCGAGCACCTCGGAGGCATACAGCACGCCGCCCATGGGTATGCACGGGCAGTGACCGTCGTACTCGGCGGTATAGAGGCTGAGAATGTCCGTGCCGTTGCTGCGAAGGCCGTCGCAGCCTCCGCTCAGCACGCTTAAATTCCCGGGCCGAAGGCATTGCCTATGTAGCGTGCGCCCGTTTTCGACCGCTGCGATGTTCGCAGGAGCGACTGCGGATGCGCCGTGGACGAAGGCGGAGCCACAGGAATTCAGATTAAGGACGGCGCTTATGCGGTTACCGCAGGGTTCAAACGCTCGGCCATCCTCCTCGGAGGAGGCTGCGCCCGACTTCCTCAGGTCGAGCGCTTCCGTGCGCTAAACGGTTAACGTGGGGTCAACGATGTTGGAAAGGCGGGCAATGGCAAGCAGAACGCTCATCAGCATGGACATATATCGTTTCAATATAAATGCCCACTTGGGCAGATTTCAGGCGGATTATACGCTCTCCGGCGTCATGTGTCGGCACAGGCAAGGTCGAATCTCGGCTGTCGGGTTGCGAAAATGTGCGGCTTGTCATATAATACAGAGTTGACAGGCAGCGCCTGTTGCAATCTGCTCTTATAAAGGCGGTAACGACATGACAAACGAAAAGAAACGGGTTCACTTCGTCGGCATAGGCGGCTGTTCCATGAACGGCCTTGCGCAGATAATGGCAAGCAGGGGCTATACCGTGCAGGGGAGCGATAAGGCGGCGTCGCCCTTCACCGAGCGTCTGAGCGAGCTCGGCATACCCGTCACAATAGGCCACAACGCACAGAATGTCGACGGGTGCGACCTGGTTATATATTCTGCGGCGATAAAGCCCGACAACCCCGAGCGTGTCCGTGCGGCGGAACTGGGGATAGAGCAGATAGAGCGCTCCGTTGCCCTCGGCAGGATATCCGAGGGGTATGGCGCCGTGGTGGGCATTGCCGGCTGTCACGGCAAAACGACCATAACATCCATGCTTGCGCTCATTGCGGAGCATGGCGGCCTTGACGCCACGGTGCATGTTGGCGGCTTTGTGGAGTTTCTGCACGGCGGCACACGCATAGGCTCGCAGGATCTGTTCATAACCGAGGCGTGCGAATATGTGGAGAGCTTTTTGACGCTTCGCCCGACCGTTGCGCTGATAAACAACATCGACGACGATCACCTCGACTATTTCAAGGATATCGACGCCATAACCGACGCATTCCGAAAGTTCGTGCGGCTGATACCCCAAGGCGGCATGCTGATAGGCAACACTGACGATCCCCGTGTGCGCTCCCTCGCAGATGAGTTCAGGGGAACGGGGCTCGCCATAGTCACCTACGGCCTTGACGATTCACTGCATCCCGATTTCCATATCGCCGATGAGCGGTATGATGAGCTGGGCTGTCCCTCCTTCACCGTGTTCAGGGGGGAGGAGCGTCTGGGCGATGTCACACTCCACGTCCCCGGCAGGCACAATATGCTCAACGCCCTTGCCGCCATTGCCGTGGCGGTGTCGCACAGGTCGGATTTTGCTACCGCCGCAGGTGCGCTCGAGCATTTTGCCAACACACGCAGGCGATTTGAGTTCTATTTTGAGCGCAGGGGGGTAAGGGTGTTCCACGATTATGCCCATCACCCTGCGGAGATCCGTGCGGCGATGGATTCGGCTCTGCGCACACCGCATAAAAAGCTCTTCGTGGTGTTCCAGTGCAACAGCTACACCCGTGCAAGGACGCTCTTCACAAGGGATGTCGATTGCTTCCGTGGTGCTGATATGGTGCTCGTGCCCGACATATTCCCCGGCAGGGAGCGTGACGACGGCACCGTTCACGCCGGCGACATGGCGGACGCCATCAACCGTGAGACGGAAAACGCCCTCTACATTCCCAACTTCGAGGGGATAAGCGATTGGCTCATCCAAAATGCCGGCGAGGGGGATATAGTCCTCACCCTTGGCAGCGGCGATGTGTACATACAGACCAATAAGCTCCTTGCCTAAGGCAAGCTGCAAAGGGGGCGGCGGCGGCCGCTCCTCTTTTCGTGCGCAAAATTTTGAATATATTTTCCTGAAAATGGGAACCTGAACGGCATTTACTGCGTTATATAAATGAACGCTTAAGAAAAGGAGACCCTACCATGAAAGTCAAGACGCTTCTCTCACTGCTCCTTGCTGTCGCACTGTGCTTTGCCGCTCTGTGCGGCTGTGACACACAGCCCGGCAGTGTCGACCCCACGGAGATACCCGCCGAGCCAACTGCGGAGCCTGCGGCCGAGCCCACTGCCGAGCCTACCGAAGCTCCCGGGGATTATTCCGTGACCGAATACATCGAGATGACCGAGCTCATCAGGTTTGATGTTTACGACAGGGGCGATATAGTAACCGGCGCTGAGCCGCCTGACGACATGGAACAGCTCTGCTATGTATGGACTGATGAAAGCGGCTGCTTGGGGCCGCAGGACTTCTGCGTTGCAGACGGCAAGCTGTATCTGTTGGACACATACGCCTACTGTATCCGCGTGTATGACATCGAGAGCGGCGAGGAGCTTCGGCGAATTTCCATAGAGGAGTATTGCAGCTATGGTGGTTCACACATTGCCGCACTGGGAGATGCCATATACTTCATAGGCGGCGATGCGCTGTATGCCGTTGACGCCTCCGACAATATCGGCGTCGCCGCTGCGCTTACCGATATTGAGCCGGATACGAGAGAGCTGACGATAGATAAGACGTACGTCGTTGATGAAAAGCTGTATATCAAAGCCTATCGCTCGGACGAGGGGGAGGCAACATTCACGCTTGACGGCGACGCCCTTGTTGAAGCGCAGCCTCCGCTATGGCTTGCGGGACAGGGCGGAGATGGACTTGCATGGAGCTATTTGACCTATACGGATGCAGAGCATACCTGGCAGATACAGAGCGGCTGGTTGGGCGTGGATGTCCACCCCTCGTATGATGTGCTCGGCGTGCAGGGCGACAGGCTCTATATGCACTTCTACCATACCGAAGATGAGTCCATCCGTGTGTTTGACCCGGATCAAAACCAGCTCTTCGGCGGCATGCTTGAGTTTATCATAGGGGATCAATACGCTCTGGCCGGATTTGGCGCAGACAATAACATCAAGATGGCGGATGACGGAAGCATATACATGATGTGCTATTATGAGGATCACGCCGCCCTCTGCCGCCTGGAGATACCTGCGCTCGACTGACGAACCAAATACCACCCACTGCGGCCGAGGCAACTCGGCCGCAGTATCTGCGTACCGCCAAGCAAACATATCTCCGCTTGCCGTCATAAAAGCCTCCCAGTGTAAAGGGAGGCTTTGGTGTGGGTATGCCGGTTCCGCCCCCCTTGTGCAAAGGAGGTGGAGCCGGCGAAGCCCCCCTATCGTAGGGTATTCTTTTTTCCCGAAACAGGGGGAACGCTGGGGACGCTTAAGGGAAACGTTGGGGACGCTTAAGGGGAACGTTGGGGACGCTTAAGGGGAACGTTGGGGACGCTTTTTCCGAAAAGCGTCCCCAAACCCCTTGAAAAAGGGAGGGGACAGGGCATGCGGGCCTGCTATTAAGATACAGATATGTATTCAAACTCTAATCCCGAATTTGCAGCGCAAATTCGGGATTAAAAACATCATTCGGCATTACCCCTCAAGGGTCGGCCCCATCGACGAATCCTGCGGGTCAAGGGACGCAGTCCCTTGCAGGGGTCTTAGGGGGCAGAGCCCCCTACCGGGGAGGACGTTGGGGACGCTTTTTCCTAAAAAGCGTCCCCAAACCCCTTGAAAAAGGAATGGGCAAGGCATACGGGCTACAGCTACATACCAAAACCATTCATACTACAATCCCGAATTTGCAGCGCAAATTCGGGATTAAAGACATCATTCGGAAGTAGCATTTAAGGGGCAGCCCCATCGACGAACCCTGCGGGTCAAGGGACGTAGTCCCTTGCAGGGGTCTTAGGGGGCGGAGCCCCCTACCGGGGGACGTTGGGGACGCTTTTTCCAAAAAGCGTCCCCAAACCCCTTGAAAAAGGGAGGGGACAGGGCATGCGGGCCTGCTATCAA
>CALVLD010000036.1 GCA_944336475.1 uncultured Clostridia bacterium
CCGGCATGGCGGCTTTTAGAGAGTCACTATGCTGCAATTAGTGATCTGCTTTTCAGGACTAGACGCACATTGACCTATAATGACTTCTATTACACGAACATGGTTGTTGCCCGAGACAAATCCTCTGCACTGATGTTAGACTATAACCTTCTGGGCAAAGGCTATGCTTATTCGGATGTGCGAAATGTGTTATCTTCTTTGTCTGAGGATGCAGGGAATGCCTTTCTCGATGCATACGGTGAGTTTGACCCCATAGAAAAAGCATTGGACGATGTTGTGAGCGTGGTCGTTAGTCTGTTCCTTGCCTGCCAACATGATAAATTTCCTGGGTGGGCAAAAAGACTGATTGATGAAATTGATACCGATTTTATTTTCAAGATTGAATGTTTACGAGGTATGCTGTGAAAGATAACAAGTGAGATCTACCGCCGCATGGAAACAAGACCATGTTCCGGTGAGGATTTGCTGCGCTATTGACTGTGAACTCAATGAGATAGTCGAAATTGAGCGCAATATATTAAACAGAACCTGAGAAAAGTGAACTTCTTAAAACCGCAGGGGGAGTATTTGTACCATGATTAAGGTCATTGCCATAGAAGCACCGCAATTTTGATACAAAGCGTATCAAGGTTGCGGTTTTTCCTTTCAATTTGAGCCCCAATGCGGTAAACCCGCGGAGGTTAATGGCCTGTGGGCTTTATTTTTTTGCCATACGCTGCCAGAACCGTGGGGATTACGCCCACAACCTGTTGACAATGGGGCTGTGGCAGATTAAAACAAATGTGGTAAAAAGCAGAAATCACTTTACACGGTTCCTGCCATGCTCATTGACAATTATGAACCAATTAATTATAATAACCCAAGAGAAGGTGTCTGCCATGGCAAATGCAGAGATACTTCCAAGCTTAAATGAGGGATGCAGTGCATGCCATACCGATAAAGCCGGGAACTACAAAACCGGGTCATTTGCAGTCAATACAAGAGAAAAGGCGAATCGCTTGCCGTTTAGCTTCTTGTGGAACAGGCACATTTGCGGAAAGGGTATTGGCAGGATGCTTGAAGTCGCATAAGAGTATAGCCGGCAGCGGCGACTCTCCAGCCAAACCATCCGCTGCGCTCCTTGGGACTCGCGAATGTACCGGGGTCTCGGTTTCGATGCATCTATAGGAAAGCCTATGTCAATATAGTTTAGAGAGGATACCAGAATGATCTCAATCAGAGAAACAAGTGAAAATGATCTCGGCAACGTGAAAGCATTGTGGGCAGACGGAGATGTGATGCTATTTGTCGGCTTTCCCAACGGATTACAGCAGTCTGATGAGGATATGAAGAACTGGTATGAGCGAATCAAATCCGCCAGACCGAATATAAATCACTATTGCATTTTTGATGGGTGTACATACTGCGGCGAATCATTCTACCAAATTGATCCGAAGCACGACAATCGTGCAGCGCTGGATATAAAGCTGTTTTCCTTTGCGCGGGGAAAGGGGATTGCCGCTCAGGGATTGTCCTATGCCATCGCAGAAGCCTTTAAACATGGGGCAAGTGCGGTGTGGGTTGATCCCAGCCCGAAAAACGTCAAGGCGATCGCCCTATATAAACGCTTGGGGTTTGTGGAAAAAGCTTTGCCCGAATATCTTCGTGGCGGAGAAACCGAATCCCTGTATTTTGAGTTAACACCAAACAACACTTAAGTCCAAAGCGCTCCGAGTTTGTGATGGCGAAGCCAATTCATTGAAAAAGCGGCCGCAGTTTTGCTCCTACGAGGAGTAGACCGCAGCCGCCTTTTTAGGGGATGAAATGCAGAGGCTGCGCTGGGTCGAGAGAACTCGCAATCCTTGTAATCTTCGCCATTAAGAGCATCCCCCAAATCAAATATCTCACCCGCACCGGAATAACCGATCAGGAAACGGCAAGCCCCTTGACCCCCGAAGAAACACGGCTTGTGGCGGACGGTCATGTTTACCCTGCGGCAGTATCCCCTTGGAACCCGTCCGTCCGAAAGCTTTTCTGCTGCCGACGCTTCTCCAAACCGCCATTGCCACAGATCCTTTTCATATGGCATAGACAGTCTGAGGCTGATGGATCCTAATAGCATCCCTTGACTGTATGATAGCGCTCCCGTAAATTTGTGTACAGCTCCTCGCCATCCTCGGTTCTGAATATCGCAGCACAAGCCTGATAGCCGCGGAAGGGCTCGTCGGTGAAGATTACATAATACTTGCCAATACATACAAAGAGCGGCGCTCTTTCTTGCGCTCACGCCGAGCTCATGGGGGAAGTTTGCAACAGGATTTGAAAGCTCATAGCGTGATCCATCGAACGCCTGCGCCTCTGCACAAGTGATCAGCCTATTCTCACCCTCAGAGAAACGCCGCCGTTGAGTGCGAAGGGCTTATCCTCAAAGCTGTCGCCTGGAAGCATCATGCTTCTAACTGGGCGTGATTGCGGGCGTGCGTTTGGGGGAACCGTTGACTTGCATGCAGCTTCTTGACGCTAAATGGTTCCTGTAAGGAAGTATTGGGTCAGTGCGGCGCACTCCCTCAGATAGTTGTTGAGCGTCAGATACCACACGCCTTTCGAGGGTATGCCCTGTGCAGCTATGCCGAGTTTTTTAGCCACGCATTCCGCTCTGTACACATGAAAGCGAGTCGTGATAAACGCTATGCTCGCATCCTCTCCGAAACGCTCCGTTATGATTTCATATGAATAGATAAAGTTTTCCTCCGTGCTGTGGGAATTCTCCTCCAAGATAATTCTATCGGACTTAATGCCGCATGATATAAGGTACTCACGCATCACGCTTGCCTCTGTCACGACCTCATCCTCTCCCCTGCCGCCGCTGACAATTACCACGGTATCCTCATTCTCTGTCAGATACTCGACCGCAGTATCAAGGCGATACTTCAACGTCAATGTGGGTGCAGTGCCACGGATACCTGCGCCTAAAACCACAAGTACGTCGGCTTCCTGCTGAACGACACTTGAATTTATCAGTATAAGTGATGTTGTGAATGTAAATAACAGCGTAAACAGCACATATACGGCGATCATTGCGATCATCAATATGCGCACCGGCAGCTTTTGGGTAAAAAGTTTTGCTATCGGACGCAGGAACAGCCCGCAAATGAGCATGGGCGTGCCGATTACAAACGGCATTATCACTCCGAGATTAAGGCTGCTGCGCGTTGCGACAAAGAGCGTATCCGCAATTAGAAATGCGCCCACTGTTATAAGTGCGATTCGAAGCACCTTCATTCCTACTGTCATATCCCTTTTATCACCCATAGGCGAAATGATACTCGCACACAGAATGTTTGTCAAGTTTTCTCTAACAGTTGTTGAAATTATGCGACATCTATGTTATGATTCAAGGAGACACAGGGACGTGGGATCGGAGGTGCACATGATCAAAATAATCTTTGGGAATCAGGGCGTCGGCAAATCCCGTCAACTCTGCAGGCTCGCAAACGACAGGCTTGCGACCGCACGGGGAAGCATCGTTTTTATAGATAAGGACTGCGACCATATGTATGATCTGAACAGGCAGATCCGCTTTATCAACGCCTCGGATTACCGTATAGACGGGCCGAAAATGTTCAGCGGCTTCCTTTCGGGAATTGCTGCACAGGATTTTGATCTTGAAGCCGTCTACATAAACAGCTTCGTTAAAATAATAAAGCACCCTATAGATTCCCTGCGAGGAATGTTCGCCTTCCTCAACGATTTCTCGGCGCGCACGGGCGTTGAGGTCGTAATCAGCGTAAGCGCGGGCGGCGAACCGCTGCCCGATTTTATGGAGGAATACGTTATCCGCTGAGAAACTTGACTCATATTTTACTTGACATTTGGAATTATCAGGCATATAATTCCGGCATGTGCTTACCGCTGTCGGTGTCGCATAGTTATTTATAACGGAATTATACGGAGGTCTATATGGATGTTCTCGAAGTGATTTGCGGAGTTATCCATGAACTTGTCGGTGTTCCGCGGGATTTGATTTCGTCTGAAAGCAGGTTGGATGAGCTCCATCTGGATTCCATGGATGTAGAAGAGCTTGTGCTTGAGATCGAGGAGACGTTTGATGTCCTTATCCCCGATGAGAAGATCGACACTGTCGAACAGCTCGTGCAGCTGGTATCTGCCGCATAAGCAGGCAAACAGGCAACAAGGCCCACCGGAGGCAACTCGGTGGGCTTTGTTTATGCCATCAAAGTCAGGATTAGAATCTGAAGTAGATGAACGGATTGTAGCCGCTCGACACAAGGCTTGATACACACAGCACAAGAGAAACAATAACAAGTACGATATCCGCCCATGCTACCCATCGGTGCTTTGCTTCAAGCTTGGCGTGTATGTTGCGTACAAGCGGCGTTGCTGCGATTATGCCAATCACCATGAGCGGCAGATAGGACAGCGCATACATGAGAGCTTCAGACGATATTGCGGGAGAATTGAAGTCGAACAGCGATTGCAGGAAATACCCCATGTGCGTCATATCGGTGAAATCAAACAGTACCCAGCTGAACATTATGAGAACAAATGTGTAGATATGGCGGAACGCACGGGGGAGCTTTTTCAGCACCTTGCCCATAAACGCCTTTTCCAATATGAGCAGCAGCCCGAAATAGAGCCCCCACAGCACAAAGTTCCAACTTGCGCCGTGCCAGAGACCTGTGAGTGCCCAGACTATCGACACATTGAGAAGCTGCCTGGCAAGACCCTTGCGGTTGCCTCCGAGCGGAATGTACACATACTCCTTGAACCATGTGCCGAGGGAGATATGCCAACGATTCCAGAACTCACCCACGCTCTGGGCGATGTAGGGATAATTGAAGTTCTTCAAAAACTCGAATCCAAACATACGGCCGAGGCCGATCGCCATATCGGAGTAGCCGCTGAAATCGAAGTATATCTGTATGGCATATGAGATTATGCCTATCCACGAGCCGAGCGCGCCGTTTGTTGCATAGGTCGAGCGAAGCTCCGCCCATAGCACCGCCATCTGGTTTGCAATGAGCACCTTTTTAGCCACGCCTATGGCAAAGAGCTTTATGCCGGAAGCAAACTGAGATATGTTCTCCCGTCTGTCGCAAAGCTGGTCTGCGACATCTTTGTATCGGACTATGGGACCTGCTATGAGCTGCGGGAAAAGGGCAACATATGTGCCGAACAGCATGGGATTCTTCTGCAGGGGTGCATCGTTGCGGTACACATCGATGACGTAGCTCATCGCCTGGAATGTGTAGAACGATATACCTATGGGAAGCATATACTCTGCGCCTATCTCAAAGTTTTTGAGCGCAGGTATGAACCCACCCAACCAATCATAGACCAGTTGCTTCGCAACTGGCGTCTCGATACCCGACATCGAGGGGATGAGTGCCTTCAGCGTATCAAAAACCATCGGGGTATACTTGAACACGCCGAGCATGCCTATGTTCAAAACGATAGAGACGATGAGCGTTGCCTTTGCGCCACGTTTATTCTCCTTTGAGCGGCAGCGTCCTATTATTAGGCCGCACACATAGTTCAGCATTATGGAGAAAAGCATGAGAAAAATACAGACCGGCTCGCCCCATGCGTAGAACAGCAGACTGAACACGCACAATATCACATTTCGATATGTGCGGTTGGGTATCAGGTAATACAGTCCCAATACCACGACGAGGTATATAAATATGAATTGTAAGCTTGAGAATATCATTCGCCAAATATCGTGCCGAGCACATCCATCATGGCGGCGTACTCAGTGCCCACAGCATAGTACACCCAGCAGCCACTCTGCACGACCTGTGCATTATCAAGCTTTGAAAACTCCGCAGGGCTGTAACTCATTGCTACCAGCTTCTGATCCTCAATCCGTTGATTGAATATGGTTACAAGCTCTGCGGCATACTCCTCATCCACCGCCTTGAATATTGCGACCTCATCGGCGTTTAGGGAGGGATTGTCGGACATGTACCAAGCACGGTCTGCAACCTTGTCGGGATCTATGGCATATATGTCCGTAAGATCGCGATCGGGAACGGCAGTCATTGTGCCGTATCCGCTGACAGCGTAGACCTCAGCATATATCTCGGCAGCATTCATTGTGACCTCTTTAGGCGTATCGGTGTTGCATGCGGCAAGAGCCGCCATTGCAAAAACCAGTATGCATATTACTATCCTCTTCATGCTCAGTTACCCCACTTTATATCATGTGCAGCTACACTACGAAGTATATCCGCCCATATGTTATAGGCGGCGATGGTCTGATGAACATACTGATCACTCGAATACTCCGGCAGGCAATAGCCCTCTGCATTGCAGAGGTGGCTTGCGATGTCAACAAACAGATAATCTCGCGTATCGCACATTGCTCTAAGCCCATCGTTCAGCAGACGGATGTTTTCGTTGTTGAGGGTCTGCATCTCACTGCCCTCATACATGTACATTGCGCTGATGATGTAAATCTCGACGCCGGGACGTGCCTGCTCGATGTTGTCGCAGACTGTGTTAAAGTTTGCCACCGTGCCATCCACGCCATAGATGGCAATGTCATTGAGGCCGAAGCAGATAAATACCTTGTTTGCCTCCATCATGGCGATGGAATCCCAGATATGCCTGCGTTCACCCATGTAGACCGGGTGAAGGCTTTCGTCCGAGACAGGCTCAAGCGCATGGCCTGCGCCATAGCTGCCTTCGCAGAGGAAATGCGTCTGACCGAAGAAATCCTGACTTGCCATGAGCATCGTGTCATTATAATTCTTCCAGCCGAGCATAATGGAATCGCCCACAAAAACGGCGTCGGAGAACCAAGCCTCCGCCTCGGCAAGGGGGACGCCGAACAGATCGGTGGACATGGTATTGAGCCACAGCACCTGCCCAGCCGGCAGTGCGGGAACTTCGGTGGGCTCAGGGGTATTGTCCGGAGCCGTCGTACTCGGGACGCCCGTCTGCGAAGGGGCATAGGTTTCGTTAGGAATACCTCCGCTTATATCGACTGTGGGATCATCGTTCGGTTTAGTATCATCATCCCCACATGCAACAAGGCATAGTGCAAGGCATGCTATAAGGATCAAGGACAAAAGCTTGCGAATCTTCATAAACTGCTCTCCTTTCTCTCTGTGTCGTCCATAATCGGATGCACGGCACTAAGCTGCATTCTACCACATATAGGAGCAGGTGTCAATCCGACGAATGTTCATAATAGATGCTAATCATAACCACCACTGAAGTGGTGGTTTGCACAGACCCTAGAAGGGTCATTACTGGCTTCACCCCTAAAGGGGCA
>CALVLD010000037.1 GCA_944336475.1 uncultured Clostridia bacterium
AAAACATCATTCGGCATCAGCACTTAAGGGGCAGCCCCATCGACGAACCCTGCGGGTCAAGGGACGCAGTCCCTTGCGGGGGTCTTAGGGGGCGGAGCCCCCTATCGGGGGAAACGTTGGGGACGCTTAAGGGGGACGTTGGGGACGCTTTTTCTTAAAAAGCGTCCCCAACCCCTTGAAAAAGGAATGGACAAGGCATAGGAGCCCACTATTAAAATACAGAGTGGAAAAACACACAGTCGCAGGCATCATTTCCTATAAGGCGTGCCGTCCAAAGGCAAGGATCTGCGCACCTGCCCGTCAAACCGGCGGTACGCTTCCGCAATCGCAGGGGCGGTGGGTATGGAGGTTATCTCGCCTATGCCCTTTGCGCCGAACGCTACATTGAGACCGGGCTTTTCGACTAGTATCGCCCTCACCTTGGGAGCCTTATCTGCACGGAAAAGCCCCAGAGTGCCGAATTTTGCGGTGGGCTTACATGTGTCGAGGGGATAGCTCTCCGTCAGCGCAAAGCCGCAGGACATCAGCACTCCGCCCTCTATCTGCCCCTCGCAGCTCTTGGGGTTGACCACCCTGCCCACATCGTGCGCTGCAACTATCTCAGCAATGGTGCCGTCGTCATTCAGTATGCAAAGCTGCGTGGCATAGCCGTATGCCACATGGCTGACGGGGTTCTTGACATCCGCACCCAGGGGATCGGTCTTGGCAAGATATTCGCCCAAGAACTCCTCACCCTCCATATCGAAGAGTGTGCGGCCGCCCTTGGCCTCCATGAGCAGAACACAGGCACGGCGCACCGCCTCGCCCGTTATGAGGGTGTGACGGCTGCCCGAAGTCGTGCCGCTGTCGGGGGAGTCGTATGTGGACGGGGGTTCGACCACTATCGCTTCTGCAGGAAGCCCCGTCGCCTCGCCTGCCATCTGGAGTATCACCGTACCGAGCCCCTGCCCTATGCAGGAGCCGCCTACATATATGTGCAGCCTGCCGTCCCGAACGACTATGCGGGCCCTGCCCCAATCGGGGAGGCCTACTCCCACGCCGCTGTTCTTCATGGCGCAGGCGAGCCCCTTGTACTTTGCGGCATCGAATGCCGGCTTTATGGCCTCAAGCGTCTCTACAAGTGCGGTAGCCCCGTCGGTTATCTGCCCGTTGGGAAGCTCTCTGAAGGGACGGATGGCATTTCTGTAGCGTATATCCCAAGCGGATATGCCCACCACATCCGCCATGCGGTTTAGAAGGCTCTCTATCGCAAAGCATGTCTGCGTCACACCGAAGCCGCGGAACGCACCCGCCGGGGGATTGTTGGTGTAGTAGGCGTAGCCGTCAATTTCAAAATTCTGATAGTCGTACGGCCCTGATGCGTGCGTGCAGGCCCTCTCCAGAACCGGGCCGCCGAGGGAGGCGTATGCGCCCGTGTCGGCTATCACACGGGCCTTAACGCCCTGAATGATGCCGTTTTCGTCACAGCCGAGCGTAAACTCCATATCCATGGGATGCCGCTTTGGGTGTATAAGCAGGCTCTCCGCACGGGTGAGCTTGACCTTTACGGGAAGGTCGGTGACATATGCGAGCAGCGCAGCATGGTGCTGCACGGTGACGTCCTCCTTGCCGCCGAAGCCGCCTCCGACGAGCATATTCTTGACCCGAACCAACTCCGTGGGCAGCCCGAGCATGGGCGCAGTCTCCCCGCGGGTGTCGTATGTGCCCTGGTCGGATGTATAGATATTCACGCCTCTGCTGCCGTCGGCATCCACAAAGGGCTCCGCAACGGCGCACTCTGGCTCAAGGAAAGCATGCTCCGTCCACGGGGTGTGGAACGTGTCCGTCAGCACATGCTTCGACTTTGCTATAGCTCCTGCGGCATCGCCCCTTGCAACATGCTTGTGCGCAAGCAGATTGCCCACAGGTATGCCGCCTATGGGTGCGCCGTCAACGTATTCCCATGCCGGATGCACGTCACCCGCGCCCTCTGCCATGGCATCGTAGGGACTGCATATGGGGGCAAGCTCCTCATACTCGACCTTTATGAGTGACTTTGCCCTCTCCACAAGCTCCGGCGTATCCGCCGCAACAAGGGCTATGGCGTCGCCCAGATAGTGCGTCACGCCGCCCACGGGGATGAGCGTGTCCCAATCCTTGACTATGTGGCCGACCTTGTTCCTGCCGGGTATGTCAGCGGAGGTCAGCACCGCCCGGACGCCTGCAAGCGCCCTGGCATCCGAAGTATCGATGGACTTTACCACTGCACGGGGATAGCGAGAGCGCAGAGCCGAGCCGTATATCATGCCGTCCATGTATATATCGTCGGGATAGAGCCCGGCGCCCGTGACCTTCCCCTCAACGTCGATGCGGCGCACATGCTCACCGAGCCTGTTTTCCGCCGAGGTATCGGGTATGACCTTCGAGCGGAACGCTTCCGCCGCAAGGCGGATGGCCTCCACTATCTTGACATAGCCCGTGCAGCGGCAGATATTGCCCCGTATGGCCTTCCGAATATCCGCCTCGGTGGGGGTGGGGTTTACATCGAGCAGAGCCTTTGCGCACATCACCATGCCGGGTATGCAGAAGCCGCACTGCACCGCACCCGCCGTGCCGAATGCGTATGTGTAGACATCCCTTTCAAAGTCGGAAAGCCCCTCCACAGTGACCACATGCTTGCCTGCAAGCCGCTCCGTCCTGAACACGCAGGCACGGGCGGTTCTGCCGTCTATTATGACGGTGCAGGTACCGCATGCCCCCTCGGAGCAGCCGTCCTTGACGGAGGTCAGATGAAGCTCGTCACGCAGGTATCTCAGCAGGCTCATCCCCTCCGGCGCATCGACCGATATTCCGTTTACAAATAGCTGTACCATAAGCACCTCTTAAAGCAGCGCCCTTACATCGGCGGTGGTATCAATATCCGCAAGCTCCGCTGCATCGACCTCGACGCAGCGGAGCAGCTCACTATGACGCCGTATCACGGCGGAGCCGCCGACGTCGCCGGTCAGACCCATGATTTCCTCAAAAAGCCGTGCGGGGAACATGCACGGGTTGCCCTTTTTGCCCCCGTGGGAGGCGGCAACAATGAGCTGGGGGAAACGCTCCCACTCATTGACGACCCTTCTCACGGTGATAGCCGAAAGAAGCGGCTGATCCGCTACGGCGAACATGACCCCGTTAAATTCGCCCGTGCGGAGGAGCGTCTCCAGCCCCAAGCGAACGGTGAGGCTGACGCCGTCCTCGGGACGGTCGTTCACAACGGGTATAAAGCCCCTCTCACACGCAGCCGAGAGTATCTCGTCGCAGCCCGACACCACCGCAACGGCATCGAACGCTCCGCAGACGGCATCAAGGCAGCCCTCAAACATGCGTCTGCCGCCCACATCGAGCAGGAGCTTGTTGCTCCCGAAGCGGACGCTTCCCCCTGCCGCCATAACAACGCAACCAATTTTCAAAACATAGCCCGCCCTTCGATAATTCAAGTTGCGCAAAAGAGCCTGTGCCCTGAAACCGCACGGCAAAGCTCCCTGTACGCATATAAGACTGTTTACAATATACCATGTTCCGCAGGTCAAGTCAACACTGACGGAACGAATATCAAATGAAGAGCCTTCTGCGGATTCTGTCCTTGAGATTCTTTTTGCCCTCTATCAGTATGAGCATAACGCCTATCACTATGCAGGGCACTATCACGACGAGCGACCACAGCGGCTCAAACACATCGAACAGATGGAGATCAAGCACCAGCTCGACCACAACGCACATACACCCAAGCATGAACATGGCGATAGCAGGCACATACAGGGTACCCTTGAGCCGACGGCTCAGGAGTATCGGCATGAATCCGTAGCTGAACGCCACCGGCACGGCTGCAAGCGGCAGGGCAAGCGTGAGATATGTCATTATGCCAACCGTCCTGTAGCATATCCAGAACAGGAAGGCGAATAGTATGATGGCATCATACAGCAGATAGAGGTAGGGACTGTGCCTGCTTCCCCCCAGCATGGGCAGCAGAAACCATATGAATATGCAAAGACATGCCCCGACGACATAGCTCGACCAGCTGAACGAGCGGGTCATCAGCACATCGAGCAGCACCGTGCAGAGTACGGGCACGAGCAGAGCGAACATGGCAAGCAGCGCGCCGTATCGTCTGTCAACCTTGCGGATTATGTGCTCCACCGTCCGGGGATAGGGGGTGCGCTCAGGAGCCTGCCACGGCTTGCGGGGATTGACCACCTCCGTGCCGCAGAGCGGACAACGGGGCTCGGAGGGAGCAAGCTCCACGCCGCAGTTAACACAGTATGACATCAGTCTATACCTCCGTTGCTTTCTATGAGTACGGGTATACCGAGCTTGACCAGCGTGGTGAAGAACTCTCTCTCAACATCGGTCTCCCTTATGGTTCTTGTAAAATTGATGCATATTTTGCCGTTGTATGCAATGCATGCGCAGGTGACGGGATTGCTGTGGAGGGGGCCCAGCATGAAGTCGAGCCGCTCGACATACTGCGCCATCTCCGGCGGCAGCTCCACCTTGCCGAGGTTCGACAGTGTACTCGAGGAGTATCTGTCGCCAACAAAGAGGTACACAGTCTTCAGCACCCATGTCTTTAGAAACCTCGGCGCAGCCCTGAGCGCCCCGTTCTTTGCGGATTTGACATTGGTGGAGAAGCGTGCATTCATGCGCTTCTCAGTCACCTCATAGCCTATGTAGCTGCGCACGGCCTTAACGGTCTCACGCAGAGTGTACTCCCCCAACCGAGGCTCTATGCCCGGGTTGACGTAGGAGGCAAAGTTTCTCACCGTGCAGCTCGGATAGAACTGCCGCAGATTGACGGGAACGTTGACCTTTACGGGCTTGAGTCTGCCGTGTGCCCGTGACCTCTGGAGTTTGTCTATGGAGAGTATAAGCACCGCCGAGAGAAACTCGCCAACCGTGCCGCCGTACTCGGCAGCCACGGCTTTAACATCCGGAACGGGCACGAGTCCCGTTATGATATTCATAAAATGCGGCGTATGCGCTCCCTTGATACGGTATGAGGGGCTCTCCCTACGATTCAGCGATTCGTTCCTTGCAAACCGCAGGAAGCTGTCCTCTATCTCCTCCGTCGTTGAGGGGCAGTTGCAGTCCTTTATGTCTCCCGAGCGTGGTATCATAGCGCCGTAACGGTATTTCAGATACTCCGCAACGAGCGTTTTGAGGAAGCACATGCCGCCCGTGCCGTCGCTCAGCACATGGAACACCTCCAGAGCAATGCGCCTTCCGTAGTAGCGCACACGGAACATATAGCCGCTGTCCTGCTTAAAGTCCATGCGCACACAGGGGTTTGCAACATCGGGCTGAATCCTCGGTATGGTATCGATGCGTTCGAGATAGTACCAGAACACGCCGTGCCTCAGTCTTTGGGCAAAACTCGGGAATCTGCGTATGGTGCGTTCAAGCGCAAGCTGAAGATAGTCGGGATCGATATCCTCCTTCAGCTCGCAGCTTACCCTGAACAGCGCCGTCCAGTTCCTGTTGCGCGCAACGGGATATATGAGCGCCGCATTGTCAAGGGTCATCCATTCGGTATTCTCAACCGTCATTTGACAATTTCTCCTCCATGAAGGTTCGGATCATCTGAAGCGCCCTGCGTGATTCGGGCAGGCCGTAAAAGGGATATACATGCCAGCCGCCGTCCTCCAGATGCAGCCGGCAGTTTGAACCCGCCGCACGAAGCTTTTCCGCCATGAATATCGAGTCAAACTCAAGCACCTCGTGCGTACCGCTGACTATGAAGGAATCGGGCAGGCTGTGAAGCTCCCCAAGCAGGGGGGAGGCGTACGGGTCGCCCTTATCGTCCGGCGCATAGCAGTCCGCAAAAAAATCCAACGTTTCCCTGCAAAGACTCGGGTCAGTCTCGGCATTCAGGCGAAACGAATCATACTCATTGCGCAGATTCAGCCACGGGGACATCGTCACCATGCAGACGGGCATGGCGAGCCCCTCGTCCCTTGCCCGAAGCGCAAGCGCATAGCACAGCCCGCCGCCTGCGGATTCGCCTATTAGCGCTATGCTGTTCGCAGTGTAGTGTTCTAGCAGAAAGCGGTATGCCGCCATGCAATCATCGAGTGCGGCAGGAAAGCGGTGTTCGGGCGCAAGGCGGTACGCCACGCAGAGCGTGCGTATACCGCAGGTCTCGGCAAGTACGCCGCCAAAGCCGTTGGAATAGCTCTCATCCCCGGCGACATAGCCGCCGCCGTGCAGGTAGAGCATCACACGCCCGTCATCTGCGCCATCCGGAATTGCCCACGAGGCGGTAAAATCAACGCCCTTTAGGGGCTCACGCCGCACATTGCGGGTCAGCCTGCAGGCAAGAGCACCTACCCTCCTCTGCGCACGACGGTTGTCCTCCACACCGGCGCCCATGGGAGCTGTAAAAAACTTGATCTGTCGTTCCAAAAACCTTCCGGATGCCTTCATCGGCGCCCCCTTTCCGCTCAAAGCCGCTGAGGTATTGTACAATACAACGTTGGCTCATGGCAAGTAAAATTTGATTGTCATGCGCATTAAAAAACATCCAATGCCGCTTGCGGATTTTTTACTGTGTGATACAATGGTGAAAAAGGCATTCGGGAGGGACGGATGAACATACTTCATGTCAAATATGCCGTGGAGGTCGCAAAGACCTGCTCCATAAACAAAGCTGCGGAAACACTGTGGATCGCCCAGCCCAACCTGAGCCGCTCCATAAAGTGCTTGGAGGATGATCTGGGCATAACCATATTCAACCGTTCCGCAAAGGGCATGACCCTCACGCCGGAGGGGAAGGTGTTTGTGGAACACGCCAGATATGTGCTGGAGCAGATAGATAATCTCGAGTCCACCTACAAGGGCGGCATGCCGGTGAGCAGGCGATTTTCCATATCCGTGCCCAGGGCAAGCTATATCGCCCACGCATTTGCAAACTTCTCAAAGCGGATCACCTGCGACCCGACTCTGATCTACTACAAGGAGACCAACTCCTCCGACGCCATAAACAACATACTTGATTCCGACTACAGGCTCGGCATAATCCGCTATGCGGAGGGGTATGAGAACTATTTCAACGAGCTCCTGCGCAGGAAGAATCTTGTCCGTGAGTCCGTTGCGGAGTTCAGCTATGTGCTGCTCATGCATGAGGAAAGCCCTCTTGCCGCACTGCCTGAGATAC
>CALVLD010000038.1 GCA_944336475.1 uncultured Clostridia bacterium
CTGTATCTTGATAGCAGGCCCGCATGCCCTGTCCCCTCCCTTTTTCAAGGGGTTTGGGGACGCTTTTTGGAAAAAGCGTCCCCAGCGTCCCCCGGTAGGGGGCTCCGCCCCCTAAGACCCCTGCAAGGGACTGCGTCCCTTGACCCGCAGGGTTCGTCGATGGGGCTGCCCCTTAAGTGCTGATGCCGAATGATGTTTTTAATCCCGAATTTGCGCTGCAAATTCGGGATTAAAGTTTGAATACATATCTGTATCTTGATAGCAGGCCCGCATGCCCTGTCCCCTCCCTTTTTCAAGGGGTTTGGGGACGCTTTTTAAGAAAAAGCGTCCCCAACGTTTCCCTTAAGCGTCCCCAGCGTTCCCCCGGTTTCAGGAAAGGAGAACAGCACGATATGCTGACCGTATTTCATAAGCAGGGGGTGCATTTGGTAGAAAAAGCACCCCCGGTTGGATTAGCAGCCGCAGGGATTCTGGCAGCCGCAGTTAGTGGACTCATTCTCGCAGCCGCAGCCATTGCCGAAGATGAGCAGGAGGATGATTATCCACCACCAGTTGTTGCCGCAGCCATTACCGCAGCCATTGTCACAGCCGTTATCACAGCAACAGCCGTTGCCGAAGATGAGGAGGAGGATGATTATCCACCACCAGTTGTTACCGCTGAAATTGCCAAAGCAGGAATTACACATATTGAACCTCCGAGAGTTTTGATGCCGGTATTTTGACCGGTCTGCTGTATAATACGCAGCGGTACGGGCAAGTGTGCGACATTCTTTGCATGATGGTGGGACTTGACTTTGGGCTCGTGTTGGATTATTATGTAATGGGGGAATATTGTATTCGGAGGTAAGCAAATGCCACTCTTGATCGGAACGAGGCCCTTCAACATACTGCTTGCATTGCTCTGTGCGCTTTTCGGGTATTTGGTGGGCAATTTCGAAACATCCATAGCGATCAGCCGACGCAAATTCCACGACGACATCCGCAACCACGGCAGCGGTAACGCAGGCAGCACCAACATGGTGCGTGTGTACGGGTTGAAGTTCGGGTTCTTAACATTTCTGGGCGATTCCATCAAGGCCGTGATAGGCGTAGCGCTCGGCTGGCTGCTCATGGGTCGTGTCGGGGGCTATATAGCAGGGCTGTTTGTGATAATCGGACACTGCTGGCCTGTATTTGCAGGTTTTCACGGCGGCAAGGGCGTTGCGTCATTGGTGGGCTTTGGTCTCATGACCTGTCCGTTGGGCGCACTCATTTGCATCGCCGTTGGTGGGCTTGTTATGGCGCTCACGAGGAAGGTATCGCTCATGTCGCTTGCGGGGAGCTCGATCTTCCCCATTATGGTGCTTGTGTTCGGGATATTCCCGGCCGACAGGAGTGAGTGGAGCCTTTTCATAACGGCGCTGCTCACAACAGGCATAATATTCCTTCGCCATGGGGAGAACATACGCCGTCTGCGTGCCGGCACGGAGCCCAAGCTCATACCCAGAGAAGGCTCCCGTGTGCGGTGACGATTTTACAGACTTCTTACATGCGCTACATCAAAACCATACATGCTGCCGTTGAAACGGCCTGCTGCAACGAGTATACTGAATGTGGAACGAGCCGAATAACGGCAGACGTATCCGTAAGGAGTTTGAGTATGATACTTTCTATTACAGCTTTGGGTTTCTTTTCCAACTGGGTTGGAGCATGGTGCGATTCGATCGCAGGCATAGTGCTCGTTGCGGTAGGCATGGCGCTTATCGTGGCTGAGATGTTCATGCCGGGCTTCGGCTTTGCGGGCATATCCGGCGGCATCGCAGTGACGATCGGCCTTATACTGGGGTCGGACACACTGGCAGGGGCGATGTTCTCGCTCCTGATAATAATACTGGTGCTCGTCACGTTTGCGGTGATAATATTCCGTTCGGTGCTTAAGGGCAGGCTCAGCCGCTCCCCCGTTGTTCTCAACACGGCAATAGAGGCGGATTCGACCGAGCTTAGCAGCGGCAGGGCGGATGAGCTCCTCGGCAAAAGGGGCGTTGCACACACGGCGCTACGGCCGTCCGGTATAGTGCTTGTTGAGGGAGAACGGCTCGATGTCGTTGCCGATAACGAGTTTGTAGACAGGGGCGCCGAGGTCGTGGTAACCGGCATCGATGGCACCAGGATAATAGTCAAACGAATATGAAGATATGTCCAAAGTGCAAAACCGTTTACTCGAGCTATGCCGCCGCCTGTCCAAGGTGCGGCATACAGCAGCCCGAGCGGCCGGATGATGTTGCGCCTGCACCCAAAGAGCGGGTGCGGCGTGACTGGATTTGGATACTGGTAGGTGTGCCCGCATTCATTGGGCTCATCTATCTCATACTGTGGATAATGAAGCTTGCTTCATAACAATAACGACAATAGGGAGGATACTCATGAAACTCTTTCTGGCACCCATAGCTCTTGCAACGGATCCGCTCGCAGTCGCCGCAATAGTTGCGGCAGTGATAATATTCCTGATAATATTCCTGTCGTTTGTTCCGCTCGGGCTGTGGATATCCGCAGCGGCAAGCGGCGTACACGTGGGGATATTCACGCTTGTAGGTATGAAGATACGCAAGGTTCGTCCCGCACGCATAATCAATCCGCTCATAAAGGCTACCAAGGCGGGACTCTCGCTCTCCATAAACAAGATGGAGGCGCACTACCTCGCCGGCGGCAATGTCGACCGTGTGGTCAATGCACTGATCGCCGCGCAGCGTGCCGGCATACCTCTCGACTTTGAAAAGGCCTGTGCGATCGATCTTGCCGGTCGCGATGTCCTCACCGCCGTGCAGATGAGCGTAAACCCCAAGGTCATTGAGACTCCCGTGGTCGCCGCCATCGCCAAGGACGGTATAGAGCTGCGTGCAAAGGCGAAGGTCACCGTCCGCGCCAATATAGACCGTCTCGTCGGCGGCGCAGGCGAGGAGACGGTCATTGCCCGTGTGGGCGAGGGCATAGTAACCACCATAGGCTCTTCCGCACGACATAAGGACGTGCTGGAGAATCCCGATCTCATCTCCCAGACGGTGCTTAACAAGGGTCTTGATGCCGGCACGGCATTTGAGATACTCTCCATAGACATTGCCGATGTTGATGTCGGCGCCAATGTAGGCGCAAAGCTCCAGATTGACCAGGCGGAGGCGGATAAGCGCATCGCACAGGCCAAGGCGGAGGAGCGCCGTGCCATGGCCGTTGCACAGGAGCAGGAGAACAAGGCCGAGGTGCAGGGCATGCGTGCCCGTGTTATCGAGGCAGAGGCGGAGGTTCCCCGTGCCATGGCGGAGGCGTTCCGCAACGGCAACCTCGGCATAATGGACTACTACCGCATGAAGAACATGATGGCCGATACCGACATGCGTGAGGCCATTGGCAAGACCACCACTACCAATGAGTAATGCTGCAATTGCGGCATCGTGGAGGTAACCATGGTTGAACAACTGATAGGCATCTTCTCGACCCTGCTGCCCATTATCATAATAGGCGTGGTGGTAGGCCGTGTCGTAGGCAGGGCGGCCAAGGCGCAGCAGCAGGGGACGCAGCCCACGGAGGCACAGCCCCGTCCGGCAAGCCCGCAGCCCCGTCCGGCAAGCCCGCAGCCCCGTCCGGCAGGCTCGCGGTCCCGTCCGGCAAGCTCGCAGCCTCGTCCCATGGCGGCAAAGCAGCACGCCGCAGAATATGCGCAAGCCAACACTGTGGGCCCGTATCAATCGGTCGTAACCGATGCGTCTGGAGAGCCTGTCGCAGACACCGCATTATATGATGGCAGTGATGCCCCCGACGTCCCTAAAAGCGATACCGCCGCAGTACGGATGTTTATCAACCGAGTAAGCAAGCTGCATCCGCTCGTCCAGGGCGTGATATTCTCGGAGATACTCGAGCGCAAGCATTAGAGTGGCGCCGCCCCTAAGACCCTCGCAAGGGGGAACGAAGGGGGCTCCGCCCCCTCAGACCCCTGCAAGGGGGAACGATAGGGGGCTCCTCCCCCTCAGACCCCTGCAAGGGACTGCGCCCCTTGACCCGCAGGGTTCGTCCATGGGGCTGCCATTTAAGAGGTAATGCCGAATGCTGTTTTTAATCCCGAATTTGCAACGCAAATTCGGGATTAAAGTTTGAATACATATCTGTCTCTTAATAGCAGGCCCGTATGCCTTGCCCATCCCTTTTTCAAGGGGTTTAGGGACGCTTTTCGGAAAAAGCGTCCCCAGCGTTTCCCCTTAAGCGTCCCCAACGCTCCCCCTATAGGGGGCGCCGCCCCCTAAAACCCCTGCAAGGAACTGCGTCCCTTGACCCGCAGGATTCGTCGATGGGGCCGACCCTTGAGGGGTAATGCCGAATGATGTTTTTAATCCC
>CALVLD010000039.1 GCA_944336475.1 uncultured Clostridia bacterium
ACCGATGTTACCCTACAAGCCCTCCGTCACGGCTTTGCCGTGCCGCCGCTCTTTGCACAAGGAAGGCTGTTGGTGTGTGGGCTTCGCCGTGCTGCCGCTCTTTGCACAAGGGAGGCTTTGCATCCCCGGCGAGAATCGTAAAGCGGCCGCCGCATTGCGCCCGGAAAAAGGCTTCCTCTTCCCGTTAGTAAAGCCGGCGCTCAGTCCACAGCATATTGACTATGGGGCTTGTTGATAAGCCGAAAACACGCAGATGCAGGTTTTTGTTGGCGGGCTGAGCCGGATCCGCAAGGATACGGTCTTGGCCTGTACACCGTATTTAATCTATTTGACGCCCCCGAGCAGCATCAATTCCGCCGCTTTGTACTGCTCCGTTGCCACCGCAAGGCGGTATTCGTATGAGCCGTACTTCACGGTACGGACGGCGATATGTGCGTCAATGGGCCTTCGCATATCGGCAATGCCCCGGCCGGAGAGCTTTGCGGCAGCCTCTTTGACGGTCCATAGGGTAAAGAACTCGTCTGCGTTTTTTGCCGGGCTCTCGCCCTTCGCCGCTATACGGGCGGCAAGAGCAGGAGTGAATCGAGCCGCATCAACACGCTCGATGTCCAAGCCCACGGGAATATCCGCCGCCGCCGCAACAGCGAGACCATGGCTGTGTGAGAGGGACACATGGCAATTCGGATGCAGCGGCTTGCCCTGCGCATCCTTTGTGAGTTGAGCTATGTCGAGGCAAAAATGCCTCTCCAAAGCGTGCGCAAGCAGCCCATAGGCGGCTCGCTTTTCCAAGGGGGCCACGGGGGCAGCGACTCGCCCGAGTTCCGCTTTGAGAAACTCGGGCGTATTAAACTCTGCATTTGCAAACTCCGAAACGGGAGCGATGTAGACGAAAATACACATAAAAGAGCCGAAGCACCCTTGGAGATGCTCCGGCGAAGAAATTATTTATTGCTCAGCGCCTTATCGATCGAATCGGCGGCCTGCTTGCCGGCGCCCATCGCAAGTATTACCGTAGCGGCGCCCGTCACGGCATCGCCGCCGGCGTAGACAAAGTCACGACTGGTCTTGAGGGTATCCTCCTCGACCACTATGCCGCCCCACTTCTGGGCTGCAAGGCCGGGGGTGGTGGAGGTGATGAGGGGGTTAGGCGTGTTGCCGATTGCGACAACAACGGTCTCGACGTCGAGAATGAACTCGCTTCCCGCCTTGGGCACGGGACGACGGCGTCCGGATGCGTCCGGCTCGCTCAGCTCCATCTCGATGCACTCCATGCCGCAGACATTGCCCTTCTCGTCGCCCAGTATGCGTGTGGGGTTGGTCAGAAGCCTGAAGTCAATGCCCTCCTCCTTGGCGTGGTGTACCTCCTCCGCACGGGCAGGCATCTCCTGCTCGCCACGGCGGTAGACTATATAGACCTTCTCAGCGCCCACGCGCAGTGCGCAGCGTGAGGCGTCCATGGCAACATTGCCGCCGCCTATCACCGCAACACGCTTGCCGACCTTGATTGGGGTCATATGGTTGGGGAAGTCATACGCCTTCATAAGGTTGATACGGGTGAGAAACTCGTTTGCCGAGTACACGCCGCAGAGGGATTCTCCCTCTATGCCCTGGAACCTGGGCAGACCTGCACCGCTGCCGATGAACACGGCGGAGTAGCCCTCGTCTTGCATGAGCTCGTCCAGCGTGATGGACTTGCCAACAACCACATTGGTCTCGATATCGACGCCGATCTCACGCAGGGAGTCTATCTCCCTCTGAACCAATGCCTTTGGCAGACGGAACTCAGGTATGCCGTACATCAACACTCCGCCCGCAGTGTGCAGCGCCTCAAATATGCTTACGGAGTAACCCCTGCTGCGGAGTGCGCCTGCACAGCTCAGCCCTGCCGGGCCGGAACCGATTATGGCGACCTTGATGCCGTTCTCCTTCTCCGGGGCTTGGGGTTTCATGCCCTTTGCCATTGCCCAGTCGGCAACATAGCGCTCCAAACGGCCGATGCCAACCGGCTCGCCCTTTATGCCCCTGACGCACTGCTTCTCGCACTGATTCTCCTGCGGACACACCCTGCCGCAGATAGCGGGCAGAGCATTGTCTCCGCTGATTATGCGGTATGCGCCCTCCATATCGCCCTGATTGATCCTCTCAATGAACTCGGGGATATGCACGCCCACGGGGCAACCCTTTGTGCAGGGCCTTGTCTTGCAGTTGAGGCAGCGAGCGGCCTCGTTCCTGGCCTGCTCCTCTGTGTAACCCAGAGCTACCTCGCGGAAATTCCTGCCACGCTCCTTTGCATCCTGCTCGGGCATGGGAGTCTTTGTCATCTGCATGTTAGCCATCAGCGAACACCTCCTGTCAGACGGCAGATATGCTTCTCTGTCGCTTCCTTCTCCTCGGCGGCAAACATCCGCCCACGCATCAGCGCACTGTCAAAATCAACCTTGTGACCGTCAAAATCGGGGCCGTCAACGCAGGCAAACTTGGTCTCGCCGTCCACGGTGATGCGGCAGCCGCCGCACATGCCCGTACCGTCTATCATTATGGGGTTCATGGACACTATGGTCTTAATGCCGTAGGGACGGGTCATATCGCACACGGCCTTCATCATCATGAGTGGGCCTATGGCGATCACAGCGTCATACTTAACGCCGGCCTTGAGCTGCTCGTCCAGCGCCTGAGTGACAAAGCCCTTGTGACCGTTGGAACCGTCATCCGTCATTATGAACAGATTCGTGCAGGCATCGTCAAACTCATCCCTGAGTATGATAAGGCTCTCATTACGGAAGCCAACTATGAGATCGACCTCTGCGCCCATGTCGTGCAGAGCCTTTGCCTGGGGATAGGCGATGGCAACGCCGAGACCTCCGCCTACAACGGCGACCCTGTGCATGCCGTCGAACTCGCTTGCTTTGCCGAGAGGGCCCACAAAGTCATGCAGGCATTCGCCCACATTAAGCGTGTCGAGCAGACGTGTGGTTGCGCCTACCTTCTGGTAAATTATGGTGATGGTGCCCTTCTCCCTGTCATATCCTGCTATGGTGAGGGGGATGCGCTCGCCCTCCTCATCAACACGCAGAATTATGAACTGACCGGGCTGCGCATGTCTTGCCACATACGGCGCATCGACCACCATTCGGCTCACCTGCTCATTCAGGGCGTCCTTCTCAACTATTCTGTACATCCGTTGCCTCCTATTGAAAAATGCTCTTAAAATATTCGAATATTCCTATTCCGCACCGTCATATCAGACGGAGCAAACCGCCTCGGAGGGATTATACCACGGGACGTTATTTTTTACAACCGTGTGCGCAAAAAACATACGGTTCGAGATATGTGCGGGGCGGTGCATGGGGAATTGGAAGCACCGCCCCGAAGGGGTTAGAAAAGGGGATTATCAGAAGTCCACCTCGGCGTCATAGTAGCAGCACTTCAGCAGACGTTCCATCTCCTCGACGGTGGGGATGCGG
>CALVLD010000040.1 GCA_944336475.1 uncultured Clostridia bacterium
CTCCGGCTGTATCGGTTGAGCAAAAGTCAGCGTGGGATTGATGTGGTATCTTTATCTAAGTGAACCCCCGGTTTCCCTATATTATATCAGTAGTTGTTATATTTGTCCATATTTTTTTCGCAAAAATTTTCAAAGCATATGGCTAATCTTTATGCCGTTACGCCAAATTGTGTTCTAAATTACGCGCGAAATATGTCGATTGACAAATAGAGTAAAAATTGTATCTTGTTTCTTGATGATATATTTTTTTATATAATCTCCACTCCTTGCGGCACGGTGCGGCAGGCTCGGACAAATGGCAGATCTGAAAATTTTTTCTCAGCTTGCACCGCCTCCTCCATCGTACAAAACAGTGCGGCGACTGCGCTTCCGCTTCCCGTCATCGTGACCGCCTTTGCGCCCTGCGCACGAAGCCTATCCGCAAGCTGCGCTATCTCGGGAGCCAACATCTCCGATGCGGCCTGAAGGCCGTTGTGCATAAGCCCTGCCAACGCCTCAGTATCCCCCGACAGCACGGCCCGCACGTCCGGAAGCTCCGCAGGGTCGGGGCGAACAGGCTCCGCATCAGCCTTGGGCAGGCATAGACTTTTGAAAAGGGCTGCGGTTGAGATCCCCACCCTCCCCTTCACTATCAGCAGGGGCAGATCAAGCGTAGGCAGTGGCGTCAGCAGTTCACCCGTGCCTGCGGCATGGGCGCAGCCGCCCGTCATGCAGAACGGCACATCCGCCCCGACGGTAAGGGCTATCCGCATGAGTTCCTCCTCCATCACACGGATATCGGGATACAGTGCTGGCAGCGCCCTCAGCACAGCCGCAGCATCCGCAGAGGCTCCGCCCATGCCTGCCTCGGACGGTATGCGCTTTGTGAGCTCTATCGCAACGCCCCTGCCTCCGAGCAGCAGCTCGGCGGCACGGGTGATCGTATTCTGCTCCGGCAGTCGGACGTTTGAAACCAGCGTAAACGACTTGGCTCGGCGTAACGTGAGCGTATCAAAAATACCGACGCTCTGCATTATACCGCTCAGCTCATGCAGGCCATCAGGCCTCCTGCAAACCACATCCAGAGTGAGGTTCACCTTTGCATATGCCCTTGCCGTTACCACATCCATGCCTTGATTATGCCCGACATTACCCCGAAAGTCAATAACACACGGGGATGTAATCGAATATTGTTACAGTATCAATGCAAAAAGGAGTATCCATATGCTTATAGTTATGAAATTCGGGGGCTCTTCCCTTGCGACAAACGAGCTTTTGCATCGTGCCGCCTGCATTGCGGCGGAGCGAGCGCAGGAGGGGCACAGGGTCGTTGTGGTGGTATCTGCGCGGGGAGGCACAACAGACGAACTCGAAAGGCTCGCAAGGTCTGTCACGGACTGCCCTCCGCTAAGAGAGAACGATGTGCTGCTCTCCACGGGAGAGCAGGCATCAATGTCGCTCATGGCGATGGAGTTGAACAAGCTCGGTCACAAGGCGGTATCTCTCTGCGGCTGGCAGGCCGGCATACACACAGACGACTGCCACGGCTCGGCATCCGTCACGGCGGTCGACGCCGAGCGGATACTGCTTGAGCTGGGCAGGGGAAATATCGTCGTGGTGGCCGGCTTTCAGGGCGTAAACTCCCGTAAGGACATAACCACTCTTGGTAGGGGAGGCTCTGACACTACCGCCATTGCCCTTGCCGCCGCACTCGACGCCGACGCCTGCTACATCTACACAGATGTTAACGGTGTGTACTCGGCGGATCCTCGCAGCGTGCCGGATGCGGTGCTTCACAGCGAGATCTCCTATGATGAGATGATGGAGATGAGCAATCTGGGCGCAAGGGTGCTTCACAACCGTTCCGTAAGCATGGCGAAGCGTAGCGGTGTGCGCTTTGAGGTGCGCTCGGGTGCGACCGATGCCGCAGGCACCACCGTTCATGCGCTTGCGGCTGCAAAGGCGGTGAGCGGCATAGTCTGCGACGATAATATATCAATGGTGACTGTGTCGGGAGTAACGGACGGCGCCACGGGAAGGCTCTTTGAGCTGCTTGCAGAGAGCGAGGTGCCTATAGACGTGGTAATACGCTCACGACGGGCGGATGAGGAGAGCGGTACGGTGAGCTTCTCGGTATCCGCCGGCGAGTGCGCACGGGCGGTGAGTATATTGCATGAGGGCGATTGGGGGAATATATCCGTTGAGGATGGCCTTGCCAAGCTGTCTGCTGTGGGCTCAGGACTTGCGGATAGCTGCGCCGTGGCGTCACGGATGCTTGCCGTACTCGGCTCGCTCGGCATAGTGCCCAAGTACATTACCACCGGTGAGATACGCATCTCCGTGATAATCCCCCGCGAGCTTTCCCGAGAGGCGCAGCGGAAGCTCAATGCGGAGTTTTTCGGAGGGGGATCTTAAAATAAGTAAAACCGTTGAGCCTTGTACCAATTCCATGCACAAATGCCGTGGCGTCGGGAGGCTGCATCCCATAAGAACCCTGCAGAGAGCTATCACTCGACCCGCTATTAGTGTCGGAAGAGGTACATCTGCACATTAGAACCCAACAATACTTCAAATCCCGAATTTGCTCCGCAAATTCGGGAGGTTCAATTTACAGTCGTCCGTGGATGAGCACTCGTTCGAGGTCGGATAGGCAGCTGCCTATCCAATCCCATTGAGTTGGCGGCAGGCCGCCAACTCGACGGCCTGTTCGTGATTAGCAGCTTCCAAAGTCCGAAGAAAAGAAAAAAGAGCCGCGCCGTGGTGGCGCTGCATAGCTTCCCTTGCCGATTCGGCGAGATAAAAATCATCCGTCGATTATTCTTATCTCAGGAGAATGATGCCGGTTGGTTCGTTTGCGGCAGTCCATTGGAGCCACGTTGGTGCTTGGGTGTGTTGGTTTGTTGCCGCATTCTCCCGCTCACAAGTCGTTTGGA
>CALVLD010000041.1 GCA_944336475.1 uncultured Clostridia bacterium
CTCCCCCTTGTATCCTCTATTCTACTATTCTACCATCTTTTGGTGAAATTGGGTACTTTGTCAACAGCTCCAACTTGGGCAGAAGTTAAAAGCCTCCACTTCTACGCAACTTGCAGAGAAGTCCTGTAGGCAACATCGACATAGGCTGTGTCGATGTGAAAATTAGCATAAGCGAAAAACAAGGCACTAACTTTTTACAGATAGTGCCTTGCAAGATGTAAAAGTCAATTAGAGATTCTCTGTAAACGACTCTCCAGCATTGACCAAGCCAAAGTATTTCTCAAAGAACGCCTTTAGCTTCTCAATTACGGTCTGCTTCTTTTTATCACGGGAACCACCGCCGCCAAAACGAGAGACAGGTGGCATCAGTCGGTCAATATCCGTACCAGTTGTTTTAAGTACACCATCACGGAAAGCATTCTCTACAAACTTTCTGGTTTCTTCAGGCTTCAACTTTTCTTCTAAAATCAAAGCCTGAATATCTGTTTCACGCTGTTCTTTTACAAAGCGTTGCCAATCTGCGTTGACATCGGTCTTTGTATTGATAGTGGCAATAAAGTTCTCGATCAGTTCCTTTTTGGATCTGAGTTGCAAGCTAGACTTAATTGCCTTATCAATGGCAACCAGTATTTCCTTATCCTCGCAATTGCTGTCATGATATTTTGTAACCAACATCAGGATATAGTCGATGTTGACTTCCACCTGTTTAACGAGTTCCATTTCAAAGATAACATCATCCATAATGCTGTCTTTGCTTCCCGGCTTTGGTTTGATTTCGTTGTATACATCGTGGTATGTACCTGTGTAGTCCTGAAAATCAATGGGAGACAAAATTTCGTTTCCCGCAAAACGGTCAAAGGCGGACAGGATGTTTCTCAAACGAAGAATATTGCCGAACAGAACAATAAAGTCTTTCTTGTTCTGTTCACCGATGATCGGCTGTCCCAATGGATACTTTTGCAACAGCTCCGCAATGCGTTCTTCATAGCCCTTCTGTTCCCGTCCCTTGTCGTCAACATAGCCGTAGTAATAGTCTTCGTAGGATTTCAGAAGCACAATACCATTTGCTTCTTTATCTCCAAACAGAGCGATTGCTTCGTTTGTTTCTTTTTCGAGATCACGGAAGCAGACGATATTGCCAAAAGTCTTAACGGAGTTTAGAATACGGTTCGTTCTTGAAAACGCCTGAATCAAGCCATGCATCTTCAAATTCTTATCGACCCAAAGAGTGTTGAGCGTTGTTGCATCAAAGCCCGTCAGGAACATATTGACCACGATCAGCAAATCAACTTCACGCTTTTTCACTTTGTCGGACAGGTCTTTGTAATAATCCTGAAAACCCTTGCTGGATGTGTCGAAGTTGGTTCTGAAGGTTTTGTTGTATTCATCAATTGCCATATCCAGAAAATCACGGGAACTCTGGTCAAGGCCTTCGGTATCAAAGCTTTCATCCTCCAGGATGCCGTCTGCACTGTCTGCTTCGTTGGGAGCAAAGGAGAAGATGGTTGCAATGGTCAAATCCCGGTGTTGCTCCGCAATCTGTTTTTTCAGTTCCAGATAGTACTTTTTACAAACTGGAATGGAGCTGACGGCAAGCATGGAATTAAAGCCATTTACACGCTGGCCTTTCAGACTATAGTAAGAATTTCTCATAGTCTTTTGATTGAAATGCTCCAGGATGTACTTCACGACCTCGGAGATGCGTTCCTGAGATGCCAATGCTTCCTCAGTATCAATGGCAGTAACTTGCTTATCCTGTTTTCCGTCTTTTTGCTTTACGGTGTTGATATAGTCGATGCGGAACGGCAGAACATTTCCGTCATTGATTGCATCTACGATTGTGTAAGTGTGGAGTTTATCACCAAATGCTTGTTCCGTAGTTTTTAGATTAGGATTACCACCAGTCCCAGCGTTGACAGAGAAGATAGGCGTTCCGGTAAAACCGAAAATATGATAATTCCTAAAGTACCTGTAAACCTTAACTACTTTTTCGCCTTTCTTTATTTGACCGCCAACAATCCTTGTGTGCATATCACCAAATTGGCTGCGATGACATTCATCAAATACCAAAACAATATGCTTATCCCTGATCGGGTGCATCGGGTTTTTCTGAATAAAGACATCCAGCTTCTGAATCGTGGTCACGATGATTCGAGAAGTAGAGTCCTCAAGCTGCCTTTGAAGCACAGCAGTGCTCTTGTTGCTGTTGGCGGCACCCTTTTCAAACCGGTCATACTCTTTGATTGTCTGATAGTCCAGATCCTTACGGTCAACAACAAACAGCACCTTATCAATGTACGGCAAATTTGTAGCAAGCTGCGCCGTCTTGAAGGATGTAAGGGTTTTACCGCTGCCCGTGGTATGCCAAATATATCCGCCTGCTTCGATCCTTCCGGTTTTCTTGCTGTTGGAGGAAGTCTCGATCCTGTTCAGGATGCGCTCTGTCGCAACGATCTGATAAGGGCGCATAACAAGCAGCAGTTCCTCAGATGTAAACACGCAGTACTTTGTCAGAATGTTCAGCAGGGTGTGCTTGGCAAAGAAAGTTTTTGTAAAGTCCACAAGGTCAGGAATCACACGATTGTTGCCGTCTGCCCAATAGGAAGTAAATTCAAAGCTGTTGGACGTTTTCTTGCTGTGTCTTCTGCCTGTGCCGTCGCTCTCCTTGATGTGGCTCGCTCTGGTGGTGTTGGAGTAATACTTCGTAAATGTGCCGTTGGAGATGACGAAAATCTGAACATACTCATAAAGCCCTGAGCCTGCCCAGAAGCTGTCGCGCTGATAGCGGTTGATTTGGTTGAACGCTTCCTTGATGGCAACGCCACGGCGTTTCAGTTCTACATGGACCAACGGCAGACCGTTTACAAGAATGGTCACATCATATCGGGTATCGTGATTTCCTCCACCTTCTTCATACTGTTTCATACCCAAATAGGTGTAGGAAACCGGCTCGATGGCGGGCGGCGGCGTGTCAAGAAATATCTATGGAGTTT
>CALVLD010000042.1 GCA_944336475.1 uncultured Clostridia bacterium
GTGGGCTCAGCAGTGGGCTCAGCAGTGGGCTCGGGTGTGGGCTCAGCGGTGGGCTCGGGTGTGGGCTCGCCTCCCCCAACGCCCCAGAGCTCGACCTGGTCGATGTTGAGGAAGTACATATCCGTGATGTTGTAGTGACGGATAGCCACATAGACCGTCTGACCCGCAAATGCGGAGAGATCTGCGCTGTACTGAGTGAACTCGCCACTTGCAGTGAAGTCTCCGCCCACCTTCGTCATGGAAGCGACGTCGGGGGAGGTGCCTGCATAGATAGCAAAGTTCTCAGCGGCGTAGTTGGCATCCTGACCTACGGCATACAGGGTAACGGCACCGCCGCCGTCGGGCAGTGTGACTGCGGGCGTGATAGCCCAGTTATCGGGCGTCAGAGCACCGTAATAGTTAATGTAGGACTGGGAGTAGATCATACCCTCGCCCTCGTAGCTGGAAAGACCCTCGCCGAAGGACCATATCCAGTTGTTGCCGTCGCCGTCATTATCCACGAATGTCCAACCCTCAGTTGCGGGATCTACCTCGAAGTAGTAGCCGGCAAGCTGGTCACCGAGTGAACCGAGAACCGTTACGGTCGCAGCAGCGGTGTAACCGCCATCCTCAGTGGTGGCGATAACGGTGGCAACGCCCTCGGCAAGGCCGATGACCGTGCCGTTCTCGTCAACGGCGATGATGCTCTCATCGTCTACCGACCAGACAACGTTCTTGTTGGAAGCGTTGACGGGAGAAATCTGAGCGGTGAAGTCAAACGTGTTGCCTACGCGGATCGTCGCCTCGGCAGGGGTGATGGTGATGCCCGTTACGGGAACATCATCGGGCATGTTAGGCTCATAGGAGGGGATGGTGAAAAGACCGCAGATCTCAGCTCCGGAGCCGCCGATGAGGCCAAGCTCTGTTGCAACGCCGGTGTTCTTGTCTACACGGTAGAACGCAGCGTTATTTTGGTCGAGGATCTGCGCCCAGTAGAGGTCGCCGTTGTCGTAGTCATAGCACATGGACTGGACATAGTTGAGATCCACACCCGTTGCGCCGATAACGGTGCAGGCGCCGGTTGTAAGATCAATACTGTTCAGGTTGCCGTCGAAGTCAATGCCGTACGCATTGTTCTCATAGTCGATGGCAAGGGTCATGATGCCGTCGTTGCCCAGAGGGGCGACCTCGGTGATCTCACCGTTCATGCCGATGCCGAACAGGTAGCGAGCCTCACTGGGGTCGGAGCCGATACCATAGAACATGCCGTCGGTGTAGCTGAACGCCATGTCTACGATGGTGCCGTCGTAAGCGGGACCATAGGTGTAGTTGTCGATGTCATCGATGGGAGCGGAGAAGAAGCGCCCGGCAGTCTCAAAGCCGTAGACTGTGCCGTAAGCATATGCTGCGGCGTAGGAGCCTCCATCGGGAACAGCGCCCAGAGCGGTGACGCTTGAGGGATCGTAATCGGGGAATGTGATCCACTGATCAGTGTAGGTCCCGCCGAAATCGAATACGTTCATGCCGTAGAAGGTGACGGCGGTGAAGCCCATGTCGACAACGGAAATCTCGCAGACGCCGAACACGTCGGGATTCGCAACGGAGGTAACGGTGACGAATGTCTCGCCCTCCGCAACGCCGGTGACAACGCCGTTTTCGTTGACGGTTGCAATGGAGGGATCATCGGATACGAAGGTCACGGACTTGTCGGAGGCATTCTCAGGCAGGATGGTGTAGGTGATCACGCCGGTCCTGTTCATGGGAACCTCAAGCGTCGGGAGAACCTCAATCCCCTCTACCTCAACGGGAGCGCCCGTATAGACGTTGTCGAGCCAGCAGGCGTCGCTGCCGCTTGAGAAGGAGCTGTCCTTTGTGTAGGTCCATGTAAGCTCATATGTGCCGTCAGCATCGACCACATCGGAGTAGGTGACCCAGCCGGTCTCTCCGTCGGCCTCAAATACCGTCGCGCCGTTGAGGGAGAATGAGAAAATATCCCAATCATCCTCGGTGCTTGCATAGTAGTCAAAGCTGATGAGGTCGCCCGCAGAGAGCGTAACGCTCGTGGAAACTGTGGAAGTTGAACCGTCGACGCCGGCGTTACCGCTCTTACCGGTGGTGCGGCCGGGATATGTGTCGTTATCCACTACCCAGGGATATGTGCCATCGGATACGAACACGTTGTCGCAACCTGCGGCATTCAGAGCCTCGGAGAGATCGTCTGCCGGCTGCGGCTCCTCTGTGGGCTCAGCAGTGGGCTCAGAGGTGGACTCCTCCGTAGGATCAACGCCGCCTACAAGGTTGATGCCGCCGTCCTCAGTGAGGTAGGGGATCGGCGTGGCGCTATCCGCCTCAACGGGATAGTAGTTGAAGTCCTCGATAACCAGAGTGATGTCCTGGTTAACGGTGACGCCTTCCTTGACCTGGAAATGAACGGTCAAGGCAAGGCCCTGCCCGGACAGGCCGGTGGTGGGGCAGATGATACCGATGCGCATGGAACCGGGGATGGTCTCATAATCCGTAAGGTTCATCGCATCGTCGGGAGCCGTTCCGCCGTACTGCTGGGGAATGAACACGGGGCCGTTGGTATAGCCCGTGATCTCCAGCGCTTCGGGATCATAGTCAATGTGAATCTCAAGGGTGTGCGCCTCGTACTCAGCGCCGCTGATATTGAGCTCCACGTCGACCGTGTCGCCGGGGTTGGCATCATTCACTGTGGACAGCGAGAAGATGACTTCGCCCTCTGCAAATGTAGCGGGAACCAGGGCGAATACCATAGCCATCGCCATGAGAATCGCGAGGAATTTCTTCATAAGGGATACTCCTTCCTGAAATAAAATGTTTTTGCTTCCTGTGTGCCAAGCCTCGCACATGCCCCGAAAGTCCCCCCTCGGTACACCGTGCCGCCGAGCATAGGTACACATTTACTCAACTAATATACCACATCTTCTCCTCGCTTGCAATACC
>CALVLD010000043.1 GCA_944336475.1 uncultured Clostridia bacterium
CGTGGCTTGATCGGGAACCTTGTCCGTGACATCCAGGCCGCAGAACCACCGGTATCCCATGTTCCGGCGTATCTCATGCATTACTTTCCCAGAAATTCGAATGCGTTTTGATTTAAGAGTAAAAGCGTAATAAGTAAAAATTCCGAAGGCTGACGCATTCGGAATTTTGTTGTCGAAGACGGTACTCCCCGGCGCTGCTAAAAACGATTCACAGGATCGTTTTTTGCCGCTTTAGCGGCCAAAGGATTCGAGCCACACCTTCTTTTCTTTTGAGAATGCTTACTGTGCGGTTGTGTAAAGGGCATAGAAATCACTCTTGTTTTCCATGAGGTCATCGAACTGCCCTTGCTCTACGATATAGCCTTTTTTCAAAACCAGAATTTGGTCATACCGCCGCAGGACGGCTTCATCCAGGGCGTGAGTGACAACTATCCGGGTCAAGCCACCGAGATTTAGTATGGAATCCATTACATGATATGCGGTGTCCCTGTCAAGAGACGCCGTGGCTTCATCCACAAGAAGCACAGGGGTTTCCCGCAGGAGACTCCGGGCAATGGAAAGGCGTTGCTTTTCGCCGCCGGAGAGTTTGTTCCCGTTTTCCCCGCATTGATAATCCTCCCCTTTGGCGTCAATAAGCTCTGACAAACCGGATTTTTCCACCGCACTTTTGACTGCTTCCTCCGGAAATTGACGAAACATCGTAATATTGTTCCGCAACGTATCGTCAAAGACGAATACATTTTGCTGGATTATGGAAGTAATATCATACAGAGCTTCGCTGCTGATGTGCCGCAGTTCGTGACCGTCATAGGTGATCTCGCCGGAATAGGTGCTGTGGCTTCCCATCAGCAGGTTCAAAAGGGTGCTTTTGCCGCTGCCGGATGCGCCGACAATGGCATAACTCTTTCCCGCTTCAAAGCAGGTGCTGATCTCATGCAGGACCGCCTGGCCTTCGCTATAGCCAAAGCCCACATTCTTCAGCCTGATCCCATCTGTCAGCCGGGCCGGAATATCCTCGCCCTCGTCCCGAACATTGGTCTCCAGTGCTGCGGCCAGCTTATCGATCAGAGCAATGGCGGCTTTGCGCTTGGCAAGATAGTCCGGGAGTGCTGCGATGGGGCGGATCACACTGCCGGTCAGATCCACAAAAATCAGTAAAATACCGGGCGTGATGCCAAATCCGGAAAGGGCCAGAGCCATACCCACCAGAAAGGTCCCGAATTGGGCGGTGAAGCCCGCAACGGAGCCCAGAATCCCCAATATCCCACTGATCTTCCGGCGTTCGCACTTCTCCTGTTCCAGGGAGGCATTTTCCTTTTGAAACAGGGTCTCGGTGGCCTTTTCTGCCTTAAAGCTCTTAATGACAGGAAAGCCGGCAAGAGAGTCCTTCAGGAAGGACACGAATGCCTCATTCTTTTTGGAAACCTTCAGCTCCACACGCTCCATTCGGACTCCTGTGAGCAGGGATGCGCCAATGGGCAGCAGAAAGAAGCCTATAGCCACCAGGGTCAAAAGGGGACTGTACCACAGCATCATTAAGATCGCACCAATGAGCAATACCAGATCGAACAGCAGATCGAACACCAATTCCACATATCCGCTCTCGATGGCAGAGGCGTCGTTGGTCAGGGCTGACAAATAATTAGCCGTCGATTCCTGGTTAAAGGAATGGATGCTTTTTTGCGTCAGCTTGGCAAATGCTGTGTTCTTGTACTGAGACATGGCTTTTTTTACAAACCGAGGCTTGGAAAAATAGTTGATCCCTTTTATGGCTACGACCAGAACAATGATGATGGCCGTGAAGATGGCGAGCTGGGGCAGCGTATAAGTACCCTCCACGCCGGACACAGCATCGATCATCTGCTGCATCAGCCATGCGATCCCCAGATTTAACAAACTGATCAGAATGGTGGAAAGCAAAGCGAAGAAAAAAGCGATATGGTTTCCCCGGTAAAATTCAGCGGTGTAGCGTTTCCGCCGTTGTTTCGTTTGGCTTTTCATGTTTGACCTCCTTCCAAAGGACAGAAAAAGCAGGAGAGGTTTGTTCTTTGACCAGTTGCTCCAGACCCTCCAGAGCCGTGGCACCGTAATCATCATAGGCCGTGGCATTCTCTACGGAAACAAATCGGATGCGGCCGGAGGCATAGGTGGGGGCGGCGTCAAAGCTCCGTGCGATCTCTCCGGCACGGCTCAACTCCCTTTTTGCGGATGTGGAATCGCCAAGCTGAAGATAGGCGAAGCCGGCCAGAGCTACAAATGCGGAAAGGATCTTATCATTGGGATTTCTCTGCCCCGGCAGACGGACCGCATCCAGAGAGGCTTCCACCCACCGGACAACTTCGATCACATCCCAATATTTTTCTGCGTTCATGTAGACCGTCATATAGCCGGAGGCCAGCAAAAGCAGGGTATTAACGGCGTCCAACAGACCATAGGACAGGTATTTGACCGCTTCCTCCGGCTCTGCCATGTCCGCCAGCAGCTTCCCCAGCCTGGCATTGTGCATCCCGCAGGGGTTGTTTTCCTTCAATAGCTTAACGGCCTTTTCTTTTTCGCCAAGGCTGGTATAAACTTGAGCGATATTGCGCTGAATCGACAGCAAGCTGATGTCCGGGTCGGTGTTTTGGGCAAACAGATCACAGCTTCGCCGGTACAGCTCCAAAGCCCGCCGAAGAAATTGGGGGTCGCTCAAAACTAAGCCTCTCACCTCATACAACTCGGCGCAGCGATATAACATGGTAAAGTCGTTGGGGAATTTTTTAAGATTTCTTTCAATCTCATCAAACGGTACATCTTCGCTCCTGTTATGGATGTAGTGCTTCAGCTGTTCCTGAAACAACGCCTTGCTTTTGCTCTGCATCTGATAGCCCAGAAGTACATCCACGGAAATTTCAAAAAAGTCCGCAAGCTCCAATATGATGCCCAGCTCTGGCGTGGACAGCCCCAGCTCCCATTTTGATATCACGCCCATGGATACATTCAATACCTCCGCCAGCTGTTCCTGGGTCAGCCCCCTTTCCTTACGCAGTGCCCGGATATTTTCCGCCAAATGGTCTTTCATAGGTTCCTCCTTTTTCTGTCTGGATACAGTTTATCGCCAACAACAGTTGGATGGAAGATTCGATTCGGAAATAATATTGATATTAAATTCTACGAATCGTTGAGTTTTGCACAGCACACAGCATACCACACTTTTCCCATTTTGCAAGATGTCCACAGCAAAGGGGCTCTGCACTTTTACGTCATTTCTTCTGTGTCCATACAGGGGACGCAAGGCGAGTTTTCGCTATTCGCTGCGTCCATTCTACAGGGTATGATTTATAGTTTGCTTATTCACTATTACCTGCTACTTTCCCAAAATTCTTAATGCGTTTTTAGTGAAGTGAGAAGAGGTGATAAGTAAAAATTCCGAATCCTGCAGCCTTCGGAAATTTTGCTGTGCGCCCGATATGGGCAATAACTTGGCGGTGGAAGTCCGCTACAGACTTGGCAGTAGGAACTGTTAGCCGAAGGCAATGGTGTTCACCGCGGGATGAAATCTGAAGGAAGCCGGATGCAGAGCTGAAAAGTGCTCCGTGGGCAAAATCTCGACCTGACGAACAGAAATCATATATAAGGCGTATTCGGGGCGGACGAGCTTCCAACACAGAGTAAAGTCCAATACTGCCCGAACTCCGAGGCGTAAATGTGGCAGGTACATGAGAGGAAGGTTATTGCTCTTGCTCGGGGAGGTCTGCGAGATATGCCCTGATGCGGGATTGGAGTAAACTAAAGGGGTAAGCCGTATCGAAAGGTAGCGGTTGAACTCGCAGAAGTCGGCCCCACCCATAGTACCAACGAAACGATTAACATTCGTCGAGGGAAGGGGCGCACGGGTGGACGAGACTGACAAACGAAGTCAGTACAATCAATAATAGCAGTTGCTCTACGGAGATTTAACGATTGAGGGCAGGTTGGAAACCGATAGTAGAATTCAAAAATGCTCAGATTGTGCCGGGGGAGCGAGTCAATGGTCAAAACCAACCGAACCGCCGTGTACGGAACCGTACGCACGGTGGTGTGAGGGGTCGGGGCCAATTAGCCCCTCCTACTCGATTCCATCATGCGATTTGGTCTTTTGCAAACATGAGATAGTTCGAATCTGACTTACGTTTTCAAAAAGAGACGGACGGGCTTGTTATGTGCCTTGCAATGCTCGATGACGAATTTAGTCCCTCTTGACCGCCCGTCCCAAAACGCCAGCACCTCGTCTGCGTAATTGATGATCTGTAAGTTGCGCTTGAGGGGCGCTCCTTTGCCGTATTTCTTATATTCCGGTAGGAACTCGGTGAACTTTAGTCCCTTTGCGAGGGCATATTGTTTCGCATAGGTGTCGATCCCTTTTGCCCCGCCGGATACAATTTCCGTGGTTTCTTTTGGCAGATACTGTTCCAAATCTTGCACCATTAAATTCCTTGAGCCGATGACTGCGACTTTCATAATTGACCCTCCAAAAAATATTCGTCATTATTTCACTATATTACCACCATTTTCGTTATGACGCAATAAATTCACTATAATTGAGTCATAATAACGTCGGAGGGAATATAGATGGACGATAAATTATTGCGGTACACTTTGCGTGTAGACCGTTTGCTTTTTCAAAAATTTCGATATATTGCGGAATCGGAGGGTCGCTCGGCGAACAAGGAAATTGAACAATATCTGAAAAGGCGTGTTGCTGAATATGAAGCGACAAACGGGAAAATTGAAACCAATAAATAATTCGACTGTATAGTGGGCAATCGAACAGATTGCCCACTATAGCTTGCAGAAAAACCTGCTGTGGCAATCAGGCCAAAGCAGGTTTTTGCTGTGCGCCCGACATGGGCAATAACTTGGCGGTGGAAGTCCGCTACAGACTTGGCAGTAGGAACTGTCAGTCGAAGGCAATGGTGTTCACCGCGGGATGAAATCTGAAGGAAGCCGGATGCAGAGCTGAAAAGTGCTCCGTGGGCAAA
>CALVLD010000044.1 GCA_944336475.1 uncultured Clostridia bacterium
TCGATGGGGCTGCCCCTTAAGTGCTGATGCCGAATGATGTTTTTAATCCCGAATTTGCGCTGCAAATTCGGGATTAAGGTTTGAATACATACTTGTCTTTTAATTGCAGCCCGTATGCCCCACCCGTTCCTTTTTCAAGGGGTTTGGGGACGCTTTTCGGAAAAAGCGTCCCCAACGTCCTCCTTAAGCGTTCTCAACGTCCTCCCCGGTAGGGGGCTCTGCCCCCTAAGACCCCTGCAAGGGACTGCGCCCCTTGACCCGCAGGGTTCGTCCGTGGGGCTGGCAACTAAGGGGTAATGCCGAATGATGTTTTTAATCCCGAATTTGCAGCGCAAATTCGGGATTAAAGTTTGAATACATATCTGTATCTTAATAGCAGGCTCGCATGCCCTGCCCATTCCTTTTTCAAGGGGTTTGGGGACGCTTTTTAGGAAAAAGCGTCCCCAACGCTCCCCTTAAGCGTCCCCAACGCTCCCCCTATAGGGGGCGGCGCCCCCTATTGGGAGAACCGGAGGCTGTCCCAGAGGTATTTTTCTGCAAAACCCGTATTTATATAAAATCCACAACTAATCTGCTATTAACCGAATCACGCCAGAAGAACAAATCAGATCAGTTCTTATGGCGTAGTTTGGCAATCGGAACAGTCATTTTCTTTGTCAATCGTTTTTACCGATGAAACGGCTGTATACGAGGTCACGCCCAAAACAGTCTCACCATCAACCTGCAGGGCGGTCGGACGGTCATATTCTACGGTAATTTCGTGTCCTGTTAAAATCTCAACTTTATCGGTATGGCTGATATGCTCGCCCTTAAAAATAGAGGGAAAAATCATCAAAGTACCGAGCTTGCCGCTGCCGTGGAACACCATAACGGATAAGGTGTGTTCGGGACTGCTGCGGTCTTGATTAGGTGTTGGCATCATTCCGCCGCCGTAGTATCTGCCGTTCATGGTAGGAGCAAGCCAAACCTTTTCGTATGTATGTGTCACGCCGTCAACCTTGACGGTTGCCCTTGTCGGCTTGTAGTGAAACAACAACCCCTTGATAGCGATAGTAGTATAATTTACTTTTTTGTCGGTGACCTGCTTCAACTCATCACCAACCTCACAACAGTACCCATCTATTCCGTAACCGATACCGTTAATAAACCGATATTTCTTGTCATTTATGATTGCATACGGGAGGTTTTTAATGTGTTTCGTTATATTAAACGGATTACACCCTTTGGAATAGCCAAGATCTGCGGCAAAATCATTACCGGAACCTAAGGGATAATAAAGCACCTCACAGCAATAATCTATATTCTCCGTGTCATTGACAAAGCGGTTGAGCGTACCGTCTCCGCCGCAAATGATAATGTAATCCTGTGAGTCAAGACCGGATAGAAATACTTCATAGCTCTTGACGCTCATAATATTTATGTATTTTAAATCGGCATTCATAACTGTATCCAGATATTTAACATCTTCTACGGTATTTTTATAGCCTGCTTTCAGATTGTAGAGTACATACCCCGTGCCCATATTCTTACAACTCCTTTTTTGCAAAAGTGCGGCTTTACTGCATTTTACTGTTTAAGTGTAAAGACCAATTTACAACTCAACTTCAATTCAACCTCAATAATTGTTGAAAAAGCGTAGACAATCAGCCTACACTTTTTAATGTTTGTGCGCCCGGAGAGCGCACGTTCAAACGGGTGAAAGACCCGAATCCGCCCGGCAGTGGGAAGGATATAGCCAAAGCCAAGGGTGTCTGTCGCGAGGCAGGATCTGAAGAAAGGCGGCGGCAAACCTCCGGCCTGACGAACAGAAATCGCACAAAAGGCGTATTCGGAGCGGACGAGCTTCCAACACAAAGTAAAGTCCAATACTGCCCGAACTCCGAGGCGTAAATGTGGCAGGTACATGAGAGGAAGGTTATTGCTCTTATTCGGGGAGGTCTGAGAGATATGCCCTGATGCGGGATTGGAGTAACCTAAAGGGGTAAGCCGTATCGAAAGGTAGCGGTTGAACTCGCAGAAGTCAGCCCCATCCATAGTACCAACGAAACGATTAACATTCGTCGAGGGAAGGGGCGGACGGGTGGACGAGACTGACAAACGAAGTCAGTACAATCAATAATAGCAGTTGCTCTACGGAGATTTAACGATTGAGGGCAGGTTGGAAACCGATAGTAGAATTCAAAAATGCTCAGATTGTGCCGGGGGAGCGAGTCAATGGTCAAAACCAACCGAACCGCCGTGTACGGAACCGTACGCACGGTGGTGTGAGGGGTCGGGGCCAATTAACCCCTCCTACTCGATATTGTGAAACGGTGTTTGCTTTTTGAAAACCGAACAGCCGTCGCAACGGAAAGGATATGTATTCAACCGAAAATCCACAGCCGAATAATCAATTTTAGGAAGACGCAGCCAGCTTTACGGTAAATCGGCAGCCACACTTTGGCAGGTTCTCGGCTGAAACCTCGCCGTCTACCATAGTAAGGATTCGCTTGACAAGGGCGAGCCCCAAGCCATTGCCTTCTTCCTTGTGGGATGTGTCCTCCTGATAGAACTTATCGAAAATATGCTTTTTCGCTTCATCTGAGAGACCAGGGCCCTGATCCTCAATTGTAAAACAGATGTTCTTTTTTATTTCACATAATCGAATTTTTACCGTTCCGGCTTGCGGACTAAACTTAACGGCATTGTTCATCAAATTCATCCACACATGGTAAAGCAGTTTTTCATTGCCGTAATAGCTGATTTCTGCAAGCTCTACGTCGAAATCAATCTCTTTCGGCTCCCACATAGCCTCCAATGCAAGAATAACTTCACGCACCTGCTCGTCCAGGCGATAGGTGTCCCTATGGGTGGGAATGGACTGATTTTCAATCTTGGACAATAGCAGTATGTTGCCAACGAGAGTAGAAAGCCGTTTGGTATTGAAAAGGATCTTTTCAATATATTCGTTCTCCACCTCGTCAATATTATCGGTATTTTGTAAGAGGGTTGTGTAGCCCTCGATTGCGTTTATCGGCGTTTTGAATTCGTGCGACACATTGGAAACAAAATCGTTTTGCAGTATCTCAGTAGACTGTAATTCCCGCACCATCATATTAAAGCCGGCAAACAGCTCCTTGATTTCACTCGTCTTGGATTTTGTGGACAGTTGCACAGAAAAATCACCATCAGAAACTTTCCGCATTCCCGCCCTGAGTTCCTGAATTGGATTGATGAAAAATTTCATAACAAAACGAGCTATTACAATTGAAATAAAAAAAATCAACACATTGATCTGCAACAATTCGGATATGCGATTAACCACAGGGAAAATCGACACAAGTAGATAATGCAATCCCAAAGACAGACCGAAGCTAATTAGGACTACAGCACCGATAACAATGGTTAGCTGTGCCCCAAGTCCGAATTTGCGTTTTTGCTCTCGTATTATTTGAAAAGTATCTCGTTCTTTCATTGTTGTACCACCTTGTAACCGACACCACGCATGGTAACAATCTTAAAATCGGTATTGTCGCGGAAGCGTTCACGAAGTCTGCCTATATGCACATCTACTGTGTGGGTATCGCTTTCGCTGTCATATCCCCAAATATCATCCATAAGCTGCTGACGGGTGAAGATTCTGCCTGGATAGGACGCCATTTTGTAAAGCAACATAAATTCTTTGTGCGGAAGTGCTTGACTTTCACCGTTTGCTGTTACGGTAAAGGTGTCACATTCAAGCACCGTGCCGCCGATTGTCTGCTTGCGTTCGCTTATCATTTGAGCACGACGAAGGAGCGCCTGTACACGCAGCACCATTTCGTTGACATTTACCGGCTTTATCATATAGTCATCACTGCCCGAAAGGAAACCGAGCCGCATATCATCAAAGGCATCCCTTGCGGTAATCATCAAAACAGGGGTGTTATTACCTGCATTGCGGAGCCTTTGGACAAACTCATACCCATCCATAACCGGCATCATAATGTCGGAAATAATAAGGTCAAAATACTCGTTATCCAAAGCATCAAGCGCTTCTTTGCCGTTTGCAACCTCTTTGACGGTATACCCGTTTTTGATAAGGACATGTGCAAACAATCTTCTCAGTTCTCTGTCGTCCTCTGCAATTAAAACTTTAAGCATCTTCATTTTCCTTTCTATGCTTTATTCTTAAATCATCTGGTCTGACGGCGTCCTTTGGGATCATCCAGGAACGGCCGAAACGCTGCACTCTGGGAATCCTGTCCTCCATGCAAAATTTTTGCACCCACCGTTCTGAAACGCCCCATTTTTTCGCAGCTTCCTTTACAGATATATAGTCCATTGCGGCCTCCTGCTTGTTGTCAATCATATATCCGTATTGTATTCGCTTATCCGAACACTGTCAAGCGACTTTATGCAAATTTCTAAGTGAATACAAAAATTCATTATTGTAGAATAACAGCATTCAATAAACCGTTCTTCAATTATAGTTCAACAATAGTTGATGTTGAGTTGATTTGGAGTTGAATTTTGTTGAATAGACTTTGTTCTGCTGTGAGGGAGTAGCAAGCGTACTTTTGCGTAGCAAGTCAACATACTGACCGCCCCGGTCTGGCTTGCTTTAATTTGCGAGACTCATGTATAACTGCGAAGCTATACATGGAGTCTGTTTTTTGTTCTGACCCCGAGTATGGCATTCGTCATACTCGATTTTTTATTTGGAGGAACAAAAAATGAACTTTGGATTTTCTTTCTTTTTCAACAGTACTATGCTTGGCGTGGGGCTTGCCATGGACGCTTTTTCAGTAGCCCTTGCAAACGGGTTGAATGAACCTAATATGTTAAAAGGTAAAATGGTCTGCGTTGCCGGTATCTTCTCACTTTTTCAGTTTGCAATGCCGATGGTTGGCTGGATCTGCGTATCCACTATTGCGCAGTATTTCACTGCGTTTGAGAAGCGCATACCGTGGATGGCTTTCGCTTTGCGTGGCTTCATCGGCGGCAAGATGCTTTATGGGGGCATCAAAAGCAAAGACGGCGGTTATGAAAAGCCCCCTGTTGGTATTGCAGGTCTTTTGATACAGAGCGTCGCAACCTCGATAGACGCACTTTCGGTAGGCTTTACCATAGCCGAATATAACTTTGTTGAGGCGCTTGCAGCTTGTTTGCTAATCGGCATTGTAACGTTCTTTATATGCTTAGCCGGTATTGCCATCGGTAAAAAGGCAGGCGTCCGTTTCGCAGGGAAGGCCGGTATTCTCGGCGGTGCAATTCTAATATTTATCGGACTTGAAATCTTTCTCAAGAGCTTCTTTTAACAAATAACTACATATTATCAAAAATATGCGGCATAAACCGCACCTTTTTACCTGGTATGAAACAGAAGCAGCGATAGCGTTGCTGCAAAAGCTGAGAATCCTGCTCCTACCGAAAATGCAAGGTTAGCCTCAACCATATTCCACGGCCCTCTAAAAATCAAGCGGGCGGGAAGAACTGCCAGAACGATAACCGTTGAACGAAGTCCCAACATAGTTCCTTTGGAGATATTTCACTTATAAATGCTTTTTCAACTCCTGCTGTCATTGCAGTATAAACGCCGTAAAGGACAAAAGCCCTACACAACGCCATCTTGTTTGCCGTAAGCCCAAACATCAGATATACGCTGGCAAATAAAATATATCCGCTGAAAATGAGTTTTTTCCTGTCTGCTTTATCTGAGAGCTTTCCAATAGGTTACGCTAAAATTTTTCTCTTGTTTTTCCGTTCCTTCCTTTTTTTCCTTTTTTTGCAAGCAATATTCTCTGGCGGCGTCTATATAAACCGCCTTTTCGGTATCATCTATTTTGTCTCTGAAAATCCGCAGATGCGGCTTATCTCCCGGCTATATCCCCTGCGTACTGTTTTCAAGAAATTCTGCCACCTCAGAGCTGATAACAGGTGTACTGCGTTCTGAAAAGCGCGAAAGGAACTCTGAGTCATCCTTTACGGTCATATTGATAATAATTCTGCCTTGTTCATCCCGTTGGCGTTGTGTTATTTTCTTCATATTCATTTGCCTGCTACTGATAAGTGAGCGATTTTTTTATGACGTATTCTGTTCCGCTGTAAACAGTGAGAACAGCGGTGAGCCACATAAGTGCTTGGCTTATAACCGTGACAGGTATCGCCGTGCCGAAAAGATGATTGATCGAAAGCAAAGCGAGCACAGCAGACATTGGAGATCATCTGTGCTGTAGTTTTGAGCTTTTCGGACTTATCTGCGGCAATGACAACATCTTGTGATCCCGCCACGAGGCGAAGCGAACCCACAGGAAATTCTCTTGCCAATACAATAATAAGCACGATAGAGCTGCAGAGGTCAGAAAGACATTTACGCAGCCTAAAAACAACATTATTATGCCCAGTGGCGTTGATATTTCAACCAAATTATTTCCGCCTTTTAAGAGCGCCAAAAGGGCGCCGCCGAGCAATAGCAGCCCGGCAGCGCCCCAAAGGCACTGTGTCCACGAACCCCTTTTTTCTCTCCTTTGATCGCTTTTTTCATATCAGGATTTACGGGAGAAAATAAATGTGAGCACATCCATCACAGCTTCAACGATCAAAGATATTCCAATGAAGGTCCACAAAACAGCAGTAGACGCAAAGGGGTTAAAGATAATAAGCAGCGCAAAAATCAAGGTCAAAATTGCGCTGATAAGAGCAACAAACCAATAGTTTTGCCTCACTCTGACCATATCCACGGCCTTTTGAATCTTGACAATGCCCGCCATCAAAATCAGCACACCGTATAAAACGGTAATGACAGGGAATGTAGCAATAAACCAATCGGAACGGAAAGTGCAGAACAGCCCGACAACCGCAAAGATAATGCCGGTCGCAAGGGAACCTTTTTGTGCGGCCTCTTCGGCGCTGGTTTTGAAGTACATGATAATTTTAGCAATTCCCATGATCGTCATTGCAATACCGAAGGTAATGATGATACCGGAGGTAAAGCCTATGGGGTTGATGAGCAGCAGGATACCGATAACGATTTCAATCAGGCTCATACCAAGGCTGGAAAAGCCGCTGTTGATTTTTTTCATCATGATTTATTTCCCACTTTTCTTTGAAGCACAACCGCTGCAACCGGCACAGCCATGAGACGTGTTCCAAAGCTCGTCAGCCTTCGGCATCCATCTGTCTGCATAAGGCTTGCATTTGCCGTACAGGTCATTAATATCTTCCGGCGACTGCATATCGGTAGAGTGAGCGCCGGAGCGAATTACCATATCGCGCAAAGCCTCGGGGTTTTCAAGCATCGGGCAAGGCCTGAGCATGTTTTCATTGAACGGTTGGCCTTCTTTATATGCCATAAACAGCGGGCGCTTATAGGCTTCAAGAAGCGTATGCTCGCGGATGTTGGAGTCTGCATAGTGGATAAAGGCACAGGGTTCAATATCTCCGTTCGCATTGATGTGTAGATAGCTTCGAGCCCCGGCAATACACCCGCCGACATATTCGCCGTCATGCTGAAAGTCTATGGTGAAAATCGGCTTTGTTTCACGGTAGTCACGGATTTTACGGTACATGGTTTCACGTTGTTCGGGCGTAGGCATTAGCTCGGGGACAGCTTCGTTCCCGATCGGCATGTAATGGAAAAACCACGCGAATTTCGCGCCGCTCTCTACAAGCAGGTCCATATATTCCTCAGAGGAAAGGGACTCCACATTTGCAGATGTATAGCAGCAGGAAGCTCCGAAGGGCAGTTTCTTTTGTTTCAGAATCTGCATCGCACGGATGACCGACTGATATGTACCCCTGCCACGACGGGAATCGGTCGCTTCTTCAAAGCCCTCAATGCTAATAGCAGGAACAAAGTTTTTCACTCTCAGCATTTCATCGGCAAAGGCTTCATCAATCAGTGTGCCGTTGGTAAATGCCAGGAACTCGCAGTCGGGGTGCGCTTCGCATAAACGGATAATGTCGGCTTTACGAACAAGCGGTTCGCCGCCGGAGAAGATGTACATATATGTGCCCATCCCTTTGCCTTGGCGGATCACATCATCCAGCAGTTCGTATTCAAGATTGAGCTTTTGGCCGTATTCGGCAGCCCAACAACCTGTGCAGTGCAGATTGCAGGCAGAGGTCAGATCCATCAGAATTGCCCACGGAATATTGCAGTTATGCGCCTTTTTCCATTTCTCCTGTCTTCCGGTGCCGGTCAAAGAAGTGTTGACAATGAAATTTTCAAAAAACACCTTTCTAACCTGCGGATCAATGTCCGTCCACAAACTTTTGATAAGCCGGTACCAGTTGTTGTCGGGGTTTGACAAGATCTTTCTGAATACATCTCTATGCCTGAGAAAACGATTATCTTTGTCAAACTTGTCTGCCCATTCAAGCAGCTTCGGCAAGCTCTTGTCCGGATCCTCATCCAGATAATGCAGAATCTTTTTTACGGCAAAGGTTTGCAGGTTTTCTTTCACAGTTTTTTCACTCACAGTAATTATTTCCTTTCCAAATACGGCTTTCGCCTTATTTCGACATTCAGTTTACCGTTCCTTTTTCAAATTCAGTTCAACTCAAGCTCAACAATCATTGAAGTTGAGTTTACTTTTGTTGAAGTTTTAGCCTCAAAATACAACTTCAACAACCGCCGAACTTCCGTTGAATAACAGTTGAAACTGCCAAATTGCAATAACATTAATTTGAATTTTTTAGGAACGCAAATTGATGCCTTACAGAGCGAATTCAGATAAACTTCTTTCGGATAGGAACCGGCAAAATCTGAGCTACTGCAAAGAGCGAGGAATCCGGCTGTCCGGTCCAGCTCCGGGTCGACCGAAAAAAGATGCCATTTAGGACAAGGCACAGGATTGTCGGAATGAATGTGAACGGGTAGAGGTGGAACGCAGCTTCAGTCTGAGAAAGCGGAAATGCAGAACGGGCCTGGTGACCGCGAAGCCGGAAGATACAGCTGCGCATGTGGTTGCCCTGTCCATTCTGCTGCTGAATCTGAGGCAGATTCAGCGTGCTATTTTGCGGTTCTGGGAATGGTTGCTGTCAGTCCTGGTATCTTGCAAAAAACTGGTTCTTGTTCAGTAGACATTAAATAGCACAACATATGAAACCGCAATAATAACGCCACCCACGCCGGGATACAACTTCAAACAATACAGCCCTGTTATACAGAGAAGAGTGTGGATCATCTAAGCGACACAGGGATATTTCGTCGGTGCATCAGCAGCGGCGGAGCAGCTCCACACCCCTGCCATGGTATTTGATGAGCCCTTCTCGCTGCATCTTGGACATCTCGCTGCACAGCGCACACCTGTCCACATTGAGGTAGTCTGCAAGCTGCTGGCGGCCGTAGGGCAGCACAAACGAGCTGCTCCCCGATTGCCGTGAACACTCCGAAAAATAGGATATAAGCCTGCCCCGTATGGTCTTTGCAGAGGTGTGGCGTATCTTCTCTGACAGGCGCAGGCTCTTTTCGGCGCATACCGTCAGCAGATTGCGCGAAAGCCTTGCGTGAAACGGACAGGCGTTGGAGCAGGGCGCCAGCATTCTGCCGACATTCAAAAACAGTATCTCTGAGGCCTCCGCAGCCTCTGCAGAGACGGGCAGCGGCAGATCGGACAAACAGGCGTAGACCTCTGCAAACACCGAGCCGGATGGGACGTGCCCCAGTATGCTTACGTTGCCCCACGCATCGTTGGAGGTGATAAGCACCATGCCGCTCAGCACCAGACCGAGGCAATTGGTCGCATCCCCCTCGGCAAGTATGATCTCCCCACGGCGATAGCTGCGCCTTACTGCACCGAGGCAGCGTAGCAGCGAGGCGATCTCGCCATCGCTCAGCCCGTGAAACAGGTGCGTTTCGGACACTCTCATAAAAAATTCTCCCAAGTGTTGTAAATACAACAGAAATTGCAATTTGATTATAGTATGCTCGGTTCAGAAATTCAACCGAAAGGAAAAACAAAAATGATCAGAAGGATAATCAACATCGACGAGGATAGATGTAACGGCTGCGGTGCGTGCGCAAAGGCGTGCCACGAGGGCGCAATTGGCATGGTGAACGGCAAGGCTAAGCTCCTGCGTGACGATTATTGCGACGGCCTTGGCGACTGTCTGCCCGTCTGCCCGACGGGCGCTATCACTTTTGTGGAGCGTGAGGCTGCCGCATATGATGAGAATGCCGTTATGAAGAACATGAGGACGAACGGCAATAGCAGCGGACGCTCCATGCATAACGCTGAAGGTGAGTCCCACGACGGCTGCCCCGGGAGTCGTATGAGGAGCATAAGCCGTGAGCCGTGTGAGGCCGCAGCGAAGAGCGTGCCCTCACAGCTTGCGCAGTGGCCGTGTCAGATAAAGCTCGTACCCGTGAATGCCCCCTTCTTTGATGGAGCCAGGCTGCTCATTGCTGCAGACTGCGCCGCCTATGCCTACGCCAACCTGCATACGGAGCTCATGCGCGGCAGGGTGACGATTATCGGCTGTCCCAAGCTTGATGCCACAGACTACAGCGAAAAGCTGACCGAAATAATTAAAAACAACGATATTCAGAGCGTGACCATAGTCCGCATGGAGGTTCCGTGCTGCGGCGGCCTTGAGCTTGCCGCAAAGAAAGCGCTCCGGGCGTCTGGCAAGTTTATCCCGTGGCAGGTCGTGACCGTCTCCATCGATGGAAGGATGCTCGACTGACAGCAGGCTCCGTGCGCAATGCAGCAAGCAGTGCGCCGCTCCCTTCGCATAAGTACGATCTGGGCCGTCCAGCCCCGCTCACAGCGTTTGGCTGACGGGTTTTGCGTGACAATGCATCTATAAATAGGTGGCGGCATTGTTCCGTGGGTGAGCAGCATCAGGAACCTTCTTTGCGCAAGGTTCCTTTTTATTCAGCACTTCGGCCGCATTGCGCAACAGTAACAGTAATCGGGTGGTCGCCGGTGACCGGGGGCGGCACATAATCCTGATGCACATGCTCTTTTCACAGCTACATGAAATTTCAGCATTCCGAAAAATCCTCTCATGCAAAGCTGATGGTGAGCAAAGTGCGGCGGGACATATCCGGCCTCGGCAGATGCATTGACAGCTGTCCTATGGAGGATATCGACGCCGTCTTGCTTTCAGGTGGTATCGTCCGAATGAGTTCAATTCAAAGGAAGAGTTTATAATGCGATCGAAAACTGCATACACTTCTGCAGCATCAAACGTTGCCGGCGTCCGCTTAACAGCATGACGCAATGAAATACCGCTATGCTTTCGCATCGCAAAAATCCACCCCGTTGAGCATCGGGATGGATTTCGTACAAATGTATATTTTTCTCTGTCTGTCAGGGCCGCTTTACTGCGTACGGGCAAAAGCTTTTTTATTGCATTATTTCCACTTTGCTCGGAAAGCGAACACCGCCATCACAATGCCGAACAGAGCCAATGCTGCGCCGCCGCCTATGAATCCTATCAGACCCCAGGGAATCCTCTCGGATGGGGAGATGGAGTGCAGAGGGTAGAAAACGAGTGAATCGTCCTGAAGCAGAGAGGGGTCGTTTGTTTCATAGAGATAGTCTATGTTGAATTGGTCTCCTACTTCTATACTGTCAAAGAACTCATCCTCGCCCACAGTGCGCTCGGTCGTCCACACCTTTTCCTCATCAAATGAGTTTACAAAGCTGAATTTTATCTTTTTCTTTGCTTCTATGCCTGCATTTGGCTTGGCAGGTATGTCCAGCACCTCAAGCGCCTCTGCTGCGGACGAATGCCTGCCAAAAACGCCGCCATCCTCGCCGCTCGGGAGCTGATCCGGGAAAACAAAGGGCGCTGCTATGCAAAGGGCGACGCCGACCACGATGAGAACAACCGAGAGGATGGTGTTTAACCTCCCAACCTCCCTCGCCTTTGTCGGAAAGAGTTTGAATGCCATACTAACCTCCGAATTGTTTCACATGAAACATTAAAGTACTGGCATTATAGCACATTGGCAGGGCATCTTCAAGCGTGAATTGTTTCATGTGAAACATATTGCAGAATGCGGTGCTATCAATTATAATAAGGGTATACCATCGAATGGAGGCTCGCCATGACAAAGATAATCGCAATAGCCAACCAGAAGGGCGGCGTGGGCAAGACCACGACCGCAGTAAATCTCTCTGCCTGCGTTGCAAAGGAGGGTAAACGGGTGCTGCTGGTGGACATAGACCCACAGGGGAATGCAACAAGCGGCGTCGGCGTTGATAAATCGGGTTTGGCTTACACGGTGTATGACTGCCTCATAGACGATCTGCCCGTCAAGGAGGCAGTGCTTCACACACGGGCGGTCAACCTCGACATACTCCCCTCAAAGATAGACCTTGCGGGCGCAGAGGTGGAACTTGTCAACATGATGGCAAGGGAAAAAAAGATGAAACTCAAGCTGCGCGAGGTAGAGGGCGAATACGACTACATATTCATGGACTGTCCACCGTCGCTCGGGCTGCTTACGCTCAATGCGCTGACCGCAGCGAATACTCTGCTCGTGCCAATACAGTGCGAGTACTATGCGTTGGAGGGGCTTGCGCAGCTCATAAACACCGTAAAGCTGGTGCAGACGCATCTCAATGAGACTCTTGAGGTGGAGGGGGTCGTAATGACGATGTATGACTCACGCACCAATCTCTCCACCATGGTGGTCAACGAGGTAAAGAAATTCTTCAAAAACAGGGTCTACAACACATACATTCCAAGAACGGTGCGCCTGGGCGAAGCGCCCAGCTTTGGCCTGCCCATTACGCTGTATGACCCAAGGAGCGTTGGCGCAAAGGCATACGAGAGTCTTGCAAAGGAGTTTTTGAACGATGAGCATGAATAAGAACCGTGGTCTTGGAAAGGGGCTCGACGCCCTGCTTGGGGGCTATGTGCCGCAGGAGAACGACAGGATCATAAACGTGTCGGTAAACCTCATAGATACCAACCCGGAGCAGCCACGAAAGCGCTTTGATGAAGAAAAACTGCGTGAGCTTGCCCATTCCATTGAGCAGCACGGAGTTGTGCAGCCCCTGATAGTCAAGCGCAGCGGCGAGCGGTACACAATAATTGCCGGCGAACGCCGCTACAGAGCATCACGCCTTGCAGGCATGACGCAGGTTCCCGTTATAGTCCGCTCAATGGACGATCAACGGGTGGTGGAAGTAGCGCTGATCGAGAATATCCAGAGGGAGGATCTCAACCCCATCGAGGAGGCGGCGGCTATAAAATTCCTTATGCAGCAGCACGATCTTACTCAGGAGGAGGTCGCAAAACGGCTTTCAAAGAGCCGTCCGGCCATTGCAAACTCGGTTCGTCTGCTCACACTGCCGGATGAGGTGCAGGACTATCTGCGTGACGGCCGTATGCAGGCCGGCCACGCAAGGGCGCTTGCCGGCATACCCGACGCCGAGCTGCTCGCAAAGACTGCGGCAAAGTGTGTGAGCGGCGGCTGGTCGGTGCGTGAGACTGAGGAGCAGGTCAAAAAGGCCCTCACTCTCAATGAACTGCACAAGCGGCCGAGAAAGACAAAGCGGCTGTCCGCAGACTTAAATGACGCCCGCACCCGCATGAGGGAGCGGCTCGGCACGAGGGTTGACATACTCGGTGACGAGGACAGAGGCAAGATAGTAATAGATTACTACGACCGCGACGGATTGCAGGCCATATTTGAAACCATAATGGGTGAAAACTGATGTCCGAGCGTGTGGAGGATCTTCAATATCGTGGTCTGAGCATAATCCAGGGGGAGGGTTTCCGCTTCGGCACGGACTCGGTTCTGCTGGCAGGCTATGTCCGTGCAAGGGCAACCGACAGAGTGATAGACCTCGGCACGGGCACAGGTGTGCTTGCAATACTCATAAACGGCCGTACGGGTGCGGATGTCACAGCCATCGAGCTGCAGCCGCAGCAGGCGGATATGGCAAGGCGCAGCGCAGAGATGAACGGGCAGACCCGCATCAATGTGCGTGTAATGGATATTCGCACCGCACATGAGCAGCTTGGCCACGGTGCGTATGACATAGCGGTATGCAATCCGCCGTACCATTCGTCCGAAGATGGGCAGGCGTCGCAGAACCCGACCGCAACGCACGAGCTGACGCTTACCGTGAGGGAGCTTGCGGCCTCCGCCGCAAAGCTGCTGAAATTCGGCGGAAGGCTCTACACCATGTGCCCTGCGCACAGGCTTGCGGAGTACGTCGCTGCGCTATGTGCGGAAAGACTTGAGCCCAAGCGGCTTCGGCTTGTATGCTCTGTGGAGGGCAAAGCCCCGTATCTTGCGCTAATCGAGGCAAAAAAGGGGGCGGCCCATGGTCTGGATGTGGAAATACCCCTCATAATAACAAATGCCGATGGCGCCTACACCGCCGAGGCAAATGCGATATACCACAGGACGGATAAAGATGGAGTATAAAGCAGGACTGTATCTCTGCGCAACGCCTATAGGCAATCTTGGCGACATAACGGCGCGCGTTGAGGAGACGCTTCGCCGAGCGGATGTGATATTCTGCGAGGATACACGCAACTCCGCAGCACTGCTGATCGCACTCGGCATTAAAAAGCGGCTTGAGAGCTGCCATGAGCATAACGAGATGCAAAGGTGCGCCGATATAGTTGAAAGAATACGAGGCGGCGCAGTGGTCGCATACATATCGGATGCAGGCATGCCGGCAATATCCGATCCGGGCGAAAGGCTCGTAAGAGCCTGCATAGACGCAGGAGTCCATTTTGAGGTGCTGCCGGGCGCATCGGCATCGCTCACGGCGGCGATTCTCTCGGGCCTGCCCACGTCACGCATATACTTTATGGGCTTTCTACCCCGAAGCGGAGTTGAGCGAGCTGAGGCGATTGCCGAGATAAGGCGCGTCACCGCAACGACGGTCATATACGAGAGCCCCTACCGCGTTGCGGAAACGCTTGCGGAGCTGTGCGCCGCACTGGGTGACAGGCAGGCTGCGGTGTGCCGAGAGATTACAAAGCTGTTTGAGGAGACACGCCGGGGCGACCTGCTTGCACTGACAGAGCAGGCGAGACGCGACCCACCCAAGGGTGAGTGCGTTATAGTGATAGGCGGCGCAGGGGAAAATACTGACGGGGGCGCAGGGCTCGAGGAGCTGCTCACAGACCTTTTGCGCTCGGGAATGTCCGTCAAGGATGCCGCAAAGAGGGCGGCCATCGTGCTTGACGTGCCCAAGGGCGAGGCGTATACGGCGGCAAACCGCATTAAAGAGGAATTAAATGACAGGTCTTGACAAATTTCAGCGCATAGCGGAGAAGGTCACGGATGAGCTGCCCGAGGAGCTGTTTGAAAGGCTCACCGGCGGCATATCCATTGCTCCCCGTGCAAAGCTGCACTCCGACAGTCACCCGTCGATGCCCCTGTATGTGCTTGGCGAGTACCATAGCGGCGGCAGCACGGGCCGCTACATAGTGCTCTATTACGGCTCATTCATGCGTACATTCGGTATGCTCTCGATAGAGGAGCTGACCGAAAAGCTGCGCGAGGTGATACGCCACGAGCTGCGCCATCATGCGGAGTCGCTCTGCGGCGAGAGAGGGCTTGAGATAGAAGACGATGTGCGGCTCGAAAGCTACAGGCAGACCACCGCACGGAATATGGGTGCGAAGTGAATCCCCTCACGCTGAAGATAACCGCCGAGCATGACGGCAGGACAATAAAGAGCATGCTTGAGCATGAGCTTTGCATGTCCAATTCACACATTTCACGTCTCAAACGCAGACAGGACGGCGTACTTCTCAACGGCAAGAGGGCGTATGTGACCCAAAGGGTGCGCAGCGGCGATGAGCTGGCTGCACAGATATCGGATGCGCCCAATACCCTGCGGCTGGAAGCTGTGCAAATGCCGCTTAAAATAGCCTATGAGGATGAATGGATGCTTGTAGTGGACAAGCCGGCCGGCATTACCGTACACCCGGAGCGCAGCGGCGAGGGCGGCTCTGTGGAAAATGCGCTTACAGCATACCTGAAGGAGGGCGAATACTGCCATACCGTCAGCCGTCTCGACAGGGGCACGAGCGGACTTATGGCTGTCGCCAAGTGCGGCTATATGCACGAGCGGCTGCGGCGCATACTGCACACCCCGGATTTTGTAAAGGTCTACACAGCCGTGGCGGAAGGCGTCGTTCCCAAAAGCGGCACGGTCACGCTCCCGCTCGACCGCTGCCCGGGCGAACACAACCGCATGTGCGCATCGGAAGGGGGAAAAAGCGCCGAGACACGGTTTGAGAGACTGGAAGTATTCAGAGTAGAGGGCGTTACAATGTCGCTGGTACGCCTATTGCCCGTCACTGGCAGAATGCACCAGATACGGGTTCACATGAGCGCAATAGAGCACCCTCTGTTAGGCGACAGGCTCTATGGCAAAGCCTCCCACAACATCGACCACGCCGCCCTTCATTCGTCGCATTTGCAGATAAAGCACCCCTTAACGGGGGAGCGGATAGATATTGACTCGCCGCTTCCGCAGGAAATAGCGCTGCTTATGAATATGTAATGCCGAAAAAGGAAACACTTTCAACAAATATCGTGGGAGGTGTTTTTATGAAAAAAACGGCGCTGCTTCTTGCGCTCACGCTCATAGTTATGAGCATCGCTCCCGTCGCACTTGCCGCAATAAGCTACGGCGACAGGGGCAACCAGGTCATACAGATACAAAAAAAGCTCAAACAATGGGGATATTATGAAGGCTCGGTCGATGGCATATTCGGCTCGCAGACGCTTGCGGCGGTCAAAAAGTTCCAGCGACGTAATGGGCTGCAGGTCGATGGCATAGTTGGTTCCAAGACCGCTGCGGCGCTTGGCATTCAGCTTTCAAGCTCGTCCGGCGGCACAACATCGGGCGATGTATACCTGCTTGCACGCATAATCTACGGTGAGGCAAGAGGCGAGCCCTACAAGGGACAGGTAGCTGTGGGCGCCGTCGTGCTCAATAGGGTGCGCAGTTCGTCGTTCCCCAACACCATTGCAGGCGTAATATATCAGAGCGGCGCATTCGATGCGGTGAGCGACGGCCAGATAAACCTCTCGCCCGACGCCACAGCGCTGCGCGCCGCAAGAGACGCCATGAACGGCTGGGATCCCACAAACGGATGCCTTTTCTACTACAACCCGGCGACGGCTACAAGCCGCTGGATGCTGTCTCGTCCGGTTCTTTTGAGAATCGGCAACCATGCCTTCTGCTGATATGATGAAATTGGAAGTTATTCAGGGCGGCAGCCCCGTTAAAAGAAGAAGAAAGAGGTCGTGGCTCCCCTGGCTGCTCGGCGCACTGTGCGCAGGGTTGCTCATCTGGGGTATTGCCGCCACCGTTAAGGCAAAAGAATACCGCAGCGAAACCGAAAGACTCACCGCCGAGGCAGAGGTGCTAAGAGCCGACGTCGAGGGGTACATGAGCAGCTCAGAGGGGTACCGTGCGGCTGTGGAGAGGCTTCGCAGCTCCGCACAGACCATGTACGCCAAGGGCGCAGGCGAGCTTGCAGACATGGTTTATGACATGGAAATATCCCTTGCAAAGCTCATAGTGTCCGGCTCACAGTCAAGAAAAATACTTGCGCTGCAAGAAATTTCCGATTTTGCGGGCTCTGCGGCAGGCATTCTCGCGCAGCTTCCCACATCGTATGGCGAGGCGCATTCGCTCAACCGCTTCCTGGTGCAGACCGGCGACTTTGCGCATATGCTCACACAATCACTGCTGAAGGGCAAAGAAATATCCCAAGAGGATGTAGAGCAGCTAAAGAGCCTGCACGAAGCCTGCGTGGAGCTTGCAGAAAGGCTCAAAGCAAGCGCAGAATCGGGGGATATACCCACGGAATCGCTCGATTTTGACGGCTTTTACAGCGAAGACGTGCAGACCGACGAGGAGCTTCCGGATTACCCGACTCTGATATATGACGGCCCCTTCTCCGACAGCACCGAAAAGGCGGAGCCTCAGGGCTTGACAGGCGAGGACATATCCGAGCAGGAGGCTTTGGAGATTGCAGGGAGGATAACCGGGGTCGAGCTTACCTCATATGGGCTGACAGAGGGTAAGATTCCCTGCTATGACTTTGGCGGAGCAACAGAGGATGGCAGAGAGGTGGACATCTCCATAACCAGACAGGGAGGCATGCTGCTATGGTATATGTGCAGCGCAGTGGAGTCAATACAGGAAAAGCCCTCTGCAGAGGAGTATGAAAAATGCCTGGAGGCTGGAGAAAAATGGCTTGCAGAACAGAGCTTTGAGAGCATGACCCCCACATACGAGCAGTACTATGACGGGGCGCTGCTGATATCCTTTGCCTACGATGCCGACGGGGTGACGGTCTATAACGATCTCGTAAAGGTCTGGGTGGACAGAACAACGCTCAATGTGATAGGGGCGGACGCCAGAAATTATATATTTTCTCACACGGAGCGATGGATACCCGAGCCGCTTCTTACCGAAGAGGAGGCAGAGGCGCTCGTTTCCGAGCTGCTGACCATTGAAACACGAAGGCTTGCGATGATACCCCTCACGCCGCAGACCGAGGTGCTCTGCTACGAGTTCACAGCCACATACGACGATACCACATATGTGGTATACATAAACGCCGTAAACGGCGACGAGGAGCAGATATTCATAATAATCGATGACGAAAACGGACGAAGCGCCGTGTAAGCCGGGGAAGCAGGGCGCCCACACGGCGACACAGCCGGAGGAACCGCAAAGCGTTCCTTCGGCTGTGCTGCAAAAAGACAGCCTTCAATGCTCGGCGGTCGTAAAACAGTAAAATGCAATTTTTGCAGATAGCAAAACAGCCGAACGTCGTCAATGGTAAAGACGAATTGAAGCGCCCCCAAAGGGTTGGACAAGAGAGCCAACGAAAGGGGGGCGGTTCACTACGCCGCTATTGACAGCGTCCGTCTGCTTCACTTTTGAGCAGATAAGGCGGCCGCCGCCGGTTTCCATTCCCGGAAATGACGCCTGCTACTGTGGATAATGGTTAACAGCAAGCGCAGCAGGCGTAACAACCCTCAACAATTTTTTCGCAAAAGCAGCCTTGCCGACTTTTGAAACAACTGAAATCTCAGATTTGCCTGCCATGTTCAAAAAATACCCGGCAAGCAGCGGACGTGTGGACACACATCGTGCTTTTTGCAAATTCAGCGGCGCTGCCTTTTGCAAAAACTTGTTGGGGAACACCCCAAACCCCTGAACGATTTTTTCAAAATCGGCTGCACTCCTGCGGAGCTGAAAAACAAAATTCCTCTTATAAACATTTATGCGGTGTGACCATTTTTTGAAAATGGGAGCCGGACGCTTATGTGTCAATCACGAGGGTATGGGGAGCGTAATCCCCGTCAAGATGCCTGTTGCCATAAATTGAAAAACGGTGAGTTTTTCATTTAGAGATACTCTGGGCGAATCTTGCTTTTATGTAGAGATAGTACGAAAAGCACCATAGGTTGCATAATTTCTATCATACTCCTGCGGAGCTGAATATCACTCAATCTTGGAAAGAGCGAACAGGATTTTTCGGATGCCCTCGTAGATTTCTTCCCGGTTCTTTTAAATTTCCTCGATGTCGGCTTTGTAGAGATTGCCGCTTGCGTTGACCCGTTTGGCAATTTGATTTTCGCTGGCGGAGATCCGTTTCATTTTGGAAGTCAGCTTGCGCAGTTCGGGCAAATCCAATTTCACAGCGTATCCGTCGATTGCCATTTTGCGAAGATAAGCGCTCATGTTCTCTGTGCCGAGCAGAACCATTTTCTTTTTGATGAGGTCAAGCTCTTTTTCGTCTACAAAGAATTTGATTTGTATGGGGCGTTGACGGATTGGTGGTTTTCGCTTTCATTTTTCCGCCATGTCTTTGTTCCCCTTATATGAATGTTAGTTGCAACCGATGTATTCGCCGCTCAATAATCAAACTCATGCTCACCGACTTGAATGGTCTGCGAAAGCTGTTCGTCTTTATATGGCTTGCGGATTTCCACCAAGTTGATGACGGTATATCCGCACTTGCGGAGAAAACCAATCATGCCGTG